>JBBQZU010000011.1:0-105556 GCA_038207425.1 Flavobacteriales bacterium | reverse complement strand
TAGCATGACGGGTGCCCCGAAAATAAGTGCCATGAAACTGATAGAACGCCACGAAAATTTTAAACGGGGTACATACAGCGGGGCTTTCGGACGAATGACGCCCAATGGTGATTTTGACTTTAATGTGATGATTCGCTCCTTGTTTTTTAACTCCGCTACACAGACCATTGCTTTCGCTGTGGGCAGCGCTATTACCATCAACGCCATTCCTGAAAAGGAATATGAAGAATGCATGCTCAAGGCAGCGGCGCTTATGAAAGCGCTAGATATAGATGTAGCACCATGAACCTGCCCGATTACTTCATGGCACAATTGCAGTCGGTCGGTGCTTTGCCAAAAGAGCACTATCTCGTGGCGGTGAGCGGAGGCCTTGATTCTACAGTAATGCTCCACTTGTGCAGCAAGATCGGCATCAAGGTACTCGCAGCGCATATAAACTACGGTTTGAGAGGTGCTGAAAGCGATGCCGATGAGGCCTTTGTAAGAAATCTCTGCGGGCAGTTGGGCATTCCCTGCGATGTAACGCACATGAAAATCGAAAAATCAATTGCCAAAGATGGTATACAGGCTGCCGCGCGTGCATTCCGCTATGAGCGGTTTGAATCGCTTCGGCAAGGGCATGGCATAGATTGGATCATCACTGCGCACCATTTAGACGACCGTTTGGAAACTTTACTGATGAATTTTACCAGGGGAGCCGGATTGAAAGGGTTGCGCTCCATACCTGAAAAGAATGGCGCCATTATAAGGCCGTTGTCAAAAATAAGCCGTGCAGAAATAATGCAATTTGCAAAAGTTCAAGGAATTACATGGAGAGAAGACAGCTCAAATACTACTGATGTCTACCTGCGCAACAGGGTGCGCCACGGCGCTGCATCTGAATTTAAGAATATAGCTTCTACTGCGCTGCTCAAGGCCGGTGAATCGATGGATTACCTTGCTGAAGCGGATGATTTTTTGGAACATGCGGCAAGGGAATTCATCTCTGAGAAATTCAAGACAGTAGCTCCCGGTGAGTGGAGAATGGCTATCGGTGATGCACAGCTCATCTTTGCTTTTCCTGCTTTGGGCAAGTATGTGCTTACTGGGTTAGGGTTTGATGCGGGCTTACTTCCCTCACTCCGGCAGCTTAGCGAAGGACAAACAGGCAAGAAGCTAATTGGAAAACGCTTTACCGTATACCGCGACCGTGAAGGTTTTGCTTTTGGCCAAAGCCAAGATATTAATGTTGCGCCCATGCTTATTACTGCAGATGCAGGCTTCATTGATAAGCCGATACAACTGAGTTGGGAACTCCTGAACCAGACTCCCGATTTCACCAATACCGGAAACCATATTGCATATTTGGATGCATCGCAGGCAAAGCTACCTATGGATTTGCGGCTTTGGAGGGAAGGCGACCGCTTTCAGCCTTTGGGCATGCAGGGCAGCCGCAAGGTAAGCGATTTCCTTACTGACATCAAGCTATCGCCGGTAGAGAAGAAAAATACGTACGTGCTGCTTTCGCGAAATGAAATTTGCTGGGTGGTGGGTTACCGCATCAGCGAGCGTTTTAAAATAGGTGAAAATGCCAGGCCGTTAAGGCGCTTTATACTATCTCGCCAACAAAGAGAAGATACCATTGTTAAAAGCCCCAATGAAGGATAAAATTCACCGCGAAGCATTTGCTCTTTATCTCATTCTGGCTGCCGTATTCATCGCTTGTCTGGTAGGTGGAAATCTCATATTTCAAAAATTCTTTTTCTGGTCGCCGTTTACATTTCTTTCATTTGGCGCTGAAGCTGGCAGCGCCTGGCACGGCATCGCTCACTACCGCTTCGAGATTTCGGTTGGCATTATTCCCTATCCACTTACTTTTTTAATTACCGATATCATCAGCGAAATCTATGGCGCCAAAAAGGCAAATATGGTGGTGTACGCCGGGCTGTTCGCCACGCTGTTTGTGTTTGTGGTGGTGCTGCTGGCTGATGCCACTCCGGCCACTGATTTTTCGCCTGTGGGCGATGCCATGTTTTCAAAAGTTTTCGGCTATACCGGTTTGGCGCTACTGGCATCCATGGTGGCCTATCTTCTTGCGCAATTGATTGATATACGTCTTTTTCATTTCTGGAAAAGGGTTACCAAAGGCAAGATGCTCTGGGTGCGAAATAACTTCAGCACCATCGTTTCACAATTTATTGATACGGCAGTAGTGCTTGGGCTGCTCTGCATTTTCGGGGCTATTCCATGGGCACTTTTTTGGGTTCTTTTGGCAAACGGGTTCCTTTTCAAAGTTATCATAGCCCTTTTAGATACCCCTTTCTTTTATCTTACTTCGGCTATAGCCCGAAAACGCTTTAATCTCAAGCTCGGCGAAGAGATAGATTTCATAAGATAGGAATGCAACATTGAGGCAGGCATCACCTATTTCAAAAGTTGAAATTGCTTAGCTTTGCCCACTAATTTTCGAATAGGTAATCGATGTTGAGAATCACAGGATACTTTTCCATACTGCTTACTTTACTTTTATCCGCTTCGCCTTTTAAAGCGCAGGTATACGAACCTGTATCGTGGAAGTATGATGTGAAATACACAGGCGACACGGATGCTGAGCTGATTTTCACAGCCACCATTGAAGCAGGTTGGCACGTATACGCCCTTACACTGCAGAGCGACGAAGGGCCCATACCCACATCGTTCAGGTTCAATAAGAGCGCGCAGTACGGGTGCACAGGAGAGGTGAAGCAGGGTAAATTCAAAACCGAATACGATCCCAATTTTGCGATGAACTTGAATTACTTCGATAAGAAGGCAGTTTTCACACAGGCTATAAAGCGCAAGGCAAACGCCGATTTTAAAGTAGAAGGTGAGCTCACTTTTATGGTGTGCAACGATATGATGTGCCTTCCACCCGAAGACCTTCCCTTTGCCATCAATGTAAAAGGTGCGGTGGGAGCTGCCCAGGTAGCAGAGACTCCACTGATCGAAGCCTTGGTAGATATGGGTATGTCTGGTGGCGGCGTGCTCACTCCGGTATCGTGGCAGTTCAGCGTGCTGGACGAAACCGATTCCACAGCAGTGCTGGTTGCTGAAGCGGCAATTGACTCAGGCTGGTATGTGTATTCGCTTACTGTGGACCCTGAAACAGGTGCCATGCCCATATCATTCACCTTCGAAGCCGGCATAGGCTACGCCCTGAACGGGTCGGTGGAAGAGAGCAAACCGAAAGTAAAATTCGACCAGGTATTCGGGGCTGAGCTCGCCTATTTTGAAGGCAACGCCATCTTTATGCAAAAGGTGCGAAAAACGTCCACCACAGCCACATCCGTGAAGGGTTTTCTCACCTTTACGAGCTGCAATAACTTCACCTGCCTTGCACCCGAAGATATTGACTTTGAGTTTCCATTAAAGCCGGGTGCCGAGACGGGTGCTTCGGCTGCACCTGTAAAAGCACGCAGCAACTGGATCATTTTTATTATTTCGTTCCTGAGCGGCTTTGCAGCCCTGCTTACACCCTGTGTTTTCCCGATGATACCCCTTACTGTAAGCTTCTTTACCAAGCAGAGTAAAACCAAGGCTGCGGGCGTGCGCAATGCGGCACTTTACGGGCTTTCAATTATCGGTATTTATGTGGCGTTGGGAGTGGGCGTAACTGCTGCTTTTGGCGCTTCGGTGCTTTCCGAGATGAGTACCGACCCCTGGTTCAACCTGTTTTTCTTCGCCCTGCTTGTCGTTTTTGCCATTTCATTTCTGGGTGCTTTTGAAATTACCCTCCCGAGTTCTTGGATCAATAAAGCTGATGCAAAAGCCGATAAGGGCGGCCTCATTGGTATTTTCTTTATGGCCTTGGTACTTGCCCTTGTTTCCTTTTCATGTACCGGCCCCATTGTGGGTACCTTAATTGTGGAGGCCGCATCAAAAGGCGGTTGGGCTCCGGCAGTTGGAATGCTCGGTTTTTCGCTCGCCATCGCCTTGCCATTTACCTTGTTTGCAGCTTTTCCGGGATGGCTCAACTCCCTGCCACAATCCGGCGGATGGCTCATTTCAGTAAAGGTTACCCTCGGTTTTCTGGAGCTGGCTTTGGCATTTAAGTTCCTCTCCAATGCCGATCTGGTTCTGCAACTCCATTTTCTCGAAAGAGAAGTATTTATTGCAATATGGATTGTAGTATTTACCATGCTCACTTTTTACCTGCTTGGCAAGCTCAAGCTTTCGCAGGATAGTGACCTGCCCTATATTTCAGTAACGCGGCTTATGCTTGCATTGCTTACCGGTACATTTGTGGTATACATGCTGCCCGGTATGTGGGGGGCGCCACTCAAGCTTATCAGTGCTTTTCCGCCGCCTATGCACTACAGTGAAAGCCCCTTTGGGGTGGGTTTTGTAGGTGGTGCGGGCGAGGTAGCAGCTCCCTCAAGCGATGGGCAGCATATTGGTCCGCAAAATATCTACGCCTTTCACGATTACGATAAGGGAATGGCTTACGCCAAATCGGTGGGTAAACCGGTGATGATAGACTTCACCGGCCATGCCTGTGTAAACTGTCGTAAAATGGAGCAGCATGTATGGAGCGATCCCGAAATAAAGCGCAAACTATCAGATGATGTGGTGCTGATATCCCTTTACGTGGATGAAAAGGTGCCCCTTCCCGAAGCGGAGCAGATAGAAGTGGAACTTACCGGCGGCCGCAAAAAGAAATTGCGCAATGTGGGCCATAAGTGGGCCGCATTTCAGGAGCAGCGCTACGGTGTAAATGCGCAGCCTTACTATGTGCTGCTCGATCACAATGAGAACATGCTTAATGAACCCGCAAATTATCAGGACTACGGCGATGTAGAACTGTTCAATGATTGGCTCAGAAGAGGGTTGGAGAAGTTTGGGAAATAGCAATAGTTATTGATCCTGGCTTTCGTAGCGTGATTTCATTTTTCTAAATCACCGATAATTGTGCATATTTGGCTGTGATCTTTGGCGTAACTAAATCAGGCAGCTATGGAAGACCCTATTTTACATCATTTTACTGAGGCGCGATCGGTGCTTGAAGCGGTTATTGCCGACCTTCATTTTGTGCCCAATATCCGCAAGGCGGGAGCGCTTATGAGCGATGCCATATTGCGCGGCAATAAGGTAATATCATGCGGTAACGGTGGCTCCATGTGCGATGCCATGCACTTTGCCGAAGAGCTTACAGGTAGGTACCGCGCCGACCGCCGTTCACTGCCGGCTATCTCCATTAGCGATCCTTCGCACATCAGTTGCGTGGCCAACGACTACGGATATGAATTTGTGTTTAGCCGCTTTATAGAAGGCATGGGGCGGGAGGGCGATGTGCTTCTGGCAATAAGCACCAGCGGCAATTCAGCCAATTTGATGCGTGCTGCGCAGGCAGCCCGCGACAAGGGCATTCATGTGGTAGCCCTTACTGGAAATAAAGGTGGCTCACTCGCCACGCTGGCCAATGTAGAACTGCGTGTGCCTCACCATGGATTTGCTGACCGAATCCAGGAAATTCATATCAAGATTATTCACAGCCTTATAGACTATATAGAGCGACATACCGGATAGCCATGCTTGTAAAAACCTATGGGAGCGCAGTGTATGGCGTAGATGCCATCACCATTACAGTTGAAGTGAACATCGATAAAGGCGTGAACTTCTTCCTCGTAGGCCTGCCCGACAGCGCCGTGAAGGAAAGCCAGCAGCGCATTGATGCAGCCCTGCTCAATAACGGCTATCGCCTGCCGATCAAAAAAGTAACCATCAACATGGCCCCGGCCGATATTCGCAAGGAAGGCTCGGCATACGATCTTACCCTGGCTATGGGTATACTCTCAGCGAGCGGACAAATAAATGCACCAGATATAGAGCGTTACCTCATCATGGGTGAGCTTTCGCTCGATGGCAGCCTACAGCCAATAAAGGGCGCTTTGCCAATGGCCATAAAAGCCAAAAAGGAAGGGTTCAAGGGTTTTGTGCTACCTGCAGCCAATGCCCGCGAAGCAGCAATTGTGGAAGGTCTCGACGTGTATGGCGTAGAGAATATTATCGATGCCATTCAGGTATTGGAGAACCCTTCACTCACTGAGCCGGTAAGGGTAGACCTAAAGGCAGCTTTCGAAACAAAGGCCAATCATTTCAACTTCGACTTCTCAGATGTAAAAGGGCAAGAGAATGTGAAGCGTGCGCTTGAAGTAGCCGCAGCGGGCGGGCACAACATTATTCTGGTAGGCCCTCCCGGTGTGGGCAAAACCATGCTCGCTAAGCGCATACCCACCATACTGCCGCCCCTTACGCTGAATGAAGCCCTCGAAACCACCAAAATACACTCTGTAGCTGGTTTACTACCGTCAAACAAGTCGCTGGTTACCGAAAGACCATTCCGCAGTCCCCACCATACAGTAAGCGATGTGGCACTGGTAGGTGGGGGCAGTAATCCAAAGCCCGGCGAAATATCACTGGCGCATAATGGCATCCTCTTTCTCGATGAGCTTCCCGAATTTAAAAGACAGGTGCTCGAAGTGCTGCGCCAGCCGCTCGAAGATAGGGTTGTAACCATATCGCGGGCCAAAATTTCTGTTGATTACCCCGCCTCATTTATGCTCGTTGCTTCGATGAACCCTTCACCCAGCGGCGACTTCTTCAAACCGGGTGAATCAGCCGACAGCGAATTTGCCGTAAGGCGCTACCTGGCTAAAATATCGGGGCCGCTTATGGACCGCATCGACCTGCATATAGAAGTGAATCCTGTAGCTTTCGATGAACTTCGCGACCGCCGTGTGAGCGAGGGCTCTGACACCATTCGAGAGCGTGTAGTACGCGCCCGAGAAATACAGAATGTACGCTTTGATACTGTAGACGGGGTATATTGTAATGCACAGCTTACGCCAAAATTGATGAAGGTATACTGCGAGATCGACTCTAACGGCGAAGCCTTGCTCAAAAATGCTATGGAACGACTCGGTTTCTCTGCACGCTCGTATGCCCGTATTCTCAAAGTGGCACGCACCGTTGCCGATCTCGAAGGCAATGCCAATATCTCAACCCACCACCTGGCCGAGGCTATTCAGTACCGCTCACTTGATAGGGAAGGTTGGTTGGCCTGATCAGGCTCACTATCGTATATTCCGCAACCCACGCACTGCATTTTCCGTAAGGTAAATCGTTAATGCCAGTGCTATGAAAAATACCCTGATACAAACTGTATGGCTTGCGATAATAAGCATTCCTGTATTTGCCTTTGTAAGCGATAATGAAATGATAAAATATTTCAATGAGCGCATGGAGCCGGTGAAAAGTAAAAAGGATGCTGCCTACTACGCTGAGCTTATTGGCCAATATGAAGGTAAGCATACCTTTAAGGTAAAATACCTGAGCGGTGAAGTGAAAATGGAAGGAACTTATCTTGATGCCGATATGAAATTGCCTCACGGTGAGTTTACCTATTATTATGCTTCGGGCAAGGTGGAATCGCAGGGCGAGTACCGCGATGGATATAAGTACGGTATATGGCAACGCTACGACCCTGGCGGAAATGAAAAACCCGAAAAAATATATGCTGCCGGAGCCATGTTGAAATATATGAACGCCGAAGCACAGAGATGATATAAATTTTGAAACCATGAAAAGAGCCGGCCCTGCAGCCGGCTTTTTTTGTTGTTGCATTGGGCTTAACTTCGCCCCATGGCAATAGAACCACTGAGCGATGCGTATTTTATGAAGCAGGCCCTGCGCGACGCCCAGCAGGCTTTTGATGAGGACGAAGTGCCTGTGGGAGCAGTAATCGTTTGCGATAAGCGCATCATAGCCCGGGCTCATAACCTTACCGAGCGGCTTACCGATGTTACCGCCCACGCCGAAATGCAAGCCATCACTGCTGCATCTGATTTTCTCGGTGGAAAATACCTGCCCCAATGCACAATGTATGTGAGTCTTGAACCTTGCCTTATGTGCGCCGGAGCCCTGCACTGGGCGCAGATAGGTAAGTTGGTTTTTGGTGCTTACGATCAGAAAAAGGGTTTTACACTCTACGGCGAAAATCTCCTGCACCCCAAGACGCTATGGGAAGGTGGCCTTATGGGCGAAGAATCTGCCCTGCTGCTGAAAGCATTTTTTGGCTCACGAAGGCAGGGTATTTGAGAACCAAACTTCTTATAAAAGGTTATTACGTACAAGCTGCCGCTTTGCGCAGTATCTTTGTAGCGAATTTAAAACCCAATAATTATGTATCCAGCTGATTTGGTTGCACCCATGAAGGATGACTTGGTAAAAGCAGGTTTTACTGAACTAAATACCCCTGAAGAAGTTGATGCGGCTCTGGCAGAAGCAAAAGGCACTACCCTGGTAGTGGTAAACTCTGTATGCGGTTGTGCTGCCGGCGCTGCAAGGCCCGGTGTGAAACTCTCCTTACAAGGCGATAAAAAACCCGAAACCCTTACTACTGTTTTTGCCGGTTTTGATACCGATGCGGTAGCAAGAGCAAGACAGTATTTTCTGCCTTACCCTCCATCATCACCTTCTATTGCGCTTTTCAAAGACGGCCGTTTAGTGCACTTTATAGAGCGCCACCATATAGAAGGCCGTCCGGCCGATATGATTGCCGAAAACCTTAAAATGGCGTACGAAGAATACTGCTAAGCAACATTTGCGCGCATTGGCAGTTTTACCTTTCCCGAAAGGGAATGTTGATCAAAAGAACTATCCCCATGAAAAAATCAGGTAAAATTTTTATCGCAGCCCTTTTCCTTCTCGGTCTTGGAGCAGGATATGCATTTAAGAATACAGATGCGAACCGCGCTGAGATTCTCGAAATTGGAGCTAAGGCACCCAAGGCTGACGCGAAAATGGCCGACGTATCGGGCAAAAGCATCAGCCTTGATGAATTGAAAAAGAAAGGCGGCTTGCTCGTAATTTTCAGTTGTAATACCTGTCCTTTTGTAGTAGGCAACGGATCAAAATCAGAAGGTTGGGAAGGCAGATACCCTGCTCTTGCTGATATGGCTGCTGCGAATGAAATCGGTTTTGCATTGATCAACCCCAATGAAGCAAAGCGCACTGCCGGCGATAGCATGGACGATATGAAGAAGCGCTACAAGGACAAAGCTTTGAAAGGAAGTTACCTACTCGACAAAGACCATGTGGTAGCCGATGCTTTTGGCGCACTTACCACGCCTCACGTATTTCTTTTTGACGGCAATATGAAGCTTATTTACAAAGGCGCAATTGACGACTCTGTAGATAGCAAGGACACTGTTAAAGAACCTTATCTCCAAAATGCCATTAAAGCGCATGTAAGCGGCAAATCTATTGACCCAAACAGCACCCGTCAGATGGGTTGCAGCATTAAAAGGGTTAAGGTTTAATTAATCTTGTTTAAACAGAAATCCCCGAAGCCATAAACTCCGGGGATTTTTTTTGGCTAATCTCCAACGTAGATTGAACGCGTGGCTTTGTGGTTTAATCAAGAACTATCAGTTTGTCAGAGCCAATCAATTGTTGGTTTTCATAAACCTGCAAAATGTACAGACCCGCCTTCATCTGTAAGTTTCTAATGTTTATATTTTCACCAGGAAGCCCGATGTATTCAAGTGCAAGTTCGCCCTAGGTAGTTGATATTCTAATTGTAACGTTGGTTAGTGAACGCCCAGTTGTGACCATTACAGATTGATGGGCAGGGATGGGATAAATATGAAGTTGTATTTTGTTGTCCGGTTTTTCTGGTAAGCCCGAAGGCAGTAGGCATGGTATTCCTGATTCAGGAAAGTATGATTCATCGGCTAAACTGTAACAAAGAAGTTCATAACCACACTCAAGCATTGTAGAAACCGGCTCCAGAAAACCCTTATCATGTCCAATGCCTTCAATCAGGAAGTTAGACCATGTATTGCCAGTAAGAGCAAACCGCTGTAGATAGCCAAAAGGGGTAGCAATGCTATCAATTGCTGTTACCATGATCCCTTCTTCATAATTGATATAGCTAAGTGGTAATGTGCTGCCCACTTCCAAATTGAAGTCGTAGAGCAATTGCTCTTATGTTTCATTGTTTGGAATGAAAAAGATCTTCTTTCCTCCAGTTCTCACAAAACCCGCTACATAATTAAAAGTGCTGCTGCCTGAGCAGCCCGCGGGTGGATTGGCAAACCACATCAGTTCTGTTTGGCCAATACTAAATAGCACCCTGTATTCAAGGCCATTAATCATACTATCGCCTTCTAAGATATAATTGAATGCACTTGAAGCAATGCAAGGATATCCTTGTGAGCAAATGCTGGTAACCTTCCAAATAGGATTATTCTCAAAGTAATCGAAATCTTGTGCATCACTTTCACGATGCGCAATACTTAGAGAAAAAATGATGAGTACCTTAAAGAGCGTTTTCATAGGATTTTATTAGACAGTTTAAAATGACGTTTTGGCAATCGCAAATCAGTGCTTCGTTACTCAATGGTGCGATTTTTCAATGAATGCGGTGAAAGGGAGATCAATATTTTTGTAGAATCCTGATGTGCCCCATTTTAATAATCGGCAATTGTAATATTCCTAAAGTGCAGGTTATTAAACTATTTCATCGGTATTATTGGGTTCAAAGGACTTTTATATTGATGCTTCTCAGGGGCTTTGTCCACCAATCGCTTACTTTGCACTTCGAAAGATTAAATCATGAATATTCTCATCCTAGGTTCGGGTGGCCGTGAGCACGCTATGGCGTGGAAAATTGCCCAAAGCCCACTTTGCAACAAACTCTGCATTGCGCCGGGCAATGCGGGCACTGCATCAGTGGGTATAAATTTGGGCGTCAATCCTGAAGATTTTGATAGAGTAGCGCGTCTCGTGGACGATCACGCCATCGATTTGATGGTAGTAGGCCCGGAAGCCCCGCTTGTAGGCGGTATTCGCGACTATTTTGAAGCCAATGAAAAGTATAAGGGTCTGCGCATTATTGGGCCCGGCAAAGCAGGCGCCATGCTGGAAGGCAGCAAGGATTTCTCCAAGCAATTCATGATGCGCCACGCCATACCCACTGCCGCCTATCGCACTTTCAACAGGGCACAGATTGCCGAAGCGCAGCGATTTCTCGAAACACTGAAGCCGCCTTATGTGCTGAAAGCCGATGGCTTGGCCGCAGGTAAGGGGGTGCTAATCATTGCTGATTTGGCCGAAGCCAAAGCCGAAATAGCCGATATGCTCGCCAACGAACGGTTTGGAGCGGCATCAGCCAGGGTGGTGATTGAAGAATTTTTGAGCGGTATTGAATTGTCTGTTTTTGCCCTCACCGATGGCAAAGCCTATGTGCTGCTGCCTGAAGCCAAAGATTACAAGCGAATAGGAGAGGGCGATACAGGGCCGAATACAGGCGGTATGGGAGCCGTTAGCCCCGTGCCGTTTGCTGGCAAGGCATTTATGGATAAGGTGATAAGCCGCATAGTAGAGCCAACCATAAGCGGACTGAAGCATGATGGTATACCCTATGTAGGTTTTGTGTTCTTCGGGCTTATCAACGTAGGCGGTGAGCCTTTTGTAATTGAGTACAACGCACGCATGGGCGACCCAGAAACTGAAGTGGTAATGCCCCGGCTGAAAAGCGATTTTTTACCCTTGCTCGTAGCCGCAGCAGATGGCGCCCTTTCCGGAGCAACTGCGGAATTCGATAACCGCATGGCGGCCACTGTTATGATGGTATCAGGAGGATACCCGGGCGATTATGAAAAAGGTAAGGAGATCACAGGATTGGCTGCCGGAAGTGAAGTGATGGTATTCCACGCAGGTACATCGCTTAAAGATGGTAAGGTACTGAGCAACGGGGGTAGGGTACTTGCGGTAACTGCCTACGGTCAGCATTTAAAGGAAGCCTTGGAGAAAATTTATCACACCACAGAGAAAATTGCCTTTGAAGGCAAATATTACAGACGCGACATAGGGGCCGACCTCGGTTGAGATTATTTCAAACCGCCTTCCTTCTCTGCTTTGCGGTTATATTTGCCTTGTACAAAAAGCCAGTAGGCCAAACCTACAGCTATGATCACAATGAATATATTGTTTGGATTTGCAATAGCTGGCAACTCTCCCAGCGGAACCAGAATAGTGTTGAAAGTCCACTTGATAAGCACGGCGATTGGGGCTAATAGGTATTCCATGACCAAAATTTTATAGGCAAATCTAACCATAAAATCAACAAGGTAAAAGCCTATATTCGCCGCGTATGATTTACACGTCATTCGGTTCGAACCGGCAAGGGGTTGTGATCCTATTACTGCTGCCATCCATAGCATTAGGGGTATGCAGTTATTTGTTTTCTGCACAGTTAGATAGTCTTCTTGCAGGCCCGCTATACGATGTTGCCGTTGCCCCATTAAAGGATTTTCCAATAGCAGGTATCGCGATCAATATTTTCGCGATTTTGGCAGGTGCCCTTCTTATCAATATCATCTTCAACAGGCATGAGTTTGCCAACCGCGAGAACTATTTCCCCGCCCTGGTTTACTTTTTATTTTGTGCCGCTGATCTGTCAAATCTTTATCTGAACCCCATTGTATTTGCCAATCTTTTTGTGCTGTTGGGTTTAAGGCGATTGCTGGCCACTTACAGAATCAGTTCGCCCACCTTTATGCTGTACGACTCGGGGTTGTTTATTGCGTTGGCCATCTTTATTTTTCCACCTACTATTGTGCTCTTGCCGCTTGTTTGGGTGGGGTTATTAAGGCTGCGGTCCTTTAGCATCAGGGAGTGGTTGCTGCCCACGGCGGGTTTTTTTACCCCTGTGGTTTACGCCTGGGCCGCCTATTGGTGGTTTGGGTCGAAGCCCAATATGCTCGAGTTTTTCGAATTCGACTGGAGTTTTTTCAACAACAATCCTAATAAGGGCTCGGGGTATGCCTTTTATGTTGTTACGGCCATTGTCACCATGCTCGGCTTTGGTCAGTTTATTGCCGATATGGGTATCTCAACCGTTCACCGCAAAAATTCAAAAGCTGTATTTATGTGGTATGCGGTATTAAGCTTGTTTGTTTTTGCATACGCCGCCGGCCTTTCGGCAAATGAGCATAAGCTATACCTGTTGTTTGCCCCGGCTGTGGCGATATTTATGGGCGTATTTTTTTCAGGTGCGAGGCGTCCTTGGTTGCTGCAATTGATTATGTATCTATGGCTGCTGCTCGCCGTGTTGAAAATATGGTCAGCCGCAGCCGGCGAAATTTGAATATATTTGCTTCACATTAATCTTTAGAAATGAAATTTGGCGTAGTAGTATTTCCCGGCTCTAATTGCGATGAAGATCTGATATATGTACTTCAACATATGATGCGACAGGAAGTAGTGCGTCTATGGCACAAAGACCGCGATCTTCGAGCAGTAGATTTTGTAATGATTCCGGGAGGTTTTTCTTTTGGCGATTACCTGCGTTCAGGTGCCATCGCCCGTTTTTCGCCAATTATGGAGAGCGTGGTGGCCCACTGCAATCGCGGAGGTTATGCGATGGGTATTTGCAACGGATTTCAAATTCTCTGCGAAGCCGGTCTGCTTCCCGGCGCGCTTCTGCACAACAACAACCAAAAGTTTGTTTGCAAAAATGTATTTATCAAACCCGCCACAAGTTCTACGCTCGTTACATGCGGCATCGATAGCGATAAGGCACTCAAAATACCCATTGCCCACGGTGAGGGCCGTTACTATGCCTCAGCCGAAACCCTTCGTGAACTCAATGAAAACGAGCAGGTAGTATTCCGCTATTGCGATAAGGATGGCCACTTCAACAAAGAAGCAAATCCCAATGGAAGTATTGAGAATATTGCAGGCGTAACCAATAAGGCAAAGAATGTATTTGGCATGATGCCGCACCCTGAGCGCGCCGCCGACCCGCTGCTTGGCAATGTGGATGGCAAGCAGATTTTCGACTCGATTCTCACTGCGGTTAAGGTTTAGTTTTTTTATTTCACTTTTCGGCTCGCTCGCGCTACTTAGCCTGTGTGGGTTCTGATTTTCGATAATGCAACCAGCAGAAAGGTATTGGCGTACACCACGCTAACCCCTTTAAGCTATGGTGTACGCTATTCGTATTTCGGCAATTGCAATTTTTCTTGCAGCCCTGTTTCAGTCATGTGTAAAAAATGACGTTGAAGTCAATGAGGTCAGCCTCGGAGCAAATCCCCAATTTGGTATACCCATTGCCTACAGCCGCATCAGCGCTGAGCGTGCCATCGAGCATTTCGACAGCAACGGGCTGGTCGTTACTGATGAAGGTGGAGCCCTCAGCATAGTATACCGCAGCAGCGAAACAGTAATTGCAGTAGGCGATTTCCTCAGCATTCCCAATCAGGAATTTACAAAGTCGTTTACTCCATCTGTACCCAATATGGGTGAAATGTCGCTGCAAGGGAAAGTTACCATACAAGGCAGCGAAATATTTGAACTTATTTTGCCGGAAGGCGACCGCCTCGATTCAGCGCGTTTTGAGTCCGGAAATTGGCGTTTCGGTATTCAATCATCGGGCAATTATGCAATAAACGGAAGGGTACAACTGCGCTCTGCCGATAATCAGCAAGTGCTAGTTGAATCGATCATCGAAAATGAACAACCACCGGTAAGTGCAATTGAAGAGACCACTTTTGAGGACCTACTTCTCACTTTTGTCAACGCCCCGGGCATTGATAATGGAATACGGGTATTCTATGAACTCACGCTTACAGCAGCCGGCGGCAGCAACGCGGCTCCTGTTCAAATGAGCTTCGGACTTACCAACCTTTTGGTGCAGGCAGCCGGCGGGTACATCGCTCCACGAAATATTTTGATTGCTGATAAAGGCATTACCGTAAGCATGTTTGACAATGCACCCGATTATGATATCTCTATTGAAGAGCCGCTGCTGAATTTTTATGTAAACAATGGTTTTGGAATGGGTGTGAATCTCGACATTCACCAAATAAGAGGCTCTAACAAGGCCGGTTCTCAGCTCACAGTTACTTCCGATAATATTTTCTTCGATGCCTTCGTGGCGCCTGCCCTTCAGCCCGGTTTTCCTGCGCTTACTGTGATACGGCTCGACAATGAAGCCATGCGACCTACGGTTTCGGAGTTTTTCGAATTTAAACCAAATTATATATCCAGCGATTTCACGCTTTCGCTGAATCACCTGAACGAGCAATCGGTTTTCATATCACGCGATGCTGATTTACGGGTTTCGTTCGAAGCTGATGTGCCTCTATTCGGTTCTCTGGCCAACTTCAGTTTGTTGGATTCGGTAGAGCTATCGCTTGGCGACATAGTAGACTCGGCCGATGACCTTGGGTATATTATCGCGCTTGATATTAGGCTCGTGGTGGATAATGGCTTGCCGCTCGATGCCGGTGTGCAGATCGTTTTTTGCGATTCGCTCTACAACCGCATTGACTCACTTTTTAGTAGCGTACAGTACGTGTTTAATTCTGCTCCGGTAAACCTCAATGTTGATCCATCGCATCCTGACTATGGCAGGGCCACCGGCAAAACAAGGACCGTGATCGACATTCCAATACCCCGCGAAAGAATTGACCCACTGGCTGATGTAAAGCGCATGATTATTAAGGTGCTTGGAAATACAACCACCAACGGCGACAGCCCGGTTAGGTTTTTCACCGACGATGAAATAGAAACACAACTTTCCGCAAAAATCAGCCTGAGCTATGAGAATTTATAAAGTAATGGCCATGCTGACATTTCTCAGCAGCACGTTCAGTTGCCACAAGGCCGCTGCACAGTTGAGCGGACAGGTTGGCGAGTTTGAATTACTCCCCCAGCGGGTTTATGCCAATCCTGCATTGCAACCTGCCGGCAAATTTAATTTTGGTATACCGGCGCTCAGCGGAATATACGCAGAGCATAGCAACAACTGGTTCAGGCCTGCCCGCGACCTCGCAGCAAGCAATGCCGGTGTGGTAAGAATTGACGGTGCATCGGTGCTGAACAATATCGACAAAGAAGCCTTGACAATGGGCGGAATGGGCGTGGAACTATTGCATGCCGGGGTGAAATTCGGTAAGCACTACGTTCACTTTCGTGCCGCCGAAAAAGCCCGGTTTGAAGTGGCCATTCCACGCGACGTATTCGTGCTGGGTGTGTATGGAAATACCGGCCACAGCCAATTCGAAAACAATACCGCCAACCTGAGCGACCTGCGCGTAAACGGTATTCACTACCGTGAGTATGTTCTGGGATACAGCATTGATCTCGACAAATGGCAAGTAGGCCTTACGGCAAAATATCTATACGGTATGGAAAGTATCAGCACCGCCGAGTCAGGATTGAAATTACACACCGATCAAACCACTTACGAAATGCAATCATCGGGTTCATTTCTGGTAAATACTTCGGGCATATATGGCGCATTTTCGGATGATGGTGACCCCATTCATGAGAATAGAGGTCGCTATGCAATGGGCTTGAATAATACCGGTTTCGGGGCCGATGTAGGCGCGGTATATAAGCCAACAGAGAAACTTTCGGTGAACCTTGCGGTGAACGATCTTGGATTTATATCCTGGAGAACTGATATCGCCAATTACGGCACAAGTGATGCATCCTTTGCATTCAACGGAGTAGACCTTACCGACTTTATTTTTTCTACCGGTAGCGAATTCGATGAAGGGCTGGACACAGAGGTGGAACAACTGCTCACTGATTTGGAAGACGTATACGGCTTTGAGCGCACCACATCAACTTTCAGAACCAACCTCAACGGTTTTGCACGGCTCGCAGCGAGCTATGATGTAGTTGATACCAAAATTGGAAAAGGTAAAGTATGGGCCAATGGCATGCGCGGATTGGGTGAGTTTGGCTTGCCGCTGCGAATTTCTGCTGGCTACAACCAAATATTCTGGAATAAAATTGAAGCGAGTCTTCACATCACAAATCAACAAGGAGCCGGTACTTTTTTTGGTGGGGGCATTGTGATGATGGGTGGGCCATTTCAACTATGGTGCATGGTGGAAAGTCTGAGAGTTGCTTCGCTTACCCGGGTGAAAATTACTGATGCAAATCAAGAAACCACATCAAGTATCATTTACCCCGAAAATGCAGGCGATTTGCGCCTTCATTTTGGAATGAATCTGGTATTTGCCGGCAAAGACAGTAAGCAGAGTGCCCGTCCGATGGTGCGGTAAACATCACTGATTGCCAGCGTTATTTATCTTCGTAAATACCTAGCTGTAATTCTTCGTTTTCGCGTTTTGCTGCGCGGTACATTCCCTTGGTATTGAAAGGCATATAAATTTCGCCTTTGTTGTTTATGGCGATTAATCCTCCATCGCCGCCCAGTTTGGGGATTGCTTCAAAAATGATTTCGTTGCACGCTTGCTGCAGACTCAGTTTGGCATGTTTTATAAGAGCTGCTACTTCATAAGCCGCTACACCTCGAATAAAAAATTCACCATATCCGGTAGCTGATACAGCGCAAATGCCGTTTTCGGCGTAAGTGCCGGCTCCGATAATTGCCGAATCTCCTACGCGGCCATACCGCTTATTGGTAATGCCCCCCGTTGAGGTTGCTGCGGCCAGGTTGCCATTGCGGTCGTATGCCACAGCTCCTACGGTGCCAAATTTGCGCAGGTGGTGTGCGCTATGGTCCAATGCTGTAACATCGGTATCTTTTAATTTTAGCCACTGCTCTCTTCTGAATTCAGTTGAGAAAAAGCTGTTCTCAACAAGACCAAAGCCTTGTTCCAATGCGAATTGCTCAGCGCCTGAGCCCAACATGAATACGTGCCCGCTGTGTTCCATGATATGACGGCATAATTTCACAGGATTCTGAATATGCTTTACACCCGCTACAGCACCTGCTCTTCTGTGGTGACCATCCATGATAGAAGCGTCCAGCTCATGGGTGCCATCGTTGGTAAATACTGCTCCTTTTCCTGCATTGAAAAGCTCCGAATCTTCGAGCGTTGCAACTGCCGCCTCTACTGCATCTACGGCTTTACCCCCATTATTTAATATTGCTTCACCGCAATGAATGGCCAGGGTCAGAGCTTCGCTGTAGTGTTGTTCAAGTTCGGCATTCATCGCTTCGCGGAGAATGGTTCCTGCACCACCGTGTACTGCAATAGAGTATGGTCTTTTTGAATCCATATGATTAAAAAAAGAGCAGCGCGGCATTTGCCGCGCTGCCTTTGATTTTGAAATTTATTAGTTCAAGATTGCTTTTATCACTGAAGCGCCTTCATTTGTGCGCAGTGATATGAAGTAGATTCCGCTGGTAAGTGTGCCGCGCTCTACATCAATAAGGTGAGTACCCGGGGCAAGTGTGCCCAGGTTTTTCACCATTTGTACCTTGCCGGTAATGTCAACAATTTGCATGGTTACCAAAGTTGATTTTTCAGCTTTGAATTGCAATTTCATATTGCCGCCGTAGCTTGGGTTTGGCAATAGTGAAAGGCCTTTCAGCGGGCCGTCAGAATTTCTTGTGCTGCTTGTACTGTTGTCGGTTACCTTTATATTGTCAATAGCGAGTTCATTGCCACCATTGCCTGGTCCGCCCGGATTGGAGCCAAATGCCTGGGTCCAGTTGCGGTATGCAATGTATATGGTTTGATTGGCAAATCCTTCAGTAGCCAGATTTACCGAGCGTGATTGTGGCGTTGCAAGTTCACCCGCTGCGCCCGTGTCAAAAATCATTGTTGCTTCTTCGAGCGCCGAAAGGTCGCTGCCATCGCTGACAAAAACCTGATAACGGTCTCGGAAATTACCGCTGGAAGTGATGGCCAGACCATCCCATTCAAGCATTGCTCCACCGGCTATAGTTATGGCAGGAGTCACCAACCAATCGTCTGAAGGGCCTTCGTCATTCAGATACCATGATACCGAAAATGCTGACAGGCCGAATGTCCAGCCTTGGCTTGTAATGGTTCGAATAGTCCAGGCGCTGTCGGCCATGGTAGCCAGTCCGGGATCATCCGGCACAAGTTCATCTAAGTTGTAGAGGGTATAACCTTCAAGTGAATTGCTCTCGAAGTTGTCAAAGAAAACGGTGGTTTGCGCTGAAACCGCCATTGAAAAAACGCACGCAGTGGCGAATAGGTAAAATTTACGCATGGTAAAAAAATTTGAGGTTAATAAATGGGTGAAAGTGGTAAAAAATAGAAGTCGATATACTTCAAATATCCTGGCAGAATGCAGGACATGATTTGAATTTAGCAGTCGAACACCGGCTGCAAATTGCGGCGGTGTACAGGCTTAAATGGAAGGTAGTCGATGAAGTACATACTGTGGCAAAGATATGTTTTTTTGAAAACGAAGGCATGTTTTATGAATTTTTTGTACAAGATTGAAATTTTTCCCCGTAGGCATTGAAATCCCAATTTTTCTTAAATGAAAATTTGCACAGTACTTTGAAAAAATATAATATTGGCTGCGCAAACGCATTATGAAAAAGCAAATTCGTTTCATATCATTATACCGCACCAAGGCTGTTTCGCTCAGAAACCTTCAGCCTATTTTCGACTGTTAGCCGGTATATTTCTCCTTTCGGCGAAAGCCAGGAGCTTTTGGATTCCATTCATTTTTCACCACTACTTACCACCACTTATGAAGTATTTCGGCGCGTTATTAGCGTTTTTAATCCTATCGGCTACAGCCACAGCACAAAAGGATGTAACGGGTACAATACGGGACGCAGCCACCGGCGAAGCGATACCGGGTGTAGCTGTAGTTCTCAAAGGCACCACCAAGGGAGTAGCTTCCGGAATAGATGGCAGCTATACCCTGAACCTTACCGATGATGAGATAAGCAACGGCGTACTGCAAATCTCTTTCCTCGGCTATCGCAAAGCAAGTGAAGCAATAGGTGGCCGCACCAAAATTGACGTAAAACTTGACCCCGACCTTGAAATGCTCGATGAAGTAGTAATTACTGCTATCGGAATCGAAAAGAATTTGCGAAAAGTAGGATACAGTGTGACCGAAGTGAAAGGCGAAGAAATTGTAAACGCCCGTGAAGTCAACATAGTGAACTCGCTCAATGCAAAGGTGGCGGGTGTAACGGTAACTTCTTCGTCAGGCAGTCCCGGCGCATCGTCGGCCATTCGCATCAGAGGCAATCAGAGTATAAACGGGGCCAATGATCCGCTCTTTGTGGTAGATGGTATACCGATAGATAATTCATACCGGGGTTCGAACTTTACCGATCAGGCCAACAGAGCCATTGACATAAACCCCGATGATGTAGAAAGCATGACGGTGCTCAAAGGCGGGGCGGCCTCTGCTCTGTATGGCGTGCGGGCAGCCAATGGTGCCATCATTATCAATACCAAACAGGGCCGTGCCGGAAAAACAGAAGTTACCTTTAGCACTACCACCACTTTTGATAGGGTGAATAAGTTGCCGGGCAAACAGAAAACCTGGTCGCAGGGTAATGGCGGCGCTTTTGTAGAAGGCAGCAACGCATCGTGGGGAGCCAGAATGGATACACTTCGATACACTTCTGATGGTAGAATAGTAAACCAAAGCGATCCGCTTGCAACCAGCTCAAGGGTGGAAGCTTTTCATAATGAAGATTCGTTTTTTCAGACAGGAATTACACTCAATAACAATCTCAGTATGCGGGGTGGGACTGAAAAGTCTGGATTTTTTCTTTCTATCAGCGATCTGCGCCAGTCGGGAGTGATTCCGCTTACTACTTTTAATCGTACCAATGTAAGGCTTACCGGCCAAACCCAGTTGCGCAATAATCTCGGTGTAAAAGCCAGCGCCACCTATACCACTGGCAATGCCGACCGCGCGCAGAGAGGCAGTAATCTTTCGGGTGTGATGCTCGGCCTAATGCGCGCACCGGCATCGTTCGATCTTGCCAATGGTGTTGACGATCCTGTGAATGATCCGGCCGCATGGAGTTTTCCCGATGGGTCGCAACGCACCTACCACGCGGCATACGATAACCCGTATTGGTCGGTGAATAAAAACCGCAACGAAGAGCGCCTAAATCGCATACTCGGATTTGTGGAATTAAACTGGCAGCCATTTCCTTGGATGACAGTAACGGAGCGGCTTGGCGTAGATGCCTACACAGAACAAAGAAAAGGATACTGGGACAAGCAGAGCAATGAGTTTAAAGATTTGGGAGGCGCCATTTTCGATGAGCTTACGAACCAGAAGAATATAACCAACGACATTATTGTAACCGGCGATTTTGAGCTCAATGATGACTTTTCGGCTACTGTTATTCTCGGGCATGCTTACCAGGATTTTTACAAGAATTATTATACCGTTGATGGTTTCGGTTTTGTGATCGATAACTTTTACGATATATCAAATGTGAACAGTGTAAACATTACCTCCGACGACTTTATAGACCGCTCGAGAATCGTGGGTCTCTTCGGCGATGTGTCCCTCGATTATAAGCGCACCTTATACTTCACCTTTACAGGAAGGAATGATTGGGTGAGCAACCTGCCTGTGCAGAACAACTCCTTTTTCTACCCATCAGCAAGTCTCGGTTTTGTGTTTACCGAATTGGCTGATTTTGGCCCCATTCAATACGGGAAATTGAGAACAAGCTACGCCATTACGGGCAACGGGGCTTTTGAAAACTATCTCACCACCAACTATTTTGTGAGCGGAGGCAGCACACAGGGACAGCTATCGTATTACCCTAACAGTCTCATCGGCAGCAATGGGCTTACGCCTGAGTTTACAAGGTCGTTTGAAATAGGTACCGACCTGCGCACGCGAAACAACAGGGTAAAACTCGATCTTACGTATTACAATATTTCATCAACCGATCAGATAGTTGTGGTTCCCATAGCTGTAAGCACCGGCTTTGCGTCCATCATTACCAATATTGGCGAAATTCAAAACAAGGGATTTGAAGCAATGGTCGATGCTGAAATTATTGAGCGAAGGCTCAGCATGCCTAACCGAATTAGCTGGAATGCTGCGCTCAACTTCACCAGAAACCGCAGCTTGGTGGTATCGCTTACCGACGATCTCGACAATATAGCGCTGCCCAGTGTAGGCCTTGCCAGCACCCAGGCAAGGGTAATCGAAGGCTATCAGTACGGCATGCTCTACGGCTCAAGATGGCTGCGCGATAGCAGCGGAAATATACTTGTAGACGATCTTGGCTATCCTATTCGCGACACAGAAAATGGAATAGTGGGCGATCCGAACCCCAAATTTACAATGGGTTTGCGCAATACACTCCAATGGAAAAACTGGACCCTGAGCGCACTTTTCGACATCAGGGTTGGGGGCGATATGTTCAATGGAACCAAGGGGGTGATGAAGCGACTAGGTACCCACGAAGATACTGAAAACAGGGATGAAACAATGGTGTGGGAAGGGGTATTTCAAAGCAGCGGACAGGCCAATAATATTCCAATAAAACTCGATGAAGCATTTTACAGCCGCTTTGGCCTCACCGGTGTGAGTGAAAACAATGTAGAAGAAGTAAACTGGTTTCGTGTACGCGACCTGAATATCACCTACTCATTTTCGCCGGCTTTCTGCCAAAAACTGAAAATATCAAGGGCAGCGGCAACCTTCACCGCTCGCAACCTGCTGCTGATAACCAACTATACCGGCGTCGATCCTGAAACATCGCTTGGTGGTGCATCCAACGCCTTTGGCCGCGACTATTTCAACAATCCCAATACCAAGAGCTATGGGGTAAATATTACTGTGACCTTCTAAATTAATGACCATGAAAAAAATTACATCTTTTCTTATCATACTCTTGGTAGCGACAGGTTGCAACCTTGAAGAAATCAATGAAAATCCAAACGTGCCCACCGACGTGCCTTTGAACACCTTGTTGCCACCGGCCCAGAAAGCACTTGCCGATGCACAGGGTGGGCGCATTTTTCGCTATACCGGCATCTTTGGCCAGCACCTTATTGGCATCGATAACCAAGAGTTGTTGATAGAAAATTATCAACCCGATGAGTTTTTTGTTGACAACCCCTGGAGCGATATTTATCTTAATTCGCTGGTCATTCTGAATCTTATCATTAGCAGGTCCGAAACTTCATCGCCCCATTATGCCGGTGTGGCGCGCATACTCACAGCTCATGGCCTTGGCATGATAGCTGATATCTGGGGCGATACTCCTTTTACCCAGGCCTTCCAGGGCGATTCCATCCAGCATCCGGCTTACAACAGTCAGGAGCAGATATATACCATCATTCAGCAGTTGCTTGCCAGGGGCATCGAAGACCTTCAGCTCGAAGAAAGTGTTTTTTCGCCGGGGAGCGATGACCTGATATACGGCGGGAATCGTCAAAGCTGGATCAAAGCAGCTCGTGTGCTGCAGGCACGACACCACCTCCGCATTTTAAAGCGAAATCCCAACGCCGCTGGCGATGCGCTTGCTGCGCTCAATGAAGGGGCTTTTGCATCGGTGGCTGACGACTTGGCTTATCCTTACCTCGGTAGTGGAATGGATACCAACCCTGTTTACGGATTTTTCGAGAATACTCCCAATACGAGTATTGACCCGCAATTTGTAGCGCTTACTCAAGGCCTCAGCGATCCGCGCTACACCCACATCACAAGGGTGATTCCTTTCAGCGGTGGGCGCCGCCGCCCGGGCGATTACTACGCTTCTGCCGGAGCTCCACTGAGGCTCGTGTCATACATAGAGCAGGAATTCATCAAAGCTGAATGCTTATACCGCACCGGCGAACAAACCGGAGCTTCCCAGACCCTCGAAGCTGTAGTAACTTTGCATATGAACGAAGTGAGCGCCGGAGCAATTACCAGTGAGCAGATTCAAACCTATATTGATGCGCAAATGCAATTTACTGCAGATGCAAATAACGATCTTCGCATCATCATGACCCAAAAATGGATTGCCATGCTCACTACCCCCGAAGCCTGGGCCGATTGGCGCCGGACCGCTTGGCCTGTGCTTACGCCAAATCCGAATGGAGCAACCGATGCAAACCCCACTGGCGAGATACCCCGAAGGCTTATTTACCCTCAGAGTGAACGCCTGAGAAACAATAACTTTCCCGCACCCGGCCCTACCATGCAAGACAGGTTTTGGTGGGATATTGACTAAAAGATGAGAACGATTCTCTACATACTGAGTTTGGCCATTGTGGGATGTACGCCTTCGCAAAATGACACCCCCGGTCTCGCAGATATTGCCGCAACTAATGCCGCACAATATTTGCCGAAAGGCAAGCTCTTCATCATAGGCGGTGGCCGCCGGCCCGATGCGATGGTAGAGCGCATGGTGCAATTGTCCGTATGCGACACTTGCTACGCATTGGTATTTGCCGATGCGAGTTCCGAACCTGATTCATCGTTTTACTTTATAAACCGACAGATGCAGCAGTTCACTCAACGTCCTATCGAACTGGTCGACGCAGCATCTTTTGCAAGCAATGTCGACTACACGAAGGTGCTGAACGCTTCACTGATTTTCATTACCGGAGGCGATCAAAACCGATTTCTCGAAAAGGTAGACAGTACCGCAAGGCAAGCAATAAAAGAAGCCTACCAACGCGGTGCAATGGTGGCTGGCACGAGCGCTGGCGCTGCATTGATGAGCAAAATAATGATCACCGGCGATCAGCATCTTGAGCCCGAATATGAAGAAACCTACAGCCGACTTTTTTACAAAAATGGCGACTATGCCGAGGGCCTTGGCTTGATAGAAAACGCTATCGTAGACCAGCATTTTATTACCCGTAGCAGATACAACCGTTTGCTGAGCGCCCTTGCCGACACGGGAGTGTCCGAAGCGTTTGGCGTAGAAGAGTCAACAGCGCTGCTTATCACTCCGCAGTATTGTACAGTAATTGGCGATAACCAAGTGGCGCGGTTCCAAAAGCCCGCATCATTTTCTGAAAAGAATGGACGCATAGGCTTCCGCGAAATGAAAATAAACATGTACCTTGAAGGCGATACCTTCTCCTTAAACCCAACACAATGAAAACATCAATTACAAAATTCTTTATGCTCGTTGCCTTTTGCGCAAGCCATTCGGCAAATGGCCAAAGCTACACGAGCTGGCTTACAGGCAGTTCTACTGATGCTGACGTGCAACCACAATTTGGCCTGTTGCTCATGGGCGGCGCATCGGAAAGCGATGCAGCCATGCAATGGTTTCTTGAACGCGCCAACGGCGGCGATGTAGTGGTAATCAGGGCCAGCGGTGCTGATGGATACAACGATTACTTGTACACCGATCTTGGTGTTACAGTGAATTCTGTTGAAACCATACTCTTCAACAATGCCACCGCTTCAGAAGACCCATACGTGATCGGGCGGCTGAACAATGCCGAAGCAATTTGGATAGCCGGCGGAAATCAAGCGAGCTACGTAAATTTTTGGCGGAATACCACGGTAGAGGAAGCCATCAACAACCTCATAAATGTGAAGGGCGGAGTAGTAGGCGGAACTTCAGCGGGTATGGCCATTCTGGGTCAGTCATACTTTCCTGCGCTCAATGGCAGCATAAGCCAGGCGGCAGCCCTTGCAAATCCTTTCAACAATGCCATGCTGTTCGGATACGATGATTTTATTGATGCACCATTTCTTAAAAATGTGATTACCGATACCCACTTCAACGACCCTGACGCAATACGCTACGGGAGGCTTACCGCATTTATGGCGAGGCTCGGTTACGATCATGGAGTGCGGCCATTTGGCATTGGTGCCAACGAATATTGCGCCACCGCGATAGATGAAAATGGAATTGCCCATTGCTATGGTGAATTTGGTGATGAATTCACTGACGATTTCGTGTATTTTCTTCAAGCCAATTGTGTGGAGCCTTCAGTGCCTGAAATCATTCAGGCATCAACGCCACTCACCTGGTTAAGAAACAACGAAGCGGTGAAAGTATACCGGGTGCCGGCCACCATTGAGGGCCAGAACTATTTCGATCTGAATACCTGGAATGATGGCGAAGGTGGCCAATGGATGAACTGGTTTGTGGAAAACGGAACCCTCGTATTGGAAGAAACCACGGGTGCTGCCGGATGCATCCTTTCGGTGCGCCAAGTGCGCCAATTGAATAATGTGACTTTGTACCCCAATCCAAGCAATGATATCATCAATATAAAAACCGAAGAAAAACAATGGAGTTACACCATCTTTGACATTTCAGGAAGGGTAATGGTTATGGGTCGTTCTAATCTAAGCGCGGCTGCTATTGACGTACAGCCACTTGCCGCAGGCATATATAAAATTGAAATATTAGGTGAATCAGGACATTTTTCTGCTTCCTTTGTGCGCAGCAGATAAAGTTAAATTTTACCTCCAAATTCAGCGTGCTCAAAAAATCGCCTGATGCTCTTGTAATAATTTCTGTGGTGCTGCTGCTTATGGTAGCGCTTACTTGGATAATACCTGCAGGCAGCTACCAGCGCGAAATGGTGAACGGTGCTGAGCGCGTAGTAGCAGGCACCTATGCCGCCACCGAAAGCAATCCGCAGGGAATTGGCGATTTGCTTATGGCCCCCATAAAAGGCTTTCAGGGAGCAGTTCACATCATCGCTTTTGTATTGCTGGTAGGCGGAGCATTTTCTGTGCTTACTGCTACTGGTGCACTCGACGCTGGTCTTCAGGAGGTGGTGCGCTTTGCGCAGAGAAATCCTTCACTGCGCCATTTGGTCGTACCCATGCTTATGGTATTATTTTCACTTGGCGGCTGCACTTTTGGTATGTCAGAAGAGAATCTGGTATTTATTCTCATTACCATTCCACTCGCCCGGAGCATGGGCTACGACAATATTGTGGGGGTAGCCATTCCGTTTCTCGGTTCGGCCGCAGGATTTGCAGGAGCTGCAATAAATCCATTTACTGTCGGCATTGCACAGGGCATTGCTGAGTTGCCCATAGGCAGCGGCGCCGGATATCGCTGGGTGGTGTGGACGATCTTTACCGCAATAGCTATCATTTTTGTAATGCGGTATATACTGCGACTCGAGCGAAAAAAGGTAGTAAGCCCATTGAACCAAGATGGTCAGGATAAGTTCGCCGCTGAACCGGTTCAGCACAGTTTTACGAAATCGCACATGGTCATTATTGTATTGTTTGTTTTGTCGTTATTGCTACTCATGCACGGAAGCAATTCATGGGGCTGGTACATCGACGAGATATGTGCACTATTTATTGGACTAGGTTTGGTGGCTGCCATCATTGGCAGGTTGGGTGTGGGCACCACAGTGAAGGCTTTTACCAAAGGCGCTAACGATATGCTTACCGCGGCAATTATCATTGCTCTCTCGCGCAGCGTTCTCGAAGTGGCCGAAAATGGGCGCATCATTGACACCATGTTGCACGTATTGGCAAGTTCAGTAGATGATATGCCGCAGGCCATCAGTGTACAGGGCATGTTTATCGTACAAGGCCTTATTAATATTTTTATTCCCTCAGGCTCAGGGCAGGCAGCCATTACCATGCCCATCATGACCCCACTTGCTGATCTTCTGAGCATTTCAAGACAAACTGCTGTGCTGGCATTTCAGTTTGGCGACGGCCTGCTCAATATCATTATTCCCACAAGTGCAGTTACGATGGGCATATTAAGCATTGCCGGCATTCCCTTCAATATTTGGCTGAAATGGGTGTGGAAACTTGTACTTATCATGACAGTAGCTTCTATGGCAATGCTCGCCATCGCCGAGCATTATCCGGTTTGGTAAGTGCCATTATGCGCGGGCTACTTGCGCATAATGACTACATTTGCGGCAAACCATTACAAGCTTATGTACACCGGACTTATACACCTTCATTCACTGCTGCGATGGGTGGCACTTTTAGCAATCATCATTGCCATTGTTAACGCCTTTACGGGTTTGAAAAACTCCCGTGCCTTTACGGCAAATGACAACCGCTGGTCGCTCATTACGCTTATTACTTTTCACCTGCAACTTGTTATTGGGCTTGTTCTTTATTTTACCCAGGGATGGTATCAGCAAGTAGGCAATATGGGCGACAAGCTCGTACGCTTTTTTGCGGTGGAGCACCTTGTGGCCATGCTTATTGTGGTAGTGCTTGTAACGCTAGGCCGCATCAAGGCAAAAAAAGCTGCTACCGATGCGCTCAAGCACCGCAGGCATTTCGTGTATTTCGTATTGGCATTGTTACTGCTGCTGGTTAGCATACCCTGGCCATTTCGTGAAGTAGGAATGGGTAAGGCCTGGTTTCCTGGAATGTGATGAGGTTTATACGGAATATAATTGTGGTTTTAACCTTGCTTGCTATGATCTGGAGTTGTGCAGAAAGCGACGCTTCAGTTGTCAAGATTGAGGAAATATCCGGAGCGAAAATTTACAAGCAACACTGCCGTATTTGCCATGGCGATGATGGCAGGAAAGGTTTTGCAAAAGCCGCAATAATCCCTGAATCTACCTTGAGCCTTGATGAACGAGTTGCGCTTATAACCCGCGGAAAAGGGAAGATGATGCCCTATACAGACGTGCTGAATAAAGAAGAAATTAAGGCTGTAGCCGAATATACGTTTACACTCCAATAATACTATGGGAACACCCATTTCTACCGAACCGGTTGTTGAGAAAGCCATTCTTGTTGGCTTGATTACCCGCGACCAAACCGCTGAACAGGTAGACGATTACCTTACAGAGCTCGCATTTCTCGCCGAAACCGCGGGTGTGGTTACAGTAAAGCAATTTACCCAACGCCTCGATAAGCCCGATTTTGCCACTTTCGTGGGAAAGGGAAAACTGGAAGAGATAGTCCGTTACGTGAAGGATAACAGCATTGATGTAGTGATCTTTGACGATGACCTCAGTCCATCGCAACTGCGAAATGTAGAGGAAGAGCTCGGTGTAAAAATATACGACAGAAGCCTGCTGATACTCGATATTTTCATGAACCGCGCGCGTTCGGCGCAAGCCAAAACGCAGGTAGAACTGGCGCGCTCACAATACTTACTGCCGCGGCTTACCCGTATGTGGACCCACCTTGAACGACAACGTGGAGGCACCGGAACACGAGGTGGTGCGGGTGAGCGCGAAATTGAGACCGACCGCCGAATAATCCGCAATAGAATTTCGAAGCTTAAAGAAGACCTGAAGCTTATTGATAAACAGATGAAAACGCAGCGCAGCAATCGCGGTGCCTTGGTACGTGTGGCGCTTGTAGGCTATACCAATGCTGGTAAAAGCACACTGATGAATCTGCTCAGCAAGAGCGAAGTTTTTGCGGAAGACCGTCTCTTTGCCACCCTCGATACAACCGTGCGCAAAGTAGTGCTGCACAATTTGCCATTTCTGCTTACTGATACCGTTGGCTTTATTCGCAAGCTGCCTACACAACTCGTAGAGTCATTCAAAAGCACCCTCGATGAAGTACGCGAAGCTGATTTGTTGCTGCACGTAGTAGATATATCGCACCCCAATTTTGAAGACCATTTCAATACAGTAAACAGTACCCTTACGGAAATTGGTTGCCTTGAGAAGCCTACCATCGTGGTGTTCAATAAACTCGATGCCTATGTGCCGAAACCCGCTGACCCGCAGCACATAGCCGATCTTGAAGAAGAAACCGACCCGCTGGAGCAAATAAAGAAAACATGGATGGCACGCCTTGCGGCCGATGACGTGGTATTTGTATCGGCTGTGAAGAAACTCAATATTGAAGAGCTGCGCGAAAAAATCTATACCCACACGCGTACCATTCATCAGGAACGCTATCCTTACAACAACTTTTTATTCTGAGATACAATGGCATCATTACGACAAGAGAAAGTAGCAAAACTGATACAACGAGATCTGGCAGTAATTTTTCAGGAGCAGGCACGCGGGCTTTTTGGCGGGGCATTTATTACGGTCACCACGGTGCGCATGAGCCCTGATATGGGTGTAGCCAAAGTATACCTGAGTTTTTTCACCAATGCGGGCACCAACAAGGAAGATATGCTGGTAATGGTAAGGTCAAAATCATCGGCGGTGCGTGGCCTGCTGGGCCGCAAAATAGGCAAGCAGGTGCGCGCTGTTCCTGAATTAATGTTCTTTATAGACGACAGCCTTGACTACGCAGCCAAAATTGACAACCTGCTAAAATCCTGAATGTGGCAGGCATAAGCCAATTCATAGCATTGCGCTACATCGCAGCGAAAAAGTCGCTTTCGATTATTACCATCATGAGTCTTATCTGTATGGTGGTGGTGGCAGTAGTTGCTATGGCTATGGTAGTGGTACTATCTGCGTTCAATGGCATTGAAGCATTGATTGACGAGCGCTTCAGCTACTTCGATGCTGATATTTCTGTAAGTCCGCTCAGCGGAAAAGTCATTTCGCCCGGTGATATTGATCTCGAGGCGCTACGAAATTTACCCGAAGTAGCCTCAGCCGGATATGTGATTGAAGAATTTGTACTTGCCGAATACGAGCGCAATCAGCGCATCGTAATTATGAAGGGCGTGGAGCCGGTATTTCTGGCCGAAGCCCCTATTGACAGTATGATTATAGACGGCGATGCAACCCTCAATCTGGGCGAACAGCCCGCAGCGCTCATCGGTATTGGGGTGAAGTATGATTTGAATCTGCGGCTGTTTGAACAGCAGTTTAATCCGCTACGCCTATCGGCTATTCAGCGCGGAAAAAAGCTCGGCTCTAATCCTGAGCAGGCTTTCAATAAACTCAACATTCCGGTAGCCGGTGTTTTTTCGATCAATATTGACTTCGATTCTGATTATATCATTGTGCCAATAAAATATGCTGCTGACCTTTTGAAGTATAATAATGAGTACAGTGCAGTAGAACTATACCTGCATCCCGATGCAAAAGGAGAGAAGGTGCAGGAAAAAATAGCAGCTATGCTTGGGCCCGATTATGAAGTGCGCACACGGTTGCAAAAGAATGAGCTGATTTACAAAACCAACAAGTCAGAAAAGTGGGCCACTTTCGTAATCATGGGTTTTATCATGCTTATTGCCACATTTAACATCATCGCGGCACTTACGCTTCTCATCAACGAGAAGCGCCGCGACATAAGGGTATTGTACAGCCTTGGAGCAACCACCAATACCATACGACGGATATTTTTTACTGCCGGGGCATTGATCAATGCCATAGGGGCAGCCGCCGGTTTGCTGCTTGGATTTGCGCTGGTATATCTCCAAAAAGAAGTGGGCCTCATACGCCTCGAAGGTGGCCTTGTGGAGTATTATCCCGTTGAAATACAGCCCACGGATTTGATGGCCATATTCGCTCTGGTGGTAGTTTGCGGGTTCCTGTCATCCGTTGTTCCCGTCCAGATTTTCACCCGAAGGTACGGTTCGTCTAAGGATGCTGCCAAGGCTTAATTACCATCCATTTCGGATAATCTGCGGTTCAATCCGCAAAAGCTTTCTTTTTAAATACAATATGATGTTTCAATAGTCTTGGCAGCCATCACAGTCAACCTGAAAGCCAAGCTGAATATGAGCAAAGAAATCCTGATTTTAATTCTTTTCTGGAACTGGTTTAATCAGGTTCATCCTGCATACTTGTCTCGAAAATAGGGGCTTTCAATAAGCTCTGGTCTATACTTTGCAAGATCATCATTTGCTTTAGCAAAATGGTTTTTTATTTCGCGAAGCAAGTCTGTGTTAAAACTAAATGGCTTTCCACCACCGAGCCTTCGCTCAATAAATTGCAGCTTAATACGAAAAAATGCCCTCCCCAATCGGCCGCGGTTTACGAGTGGTTTCCAACGGTTCAGTATTCGTAAAAAATAAATTTGTCTAGCGCTCAGACTGCGGTTCACTTTTTCAGAAAATGAATTTTCCAGGGTAAGCGACAGCCTGAGGGTTGAGATGAATTTTTGAGTAAACTCTGCGGGGTTTGCGGCAAAATTTTCATACAATACCACGTGTACTTTTGCAAACAAGCCCTGGTACAACTCAACGAGCGGAGCGTAATTGTATATTTCTGTAATCTCAGCAGGTGCGAATGTAGGGTAGAGCGGGTTTGCTGCCGTGCTTGGTTTATTTGAAAATCGGATAAACTCATGTGGGGTCATGGTATGCCCTCCATATACACCTATGGCGTAAAGCGATTGAAGCAAATCAGTCTGATTGCGCAACACGAGCAATATTTCAGCATCGGGAAATGCAGCCGCGAGACGCTGTGCAGTTCTTGTGCGGTTGATACCCGCAAGGTATAGCGATTGTCCAACGAAAAGCTCGTTGGAAAGGATGGTGTTCTGTTCACCGTGTTCCGCGAAAGCGGCACCAAATTCATCTGCGTTCCACAACGTGTCATCCTGATAAAGCAGTTTTTGAAAGTGTCTGCTGTACTGGGTTTCATCAGTCCCGGCACAACGAAAACCTTCAATAAGCGGGAACAATTCGCGCTGAAAAAAAGTACTCGCCGTGCGCGGCATGCCTATGTGAATAATGGTTCTGGCCATGTCCAAAACTACTATTTATCTCTTGTGGAATGATTCAACCGCAAGGTTATCTTTACACCATGCCCGATATAGTAATATGCCTTACAGGCACCATTGTGCCCAACGCCAGCCACGTGGCGCGCAACGACGTGCAGCAGCGCGCAGGCGACTATATCGGGGCAATAGAATTTTATCTCAATCACACAGAGTTTCCGATCATCTTCGCTGAAAATTCAGATTACGATATCGAAGCCGACGGGCGCTTCGGCAAATTCATGCGCATGTCCCGATTTCGCATTATGCGTATAGCGCCCCACCCCAATGTGATTAAGGGCAAAGGATTTCAGGAATTTTATATGCTCGACAGGGTGGTGGAAAGCCTGCCCGAGAATACGCTTCTTATGAAAATCACCGGAAGGTATACAGTGCGAAATATTGCCGGCATTGCAAGCCAATTGACCGAGGGAATTACCATTGACCTGCACCGCAAAATGAAGATAGCCATTACCGGACTTTTTGCCGTGAGCGCGGCGGTATACCGCAAGCACATAACCGGTATTTTTGCTGAAGCTGATGACTCGAAAGGACGCTTTATTGAGCATGTGCTTTATGACCGCATTCATACAACTGACCTTCTTTCACACTGCGCCCTACTTCCTGCTAATCCCCAATATGAGGGTGTTTCGGGCAGCCACGGTGCATCGATGGGTCGCAATAAATACAAGATGATGGTGCGCCGCGTAGAGCGCATGCTGAGCCGCAAAATGGGTATTCGTAAATTTCTAGTTGAATATTGATGCGATTCGTAAGCTACTTCCCCGAAATTCATAACGTGCACCTTACGAAGGACGTGGGCTTGATACCCTTCTACATGCAGGGGGTCTGTGGCTGCGATGCTACGTTATTAGGTCGATTTACATCGCTGGAATATTCTGCGCTCAATACGGAAATGAAGGGATTGCAAACCATTAACCTGAATGAAAGCGGCAATATTGGTTTTCTCGAAAGGGCAATGGTAGATTACCTGCGTGGGCATTCAAAAAGCATCGACGTGCTTCACCTCACTCACCTGGCGCGACACAGCCTGCTGTATGGAGTTTTGTACAAGCGGTATAATCCCAAGGGATTTTTGATTCTCAAATTAGATGCCTACAACGAGCAACTGAGAGCGCCAAAAAAATACGCACGCGGCAAATTTAAAAACATGGTAATGGGCCGTATTGAAAAGCGTTTTTTTAAAGCAGTAGACATCGTAACTGTTGAGAATACCGAAGGGCTTGAACTTGCCCAAATCAACTGGCCTGCCTTGCGGCAAAAACTTGTGTACATGCCCTACGGCGCCAACGACCGCTACATAAATGAACTCGCAGGGCTGCGGAATATTCAAAAGGAGAACATATTGCTCACCGTTACCCGCCCCGGAAACGAAGAAAAAAACTGCGGGCTGCTGCTCGATGCGCTGCCATATCTGCATATCAATAACTGGAAGGTAGTTGTGGTGGGCGAGATGACCGATGCATTTGCCGAAAGGTGGGCAAGGACCAAAGCTGAATTTCCTGAGAAGGCAGCTTTTATTGAATTTGCCGGACTTTTCAGCAACCGCGATGCGCTCTACGAACTATACAGCCGCTCAAGGATATTTTTTCTCACTTCGAGGGTCGAATCTTTTGGAATTTCATATGCCGAAGCGCTGCACTGCGGCAATTACCTCGTAGGCCACAGCGGTATGTATGCCTATAACGACCTGTGCGCTCACGGCAAATACGGCAGTTTTTTCGTTGACAATGACCCTGCTTCATTTGCCGACAGCCTGCACCATGCCATCATAATCACTGAAAACAAGCCGGGAATTTCAGAAGAGATAAAGCAGCACGCCAAATCGCATTTTGCCTGGAGCACCATCGCCGAAAGCCTGTATCAATCCATTGAATCAAGAATGATAGAACGTCTGAAAATCTAATCCTAATAAAAACTATTCTGTTGGTATATTTGGCAGCCTGCTATAAGCTTTCCCTTCTCACTACATGAATACCGCCGAGGTAAAAGCCTTTTTTGAGCAAACTGATTTGTACCTTACGTACAACTACAACTTGCGCATACGCGCTGAAACGGTAGGCCATTTTATAGGCGACCGGCACTTTGCCGAAGTGCTCGATATGCCTTGTGGTACAGGCGATATTTCGGCGCCTTTCATCGATCAGTTCGGGCATATCACTATGATGGATTTTTCTGAAAATATGATCGCAACGGCACGAAGCAGGGTACCTGCACCGATGCAGCACAAAGCCACTTTCGTAAATGCCGATTTCTACCAGCACGATTTTAAAGGCAAGCAATACGATTTGGTGATGAATATCGGCATACTCGCGCACATTCGCGATCCATTTACATTTCTCGAAAAGAGCATGCAACTCGTGAAGCCGGAGGGCCGCCTGATCATTCAAAATACCGACAGCCGTCATTGGTTCGGGCGGTTGATACACCGCTATTTGGCATTGCGCCGTATGCTTGGCATTGATAAGTATGCGCTCAATAAAGTACCTGAAGCTGAATTGCTGAATCACCTTGCCGCCGGGGGTTTTGTGTTGGAATTTGCCTTTTCGTACAACCAGAGTTTTCTCGGATTTTCGCGTTTTTTCAGCAATGAAAGTAAGTACCGACTTACACGCAAATTCTTTGGATATCCCATTGCGCAGCGGGGGTCGGGGAGCGACGCTACCTTCTTGTTCAGGAGGGTGAAGCGGTGAAGCCATCCGTGCTGATTATTCCAGAATTGTTTCCCACCGACCTTGCGCCAGGCAACGGGATATTTATGAATGATCAAATGAAAGCGCTCACGGGTTTTGCCGATGTATGTGTTTTTAACACCAATCCTTGGTATCGAGGTATTTACGAGCAGAGCCATCATGCGCGCTACTATGATTTTCACCTGTTTTCACGAAAGTGGGCAGCACCGTTAAACTTGCTTGCCTACGCCTGGTGGGAACGGAAAAGTATTGCGCTCGCCCTGAAAACGCCGCGCCCTGATGTGATTCATTTACATGGGGCTGCACTGCGCGGCGGCATCGCTGCTGCGCTGGCAAAGCATTGGCAGGTGCCATTGGTTATTGCAGAACACACAGGGCCATGGAGTGCTATTGCTTCACGCAAAATGTTATTCCGGCAGGCAAAGAAAGCTATGGAAACTGCTTGCATGGTGCTACCGGTAAGCGAACACCTGAAAAATGAAATTCTCCACAGCGGAATTAACCCCAAACGAATTAAGGTAACCGGCAATCCCGTTGACACGGAATTTTTTGGTCTGCGTGCCGGCGATTTAGTTTCGCCCCGAAACATACTCTTCGCAGGGCGGCTCGATGAATTTAAGGGCGGTTTGCGCACCCTGAAAGCGTTTCATAGCCTTGTTGAGCGACTACCCGGCTGGAAGCTCACCATAGCTGGCGATGGGGCAGAAGCTGACGCAATTCTGAATTATATCTATGCAAATAATCTTCAGGAAAGGGTAGATTTTCACCGCGATTTTTTCAGCAGAATGCTCTTGCGCGACTTTTTTCATGGGGCTTCTATGCTCGTATTTCCAAGTATGTTTGAAAGCTTTGGTCTGGTGGGTGCCGAGGCACTGGCTACAGGGCTTCCGGTGGTTATCACAAACCGCACAGGGCCGCGTGATTATTTTTCGGCAGAATGCGGTGTGTGTGTCGATCCCGGCTCCATAGATGAAATTGCGGAGGGCATGATGCAAGTGAGCAGGAGTATTCATGAATACAGACCGGCCAATCTCAGATCGCGTATTGTTGATCACTTTGGTATAAAGCAGTATGCCGGCACACTGGCAGGTGTATATGAGTCGCTGAGAAGAGAAGGTTTTAGTTGATCAATTCACAAGGTGTAAGCCTATATTCGCAATCCGCTTAAGCATGGATTATGTGTGGAATTTTTGGTGTGTGGAATTTTAATTCGGTGAAGGGCAGCCACCTTCACCATGCTTCCGTATTGCTGCGCCACCGCGGTCCCGACGATGAGGGATTCTCCGTTTTTTCTGATCATGAGGCCAAAGCTTTCGGCGGAAAGGATACCACTACCCCAGGCCTAACACGCCTGCCTGATGATATGCCTTGCCCGAATGCCTTCCTTCACCGCAGGCTTGCCATACTCGACCTTTCGGCAAATGGGCACCAGCCTATGAAGGCCGCTGAGCGCAATATCCACATCGTTTTCAATGGTGAGATTTACAATTTTAAGGAGCTTATTGCTATACACAGCCTGGAAGTTCATACTGGCACCGATACGGAAGTAGTACTGCAGCTTTACACCAAAATGGGAACTGCTTGCTTCACTGAATTTCGCGGTATGTGGTCCATGGCTATTCTCGATCTCGAAAGGGGCGAACTGATTCTCTCGCGTGACAGATTTGGTATAAAACCCCTCTATTTCACAGAAGCCAATGGAGGCCTTGCATTCAGCAGCGAAATTAAACCCTTGCTGAGCCTTGAGGGTATGGAAGCTACCTGGCCCAAAAAGAAGTTTTTGCAGTTTCTTACGTATGGCGCCACCGAGCATCCGCACGAAACATTTATCGAAGTAATTTCAGCGCTGAAGCCCGGGCATTTCCGCAGTTGGAAACTTGATTTCATGGTGTGCGAAGAATCTGCTTATTACGATTTGCGAAAGCTGGTCCAACCCCGCTCCGGCCGGGTGAAATCCTTTAACCATGTTTTTGCCGAAAGCATACGCGAACACCTTATTGCCGATGTAGAAGTAGGCTCATGCCTAAGTGGTGGTCTTGATAGCTCAGCCATTGTGGCCGCCGCTTCACTTTCGCTAAATGGATTCAAAACCTTTACCTGCTCATTTCCGGGTGAGGCCATTGACGAAAGCAGCCATGCGCGAATGCTCAGCGAAGTCAACCCGAATCTCGATCAGTATTTTATATCGCCTCACGCACAGGAGTTTTTTGATGCATTCGATGAACTAATTATGCTTCAGGAGCGGCCCATTGGCTCCGCATCTATTTTTGCTCAATACAGCGTGATGCAACTCGCTGCGGCGCGGGGTATGAAGGTGCTGCTCGACGGGCAGGGCGCTGATGAGGTGCTGGGTGGATACTATCCTTTTGCAGGTGCTTATCTGCTTGGCTTGCTGAAAAAGGGAAAGTTTTCTCAATTCAGAAGGGAGTTAGAATCCCTCAAACTGAATTTTAATCCCGCCATGCAAAAGGCCATGCTGAGAGCCGCTTTTTATTCCCTACCCCGGTGGCTGCAGGTAGCAGTGCGAAAGCGCAGCAGGGTAGGCGCAGGCCTTATCGCCAAAGAATACAGTGCGGAAGCTGCGCGCATCAACGCCCCGCAGCGCGGAGCTGCCGATTTTAGAGAACTAACATTGCGCAGTATAGAATTTGGATTGTACGAATTGCTGCACTACGAAGACCGCAATGCCATGCGTTTCGGCATTGAAAGCCGCGTTCCTTTTCTCGACCACCGGCTGGTGGAATGGGCCCTAGGCCAAAGCCCCGATACTTTAATGCACAATGGCTGGACAAAATACCCCGTAAGAAAGCAACTGGAACTTGCCGGCTTGCCTGCACTTGCATGGCGCCGCGACAAGCTCGGCTTCGTAACGCCCCAATACCGATGGCGCGAAGAGTTGAAATCTCAATTGATGGAGAAGTTTCGCGCTATGAACATTCCCGATGTAATAGACCGCAATGCGCTCGAAAAACTGATGACAGCAAATCTGAGCAGTAATGAACACCTGAGCGAGTTCTGGAGGGTTTTTGCGTTGCTGAGGTGGCTAGAACTTTTCGATGTGAAGCTGACGTAATTTCACTATTGAAGCACTTTGAAAATGGGTTTTTTATTTGTCAATAACCTGACAGTCAAATGAACTAAAAACCTAAATTAACCTTCGGATCAGAAAGATTTCGGGTAATTGAACAAACATCAAAACAAAGACTCAAACGCAGTTGGCCGGATGAATTTTTATACGCTTTGTTCATCAAAGAAGAAATGAATCAAAAAGAAAGACTTCCCAAGCCAAGCGGCATAGCAATAGGGCAAATGAGCATCCTCGTAGAAGTTGAAAAACGTAGACTATTGAAATATGCCACCAATCTTAAACCTCAAATACGTTCAAAACTATTTGCCCCGATTACACCCTTTATCTGAGCCGCATGTTTACTTTGCAGTGCCCCAGAAATTAGCACAAAACAGGTGACCTTTAAGGAATGGAAAGACTGGCTCTCGGAGCTGCCGTGGCTCTTGCGCTGGTTTCCGGTGCTGGTATCGCTGCGCCCTATTATCGATAACCTGTACTTTCTCAAAGAAGTGAGCCCTCTGATTTCGCCGCCGTATCTGGCTGGCGTGATTACCCCAATGTTGTGCATCGCGGCGTTGATTCGCTTCAGGTTTCCGGCGTTCAACGCGCTGGACAAGGCATTCGCCTGGCTGGGTGCCATGCTGCTGTTGAGCACGTTATTGATCCTGCTGTACGACCCACTTTCACTAATTGCCATTGAGTTTGTGCTAAAATTGTCGATGCCTGTTTATCTGTATTTTTTCATACGTCTGCTTATACGCGACCTCCGCGACCTGCACGGAGTGCTGCAGTCAGTATTCTATTCAACCGTTTTTGTAGCAGCCATTCTGCTATTTGAAGTGCTTGTAAATCCTGTAAGACTTGAAGAGAGTCGCGGCCTAATGCGCATACAGGGTAGTTTCGGCGATGTGGTGAGCTATGGCATGTACATCGTGTTTGCGGCAATAATCGCCGCATATTTTTATTTCGCAAGGCAACATATTGTGGCGAGAAGCAGATTACTGCTTGTTGTTTCGATAGTAGGTGCTCTATCGTTGCTCGGCCTTGTAAATATTCACCATACTGCTTCATACACTGTTTTTTTGATCATTCTGGGATTGTTTTTGGCGTACAACTTCCGCACCCAAAACAAACAATTGGTGCTTGGTATTCTTGTGCTTGGCGGTTTGGTTTTCACCCTTTGGGGCAGCAGCATGATCGAAGAAAAAATCACGCCGCTGATCACCACCGACCTGGCCGTATACTCAGGCGAGAAAGAAACCGATCAGCTCTTTCACGGCCGTATGGGCCGCTGGAGGCTGATGCTCGAAAAATTTTCAGCAGAACCCGTTCATGTGCAAATGTTTGGCATGCCGCTGAAATTTGCCCCGGTGTATATTTTTATTGGCGTAGGTTCGCACAATGACTTTTTCCGAATGATGTTCTCCGCAGGTATCGTGGGTCTTTTCTTCTATCTTGTGCTGCTGGCAAAAGTGGCGTTGATGGGCGTAGGCATGGGCATAGCCCAAAAGTTTTTGCTCTACACTACTCTGCTCGCTCTGTTCTTTTACAGCATAAGCGTTACACCAACGTTTTACCCGCCGTTTTTGTACTTTTTGCTAAGTGTTATGGTTTATGCAGGCCTTGCGGCAAATGAAAGATTATCATGGAACGGCCACGCGTACTGATTCTTGGCAAGCTGCCCCCACCGTACATCGGCCCGGCCGTGGCTACCAAAATAATATTGGAGTCGGCGCTCACCGAGTATTTTGAATTACACCATTTCGACACAAAAATCAATAATGATGTAGCGCAAATGGGCAGTTTTAAATGGTATAAAATCTCAGTGATTCGGGGGCTCTATAAAGCCTTCCGGCAAACACTTATCAGCGTACAACCGCAGATAGTACTGATACCAATCGGGCAAACGAGCGCCGGGTTTTTAAAGGATATCCCGTTTATTAGAAATGCTGCAAAATCGGGCGCAAAAGTAATTATACAATTGCGCGGCAGCGAGTGGAGAGATTGGTACAACGGGCTTGATATACTGCGCCGGCAAATGGCACTGCGGTTGTTGCGTAAGGCACACGGCGCCATTGTACTCGGCGATAATCTGCGATTTATCTTTCAGGGCATCATTCCCGATGATCGCATTTTTGTTGTACCAAATGGGGGCGATTATGCATTTCCACCTCGCAGCCGGGACGCAGCTAGTCCAGTGCGCATATTGTACCTGGCTAATTATCTACCAGGAAAAGGTCTGTTGGAATTGCTGCGTGCACTCAAGCTCCTTTCGGCGAAAGCCAACTTACCTGCATGGGAATTTCATGCATACGGAAGCTGGGATAGTGACACGTACAAAGAAGAATGCGCCAGAACCGCAACTGCACTCGGTAACTGCTATCTCCACGGAGTGGCAAGCGGCGAGGTTAAATGGCAGGCTTTCGCCGATGCCGACCTGTTCGTGTTTGTGCCACGCGACCCTGAGGGCCACCCGTGGTGCATCGTGGAGGCGTTGGCCGCCGCCCTTCCAATAGTGGCCACCAACCGCGGAGCAATTGCTCAAAGCGTGGTGCACCACCACAATGGAATGTTGCTCCAGAATCCATTCGTACCCGAATTGGCTGAGGCCCTTGCGATGCTCATTGCCGACGAGAATCTCAGGAAGAAATACGCCGCTGCATCACTCGAATTATACCGGCGCCATTTCAATGCTAAAGCTATGACTGATAAGCTTGGTGAAGTTTTTACCCACGTTTCGGATTGAAAAAATTCATAGGCAGACCCTTTCGAAAACGTACTTTTGAAGCGTACACATAAATTCATTTTAATTGGTGTCGATCCAATCTACCTGCATCCTTTCATTAACCTGCACATCAGCAATTATATGGCTGCACTAATCATTTTATCATGTGCGGTATAGTAGGCTGTATTGCTCAGAAAAGCACAGCGTTTAATATGCCCGGAGCGCTGGCATCCCTAGCGCACCGGGGCCCCGACCACAGCGCTCATTTTTATGAGAAAGCCGGTATGAGCGATGTGCATTTCGGCCACCGAAGGCTCAGTATTATTGACCTGAGCAGTGCCGGCAATCAGCCCATGCACGAGGCAGCAGTGAGCATGATATACAACGGTGAAGTATACAATTACAAAGCGCTTCGGGCCGAGTATCTGCGCAACGAAAAGTTTATTTCTAATAGCGATACGGAAGTAATTCTGAAACTCTACCTGAAGTTCGGGAAGGTATTTGTGAATATGCTTAACGGCGATTTTGCTCTGGCCATTCTTGACCGAAACCGAAATACTGCTTTGTTGGTACGCGATCGGCTTGGCATCAAACCTTTATACCTCTATCAGGGGTATGGTATGCTGAGTTTCGCCAGTGAAATAAAGGCCTTTAGAGCAGCAGGCCTCAAGCTTACGCCAAATGAAGACGAAATAGGAAACTATCTGGTATTTAAATACGCTCCTCTTCAAAGTACCCTTTTTACGGAAGTAAGCCGCCTGGCACCAGGCCACCTGATGGAAATAGATTTGAATACCGGTACTTCAAGAAATGCGAAATATTGGGATATTTCTTCCTGTGCGCAACCATTCAGCGGAAGCTATTCAGATGCGAAAGATGCCCTGCGCCACCATATAAAGAATGCTGTTGAGCTACGTCTGGTGGGCGATGTGCCCATAGCCAACTACCTTTCGGGAGGTATTGATAGCAGCATTATTGCCCACCATTTGCGCGGCGGCAACCACCACCATTTTTGTGCCCTGAAAAGCGCAGCCGATACTGCCGCGGAAGGCACTACATCTGACGGATATTTTGCGCGAAAACTCGCCAAGCAGTGGGGACTCAATTTGCACGAAATACCAATTGGCCTTGAGCAGCTCACCCACGAACAAATAGCAAGGGCTGTATGGGCGTGCGATGATTTGATAGCCGATGGATCAGTAATTCCCGCCATGCTCATTGCCAAGCAAGCTGCCAAAACCCACAGGGTAGTGCTGAGCGGTATGGGAGCCGACGAAATCTTTTTAGGGTACAACGGGCACATGCTCTTGAAACTATCCGAATACGCCAGAGCGCTGCCGGGGCTCCGTATTTTGCTCGCACCGGTGCTTCGGAATATTGCTGCTGGGCGGGGTCCATTCAAAGCATACCGCCGGTATATGCAGAAGTGGGGCAATAACATGGGCCGCGACTATGAAGCAGGCCGGTATAGCATAGTCGGCGATCTTGACAGTGCAGTGGGTATATTTAATAGGCCACCCCGCTACGCCGAAGCTTTTAAACCTTACTTCGGCAATGATGGCGATCAGTGGAAGAACTTATTGCACTTTGAAACAGATAATTTTCTTGTGAAAAACCTGCACTACCTAGACCGATCGTCTATGGCATTCGGCTTGGAAAGCAGGGTGCCTTTCCTCGACCACGAACTGGTGGAATTTGCCGCAGGGCTGCCAACAAGATATAAACTCGATTGGAAATTCGAAGCCAAGCACATACTGAAAGATGCTTATTCCGACATATTGCCCCGATACATCACCCACCGCCGAAAGGCTGGCTTTGGCATGCCATTGCGTACTTTGCTGTCGCGGCCTGAAATGCTCGACAGCCTAATGCCTTTGGAATTTTACCGTGCGCTGGGTTGCCTAGATGTGGATGCGATAGAGAAAGTAAAATCGGCCCATTTCAGCGGCAAGCAAGATCAGTCGGCGTTGCTGTATGCGTTAATATCCTTGCGCTTTTGGTTTGAAATAAATGGTAATTCGTAAGTGAACTATTTAGCTGAACTACGTCATTAAAATTTCACATTTACACACAAATTAATATTTTAAATAACTGAAATACAGTGTTTGATGTATCAAATTAAAAATATTTCTCGATTTTAAATATTTCTAGCTTTGGCTCAATCTAACATTGATATTCCTGAACTTATTAGAATAAGAGTTAATCTATTTTTCCTGGTAGTATTGCTAAGCGCTTGCACCAACACTTCTTTTGTAAAAAGCTGTAAAGCGCCCGATGCCGGTACCATTACACCCGATTCTTTTAAAAAGATAATGGTTGCAATACTTGTAAAGGACGAAACTACCCGCAGATATGCCGAAGACAGAATGGCCGAAAAGAACAGTGCTTTTCACCAATCGCACGATATTTTTACCAGCAAAGAACTGATGGGCAATACCGAGTATTGCAAGAAATTGCTCCAAGAAGAGGGTTTCGATGGCATTATTTCAATGCAGCTCGTGAATGTGGAAGAATCTGTGCACCACGTGCCGGGCACCTACACTGGCGGCCACTTGGGGGTATTACGGTTATTCTTATCCCGGCTTTTATAATCCCGGCTATTATGAGTCTGATACCAAATTCATCATTACCACAAATATCTTCTCGCTCAAAGAAAAATGTTTCGCGCGGTGGTAATTTGAAAAAGTTGACTTGTTGGGTTCGGGAAAACGATCCATCCTTTTGAAGCAATTTCGGCTTGTAATGTATTGATAGTGCAGCTTTGTTATATTACAGTCAGTATTTGATTTCCATCAATATTATACAGCTTTTGAATACTTCCGCATGGCCAGTATACTATCAATGAATCTACAACAGAATTTTGGGCTAGACCGAAATGAATTCTGTCATCGTTTTGCGAGCGGTAGTGTTCACCGGCATTTTTTGTTCTTACCTGATGCTTATTGCCGGCATATAAATGGACTACTGCTCCATAGGCGCCCCTTGGACTTTCGGTTCCTTCGAGAATCAATTTTATCCAGTTATTCTGATTGCCTTGGTTCTCGTACAGACTATATTTTGCATCAGCCAAATAAAATACTCCAAAGCCATTGGATGTGAAAATGTTCAAAAAGCCGTCATTGTTGTAATCTGCCACAATTGCCGCGTCCCCAATACCGGCACTATTACCGGTTGCGCCCCAGGCATTAGCGTGTCTTACAAACTCATTATTGCCCGTATTTTCGAGCAAGTAGTTTGGTTGATTGGTTGTGGCTGTGCTACATTGTACATAAATATCCACATCCATGTCATTGTCAAAATCTGCAGCAACTACATTTCTTGAATTGTCGGCTCCTGTCAGAAAAGGAAAGGTCAATGACTGAAAATTGTTATTGCCCTGATTGATCAGAATTCTGTCGCGAACTTGATTTGTATTGAATGCCAATGGAGGATATTGCAGGTCAGAGATCGGGCTGATGGCAGTTACCTTAACAGCTATAGTTGACGAAGCAGTTGTATGGTGCGAAATAACTTCCCACAAACCGGGCCGGTCATACCAATAAAAAGATGGTGGTTCGGAAGCCCGGGTTCTATACTTTGTATTCCTTGTGCATCGGCATCCCCAGGGTGGGCTGCAATGGTTAGTGGGCCAGTGTGTTCTTAAACAGTTGTGCTGCCATAATGAATTGTATCCGATTGAAATATGCCATCCCTTGGGTATATATTGATGTAAATACTATCAGCCGTTTCAAAACTGAATTGTGTATGGGCGAGAGCCGGTGTATCCATCAGAACGGTTTGAATATTTAATGGGTCTATTTGGGCATAATCTGTTCGTTCATTTCCTAAAGCGAGGAAAATATCGGGCAGCAAATCACAATTGAAGTCTTCAACTGCAAAATCATTTACCCTTTGGATACCAACACTTTGAATTTCTTCAAATATGCCTGATTCAAAAGTGAATAGCTTCAATACGTCTGCCAATACCAGCAAATCTGCTTTGCCATTATTGTTGATATCTGCCAAGGTGCCGCAAGTGCTGGATGGGAAATTCCAATTTCTTTCCGAATTTTCATTTACAAAAGAGCCACCTTCCTGACGGGTGTAAATAGATGGAGGCGATGCACCGTCATTATTTGCAAGGTTGTGAAGCACCAAGTCAGTAATCCCGTTATTATCCACATCCAAACAAGTGGCACCGCGACCCCGTCCAAATTCCTGATCGATTTGAAATTCTACCGACCTGTTGTTCAATGCAAAATCGGTTTGTTGATTATTTACAAAAAACAAATTCCCCTGATTGCCGCCGGTACTTGAAAAAATATCCTGAAATCCGTCGTTGTTGAAATCAAAAAATACTGCTCCATGTAGGTCTGACGCACCGGTTGGGGCCACTTCACAGGTAACCGCCGAAAAGGTACCATTACCGAGATTGAGATAGATATATGGGAAATCTAATTCGAAATAACCACCGAAAATATCTTCAGAATAATTATAGTGGCAGGAAACATACAGGTCGGGCAATCTATCGCCATTGATATCGCCCCACGAAGCGCCGTAACTTTTACCGAAGTAGTTTATGCCCGATGTTGCTGAAATATCGGTGAAGGTTACCTGGGCTATTGAATGGGGGGAAAGTACTAAGAAAAATGTGTAGAAGTATTGTCCTGACCTGACCTAACCTAACCTAACCTAACCTAACCTAACCTAACCTAACCTAACCTAACCTAAATTTCATTTTTATAAATTTCGGCGAATTTAAGGAAATGCGGCGTCAGAAGGAAATGTGGACGGGAATGCTTTCATAAATCATTAAACAGCAGTTCATTGAGATTTAATTTAATGAAAGCACGGTCAATTCGTATTTCAATCTTCGCATTACACCCACCCTCCCGCATATTTTTGTACACTTCTTTCAATTATACATGGCTGTTTAAAGTAAGCTTTCACTATTCAATCTATGTGAATAACCCTTTCATTTCCACCTGCCGCGCTCCATGCGCAGTGCATATATTTGCTTGAGCAAAAAAGTGCTCAATATCCGCATGCAGCAGCTACTCCAAACCCTAAAGGACGGCACCATGGAAATCGCCGAACTGTCCCTGCCCATTCCCGGCGCGGGTGAAGTGCTTGTGCGCACACACTTCTCGGCTATTAGCGCCGGCACTGAGGGCAAAACGGTTAGCGACGCCCGCAAGGGTTATATCGCCAAAGCGCGTGCGCGAAAAGATGAAGTGTCGAAGGTAATCAGGTTGGCGAAAAGCCAGGGTGCAGTTTCTACCTACAAGATGGTGATGAACAGGCTTGAAGCGCTGCAGCCGCTTGGCTACAGCCTTGCGGGCATTGTTATGGATGTGGGTGAAGGTGTTCGTGATTTTAAACCCGGCGACAGGGTGGCTTGCGGTGGCACATCAGCATCGCATGCCGAAGCGGTTGTGGTGCCGGAAAATCTCTGTGTGAAAATTCCCGAAAAGGCACCCCTTGATCAGGCAGCTTTCACCACTATTGGGGCCATTGCTCTGCAGGGCTTGCGTCGCGCTGAGCTTTCGCTGGGCGAAAATTGCGTGGTAATAGGGCTTGGACTTCTCGGTCAATTGACCATACGCCTGCTGCAGGCTGCCGGTGTGCGCGCTTTTGGTGTGGACCTGCGCCCCGAGCTCGTCGCCCTTGCCCTCCAATCGGGTGCAGGTGATGCCTGCCTGCGCAGCTCTGAGACCATCGAAGCGCGCATAGCTGCATTCACCGGTGGCCACGGTGCCGATGCGGTGATCATTACCGCCGCCACCACAAGTCTCGACCCCGTTGATTTTGCCGGCCTTATTTCGCGAAAGCGGGGCAAGGTGGTCATCGTAGGCAATGTGCCTACCGGATTCAGCCGAAAGAATTTTTACTACAAGGAACTCGACCTGCGCATGAGCACCAGCTATGGCCCGGGGCGCTACGATGCGCGCTACGAAGAGCAGGGGCTCGACTACCCTATTGGCCAGGTGCGCTGGACCGAAAACCGAAATATGCAGGCCTTTGCCGGACTTCTGGGTGGGGAGAGCCTATCACTTGATGGCCTCGTTTCTCATCGGTTTCCGTTCGCCAATGCTGCCGAAGCCTTCGATTTGGTGCTGAACCCCGAAGTGCATAAAATGGGTATTTTGCTCGCCTACGACGTGTCCAAATCCACCGCGAAAGTAGCAGTTGCAGCGCAAACGCGCTTGAATCCTATGCAGGCCGTTTCATTTATCGGGGCGGGTTCATTTGCCGCTAATTTTCTCCTTCCGGAAATAAAGAAGCATATAGTCCTGAGCAGCGTAGTTACATCAAGACCACATACCGCAGAAGATGCCCGCCGAAAATTCGGCTTCAAAAACGCGCTCTCCGATGTGGGAGAATTGCTTCGCGCAAAAGACGCCGGTGCTGTAATAATAGCCACCCGCCACAATACCCACGCTGCACTGGCCATGCAGGCGTTGCAAGCCGGTAAACGCGTGTTTCTGGAGAAACCGCTTTGCATCAATATCAACGAGTACTTCGCCATAAAGCGGCTGCTTGGCAGTGCCGGAACCCCCGACCTGATGGTTGGGTTCAACAGGCGCTTTGCTCCATTTATTATTGAAATCAAAAATCTATCAGGCAATATGCCGCTTTCTATAAACTACCGGATAAATGCCGGTAAGGTAGCCACCGATCATTGGGTGCACGACCCGCTGCTAGGCGGTGGGCGCATTGTTGGCGAGGTGTGCCACTTCGTTGACCTCTGTGCGCACGTCACCGGCAGCAGGGTAGAGTCGGTTTCGGCGCAAGCGCTCGCTGTATCGCCGCAGCAGCACGATACTTTTGCTGCCACCATCCGCTTTGAAAATGGTTCGGTGGCGGTGATTTCTTATTTTTCAAATGGCAACAGCGCCGCCGGTAAAGAGCGCATGGAAGTGTATGGAGGGGGCAGCACTGCGGTGATCGACGATTTTAAATCGCTTACCATTTACGGAAGTAAAACCAAAATTTTAAAGGGCAATCAGGACAAAGGCCATGCCGCCGAAATGCGCCTTGTAGCATCGGCACTGCGTGAGGGGAGCCCGTTTCCGGTATCCACAGCCGATAGCCTTCACGCCACCATCGCCACCTTCGCACTCTCAGCTTCCATAACCGAAGCGGGACGCAAAATTGAAATTATTCCTTACGAGCAATCATGGACCTTACCGGAGGCGAACTGATCGGGATCAAAAGATCGTTCAACTTGCTCGAAGCCCGCGTGTCAAAAGCAAAGTACAAAGGCTACGATCCGTATGACGTGCTCACCGGCTTTGTGCCCTTTCGGAAAATGGGCAAATGGCCGCCTATTATCGCTATACAAGTTGCCAAGCGCCTTCCGTTTAATTTCAGAAAGCTTTTGGGTGTGCCTAAAATGTGGAATCCCAAAGCACTCGGACTATTTCTTAGCGGGTACAGTCTTTTGCCGAAGAGCGAAACAAACCGTATGAAGTGCCTCTGGCTTTTTGAGAAACTGCTTGAACTTCGCACCCCCGATATGCCCGGGTTGTGCTGGGGTTATCCCTTTCCCTGGGCGAGTCCTGAGAAGTACCTGCCGGCGTGGTCGCCCACCTCGGTAGTAAGCGGATTTGTAGCGCAAGGCCTCGATGCATATTACAGAACTTATGGCGACCCACGCGCTCTTGCAGCCTTGGAGCAGGTATGCCTTTTTCTGAGCGAAGCCCTCGCACATACGGAGAAGAATGATTTCTACGCCATCAGCTATAGCACTGTGAAACCCGATTTTTGCTACAATGCATCGCTGCTTGCCGCGCAAACGTACGCACTCACCTGCGCGCATACCGGGCAGCAAACCTATGCTACCATTGCCCGCAAGGCGCTGCACACAGTACTATCGCGTCAGAAAAGCGATGGAAGCTGGAACTACAGTGAAGATTTAATTACTGGAAAGCAGCGCGTGCAGATTGATTTTCACCAGGGTTTTGTGCTCGACAGCATTTTGAGCATATCGCAAAGTCTCGGCGAATTTCCCGAAAGGGTAGAGCGTGCACTGCAGGAAGGATTCGAATTTTACAGGGAGTGCCAGTTTGATGCTTCTGGTCGCGCCAAATGGAGGTTGCCAACGGAATATCCCGCCGATATACACCACCAGGCGCAAGGCATACTCACAGCCATAAGGTACCATAACTACAATGGCAGCCCCCGCGCTGATACCATGGCAAAATTGATACTGCTCTATAGCATTGACCATTTTCAATCATCACGGGGAGGGTTTTTTTACCGCAGGCACAGGTATTTTATTGACCGTACCGTATATATGCGCTGGGGCAATGCATGGATGTTTCTGGCTATGGCCAATGTGATAGGCCTGACTGAGAAATAGATGGCTCAATTCATATTGCAGAAGGGCTCGCGATTCATAAAATCTCCCTTAAGAATCTGGACATTTGCTTAACTGGTAAATAAAAGCACCTTCGCGTTCAAATTACCTTCTTGAAATTTTAATCCTGCATATCTGTTAGTCGAGTAATAGATTTGCAGGATTAATTCAATTTAATCGTGCAAATCTGATACTCTTTTGTGGTCAATGACAAATTTGTTGCATTTCGCATATCTAACCCAATAGCCTTAATTTGTCAGCACCATGCTGCATAAATTCCTCTTCTACCTCGGCCATCCCGCCCACTATCACAACCTGAAGCACAGCGTGCGTATCCTTACGGCAAATGGCCATACAGTAAAAGTTGTGGCAAGGGGAAAAGATGTACTCTTTGACCTGATAGACTGCGAAAACTGGGATGTGGTAAAACTGCCGGAGCGAAAGCCAAAGGGCCGGCTTGGCCTTGTGGCAAATATCGCAGCACGCGAAATTACCATGCTGAGAATAGTGCGTGCTTTCAAGCCAAACCTTATGGCCGGCACCGATTTGGTGATTGCACATATTGGCAAGCTAACAGGCATACTTTCGGTAATCATCAACGAAGATGACAGCAAAGCCATACCGCTTATGGCTAAATATGGCTTTCCCTATGCCACGGCCATTCTCGCTCCCAACTGCTGTGATCAAAGCCCTGCAAACCACAAAAAAATTGGATACGAGGGCTACCACGAGCTGGCATACCTGCATCCCAAACTTTTTCAAAGCACCTTCGATGACCTCCCTGAAACCCTCCGCGGTACCCGGAAATATTTCATCATCAGATTTGCTTCCCTTCACGCCCACCATGATGCCGGCAGGAAGGGTATTGACGATAACCTGGCCCTGAAGCTTATCGGTGAGCTATCGCCTTACGGCAAAGTATGTATCACATCTGAGCGGCCATTTGCCGAAAGGCTCGAGCCATACAGGCTGAATGTGCACCCTGCGGAGATGCACCACGTGCTGGCTCATGCATCGCTCTACATCGGCGATTCGCAAACAATGGCCGCTGAGGCTGCTGTGCTCGGTGTGCCGGCTATACGCTTCAACGATTTTGTGGGCGAATTGAGCTATCTCGAAGAACTTGAACACAGGTATAAGCTCACAAAAGGCATCAAAAGCGGAAATCCCGATGAGCTGCTTGCCTTGGCAAAAAGCTGGGCATCAGATGGTAACATTAAAATGCTATGGCAGCAGCGCCGCGAAGTAATGCTTGCCAATACCATAGATGTTACGCCTTTCTGGGTAGAAACATTCGAGGCACTCGCCCGCAGAAACGGTTGATTTCTTTGTTTATAATTGAAATCGCACTTGTGAGATTCACTCCTTTACTCCCATTAGTTTTAGGGTGTAAAGGCAAAGGATGGTTCTGATTGCAACCGAAGTAGAAAAATTACCTGGAATAAAGGGCAGTGCGCTGCTGGAATTCCTTGCCCCCCTGATCGAGCATAAAGTTGAGCGCATCGAAGTGCTGCGCACTACCGATAGTTTTAATCTGGAAAAACACCGCCAAGGATCCCTTCACCATTTTGTAAATCTGCACCGGGTGAATGATATCCGGGGCATCAACCGCTTTTTTCGAAAGGTAAATGAAAAGCTCGCCGATGGGGGCACTTTTACCGGTTGTGTTGAAACCCTTGAGCAACGCCGCGACCGGCTCTTCCGGAAGTACTGGAAGTTGTTTAACCTGATTTATTACGCCCTTGACTTTATTTTTAAGCGGGTATTTCCAAAGTTTAAATACACCAAGCAATTTTACCTTTTCCTTACCAATGGCCGCAACCGGGCGCTCTCTAAAAGTGAAGTGCTGGGAAGGTTGGTTTATTGCGGGTTCAAGATTGACGATGTGCGCGAAATCAACAATATGCTACACTTCAAAGCACGTAAGGTGGGCATTCCACTTGCGGAACCTGAGCCCAGTACAGGTATATTTCTGCGTATACAGCGAATAGGGTACCACAGCAATCCCATTACGGTGTATAAGTTTCGCACCATGCACCCTTATGCTCAGTATATCCAAGCTTACGTTTTTGAGCAGCATAGTTTGCAGGCGGGCGGGAAGTTTTGCAACGATTTCCGCATTACTAAGTGGGGCAGGTGGATGCGCCGCTTTTGGATCGATGAAATACCCATGATCTGGAACATACTTCGCGGTGACCTTAAGCTGGTAGGCGTGCGCCCGCTTAGTGCACATTACCTTAGCCTGTACTCTCCTGAGCATGCTACGCTGCGCGTTCAAGGCAAGCCCGGGCTTATCCCGCCATTTTATGCCGATATGCCAGCAAATATAGAAGAAATCATGGCCTCAGAGCAGCGCTATATTGCCTCGTACGTGCGCGATCCTTTTACCACCGATTTCCAGTACTGTATGAGGGCTTTCAGCAATATTGTACTTAAAAAAGCCCGCAGCCACTGATGTGGCGCTATCTCGGGGCGGCTTTTATCATCACCTTCCTTTCGGGAAATGGCGTGGCTCAGGTGGTTTTTGAGCCCTACAAGAACACCGTCTACGCCTATCTGGATGAAATGGCTGCCGAAGGCCATATCCGCATCAATACTTTTGCAAAGCCATTTGCCCGAACTTTTATAGCCGCACAGCTCGATTCAATCCAAAACCACCGCTCAAACCTGAATAAAAGACAGCTCGAACAACTCGACTTTTTTCTCCGCGATTACGGCAAGGAATTGCAGATAGGTCGCGATTGGGATCACCGGCTAGACCTGCTTTATCGTAGCGACTCCATATTCGCCCTTACGGTAAATCCAATTATTGGAGGAAGCCTGACGGCAAATGAAAATGGTGCCCTTGTGCATACCCGCATCGGTGCCGAATTCTTCGCAACAGCAGGCAAAGTGGGTATGTATGGCTCAATACGCGACAATACGGTAAGTGAAAGCCTCTCGCTGCCACAGCACCTCACGCCATTGGAAGGGCAGAATTATAAAACCATCGTCAATGAAGGCCGCAATGATTATAATGAAGCCATAGGCGGCATCAGCTTTCAGTGGCGGTGGGGTGATATTTCGTTGGTGAAGGACCGCTATACCTGGGGCAATACGCAGCGACATGCCAATATATTTTCCGGGAGGGCGCCCTCGTACGCTTTCTTGTACCTGCGCATATACCCTTGGCAATGGCTCGATTTTCAATACAAGCACGGCTGGCTTGTGTCAGAACAACTGGATAGTGCCCGCAGCTACCTTACACCTGTGGGTGCGCGCAAAGTGATGACCAATAAAAATCTCGCTGCCAATTTTGTGACCATAAAAACCCGCTGGAAGGTGGATTTCACTGCCGGCAACTCTATAATTTACAGCGATGATGGCTTGCAGCCTGCTTACTTGATACCTTTTATGATTTTCAAATCTGTTGACCATACCTACTCGAGCACAGGCAGCAGCGAGCTGGGGCAAAATTCTCAACTCTATTTTGACGTAAGTGTGCGCAGCCTTAGAAAGGTTCATTTTTTCGCGTCGCTTTTCATGGACGAGCTAAATATTGGCAATATGTGGAATGCCGATAACCATACCAATATATGGAGCGCAAAGCTCGGTGCCACCTGGTTCAATGCCCTGCCCAATGTGCATCTCACTACAGAGTATACCCGCACTGCACCTTGGACGTACCGCCATCAGATTGCTTCTACCACTTTTGCTTCCAACGATTATAACCTAGGGCACTACATGGGTGAAAATGCGGACGAATTATACCTTGCAGCTACGTGGAGGCCATGGCGCACCCTTTCGGCGAAAGCCGGAGTATGGCTGAGCAGAAAAGGTACCGAACATGAGTATGAAATCATACAAGGGAATGCCAATGTAACAGGTCTCAAATTTATGGAAACTGTGATGTGGGAGCAGCAGGGCGCCCGCCTAGACGTGGAGTGGGAGGTATCCAATGGGGCTGTGCTGTTCATGTCAGGATCATGGCAGCGAAGCAAAGGCCCGGAGATTTATGTACCGTCTTTCCTTTCGGGAAATGTTGCCTCAGTTGAAGCGGGTTTCAGGGTGGGGTGGTAATCAGCGCTGCGGCGGTGCGGGCTGGTCGGGCAGGTACTGCATTTGAAACAACTTGAGCTGTAACTCAAACATGCGCATCCTGATCTCTTCGAGCTCCTCGTCTTTTGCGCTCAGATTGCTTTTGGCTTTGCGCGCTGTTACCGGGTCTTGAAGCTGCACTTCTCGCGGTAAGGCATTATCTTGCCTTGAGCCAAAAAGCCGCCACTTCTCAGAATCGCCGTTACTTTTTTGTTGATTTTTTGGCACTTTCTTTTTTTTTGCGGGGTACTGATCTTCCTCGCGGTTGAAATTGTACCGTAAGCCCACCCCGAAATACGAGTACTTATCATCAGCCGTCCACTCGCGTGACCAAGTGTCGAGTCGGTCAGTATTGAGGCTGTTGAAGGTATAGTTGAAGGTAACATCTGTCTTGTAATTGATTCGGTAACCAAAAGTAAATCCCACAGGAATATTGAGTGCAGACGCGGCTTTGTCCTTACTTTTGGCAGTATACCGTTGTGTGGGAGGTGTCAAATCAGTGACCGTGTATCCCACAAAATCGCGCACCCTGTTGTCATCGGTGTCCCAGAATGAAAGTGAGCGAAACCAGGTGATACCTACTCCTGCTTCTAGAAGCAGATAGGTTTTAGTTTTGCTCAGGTCGGCTTTTCTGAACAAGGTGCCGAGCAGATCAATGGAAGCCATAAGCGAAAGGCTGCTGAATTCAGACTGGAAAGTAACAGGCAAACTCTGTAAACCCGGCAGTCGACCGCCGGCGAGTTTCCCATTTTCGAAATTTATTTTGGCGTTCAGGCCAAATTTTATTTCTCGCTCCACCATGGCATGCCACCCGAACTTGTAGTAAGTGCTGAAATCACCGAGCGGAGCAAAGGAACTGTAGTCAACCAGATCGCCGTGAAAAAGGCACATACCCGCGCCACCACCTACCCTGAATCCGTTGAAGAATTTCACCGGTTCTCCGCCTTTTTTAGTGATGGTACTGGTTTTCTGCGACTCATATTCGCGGTACTTTTTGAACCAGGCATCACCCTTTGGGTCGCCGGCATGCAGGTCATCACTGCATATCACAGCAACTGAAAGCACCAGAATTTTTAGTATGCATTTTTTCACAAGTTCAAAACTGTTTCTTTATTTTTAGCCCTGCAAGCATAATCTAACCAAATTGTTAGATCACGGTTGTTGATAATATGCGCCACACCTATCCTTACCCACATTTTTAATGCCTTAAACTTGCCTTATGGCAGCCCTGTTCAGGTATCTAGTTTTGATGGTAGTTGCACTTTTGGTCCTTTCTTCGGTGCGGGGTCAGGATTTTATTGAGCGCAATTATTTCCCGGGTGCAAGAGCAAAGAATGCAGCGGTGGCTGCTGCGCGCTACGCTGAGGAAGGGTACCATTACGCCAAATTCACCACCTATATCAGCGCCATTGACAGCTCCAGGCTCTTTGCCGATACGGCGCTCTTCTTTGTGAAACGCTCACTGATGCTTTGCGATACCGCTCTTGCTTTTGGGCGTCTGCAAGGCAAGGAAGCCGTTGATTATCTCCGGTACGGGCACATAAGGGTAGCTGCTGCCGATAGCATACTCAGGCGATTTTATCCTATGGTCGATATCAAGTCGCATCATTTTTTTGGCAGTGAAGCCTGCTACCACCTCAGCAATGGGGTAATGGATTTTTTCAATGCATCGCTGCTGCTGAAAGGCGAGAGGGACGCGCCCGACTCAGAAGCTGATCGCTACAGTGTGTTTCCATTTGCTGGAGAGGTTTTGCGCCTTCAAGCCGATGAAACGTCATTCCAGCATTTTTCCAATGATTATGAAGGGGAAATTGCAAGGCTTGAAAAACTCTCATCTGAAATCACTGCCGAAATTGCTGTTACATCTGACCAAAAAACAAGAAATCATTTGCGCACCTGGTATGATGATGTGCAGAAGGAAATTAATTATAGCAGCAATTCCCTCCTCGACGCTTCAGCGCGCATTATGGAAATAAGATTTCTGCTCGACCGTAAGTATCTCGATGAGGTAAAGAATGTCGCCGAGCCCGATCACCTTTCTAAGTTTGAAGTACAAACTACTCCTGCGAAAGAGATTACTATGAATGAAGTAGTGCCTGACGGACTCGTGTATAAAATTCAATTGGGATATTATCCAACGAATGTGGATATAAACAACTTCCACGGTTTGTTTCCTATTTCGGGCGAAACGGTAAAAGGCGACCTGGCGCGCTATTTTGCCGGTATGTTCTTCACTTATTCTGAAGCGAGCAAGGGCAATGAATACGTCCGTAAAAATGCCATTGCAAATGCCTTCGTAGTACCCTTCCACAACGGAAAGAAAATAAGCGTGAGCAGGGCTGTTGAAATCGAAAAGGCCAGAGGAATCAGGTAAGTAATTCTTCTGCAGAACTCGTTAGTATGTCGCGTATCTGATTATTTCAAACGAGTCGAATTGAGCCCTTACATCCCTAGCATCTTTTGATTTTTTTACGTGGTGGTTGTTATTCGATGCATCTACTACCCTTGCTTTGGTATTATCGCTCCACTGCAATTCCAGATAGTTTTTCAACTCATTCCGGATGCGAGGGTCGTATATTGCACATCCCACTTCTACGCGGTAGTCAAGGTTGCGCGTCATCCAGTCGGCCGATGAAATATACATTTCTTCATCCCCTCCATTTCCAAAAACAAATACCCTCGAGTGCTCCAGAAACCGGTCAACAATGCTTCGTGCTTCTATATTTTCTGAAACCCCTTTCAGGCCCGGCACCAGCGAGCAAATTCCGCGTACCAGAATCCTTATTTTCACTCCGGCCATGCTTGCCTGATAGAGCTTGCGTATCATGGTTTCATCTACAAGGCTGTTCAGCTTTAAGATCATTGAAGCAGGTTTGCCGGCTTCAGCGAGTTCTATCTCGTGGTTTATCTTTTTCACCAGTTGGTTTCGCATCGACCCGGGAGCCACCAGAAGGTGTTTGAAACGGAAGTTTCTGTAAGGTTTTTCTATAAATGCAAATACCTTCAACGCTTCTTCACATATTTCCTGATTGGCCGTAAAGAGCGCAAAATCACTGTAAACCTTGGCTGTGCCTTCGTGAAAATTCCCGGTCGAGATAACGACGTAGTGTTTTGTTTTCCCCTTGCGAGCCCTCGTTACCAGCGCCAGTTTGCAATGCACCTTCATATCGGGTATCCCAAAGAGCACTTTCACTCCGGCATCCTGAAGTTTTCGGGCGTAGTTCAGGTTGCTTTCTTCATCAAATCTGGCTCGAAGTTCAACGAGCGCGGTTACCTGCTTTCCGTTTTTGGCCGCGCTTATAAGGGCGTTTACCACACGCGATTGAGATGCCACGCGGTACAGGCTTATTTTTATTTCTTTTACTTCGGGGTGTATGGCCGCTTCGCGCAGGTAATGCACAAACGACCTGAAATGATTGTAAGGATAGTGCAGCAGAATATCCTGCTTGTCGATGGCTGATAGCACACTCTTGGCCTGTTTGAAAAGCGGGTGGTCGGTTTGCACGAGTTTTTTCCACTCCATATGCGGGTCGCCTACATTTGGAAACTGCATAAAATCTTTGGAATTGTGGTAGCGACCTCCGGCAATGATATTGTCGTCAGGCCCCAGCTCAAGCTTATCCATTAGGAATTTAAGCAGGTTTTTTGGCATCAGCTCATCGTGAACAAAACGCACAGGCTGTCCGGTAGTGCGCTGCCTGATACCTTTCTTCATTTTCTCAAAAAAGCCCTTCGAAACGTCATCGTCGATGTCGATTTCAGCATCGCGGGTAATTTTTAATGTGTAGGCATCAATTTCATCGTATTCAAACAGTCCGAAAATCTTGTCCATATTGAACCTGATTACATCGTCGAGAAAGGTGATATACTTCTTCTCTCCTATCTCCGGTAATACAACAAACCGCGGAGTCTGAGCAGATGGTACTTCTATGAGCGCATACTGCTTGTTTTTTTTGGGGTGCGTGCTGCTGAGTTTTACCGCAAGGTAAATAAAGGTGTCTCTGAGTTCGGGAAATTCGGGTACGCTGCGAAGCATGATTGGCACAAGCAATGGCGCTACCCGCTCACGGTAGTAGTCATCTATGAAAATCTGCTGCTCGGGCGAGTATTCTTTTTCATTGATGATGAAAATATTCTCGCTCTTAAGTTTTGATAAAAGATCGGTATACGTTTTCGTAAAAATTTCTTTTTGCCTTACTACTTCGAGTTGAATGGCTATAAGCAGCTCTTCAGGTGTCTTTTCACCGAGCAGCTCTCTGTTTTTACCGCTGAGGGCTTCTATTCGTTTGATGGTAGCCACCCGCACCCTGAAGAATTCATCGAGATTATTCGAAAAAATTCCTAGAAACCGCAGTCGCTCGATAAGCGGCACTGCCGGGTCCTGCGCTTCCTGTAGCACTCTGTGGTTGAACGAAAGCCAACTGAGTTCACGGTTTATTATCCGGTTCTTTAAACTTATCGACATGGCGGTTAAGGATGATTACTGTTGCTTATGCAACGCAAATTTATCAGGGTAATCTGAGATTATACCATCTACGCCCAATGTTATGAGTCTTTTCATCTCGGCTGCATCGTTCACAGTCCAGGTTACGAGCTTCATGCCCTTGCTTTTGCAAAATGCTACCAAGGATTCATCTACCAGTGTATAATCGGGGCTGTATATTTCGGGGGTGAAGCCCAAAAGGTTCAGATTTGCCTCGGGTGTAAGGTCATTTTCTATAAGCAGCGCAAGGGTAATATCGGGGTTTGTGCTACGCAGCACTTGAAGCGTGCGCACATCAAACGATTGAATAATGGTTCGGTCGCCTGTACCCGCCGCCATTATCACATTGACGAGCAATGCTGCGAATTCTTCCGGTGCCGGATGGAATTGACCATCGCGCTCCGGAAGGCTTTTTGTTTCAATATTGTAGTAGGGCAGCGCCCTCCCGGTTGCCGGTGCATGAGCTTCTGCCACCTTAATAACTTCCGATAAAAGAGGTTTATGTGCAGGGAATTTCTGCTGATTCAAAAAGCGGGGGTGTTGTTTAATACCGCAGTCATACTGCAAGGTTTCTTCGTAGGTAAGCGTATAGATATTGTAGTTTCTTTCTTCTTCTTCGGCTATTTCCTTGCCTTCAGGGTCCAGGCATATTTCATGCGAAAACCAGGGCTCGTGAGAAAGCAATACCTTTTTGTCGGCGGTAATAACAGCGTCCATTTCAAGGGTAGTGACACCAAGGTCGAGGGCTTTCAGAAATCCGGCAATGGTATTTTCGGGCATCAGTCCGCGGCAGCCGCGGTGTCCCTGAAGATCTAGAAGTAATGGGGCTGGCATAGAGGTTTCAGGCTGTTCGTTAGCGGTTCTGTTGCCGCTACATGAAACCAAAAGTAGAAATATAGATGCTCTAAAGTAATAGCGAAAGGTGAAATACATCACCCAAACTTAACCCTTTGAAAGTTCAATGGCAATACCAGCTTAATTCTTCTTACCAATTCTTCCATGCGCACCGGCTTCACCACGTAGTCAGTAGCACCAGCATCCATGGCTTCCTTATAGTCGGTAAGGCTTCCCTTGCAGGTGAGCATTATTATGGGAATATTCTTGGTAAGGTCATTGCTCTTGAGCGCTGAGCATACCTGCAGGCCATTTGGCTCGGGCATCATCCAATCGCTCACCACAATATCAGGTAGGGTTTTATTTATAAAGTCCACACCTTCTGCCGAGTCGGTAAAGGTGGTTACATCCATACCTTCTTTATTGAGATTGTACTCTATCAGGTCCAGGATATCTGCCACATCATCTATGGCTACTATACGAATTTTTTTCATGCTCATATTTGTACAAAGATAACCACTGTGAATGCGGTGCTATATAAACGATTCGTTAAGAAATCATTTTTATTGCATTACGTCACCCTACGGCAAAAGTTGCTGATTATACGGCTGTAGCGCAAGTTATTTGGCGCCTATTTCGGGTTTATCATTATTCCGTTCTCTATAATACTTAGCAGACTTAACCGTAAGTCCCTTCAGTTCTGCAAAGATTTTCGCAAGGTTCGCGAAGAAATGGGGGTGCTGTAAAAGTACTGTTTGTGCCTTCGCGGCTTTTTAAGAAAAAACAAAAGGGCCCAGCCCCTCTTGCCAGTGCGCTAAAAACAAAACCCGCAACGCGCTTTCGCGTGCTGCGGGCTTTATCATTAAGTGGAGCCGGAGGGAGTCGAACCCTCGTCCAAACATGGAATTATCGAGCTTTCTACGTGTGTATTTTGTACTTGATTTTCGACTCAGAGCCGGTCACAAACAACCTATCCTGAGCTTAGCATCAATTGAGTTTTCGTCTTTGCATCAAAGCCCTGCAAATCTTAGTTTCAAAAAATGATACCCCAAATGCTCAACGCCTGAAACATGCGTCTTGCGGGGTACTCGTTTCGGGTTACTGTACTTCGCCCGAAATTAAGCCTTTAGTCTGTGACTAATTAGGCCGCGAGTGCGTAGTTGTTTTCGCCATTTACAGGCTTAGAATTTGATATTTACGAGCTGAAATTCCAACGCTCGACACGCTTACCGGACAACCACTCACGCTGTCAAAACCAGTCGGCCCCATAAAAAAAGAACTATTTCTACACCGTCAAAAATTACGCCAGTACAATTACTGGTGGTTTTATCTATTTCTGACTTCGTTATTATGAAATCCGCACAAAGATAACTGACATTTTTACACTTCGGCCACCCTATTACCTCGTTTCAATGCGCTCCACCTTAAATGGCCCTACTTTGAACTTTACCCTTGTAAGGGCTTTCTCCTGTTTAGACTCATCAAGGTTCATCCGGTTGCCTACTTCTTTCACCAATTTATTGCCCAGATAGCTGCTTACCGCCCAAAACCCCTCAATAGTTTCTTCTTTCACCGTATTGGGCGGGGCGGTTTCTGCCTTCTGGGCCCCTGATTGCTTTGCCGGCACCGGTTCGGGCACTGTTTGTCCAATGCCCGCAAAGCTGCATATAACCAGCACTATACCAACAAGAATTGCTCTGAACAACATAAGGCTTTTGACCAATGCAAGAGTACGACGACTTACAAGGTCAAAAGTTACTATTATTGCTGCAAATTGCAAGATGTCGGAACCGATACAACATGTAAATGAAGTTTGCCTGAACTGCGGAAGCCTGATGTCGGCTTCTCAGAGATATTGCGCGCAATGCGGACAGGAGCGTATTTCAGCCAACGAGTCATTTGGCACCCTGTTGCGAAACTTCCTCGGCGATTACTTCACTTTTGATTCTAAAATTTCCGATAGTCTCAAGCCACTGTTGATTACGCCGGGTTTTCTCACTACTGAATACAATGCCGGTAGGCGGGTGCGCTATATCACTCCACTCCGGCTCTACATTTTTATAAGCCTTGTCTTCTTTCTCGTCCTGAGTATAGGGCGCTCTGATGGCCTTACGGCAAATGAACAAGTTACAGATGCCCTGGTCTGGAATGATTTTTTCAGAAATTATCTACCCAAGGTGTTTTTCATCATGTTGCCGCTATTCGCTGCGCTCGTTGGCCTGCTTTTCAGAAAATCAGGCATGGGATATATGTCACATCTTATCTTTGCCCTGCACTATCATTCCTTCATTTTTATCATCCTTATTATTTATCTCGGCATAAGCAGAATTACCGCCTCACAAGGGTGGTTTCTTTTCAATACCGTGCTTCTGAGTATCAGCATCGTTTGGTTTCTCATATACCTTTATTTAGCGCTGTTTAGGGTTTTTAAGTTGAAATGGTGGGCAGTGGCCATCCGTTTTTTTGCATTGCTACTTCTATATTCCACGCTCACTTCTGCCATTCTTTTAGGCATCGTTGGCTATATTACTTTCACCGCATAGGGCTGCTGGTTTTTTCTTCGGCCTATTAAGCCTTACCTTTGCTCCCACCTACTCTGTTACTTATTATGATTACCATTGGCATTATTCGCGAAGGCAAAAATCCACCCGATAAAAGGGTTCCGCTTACTCCTGCGCATTGCAAGCTTTTGCTCAGGAAGTATAACAATTTGAAGATTATCGTACAGCCAAGTATTGTTAGGGCTTTCGCCGATGCTGAATACAGTTCACTTGGTATTGAGCTCAATGATGACCTTTCAGACTGCGATATCATCATGGGTGTTAAAGAGGTGCCGGTTGCGATGCTCATTCCTGAAAAGATGTATATGTTCTTTTCGCATACCATCAAAAAACAGCCCTACAACCAGAAATTGCTGCAGGCCATACTCGATAAGAAAATTAGTCTTGTTGATTACGAAGTGCTTACTGACAGCCACGGTACGAGGCTCCTTGGGTTTGGGAAATATGCGGGCATTGTAGGTTGCTTCAATGCATTTCTGGCTTATGGGGTGAAGTTTGGGGGGTATAGTCTTAAACCTGCCCACCGCTGTGCCGATCGCCGTGAAGCTGAGCATGAACTTGATAAAGTAAAACTGCCTGCCAGCTTTCGAATGGTCATGACAGGTGGCGGTCGTGTGGCCAATGGCGCCTTGGAAATGCTGGAACATATTAAAATCAGGCGTGTAAGCCCGCAAGAATACCTTCAGGAAGCATTTAATGAACCTGTTTATACTCAGCTTTCCGCAAAAGATTATGTGGGCCTGAAGAAAGGAGGGGCATTTGCCACCAAGTTTTTCTATGACAATCCTGGATTGTTCGTTTCCAATTTTATGCCGTATGCGCGCCTTTCAGATATGTATATGTCCTGCCATTTCTGGGACCATGCCGCGCCATACATTTTTACGAAGGTAGATACACAACAACCCGATTTCAGGATAAAACTCGTATCAGATATCAGTTGTGATATAAATGGCCCCGTTGCGAGCACCATAAGGCCGTCAAGCATCGCCAACCCTTTCTACGGTTACGACCCTTACACCGGGTCGGAAACTGACTTTATGAATCCCAACGCAATCGGGGTTATGGCAATTGACAACCTGCCATGCGAACTGCCAAAGGATGCATCTGAATACTTTGGAAATGAGCTTATGGCCAATATACTACCCGAAATTTTAGAGAAACCCCATTCGGATATTATCGAAAGGGCGCGTGAAACCGACTTTGCCGGAAATCTCACTCCCCGGTTCAGCTATTTGAAAGAATATGCTTTGGGCAAATTGGTTTAGGCCAATTTCTTCAATTGAGCGATCATGGCCGTTGGGTCATCAGCGCCAAATATGGCATTGCCGGCTACGAGCACATCGGCTCCGGCATCTATCAGCTTAAGTGCGTTTTTGATAGTTACACCGCCATCTACTTCTATTTTGGCTTTTGATCCGCTTCGTGCAATAAGCTCCCTTGTCCGTTCAATTTTTCGGTAGGTATTTTCTATAAACTTTTGACCACCGAATCCCGGATTTACTGACATAATCAGCACAAGGTCTATATCTTCTATGATGTCTTCAAGGTCATTTACAGCAGTGTGAGGATTCAGGGCCACACCCGCTTTCATGTCTTCGGCTTTTATAGCTTGAATGGTGCGGTGCAGGTGGTTGCAGGCTTCAATGTGTACTGTGAGTATATTGGCACCGGCATTTTTAAAAGCAGTGATATACCTGTCGGGGTCTACGATCATCAGGTGCACATCGAGGGGCTTGAGGGTATGGCGATTTACTGCTTCCAGTACCGGAAATCCGAAAGAAATATTTGGTACAAAAACTCCATCCATAATATCAATGTGAAACCAATCGGCATCGCTGTGATTGATCATTTCGATATCGGCGATAAGGTTTGCGAAATTTCCTGAAAGGATAGAGGGTGCAATAAGGTGCGACATGCGGTATTTTTATTTGCAAAGAAAAGAAAAGGCCACCATAATGGCGGCCCTTCTTATTTATACATGTACAAGTAATCTTTAACCGAGGTATGATTTCAACACCCGGCTGCGCGACACATGCTTAAGTCTGCGCAGTGCTTTTTCTTTGATTTGCCTTACGCGTTCGCGGGTCAGGTCAAATCGTTCACCTATTTCTTCCAGAGTGAGCGAATGTTCACCGCCCAATCCGAAATACAGTTTTATTACGTCAGATTCGCGTGTGGTCAGCGAGTCGAGGGTGCGCTCTATTTCCTGAAGCAATGAAAGCGACATCAGGTTGTCTTCGGGCGAGGGGTTGTCTTCGGTGGTAAACACTTCGTACATTGTGCTGCTCGATGCATCATCATCGCTGAGCGGTGCATCCATTGAAATGTGCCTTCCAGAGTTTGCAAGCGATTGCTTCACATCATCGAGGGTCATTTCGAGTACTTCTGCAAGTTCTTCGGCGGTGGGTGGGCGCTCGTATTCTTGCTCAAGCCTAGAGAATGCTTTGTTGATTTTGTTTATTGAACCGATTTTATTCAGCGGAAGCCTTACAATACGAGCCTGCTCGGCCAGTGCCTGCAAAATGGATTGCCTTATCCACCATACGGCGTAGGATATGAATTTAAAACCTCGTGTTTCGTCAAACCGCTGTGCGGCTTTTATTAATCCGAGATTGCCTTCGTTGATAAGGTCGGGCAGTGTAAGTCCCTGATTTTGATATTGTTTTGATACGGATACCACAAATCGGAGATTGGCCTTGGTAAGCCTTTCTAGCGCTTTTTGATCGCCCTGCCGGATCTTCTGGGCCAGCTCCACCTCTTCTTCGGGTGTGATAAGCTCTACGCGGCCTATCTCTTGCAGGTATTTATCAAGCGAAGCCGTTTCACGGTTCGTGACCTGCTTTGTTATCTTAAGTTGTCTCATAGCTAAGTGTGCTGCAAAAATGTATTCTGAATGACCGGAATCTATAACGGCACCCGACATGATTTGGTTTCAACAATCAGGACCGGTGCCGTTTATTTTTGCAGCACACTTTTACGCAGCACTTACCCTTGCAGTGCTTGGTATGCTAGAGGCAACTGGCTTAGTTGTCAGAAGGCTCTCGCTCGGGCTTCGGAAGAAGCGCTTTTCGCGAAAGCTTCAGTTTGCCGGTTTTAGGGTCTTTGCCGGTGATTTTAAATTTCACGATGTCGCCCTCTTTCAGGATGTCTTCTACACGGTCAACTTTACGCCACTCGAGTTCTGAAATGTGAAGCAACCCGTCGGTACCTGGTACCACTTCTACAAACGCTCCGTAAGGCATGATGGATTTCACCTTGCCTTCGTACTCTTCGCCTATCTCGGCAGTAGGAGGGAAGGCTATGCTGCGAACACGGCGCACTGCTGCGTCGATATCCGTTTTATTGCTCGATACGATATCTACCTTGCCGCCTTCCGAAATCTCTTCAATTACGATTACGGTATTGGTAGAAGCTTGTATCTCCTGAATGATTTTTCCGCCAGGGCCAATGATCGCTCCAATCATATCCTTTGGAACGATGAAAGAAACAATGCGTGGTGCATGCTCTTTGTACTCTTCACGTGGCTTTTGAATTGTTTTGAGCATTTCACCCAGAATGTGCGCTCGACCTTCGCGCGCCTGGTATAGGGCCTTGCGGAGTATCTCGAAGCTAAGACCTTCAATTTTGATGTCCATCTGACACGCCGTAATACCTTTAGAAGTTCCGGTTACTTTAAAGTCCATATCTCCCAGGTGGTCTTCATCGCCGAGTATGTCTGAAAGTACAGCGTATTTGCCACTTTCTTTGTCGGTGATAAGTCCCATGGCAATACCTGACACAGGAGCCTTGATCTTAACCCCTCCATCCATCAATGCGAGTGTACCCGCGCAAACGGTGGCCATTGATGATGATCCGTTGCTTTCGAGTATATCGCTTACAATCCTTATGGTGTATGGATTTTCGGGCGATGGTGGAATCACTATTTTAAGTGCTCTCTGAGCAAGATTACCGTGGCCTATTTCACGGCGCGAAGTTCCGCGCAACGGGGATGCTTCGCCGGTTGAGAATGGCGGGAAGTTATAGTGTAGCATGAATTTCTCTGAACCTTCCTGTAATGCGCCGTCGATAGTTTGCTCATCGAGTTTTGATCCGAGCGTAAGTGTGGTCATTGACTGCGTTTCACCTCGGGTGAATATTGATGACCCGTGCGTACCAGGCAGCACATTCACTTCACTCCAGATAGGGCGTATATCAGCGGTGCCGCGGCCATCAAGGCGAATACCTTCATTGAGTACAAGGTTGCGCACAGCATCCTTTTGTACATCGTGAAAGTATTTTTTGATAAGACCTGATTTTTCTTTGAGCACATCTTCGGTGTACTTTGCTTCCACTTCAGCCCTTACAGCTTTGAATGCTTCTGAGCGTTGTTCTTTCGGAAGGTTTTTCTTTGCTACGTCATAGCAGCCCTGGTAGCATTTTTCGTACACTTCTTTTTTCAGGTCAGCGTCGTTCGTTTCGTGGTTGTAGGTGCGCTTGGCATTCGATTTCGGTACCATTTGACCGAATTCAGTGAGCGCTTTGCAATGAACTTTTATAGCGGCGTGGGCAGTTTCGATGGCAGCTACCATTTCATCTTCGCTCACTTCGTGCATTTCGCCTTCTACCATCACAATACTATTGTCGGTGCCGGCAACAATCAATTCCATATCGGCGCCTTCAAGCTCTTCAAATGTAGGGTTGATGATGAACTTTCCATCTTTGCGGGCTACGCGAACTTCTGATACAGGACCCTTGAATGGTATATCCGAAACAGCGAGTGCTGCTGATGCGGCGAGACATGCAAGCGCATCAGGTATATGTTTTTTGTCTGACGACATGAGCGCCAGCATTATTTGTGTGTCAGCGTGATAATCGTCGGGGAATAGCGGTCGCAGTGCGCGGTCTACAAGGCGCATAGTGAGTATTTCGGTATTGCTTGGGCGGGCTTCTCTTTTAAAGAATCCACCCGGAAAACGACCGGTTGATGCGTACTTCTCACGGTAATCGAGTGTGAGCGGCATGAAGTCAATGCCTTCTTTTGCTTCTTTGTTTGAAACTACAGTGGCCAGAATCATGGTATCGCCTATGCGAAGCATCACAGCGCCATCAGCTTGTTTGGCCAATTTTCCTGTTTCAAGTGTAATCTGTTTCCCATCTCCCAGGTCGATGGTCTTGGTTTTCAGTTCGTAATTCATCTTTTTTTGTGTGTATAATGTGTGTGTGCAAATTAAAAAAGGCAACCGACCCTTGCGGGAAACGCTGCCTTTCTTAATGTTATTCTGAACGAAACTACTCCCTTACTTACGGATGTTAAGCTCCTTAAGTATTGCACGGTAACGCTCAATATCTTTGTGCTTGAGGTAATCAAGCAATCTTCTTCTTTTTCCTACCAAGGCTACAAGCGACCTTTCGGTGTTGAAGTCTAGATGGTTGTTTTTTAGGTGCTCAGTAAGGTGGTTGATGCGGTGGGTAAACAAGGCTATTTGACCCTCAGGTGAACCTGTGTCCTTTTCAGATTTTCCGTGTTTCTTGAAAATCTCTGCTTTAACTTCTGGAGTGAGATACATATCAAAATTTGTGTAAATGTTTGTAATGCGATCTTAAAAATCGAGTGCAAATATAGCCTTTATTTCATTGTTGCCAACCTAATTGGCAAAGAAGTGAAATGATGCACTAATTTTTTCTTTGAGCTGATGACGGTGGCTGATGAAATCCAGAAATCCATGTTCGAGTACGAACTCCGCTGTCTGGAAGCCTTCAGGAAGGTCTTTGCCTATGGTTTCTTTCACCACGCGGGGGCCTGCAAAACCGATAAGTGCTTTTGGTTCGGCAATATTTAAATCGCCGAGCATGGCGAAACTCGCTGTAACGCCTCCGGTAGTTGGGTCGGTGAGCAGCGAGATATATGGCAGTTTAGCTGCTGAAAGCTCGTTGAGTCGTGCCGCTATTCTCGCCATTTGCATAAGCGAAAAACCGGCTTCCATCATACGCGCACCACCCGATTTTGAAATGATAATAAGCGGATATTTCTTTTTGATGCAGAGGTCTACTGCGCGCGAAATCTTTTCGCCGACCACTGATCCCATACTTCCTCCGATGAATTTAAAATCCATTGCGGCAATGACCACCGGCTTTTGATTTATATTGCCGTAAGCCGTCCGTATGGCATCCTTCAATCCAGTGCTCTTTTGGGTAGCTTTTATCCGATCCACATATTTCTTGGTATCCACAAATTTTAGCGGGTCGGCTGAGCTAATAGCCTTATTGAATTCTGTAAATTTTTGTTCGTCAAACAGGATGTCGAAATATTGCTCTGCAGAAATGCGCTCGTGGTAATTGCAAGCAGGGCATACCCACATATTTTCGAGATGCTCATCAGAACTAACCACATTATTGCACTCCTGACATTTGTACCAAAGACCTTCAGGGGTTTCCTTCTTGTCTTTGGTTGATGTGGTTATCCCTTCTTTGATCCTTTTAAACCAACCCATAGTCAGTATTTATGGGGCCAAAACTACAAAATCTTTTTAACGCGATGCTTGGCAAGGCTCAGAAGGGATAGCCTATGCCAAGGTTGAGATTCATGCGCCAGCCGTAGTATGGCAAAGGGTTGCCGGGCCGGTTTTCATTTTGCTGATCAATGTACTGATTGTAGGCAGTTTTCGGTTGAAACAACCATCTTTCTCCCCGGTCGAGGGAAGGGTCTTTAAGCTGGAGGCCAAGGTCAAGCCGTATTAGGAAAAAATCAAAGTTCAGACGCATTCCTGCACCCGCACCTACCGCAATTTCAGTAAGGAAGCGGCTGAATTGAAAATCTGCGCCGGGTCGCGCTTCGTCGCTTCGCAGCGTCCAGATATTACCAGCATCTACAAATAGTGCACCTTCAAGTACATCTACCAGATCGAAACGGTACTCCACATTACCACCAAGCAAGATGTCGCCAATTTTATCAAAGTTTCGCTCGGGATCTCGAAATGATCCGGGGCCTAGGGTGCGTGCCTGCCACGCGCGCATATCATTGGCGCCTCCGCCAAAGTAGCTCTTTTCAAAAGGCAGTACATTGAGATTGCCAAAAGGTACACCCACTCCAGCGGTAGCCCTGTATGCAGTAGTCATTTTCTCATTATGTATGCGGTGGTACCTAAACTCCTGAGTGGCTTTGATATATTGCGCAAAAGTGATACCCAATACATCGTAGCTTCCTGATTCATCGGGTTGTATATTTGAGAGCTTGAAGAGCCCCCTGAGCGCATTTCCTGCTGCCTGCAAATCGCTTCTGAAGAAGTACGCGTTCTTCTGGAGTACACCGGGCCTTTGGCTCGTGTAGGTATAGCCTATCCGGCCACCCAATATGAAGTGGTCGTTAAAACTGTTTATCAAAAAGGGATCGCCTATGTCTTGGAGTTGCTGGTTAAACTGATCCGACTTATTTATTTTAATGAGACTTACTTCTACCGGTGCCACCACCCATTGCTTATAGTCACTCTCGAGCCAGTGATATGCTATGGAACCGAATGACCTTGTGCGCTCATAGTCAGGACGACGCTGGTACGAGAGGTTGGTGAGCAGCGTAGTGCGTGGTGCTGCTGACTTGGCAAATCTCTCGCTGCTTACCGGCAGCAAAAATTTCGGGAATGTAAGCGCTAATTCAGGTCCAAATTCTGCGGTATTGAATATTCTGCCGGCGCCTTGTATCGGACCGTCCTGTGTGTTGGCCGATCCGGTAAGTAATTGCTGTGCTTCGATACCTCCTGAAAGGTTTATTTTCAACTGTTCGCCACCTCCAAATATGTTTCGGTTTGTGAACGAAACTGAACCTGCAATGCCAAGAAATCCTCCTCTGTTGGTACCTCTGCCCTCCAGCGAAAAGTTCTGCTTGGGCGCTGGTGTCAGTGATATTTTGCACAGTAACGATGTGTTGTCCTGGCTATCGGTGGCAGGCTCGAATTGTACCGCTGTGCTGCGTATAGCCGGCAAGGCGCTCATACGCCGGTAAGTTTTCGTTACGCGGTCTATATTGTATATACTTCCGGTATTGAACAGGACATTGTGCGCAAGCACCCGCGACTTGATATTCACGAAATGGTTATTCACGAAAATATAGTCTTTTAAAAGTGTAGTGTCTGAAGCAGTGATGATGGTATTTCGCTCTGCGGAGCGATCTTCAATTACTATCCTGTCAACAGTATAGCGGCGGTAGGGTACAACTAGCAGCGAGTCTGGATCACCTGAATAGGGTACCTTGCGGGGAATAATACCTAGGGTGAGGTGCACGGCATGGTGGCCCAGTGCCGTATCAACATCAAAGTAGATTAACTCTTTATTGAAATCATAAAATCCCCTGTTTCTGAAATATGAATTTAGCTCAGTGCGCTCCTCGTCCAGTTTTTCTATGTTAAACTGATCTCCTGTTTTAACAACTCCTCCGGTTTCACGCGATGCAGTTGTAAGTCCGTGCAGATAATAGTCGGGTATTTTGTATTCAATTTCTTCTATGGTATAGGCAGGTCCGGGGTAAATGGTATAAATGACTTTTGCTTTTTTGCGGCCAGCAGACTCTACCCTTGACTCTACCCTATTCTGAAACCAGCCGTGCTTAATAAGCCAGATGGAGAGTTGCTCCCTGCTTTTTTGCGTCAGCGCAGTATCCAGAATCACAGGTGGTTCGCCTACGGTTTCCTGCCACCAACTACCCCATTGCTTGGCAGTAATCGCGCTTTTACCTTTCGCTGTGCGCTTTTCATTTTTGGCTTCAGCCTTTTTTTGTCGTTTGTCGTTTCGGGTATCGGCTTTCGCCGGATTTGGGACATTATAAGCCCACAGGTACAATGGGAATATATTCAACACCCTGCGGTTGGGCTGCTGCCGTATCGTTTCAGAAAGACTTTCGCGATCGGGCTTTACTTTGCTTTCAATTTCAATCTTGTTGCGCCTGAGCAGTACTTCGTCGTCACTTAGGCGTTTGGTAACATTGCAGGCGCTCAGGCCAATTATAGCCACCAATATTGCGGGATATGCCCTATACTTGTTGCAATTAAACTTAGTCAATGTGTGCCTGATACCTTTCGCAAATGCAGGATAATCTTACCAATTCGGATTCAAAGTTGATCAAATCGCTTCAACAAAAAAAATACCGCAATGCGGAAGACCTTTTTGTGGTGGAAGGCGTAAAGCTCGTTGGTGAGGCCCTGAGTCATCCCGATTTGGTGCAGATGGTAGTGTATACCGATGATGCTCACAGCTACGGATACAGCCTTCCGGCCAATGCAGCAAGGGTGAGCCATGCTGATCTGCAACGAATTTCGTCGCTCAAAACCCCAAACAGAATTCTTGCAGTATGCAGGCAAATGGAAATGCCCGCGGCGCCGCGAATTAACCTGCCGTTATTCGCTCTCGATGGGGTTTCTGACCCCGGTAATTTGGGCACCATCATCAGGCTGTGTGATTGGTTCGGATTCCGCCAGCTTGTTTGCTCAGCCGATACCGCCGATGTTTACAACCCCAAGGTAGTGCAAGCAAGCATGGGGAGCATCTTCAGGGTGCAGCTTATATACCTTAATTTGCCAGAATTTTTCAATCATTTGCCGAAAGGCCACGCTGTACTGGGCGCCGATATGGAAGGAGCGTCCATATACGACCATGAATTTACTCCCAATACGGTCATAGTTTTGGGTTCTGAGGCACACGGACTGCGGGTTTCAGTAAGCAATTGCCTTACCGGAAAAATCGCCATACCTCAATTCGGTGGGGGAGAGTCGCTGAATGTCGCGGTATCTGCTGCGGTAATTGCTTCTGAAATCAGACGCCGCGAGCGGCATTGACAGCAATAGCTTCAGCCACCCTGATGCCATCCATCGCAGCCGATACTATGCCACCTGCGTATCCGGCACCTTCGCCGGCAGGGTAGAGCCCGGCAACTCCCGGATGCTGCAAATCTTCGCATCGAGGTATTCGCACAGGCGATGATGTGCGCGACTCAGTAGCTACGAGCACCGCTTCATTGGAGTAGTAAGCCGGCATCTTTTTGCCGAAAGCAAGCAGCGCTTCGCTGAGTCTGCTGCTCACTTCATGGGGCAGGCAGTTGCGCAACTCAGCCGAAGCAAGTCCTGGCTGATAGCTGCAAGTAGGGAGGCTGCTGCTCACCTTTCGGTTTACAAAATCGACCAGGCGCTGAGCGGGTGCTGTTTGTCCACCTCCGCCTAGTGTATAGGCACTTACTTCCACCTTTCGCTGATATTCCAGTGCGGCGAGTGGGTTTCCTGTTCCTTTGGGGTCATAATCGGCGGGGTCTACACTTACCACCATGCCTGAGTTTGCAAAAGGGTTATTGCGCTTTGATGGCGACCATCCATTGGTTACAATTTCGCCCGGGGCAGTAGCGCATGGAGCAATGATACCGCCGGGACACATACAGAAGGAATATACACCCTTGCCCACCGCCTGATGCACCAGGCTGTAAGTAGCAGGAGGCAGGTGTTCGCTTCGGGTTGGGCAGTGATACTGAATGCTATCGATAAGCTGTTGCGGATGCTCAACGCGCACTCCCAATGCGAAGGATTTGGCTTCGATGGTTACTCCGTGCCGGTGCAGCAGCTCGAAAATATCGCGTGCTGAATGACCCGTAGCAAGAATGAGTGTGCCCGCAGAAATATGCTCGTTTATATTTGTTACAAGATGCTTTAATACACCGCCTTGTATTCGAAGGTCGGTGAGTTTGGTATTAAATCTTATTTCGCCGCCACAACCGGTAATATAAGCCCTCATATTCTCAATAAGCTTTGGCAGTTTATTGGTTCCTATATGTGGGTGGGCATCAACGAGAATATCGTCGGGTGCTCCAAAAGCCACGAGATATTGCAGCACTTCTTCAATGCTGCCGCGTTTTTTAGAGCGGGTATAGAGCTTGCCGTCGCTGTAGGTGCCTGCGCCACCTTCGCCAAAGCAATAATTGGATTCGGGATTTACGATATGGTCTTTATTGATGGCAGCAAGGTCGCGCCGGCGCTCGCGTACATCTTTTCCGCGCTCCAGAATTACAGGCTTTAAACCTTGTTCAATGAGCCTTACAGCAGCAAACAACCCGCATGGACCTGCACCGGCTATATACACTTCGGGTGCATTTGTTACATTATTTTCCCGCAGAGAAAAGCCTGTATGCAGGCTTTCAGAAATACCTATTTCCACACGCAAGCGATAGATTACCTGACTTTTACGTGCATCAATGGAGCGTTTTACAATCCGAAAAGGTTCATTGGTCGGTATGCCATACCTACTGATTTCCAAGGCTATAGCCTTCCTGTCGTCAATATGCTCAGGCAGTACAGCAATATCAATAATTTGGTGAGGCATCACCCTTCGAAGGTAAAGCTGATCATGAAGGTACGGCTGCGCAGTGATTGTATGGGATCTGAGAATTGGGTGCCGTCTTGAATCAAAAGATTGGGTATGCCAACAGCCATTTTGAGCTCTATCCCGAACTTGAAGTACTGAAGAAAGAAGTCGAAACCGCCGCCAAATTCTAGGGCCCAGTCGTTTTTTTCGGTTTTAAGGACGATCTCCTCTGCGAGTGCTTGATTCACATCGCGCTGAGATTGCATATCTATCAGGAACTTGCCGCCTACGATAGAGTATGCAGCAAAATTTTTAAGTCTGTCGGTGCGGAACTTTAAATTTACAGGAAACTCAATAAAGGTACTTTCCACCCTTTTGGTATAGCGGTCCACATTTTCCGGGTCTACATAAAAAACATAGTTCAACGCGCGATCCTGAAAACTCAGGGTGGGCGTGAATCGAAGCGATACATTCTTGGTAAAATTTATAGATGCAATTATACCAAGATTAAAGCCGGGTTGATTATCAGTATTTACCGAAAGGAGAGAATCTTCAAAATTTAAATTTGTCTCGCGGTTTATGTAATAATCTGCGGTATTTACTCCAAGGTGAAATCCGAAATGATACAATTTCGAGTCAAAACGCGACAGGTTGGTGCCATGAAAATTTTGACTTACAGCCGTAAGTGCGTGGAGGGTAAGCAATGCAAGTAAAATAAGCTTTCGCAAAATGGTTATGTTAACGCGATTCGAAGAACGAAATTAGGCAATAATTATTTTCCGGCGGTGTAAATGGACGCGATACCTCCGGTAACTGGATACGTGCGCACATTCTTAAAGCCGGCCTGCTTGAGTATAGCTTCGAAATCTTTTCCTTCAGGAAATGCCATAACCGATTCGGGCAGGTAGGTATAGGCTGATTTGTCTTTGGAAATTACCTTTCCCAGAAGGGGCATGATAAAGCGGAAGTAGAAGAAGTAAAGCTGCTTCATGGGAAACCTGTGTGGCTTTGAAAATTCCAGAATTGCCAGTTTGCCTTCGGGACGTATTACGCGGTGTATTTCTCGAAGACCGGTGAGAAGGTTCTGAAAGTTGCGCACCCCGAAGCCCACTGTTACTGCATCAAAGCTATTCTCAGTAAAAGGCAGGGCTTCGGAATCACCGAGAATAAACTCCATTTTACCGCTCTGACTGCGGGCTGCAATTTTTTTGCGGCCTACGTCAAGCATGCCCACAGAGATATCAATGCCGGTGATTTTTTTTGGGTTGAGCTTTAAAGCTTCAAAAGCAAAATCGCCGGTGCCGGTAGCCACATCGAGTATGTATTCAGGTTGCACATCGCGCAGCATTTTTACGGCCCTTTTTCGCCACAGCTTGTCGATGCCCAAAGAGAAAAAATGATTCAGGAAATCATAGCTGCCGGCAATATTGTCAAACATCTGCGCAACCTGTACTTTCTTGGGGTCGGCAGTTTTGTAAGGGGTTACGGTGTCATGTTTCATTAATTCTTTTCGATCCTTATCATCTTTATTTAACAGCCACATGAAGTGGATGTTGAGCAGGCAGCATATTTCATTCTTTTTGCATGAATATACGGGGTGCAAATATAGGTGTATTAAGAAGTTTGATTTTGATGATTTTGGTGACCCATTAATGACCTTGTGGAAAATGTATTGGGTGTAGTTGGTCGGGTGGATACGATTCAAATGTTCCTTCCTTTTTCTTGCTGATGCCGTTTGAAACGTGCAGATGCATATACCCGTTGTGGGTCATCAACGTGTCGTTGGTAAGCAGGGTGCGCATTTGGCCGGGGTCTTCCACTTCTATGATGCCTGAGTTGGCGGGGCGAAAGTTGGAGTTTACAATGGTATTTCTTGAAAAATTGCAATCAATATATCCTTTTAAACAGCAATCACCCTCGGACAAAAGGCCTGTGAAAAATGATTCTTCAATGATGTAGTTTTAACTGCCGCATTTAGGAGGTTGAAGATAAGAACTTCATTATTATGTTGCATTCAAAGTTTTATCTATGTCGGATTAAAAAAGGAAATAATTCACCCCTGCATAATAGAAGAAGCGCAGGGCAGATTCGCAGCTCAAAGGATGAGATTAAACAAGGTTTGCCTATGAAGGTTGAAGATTTATCCGAATCGCTTCAGCCAGCAGCAGATTCTTATCTATAGGCACTACACCTACCTGCTCACATACAAGGCCTCCGGCAAGGTTTGCAAGAGCGGCTATATAGGGTGCATCCACTCCAAGAGCCAGACACAGCGCGGCAACGCCTATTACCGTATCGCCTGCACCCGATACATCGGCAATATTGCGAAGGTGGGCTGGTAAGCGGGTACTTTTACCTTCGCTTTTCACATACATTCCTTCTTCGCTAAGGGTGATGAGCGAGATGCTGTGCCCAAGTCGTGATTCCAACTTCTCTGCGGCGGCTTCAAGCGCAGCGTGGTCTTTTTTTTGAATTTCCATTTTCAGACCTTCCGCTAGCTCTTTGAGATTGGGTTTGAAAAGACTTACTCCACGGTAGGCGAAGAAATTGTCCTTCTTGGGGTCTACGGCTGTAGGTATTCCGGCCTTCGTGGCCATGGCAGTGATGGCTTCAATTACATTTGGCGTAAGCAAGCCCTTATTGTAGTCTTCGAAAATTACTACATGGGGCTTCATTTCCCGTAAGGTACGCTCTGCGGTGGCAATAAATGCATCTTCTTCACCCGGGTTTAAGGGTGCAAGCGATTCTTCATCAACACGAACTATATGTTGGTTGCTGCTAATCACGCGGGTTTTTACCGTAGTGGGCCGAGCATCAGATAAGAGCAAACCCGCTGCGTTGATTCCGCTTGATTCAAAAAGCGCCTTTAATGCCTGCCCTTTAGCATCGCGACCAGCCATAGCGCAAATGATTGGCGTGGCGCCCAGTGCGAGAATATTCAGCGCTACGTTGGCTGCGCCACCGAGGCGGTCTTCTTTTGCGGTAACGCTCACCACCGGCACAGGAGCTTCAGGCGAAATGCGGTCTACCTTGCCCCACACGTAGGAGTCGACCATTACATCGCCCACCACCAGCACCCGCAGGCTGTTGAATTGTTCGAAGAGTTGACCGGTGTTGCCTTGAAACATTTATTTCAGTTTTGCCAAAGCGGCTGTAATGCGTTTTACGGCTTCGGTAAGGTCTGCATCGGCGGCGGCATAAGAAAGCCTGATGCACTCAGGCGAGCCGAATGCTGCACCGCTCACAGTTGCTACATGGCCTTCTCCCAAAAGGTATTCTGCCAGATCGTCGGCATTTTTTATGAGCGTATCGCCGTGGCTTTTGCCAAAAAAGTTTGAAATTCTCGGAAACATGTAAAATGCCCCTGCCGGCAAATTGCAATCCAGACCGGGTATTTCGCCGAGCAGCGCAGCCATAAAGCCGCGTCGCCGAAGGAATGTGTCGCGCATAAGGTGTGTTTCAGAAGGATCGGCTTCCACAGCAACTTTGGATGCACGCTGCGCTATGCTGCTCGCTCCGGATGTGAACTGCCCTTGCAGCTTGGTGCAGGCTTTGGCAATCCATAGTGGTGCGCCAATATAGCCTATTCGCCAGCCCGTCATAGCCCAGCCTTTGGCCACGCCATTTACCGTAATTACCTGCTCGTAAACCGAAGGTATGGAGCCCATGCTGAAGTTGGCCCCTTCGTAGTTGATATGTTCGTATATCTCATCGCTTATTACAAGCATTCGTGGGTTTGTTTCAACTACAGCAGCCAGCGCGCGTATTTCGCTTTCGCTGAATACTGTGCCGCTTGGATTACATGGCGAGCTGTAAATCATCATTCTGGTGCGGGGGGTGATGTAAGCTGCCAGTTCTTCAGGGGTAAATTTATAATCGTTTTCGATGCTTGTAGGTATTACCACCGGCACGGCTCCAGCCATTTTTACCATTTCAATATATGACACCCAGTACGGCGCGGGAAGTATTACCTCTTCGCCAGGATTCACTACGCTGAGTATTACGTTGATGATGCTTTGCTTCGCGCCTGTGCTTACCACAATTTGCTCTGGGGTGTAGGCTATATTGTTGTCGCGCTGAAATTTGTGCGCGATGGCTTTGCGAAAGTCTTCATAGCCATTTACTGGCATGTAGTGGGTGAAATTCTTGTCAATGCCATCTTTGGCAGCAGCCTTAATGAAGTCGGGCGTTTCAAAGTCGGGCTCTCCGAGGCTGAGGTTCACTACGTGTACCCCTTTGGCTGCCAGCTCACGGCTCTTTCGGGCCATGGCAAGCGTGGCTGATTCGCTTAGCCTTTGCAGCAATTCCGACTCTTTTTGCAATTCTGCAATCATAGTTGAGAGCTTAATACGTTGAGCACTTCGGTAGTGCGGCCAGGGTAATCGTTGAGTGCTTTTTTGAGTATTTCTAAGGCTTCCGCCAAATCAGATTCCTTAAGCACGTAGGCAAATCTCACTTCCTGTATTCCAAGGCCTTTGGTAATATAAAATCCCGTGGCCGGTGCAAGCATAATGGTAGTATTGTTGTGGTGGAACGACTCGAGTAGCCACTGGCAAAACTTATCGCTATCGTTAATGGGCAGGCGGGCTATGCAGTAAAAGGCGCCACTTGGCATTGGGCAGGTAACCCCTTCTATACTATTGAGTCCTTTTACAAGGAAATTGCGTCTTGCGGAGTATTCTTCAATTACTTCATCGAAATATGACTGTGGTGTATCCAAGGCTGCTTCGGCGGCAATTTGCCCGAGCGTGGGTGGGCTGAGCCTGGCTTGTGCAAACTTCAACACTGCTTCACGTACCTCCCTGTTGCGGGTGATGATGGCGCCAATTCTCGAGCCGCACATGGAGTACCTCTTCGATACAGAATCAATGATAATAACATTTTCATCCAAACCCTCCAGATTATAAGCACTGTGTGGCGTGGCTCCATCATAGCAGAATTCGCGGTACACCTCATCGGCAATCAGATACAAATCGTGACGCCTTGCAAGATCTGCGATGCCATCCAACTCTTGTTTGGAATAGAGTCTGCCAGTAGGATTACCGGGGTTGCAAAGAAGAATGCCCTTTGTGTTTTCAGTAATCATTGACGCAAAGCGCTCTGCAGCCGGAAGTTGAAATTCTTCATCAAGGTAGGCAGTAATAGGGCGCACGTTGACTCCAGCCATTGTAGCAAAACCGCTGTAATTTGCATAATAAGGCTCGGGAATAATTATTTCATCGCCGGGGTTGAAGCAAGTCATCATTGCAAAGATGAGTGCTTCTGAACCTCCGGTAGTGACCAAAATATCTTCGGTTTTTACAGGAATACCTTTGGACTGATAATAGCGGGCAAGTTTTTCTCGGTAAGATGGGAACCCTTCGGAATTGGAGTACTCAATGACCTTGCGGTCCATGTTATACAATGCATTGAGCGCCACTTCGGGAGTTTTTATATCGGGCTGCCCTATGTTGAGGTGCAGTACTTTGCGCCCTTGGGCCTTGGCTTTTATGGCGTAGGGCATCAATTTCCGAATGGGCGATTCGGGCATTTGTAAAGCTTTGGTTGATATACTTGGCATGTTGATTTAGAATAAGACGTGCAAAAGTCTGAAATTCGTGGGATAAAAAAAAACCGCCACATCATAATTGACGTAGCGGTCATTTGCCGGAAGGCTAAGCTTATGGAGCCATTGGAACCCCGGTGTTCTCACGAACTGGCATATCGCTGGAGTTGGCTGATTCCAGTATATTTCCTTGGATGCGTACCACCAATTCAGGACTGTTGGTACCATTAGAAAAAATGGTAACAATTTTGTTGATTGCACCTACTCTCTTGGTGTCGTAGCGTACTGTCATGGTAGCAGTTTGGCCGGGCATGATTGGCTCTTTTGGCCACTCAGGCACTGTACATCCGCATGAGCCTTTTGCATTTGAAATGATCAAAGGCTCGCTACCTGTGTTGGTAATCATAAAATCGCAGGCGCCATTTGCTCCTTGCTTAATAGTGCCGTAGTCATGCACTTCTTTGTCTACTGAAATAGAAGGGCCGCCGCTTACTGCTTGGGCAATACCGCTGAAGGCTGCGAAGAGCACTACTGCGAATGAAAGAACAAGATTTTTCATGGTTTGAGGTTTTTTCTTTATTGACGTAAATTTAGTTCCATAGGTTCTCTTTCGAATGGGTCTTAACAAAAGTTTAACAGGCTTCGGTTCTTTACAAACAAGTCACTGGATGGGGAAATAAATTGATATATTCAGCTTTACTGTTTGTTATGGTGGAAAAATTAATGTTATTCGAAACGATCCGTATACTTTTTCATAGAGCTGGGCGGCACAAAGCGCCAGGCGAAGTTGAACCTTACATTGCCAATGCCAAATGCAGTGCGCACTCCTTCAATACTGGGAGCAATACCTATGGCATTGTCAACTGAACTAAGTCCGAGGAACCATTTGTCGGAATTGTATCCGAGTGCGTATCGCCCGAAAGTACTTGCGTTAAAAGCGCTAATCACTTCCACCTCACGGTCGGTGCTGTATGTGCTGTATCTTCCCACTCCAAGTTGCAAGGTGAAAGATAACATGAAAAAAAAATGTTTTGCAATAATGAAGGTATGTGCATACCCGCCGCTGGGACCTATTTTGAATCCTATGAGCTGGCTGACTGTTCTGAAATTATCAAATGAACCTTCGGGCATAAACGATGGCACCAAAGCGCTGTCGCCCAGTGCGAAGGTGTAATAACCCTCCACTCCGGCCATCCATGACCCTGCAGATTTCAACTGTTGTTCGTTTTGCACAAGCGCTGCTCTGAAAGAGTATTTCTCATTATTGAAAAGGTAAAAAGCGGTAAGTCCAAAGACTTGCTCATATATATCGCCCCGTCGATAGTACGATTCGGGATAATCGGGCGCGTGCTCGCGGGTATTTCTGAGATAAAGTCCTTTGTAGAATTGTCCGAAAAAATCAATAACAAGCTTGCGGGTATACATATGCGATTGAAGATCGAGATACCGCGTATTGCCTTTTCCAACATCGGGATTCATAAACTTGAATCCATATGCCAGATTGAGGGTAAAAAAACCTACTGTAGCACCCACGCCCAGATTGAGTGTGGTATTGGGTTCATACTCCAATGCAGGTCCGCTGCGCCCATCGGATAGCTCAAGGTTGGTGTATTTTTGAGAGAGAAAGAACCTGCCTGTTACTTTGCCCGGAAAACTTCGGATGTAGCTGGCGTCAGCATCTAACAGGGTATCGGCCGGCATTTTTCTCTCTTCAGAACCCTGAGCTGCAACAATTGATTTGCAGAGACATGCCAGAGCTAGAATGTGGAGTACAGAGCGAATCAATAAACCTTTTTTTGGGAATAAGTGTGTAAAAGTAAGATTTGATTTGTATCGTTGCCCGCAGCACAACACCATTGATAAGTCCGAGATGCTAAGGTTAGCAAATTGCCACAAACGCAAGATCAAGTGGTTGCAATTGTAGAGATTATTTTGGCTTCTCTTGTCAAGGAAGTTGGATGCTGGAACTACTCATCAAAAAAAATTGCCACCAAAACACGAAAGGTTTTTGGCGGTTCTGCAAATGATCACCTTTTCTTTTATTCATTCATTCATTCATTCATTCATGGCAATTTTTTTTCGCAGTTCTCCTTGATACAATCAATAACCAATTCTTTTTCAATGCAGGATTATGTGATTGGTTGCAGGCTTGCATTCATCAATCAGCTCGGAAGTTTGCCATATTGTTTTAAATCTAAGGGGCCTTTGGCTTCATCAGCCTAAATTGCTAAAACTGCAACTCTCAATGAACTATAAAATAAAATGCTGCATTCCAAGTAAGAATACCATTGCAAAATACTTGGTTCAATCAATAGAAGATAAACCATCGCTGGTTCGACCACTTTGAGTTCAAATGAAACATATGGCATTCATAATACCCGCGACAGATTGTAAACAATATATCAGCCAACATCACTCTCCAATCCCCGCAATAAGGTAAATTTGCCAACCAATCACAATTGCACTGCTCTATATTCATGGAAATTTCCAAACAATACGATCCCGCACAGTCCGAATCTAAATGGTACGCCTACTGGCTCGAACACAAATACTTTAAGTCATTACCTGACCACAGAGAACCCTATACCATAGTGATACCCCCGCCCAATGTAACAGGGGTACTTCATATGGGCCATATGCTCAACAATACCATACAGGATGTGCTTGTACGCCGCGCGCGCATGCTTGGTAAAAACGCCTGCTGGGTGCCGGGAGTAGACCATGCTTCTATAGCCACCGAAGCCAAAGTAGTGCAGAAACTCCGCGCCGAAGGCATCAAAAAAAGCGACCTCAGCCGCGATGAATTCCTGCAGCATGCATGGGTGTGGAAAGAAAAACATGGGGGCATAATACTGCAGCAACTCAAAAAACTTGGCGCAAGCTGCGACTGGGCCCGCGAAACGTTTACCATGGACGCCGACTACTCGCGCAGTGTAATCGATACTTTCATTGATCTTTATAAAAAGGGCTATGTATACCGCGGTGAGCGGATGGTAAACTGGGACCCCGCGGCCCTCACGGCAGTGAGCGACGAAGAAGTAATACACAAGGAAGTGGAGTCGGCCTTGTACCACGTGCGGTACAAGATAGCCGGTAGCATCGATGAGTGGGTTACCATTGCAACCACCCGCCCTGAAACCATACTAGGTGATACCGCCATTTGTGTAAACCCAAACGATGAACGCTATAAACACCTGCACGGCAAAAAAGCCATTGTTCCTCTCATAAACCGTGAAATACCCATCATAGCTGATGAGTATGTGGATATGGAATTTGGTACGGGCTGCCTGAAAGTTACCCCCGCCCATGACGTAAACGATTACGACCTCGGCCGCAAGCACCACATCGAAACAATAGACGTGCTGAACGCCGACGGTACCATGAGCGCCGCAGCCCAACTGTATGTTGGTGAAGAACGATTTGCCGTAAGGAAAAAAATATCCGCTGACCTGAATGCCGCCGGGCACCTCGTAAAGCAGGAGCCTTATGCCAACAAGGTTGGCTACTCCGAGCGCACCGACGTGCCAATAGAGCCGCGCATCTCACTGCAGTGGTTTGTGAAAATGCAGGATCTCAGCAAGCCTGCCCTTGAGCATGTAATGAACGATGATGTGCAGTTTTGGCCACCGAAATTCAAAAACTCCTACCGCAACTGGATGGAGCATGTGAAGGACTGGTGTATTTCTCGGCAGCTCTGGTGGGGCCACCGAATACCAGCTTACTACTACGGCATAGGCGAAAACGAATTTGTAATTGCCGCTACCGATGCAGAAGCGTTGCTGCTTGCGCAAAAGGCTACGGGCAAGCCGCTCACCGCTGCTGATCTTAAACAGGATGATGATGTGCTCGACACTTGGTTCAGCTCATGGCTCTGGCCAATATCAGTTTTCAACGGCTTTTACAGCAAGGAAGAAGTGGATTATTACTACCCCACCAACGACTTGGTAACCGCCCCCGAAATCATGTTTTTCTGGGTGGCGCGAATGATCATAGCAGGCTACGAATACCGTGGCGAAAAGCCTTTTAAGAATGTGTACTACACCGGCATAGTGCGCGATAAGATGGGGCGTAAAATGAGCAAAAGCCTCGGCAATTCGCCCGACCCTATTGAGCTGATGAAACAATACGGTGCCGATGGCGTGCGCGTGGGTATGCTCTTTTCATCGCCCGCGGGCAATGATTTGCTCTTTGATGAAGGGCTTTGCGAACAAGGACGCAACTTCTCCAACAAAATATGGAATGCTTTGCGCCTGATAAAAAGCTGGAACCCCGAAGGGCGCCTGCAACCCGCCGCGGCAGCGGCTGCCGTAAAGTGGATGGATCACCGCCTCGCCCAAGTTATCACCGAAATAGGCGACCATTATGATAAATTCCGCATGAGCGAAATGCTGATGACCTGCTACAAATTTGCCTGGAACGACTTCTGCTCATGGTACCTGGAAGCAGTAAAGCCCGCTTACGGCGAAAGTATGGATAGCACCACGCAAAAGGCAGTGGTAGCACATTTCGAAAGTTTGCTCAAGCTACTGCATCCGCTTATGCCATTTATCACCGAAGAAATTTGGCACCTTTTGGCCGAAAGGCTTTCGCCAAAGGATGCTTTGGTGATAGCCCCCTGGCCTGTGGCGGGAACCTGTAATACCGCCATCATTGAAGGTTTTGCGAAAGCTACCGATGTGGTGACACAAATTAGAAATATCCGCAAGGAGAATAATATTCCCAATAAAGACGCCCTGGAGCTGTATATCCGCGGCGATGCGGATGCTGATACTGCCTTTTATCCCGTCATTCAGCGCCTTGCCAATGTCAGCGTCTGTCACCGAAATCTGGAAGCACCTGCACAGGCTTTCACCTTCGTAATATTGGGTGCTGAATATGCACTGCCTTTCGGCGAAAGCGTGGACACTTCGCAGCAAGTTGATAAACTCATAGAAGAGCTGACCTACACCAAAGGGTTTCTTATTGCGGTGCAGAAAAAACTCAGCAACGAACGCTTCGTTCAAAACGCCCCAGAACAGGTGTTGATAGTTGAACGGAAGAAGGAAACCGATGCATTGGCAAAAATTGCGTTAATTGAGCAAAAATTAACCGGAATGGGTATTGCGTTTTGAAGTTTGGCGCCATCGACATAGGATCCAATGCAGTAAGGCTCCTGATAGCCGATATTATTGAAGATGAGCAGGAGCTATATATCAAGAAACTCTCGCTGATCAGGGTGCCGATACGCCTCGGTGCCACGGTTTTCGACACGGGTAGAATATCGCCAGGGGCAGCGCGCAAGCTCTCCAAAGCCATGAAGGCTTACCGCCTGCTTATGGATGTGTATGGAGTAAAAGGATTCAGAGCTTGCGCCACTTCGGCCATGCGCGAAAGTGCAAACAGTGTGGAGGTTGTAAATTCGGTAAGACAATTTTCGGGAATTAATATTGAAATCATCAACGGTCAAACCGAAGCCAACTTGATATTTTCCACCTTTCAAAGTCAGAGGCTAAACCCGGATCAAACCTACCTATACATTGACGTGGGTGGCGGTAGTACTGAGATCACCTTGCTCAAAAATGGCAAGCGCCATGGCAGCCGCTCCTTTAAAATAGGCACTGTACGCCTGCTAAAGAAAAAGGTAAAACCCGAACTCTGGGACGAAATGCGCGCATGGGTTGCAAAGATTGCCACAAATGAAAATAATATGATTGCCATCGGCACAGGTGGCAACGTAAACCGCTATTTCAAGCAGAGCGGACTCGCCTACGGCGAACTGCTCGGGTACGCCAAGCTGGAATCCATGCATACTGCAATGAAGTCGATGACGCTCAAAGAGAGAATTCTAAAACTGCGAATGCGCCCTGACCGTGCCGATGTAATAGTGCCTGCCGGCGATATATATATTGAAGTGCTGCGCACAGCAGGTGTGAAGTATATGAGTGTACCCCAAATGGGGCTTTCTGATGGTATAGCACTCTACCTTTACAATCAGTACAAGGAAAATAAAAATAGGGTGATCAGGACTCCTAAAAGTCAGCTTCCACTCTTCCCCGATAAGGGCCGACAACTGAGCTAGCGCTGCCGCTCGTACTTTTCGTAGGGGTAAGCGCTCTGTTTGGTGTCATAATGGTAGTTATTTAAACGAACAAACCTTATTATGACATCACTAATCAGCAAAACAACATTGCGCTTAGCAACAGCAGCGTTGGCAATCATGGCCCTTACTGCATGCAATGAAAATCAGGAAGCCGGCCCTGTAATTTCCGAATCACGAAGCATTCCCTATTACCATCAGATAGAAGTAAACGCCGACTTCAGTGTTTACATTTCTGAAAACAATGGCAGCGGTGTGAGAGTAATAGCTCCCGATAACCGCATGCAATTTATTGAAACATACGTGGCCGGTGGCAAGCTTATCATCCGCGAACGCGGGAATGATATTGAGAAAAGGGATATTGTTAGGGTAGAGATATCGCAGATATCGCTCAGCGAGATTGAGCTGTCCGGCTCAGGCAGCATTACCGGCGATGAAATCATAACTGCATCCACATCGGTGCTGGTGAATGGAAGCGGCAGCATAGACCTCAGCTTTGATGTGAATTCATTGGGTGCTGAAGTGAAAGGCTCCGGCTCGATAAAATCCTACGGTGCCACCAAAATTTTCAATGCAAAAGTGAAGGGAAGCGGCAGCATAGCAGCACGTAATCTTGAAAGTATCACCGCTGATGCAAAAGTGGATGGCTCCGGATTGATTGAATTATACGCTACTGAATCTCTATACGCCATCATAAACGGCAGTGGAAATATCCGCTATTGGGGTAATCCGCCAAATGTAAACTCGCAGATAAGTGGCTCAGGACGAGTGAGGGCTATGTAGCACAGCAAAATGGTATCATGAAACCCCGTCTGAAATTTCAGGCGGGGTTTTTTTAATATTGTTTGCTTTCTATCAGCGTGCCGTTGCGGTAAAGATATTCCTTGGCCAGCTTACCTTGCTCATCCCATACCAGTACTTTGCCGTTCAATTCATTGTTTTCGAAATAGCGCTCTGTATACCGAGTGCCATCTATATAGTAGCCCCGCCAGTAGCCGGTTTTATTGCCATTGTTGTAGGTGTAATCGTAGCGCAACTGTCCGTTGCCGTAGTATTGACGGTATATGCCGTGGTCTTTGCCGTTGAGCAAATTGCCATCTGTTTCGAGCACCCCGTTCTTAAAATAAATTTTGTAGTTGCCTTCTTTGTCTCCGTTTATGTAGGTGGTTACTGTATATATACTGCCATCCGGAAAATAGCTGCATGCCTTTCCGGTAAATCGTTTACCTTCGAAATAGGCTACTGATTTATCGCCTTCATTTTTGAAAAGCATATTTTTAATGCTCGTACATCGGGTTTCTTTTTGCGCTTCAGCTTGTGGTATAGCCTGGCAAGGCCTTTCGGCAAAAGGGTATGTAGAGATGCATAATAGCAACCAGACGAGTGGAAATTTATTCGTCAGCATAGACGGCTGTTTTGGTTCCTTTCGCGTGTTTGTAGCCTCTGTACATTCCCGGTGTGGTGAAGTCCATCACAATGTTACCATGTTTGTCAATTGCAATTAGTCCACCTGAGCCGCCCATACTTACCAGTCGCGACACAAGCGTATAGGTTACAGCATCGGCGAGTGGTTTTTTGCCGAATTCTATCTGGTCTGAAATTTCTTTGGCCACAGCCAGACGCATAAAATACTCACCATGGCCGGTGCACGATACTGCGCAAGTGTTGTTATCGGCATAGGTGCCTGCGCCAATAATGGGGCTGTCGCCAATGCGGTTGTACATTTTGCCCATCATTCCGCCTGTAGAAGTACCGGCTGCCAGGGAGCCTTCTTTGTCGATAGCCACGGCACCCACCGTTCCGAATTTGGCGAATTCTCTTTCGGTTGGAGCAGCTTCACCTCGTGTATTTTGTTTCTGTGCTTTCATTTTTTTCCATTTTGCCAGCACTTCTTCGGTGGTGAAGTATTTATTTTCGACTATACTGAGCTTTTGCTGTCGCGCAAATTGGTCAGCGCCTTTTCCAGCCAGGAGAACATGGGGTGAGCGCAGCATTACCTCATGTGCCGCAAGGATGGGGTTTTTAATAATGCTACTACCGGCTACCGCACCTGCATTGAGGTTAAGGCCTTCCATGATGGAGGCATCAAGTTCGTGGGTGCCGGCATCGTTCATCACGGCTCCTTTGCCGGCGTTGAATTGAGGTGCATCTTCGAGTATCGTTATAGCCGCCATTACTGCATCGGTGGCATTGCCGCCGTTTTCGAGTATGGAGTAGCCCGTATCAAGTGCCCGCTGAAGTACGGCTCTTATTTCAGCTTCGGCTTCGGGGCTGAGGTTGCTGCGCTCTATGGTACCCGCTCCACCGTGAATCACAATGGCGGGTACAGGCGGTTTTTGACCATAGGCTGCGCTTGCGCAAATTAGAATGCAAAAAATCAAATGTTTCATGGATGGTAATAAATTCGTTCATGCAAGATTATCATTTTTTGGGCATTTCCTTTCATTCACTAACAGTTTTTGTGGCTAACTTTACGCTTCGTTTTGGCGTAATAGTGCATGCTGAAACAGAGATCATATGTGGAATTCAATTCGCCGTTACCATTTTTTCTACCACCGCAAAGGGTTTTATAAATTTCTTGGAAGTATTACGGCAAAGTTCGCGCTGATTGTAGCAGTAGTGCTTAGCGGTATGGCGCTCTTCGAAGCTTATACTCCCGGCATAGCCTATTATTTCGCTCAATTTACCGAAGTGGTAGCCCGTGAGTGGGTGCTTACTTTTTTCTTTATCAGCGAAACATTTTTGGGGCTGATCCCACCCGATTTATTTATTGTTTGGGCTGATCAATTCAGCACGCCTTATCTGGTAGTAGGTGTTTTGGCTTTGCTGAGTTATTTAGCAGGGCTATTGTCATACTATCTTGGCCTGCGTCTTATTCGTTGGGAGCGCCTTTCTATTTTTGTAAATGTGAAGTTTGGCAAGCACTTCGCCATGCTTCGCAACTGGGGTGGTTTTTTGATAGTGGTTGCCGCTTTGTTTCCGATACCCTTCAGCACCATGTGCATGGGCGCTGGTATGCTGAAGTATTCCTTCCGCTCGCTTCTTATTCTCGGCACCTTCCGCATACTGCGGTTTTTTGTGTATGCGCCGTTTATTTTTCAGATGATTTAATAGCCATCACCGGGCTTAATTGGTTTGTGCCAATCCAGTTTCCATATTACTGTTCTTGTCAAGGCTTTTGCGCCTTGGGGGCAAATTACATTTTCACCCACGCCCGCACTCGGTATTAATTCGAAGCAAACAATATCCCGAAGGATGCCCTGAAAGATTACATTATAAGATATGCGGCCTGAGAGCAAAGACGCAAACAAAAAAGTAGGCTTGAAGAACATTTTTACCATAGAATCTATTCACGATTCCTTTTCGAAGTTGCAGCATACTTAAAACCCTTTATTGAACGATGGCAGCCTTAAGAGTGCATGAGTGCTGTGATATCAAAAGTGAGATTGGCAAAATGCACGCGACTTATCAAATGAAAAATCTACTCAACAAACAGATGTTTACCTTTGCGATACCGGACTTATTAAAGTAGGTGCCTTATAAATTGAATGAGTGTGATTTTTCTGTTGCCCCAACAATTTCCTCCCCCAACACGTTATTCTTCCAATCGAGGTGATGAAATACAGACACTTTGCCCGTATAACTTTTCTAATTCTGGAACCATTGCATTTTTTTTCTCAATATTGTCCTATCTTGTCAGCACAATTTTGATCAGGCATTTTTTCAAACCCCTTTTATAAAGTTTATCATGTCAAAGTTCATTTTCAACAACAGCAACAATGAATTCTTTCAAAGCCTGAAATCAGGTGTTGACGCTTATTTCACACAGAACAACATCAAAAAAACGGGCGATTGGCGGTTGTACTCCAAATCAATCATTTTAATCAGCCTTCATCTGGGTATTTACGCCACATTGATCTTAGCTGACATAGGGGCTGTTACAGCCATCATTTTAGCTGGGCTTATTGGTTTCGCTGGTGCCGCTATTGGGTTTAGTGTGATGCACGATGCCAACCACGGCAGCTTCAGTACCAACAGCACATTGAACGACGCGCTGGGCATGACTGCTAATTTTCTTGGAGTCAGTTCTTTTTTATGGAAGCAAAAACACAACATCATTCACCATACTTACACAAACGTTGATGGTATAGATGATGATATTGCTAAAAGTCCGGCGATTCGCCAATGCGATACTCAGAAATGGCTACCTGCTCACAAAGTGCAGCATATCTACCTAACATTTATTTATGGTTTATCTTCTATTTTCTGGGTATTTCTGATGGATTTTACAAAATATTTCAATAGAAAAATTTATACTACAGAAGCCTGGAAAATGACTCCAAAAAATCACGTGATATTTTGGGGAACCAAAGTTTTCTACATCGCTTACTACATGGTTATTCCAACCATCGTTTGGGGCTGGCAAGGTTGGCTGTTGGGCTGGCTGGTAATGAACTTTGTACAGGGCATTGTTCTTTCAATCGTGTTTCAACTTGCTCACGTGGTTGAAAAAACGGAATTCGAATATATCCCACTTGATACTACCAAACACATTGAATCTGCCTTTGCAGAATACCAGTTGAAAACCACTTCAAATTTTGCCATGGATAATAAACTCATCTCATGGGTTACTGGTGGCCTCAACTTCCAGATAGAACATCATTTATTTCCAAAAGTTAGTCACGTACACTATCCTGCTATAAGTAAAATTGTACAAGAGAAATGCAAGCAGTTCAATATGCCATACAATTATTATCCAAAGATGAGCGAAGCGCTAGCCTCGCATCTCAGGTTGATGAAGCGTTTGGGTGAAAGGCCTTCAGAAGCGTTTTTGGCTGCACAAGCCAAACAATCTAAAGTTCAAAGAATGCATGCTAAAGTAGCGGCATAGAACCATTTTTACCTGGGCTTGAATTTTGATTTTTCAAAAATAATTCGGCATCAGCATTCATGAGTCGAAAAATGGAGAACTGCTATTGTTGAAATGAGAGTAACTTATTTTGACAAGTTAGGCATACTTTGACCATTGGGTCTTTTCCGAAACTTTAATCAATAATGAGCACTCAGTTGGTGTCCATGTATTTGTTATCATTTTCCCTAGCCGCCGCGCGCATCCTGCATATTGGGCTGTATGATATGACTTGTGGGTTGAAACTGAGATTGACGCGGATGGAGATGGCAAGTTAGATGATCGCCTGCTGACCATCTTAGAAAAAAATGAACCTACAATTTAAAAACGCAAATTCCCGTCCTATTTTCTACCATCGGGTATGTAGCCACGCGACAGAAAACCCGGAGCAAAGACTCTGATGTACCCGCCGCGCTTTAGCTTAAAGGCACCAAGGGCCGATACATATCGGTAGTTTTTGTGGGTAAAGCTTCTGCTGTAAAGAAATACGATCGTTATTCTTTTTTTGCAGATGGCCGCTTTGCTTTCCCCTTTCGCTTTCATTTGCATCCTGCAACTGTGCTTATTTGGAAATCGTTGGTTGAATTCTACTAACTTCTTATCGCCGTTATTTGATTTTAAAATCAATAATCCAACAACGTAGCATATTTATATTGTTGATTTAAATGGGCCAGCATATTGTATATTTACCCATCTGCCAATAATGAACAAGATAACCTTCGTATTCATAGCCTGTTTTTTTATGCTCCTGGCGCTGTATTCAGGTGTTTCGGAGTTTAATACTACTGGGCAAGTGGTTCCGGCCATCGTTTTTATCGCGCTATTGGGAATTCCACATGGAGCTATAGACCATGTGCTCTTTTTAGAAAAGTCATCTTGGTCGCCTGCGGTATTTTATTTGTTTTACCTTAGTCTTATTGCAATCTACGTGTTGGCTTGGCTTATGGCACCCATATGGAGCATGGCGCTTTTTCTCGCCTTATCTGCTTATCATTTCGGGCAATCGCAATTTGCAGATATCACGTTTTCAGTAAAACTTAAATCCCTGCTGTACTTTGCCTGGGGAAGCACGGTTCTTTCAGGCTTGATCTATTTTGGTGGTGCTGAAATTGCCGCCATAGCCGATGGAAATCCCGAAATGGCCAATCTTACTGCAGTAATGAATCCACAATTTTATCATGTGCTGCTTATTGCGTCAGCCTTGGTGGTGGCGGTCATATTAACCTATGGTGTTCTTAAAAAAGTCATCTCCTTAGAGCGGGTCGCCATCGAAGTATTCGTGATGGGACTCATTCAGTTTAGCTTCTTGGTATTCCCTATTTTGACGGCTTTTACGTTATTTTTTGTCGTGATTCATTCGCTCAAGGTGCTCTCTGATGAGTACGATTTCATGCGTGATTTAAAGCGCAAGTTTTCCGTTGGGGCTTTTCTTAAACTGCTGCTGCCTTATACCTTCTTGAGTCTTTTTGGCTCGGCTTTCTTGCTCTTCGTTTCTTATATGAACTGGCTGCCCATTTCCAATTTGCTCCTGGTGTTTATTCTCATTTCGGTGCTTACCCTTCCACACTCCATTGTCATGGAAGGATTCTACAGAAAGAGAGCCGCATCTTAAGTCAGCAGAGGGAGCATATTCGACATATTTTATAGAGCACCACTAGATGCATCTGAATTTATGAATGCACGGCTCATTGTGTTTCTACCGCTTAGAAAGTTTGATTTGAATTTTTGGTGGTTACATTTGTTTATTAATTTCAAATCCGCTTTCAGGCAGCGCTAAGATTACCTTGACAGCGTCCTTTTTTCAAATCATGACGGCCGTGATTTCAGTTTTGAAAAGCCTTCTGCTCGTGCAGAAATGGATTTCTTTCATAAACCAAACCATTCCGGAAACAGTCGGACTGCGTGCTGGAATAACCGGAGCTTTTTTTGACATTGGAAAGTGCTTGTCATTTTTGCTGAAGCTCACGGTCAGTTTCGGGGTGCTTGCATTTTGGATTTGCCCTGTTACACAGGAAAAGACTTCAGGACGAAAAAATTGTTAAAGGTGATTTAACCGTCTGATTGCTTAAGCCTTTGGGGTGAATGCGCAGCACGGGGGTGGCCCCGAAAATTGAGCAGATATGGTCCTTGAACCAAGCCAACTTATTCTTTGACCAGTCAGTTAAAAACTTCGCGTCAAGCCAAACTGCTGGTGACTGGAGCTAGAGTAAGGCGGAAGAACAGATCAAACAGATGGTACAACCGACCAACCAATAAAAGCAGAAAGCCGGTCAATAGCACTTACCGAGTGGCTATGGATTGTATTGAAACTTATACCGAACCAGGTGCATGAAGCGCTACCAATGACCCTATCCTACTTTCAATTTAAATGGATTCAGCCATAATGTGTTGAGGATGGTCAAGAATGTAAATATTTGAATTTTCAATTTTGTGTCGGTCCACCGCCTTTAATACCCAATAGCGTGGCAATAAGTATAGAAGAAGTAAACAAAGAGAGTTGGTTTAAAATTCCCCAATCGGATGCCATGCGTCCATTTTTAATGAGCCTTGTGAGCGACTCAAACCACTGGATGTTCATTTCCAGCAATGGCGGCCTCACGGCGGGTAGAAAAGATGTAGAAGGGGCCTTGTTTCCGTATTACACAGACGATAAACTTACCGAAATGGCTCATACCACAGGGAGCAAATCAATTTTTCAGGTGGAGAGAAACGGGGGTGTTGAAATATGGGAGCCTTTCTCAGGGGTGAGCCCGCTTCGCCATGGCGTGCAGCGCAATCTTTATAAGAACCGCACAGGCAACAAGGTGATGTTTGAAGAGATCAATATGGACCTCGGTCTGCAGTTCAGCTATACCTGGAATTCGAGCAATTTATTTGGGTTTGTGCGGCAATCTGCATTGGTCAATACTTCTGGCAGCCTTATAAAAGTGAAACTGATAGACGGCATCCAAAATGTGCTGACCTATGGCGTAAACAGTGACTTGCAACGCCGACAAAGCAACCTGGTGGACGCGTATAAGCGCACCGAGCTCGCGCCGGAATCGGGAATGGGTATTTTTGCCTTGAGCGCCATTATTGTCGATCGTGCCGAGCCGAGTGAGGCGCTCAAAGCCAATGTGTCATGGTCATTGGAGCTCGAAAACCCAAAACATCTGCTCTCATCGCTACAGTTGGAGAAGTTTCGAAAATGTCAACCCATCACCCAAGAGACGGACGCGAAGGGTGAGCAGGGTGCTTATTTTTTGCTCACAGAGCTTACCCTCGCACCGTATGCCGATACCCGTTGGACCATCATGGCAAACGTGAACCAAACACAGGCCGATATGGTGGATCTGAGCCACCGCATTAAGCGCGATCCTTATCTAGCGGCCAAAGTAGAAGCTGATATCGCTCTTGGAACTGAGAATCTCTTAAAACTTGTGGCTGGTGCCGATGGGTTGACCTACAGCTCAGATCCGCTTCGCGATACCAGACACTACGCCAATGTGCTCTTCAACATTATGCGCGGCGGTATTTTTGATGAGAATTACCTGATTGAAAAAAAGGAGTTTGGTGACTATCTGCGCAAAGCAAATGCTCAAGTAGCGGCTGAGCACCGTGCCTTTATTGATGGCATCGAAACCCGCTTTGATCTCGCATCCCTTCACTCCAGGCTTGATAGGGTGTCAGATCCTGACTTCCAACGCCTGTGCAGAGAGTACCTTCCTTTAAAGTTCAGCCGTCGCCACGGAGACCCCAGCCGCCCCTGGAACAGGTTTTCCATCAACATCCGAAGCGAGATTGATGGATCTAAGATTTTGGATTACGAAGGCAACTGGCGCGATATTTTTCAAAATTGGGAAGCCCTCGTACACGCCTATCCGGCATTTGTGGAAGGAATGATCTATAAATTTTTGAATGCAAGTACCTTCGATGGATACAACCCTTACCGCATTACCAAAAGTGGTTTTGATTGGGAAGTGGTAGAACCGGATGATCCTTGGTCGTTTATCGGCTATTGGGGCGACCACCAGATTATCTATCTTCTCAAGTTTCTAGAATTTCACCATGGCTATGATCCGCGCGGATTTTCGAGACTTTTGAAACGAACCAATTTTGTATTTGCCAATGTCCCTTACCGCATAAAACCCTATGATGAGATTGTAGAAAATCCCAAGGATACGATTGATTTTGATAAATCGCTGGACCATACCATCCGATTGCGTGTAGCCGAAAATGGCGCCGATGGTGCGCTGCTTGGCAGCAAAATAGCGTCTATCCATCGGGTGAATTTCATAGAAAAAATCCTGGTGACCGTACTCGCGAAAGTGTCCAATTTTGTGCCTGACGCGGGTATTTGGCTCAATACGCAACGCCCGGAGTGGAACGATGCCAATAACGCATTGGTGGGCAATGGCGTTTCAATGGTCACCTTGAATTACCTCCGTCGATTCCTGAAGTTTTTTGAGCCCATCTTTGAAAGGGAGCTCCACGCGGATATAGAAGTATCTGAAGAGCTCTTATCCATGTTTTCAAGCGTGAAATCTATATTGGAGTCTCACCGACATCTCCTTTCTGACTCCATAAGTCATCGCGAGCGTAAAAACATTACTGAAGGTCTTGGCAGGGCTGGCAGTGCTTACCGCGAAATGGTCTACAAAAGTGGTTACTCCGGGACGAAAGCATCATTGACACCAGCCGAAATGCGCGATTTCGTCGAAGTAGTCTTACAATACCTCGAGCATTCCATACGCGCAAACCGCCGCACCGACGGTCTGTACCACGCTTACAATCTTATAAGTTTTGACGCTGAAGGAATTTCTGTTGGTTACCTGAGCGAGATGCTCGAAGGACAAGTGGCCGCTCTGAGCGCCAGTCTTTTGAGCCCAGAAGAAGCACTTCAGCTTTTAGATGCACTGAGAGCGAGCGCCTTGTATCGCCCTGATCAAATGAGCTACATGCTTTATCCCAACAAGCAACTGCCCGGATTTCTTCAGAAAAATATCATTCCAACAAAGATGGTGCACAGTTCAGAGCTCTTCATGGCGATGGAAGCACAGAAGAACAACTTGCTTATCAATCGCGATGTAGACGGGAATTACCATTTCAATGGCGATTTTAAAAATGCATCCGATTTGGTGCGTGCCCTTGAAACGCTCCAATCTGGTACTTTTGCCGAGCTTGCAGCCGGTGGAAAGGAAAGGGCATTGCAGATTTTTGAAGCTGTATTCCACCACAAATCCTTCACGGGCCGCTCCGGAACTTTTTTTGCCTACGAAGGCTTAGGATCTATCTACTGGCATATGGTGTCCAAACTCTGTTACGCAGTGATGGAAGTATGCCAAAACGCGGTAAAGGAAGGGGCAAATCCCGCAACACTCGAGCGTCTTTTCGCCCATTTTGATCAGATTAGCGAAGGCATCGGACTCCACAAGGACCCGAAGCTTTACGGCGTTTTTCCCACCGATCCTTATTCACATACGCCTTGGCACCGAGGTGCCCAGCAACCGGGTATGACCGGCCAAGTGAAGGAAGATATTCTTGTGCGCATGGGCGAACTCGGGGTTTCAGTAGAAGCAGGCAAGCTCCAATTTGCGCCTTTTCTGCTCAAAGGCGAAGCCTTTTTAAAGGCATCAGAAAGGGTGGAGCTGATTGCCATAGACCAGCGTATTGAAGAGATTGAACTACCGGAAGCATCGCTCGCCTTCACTTGTTGCCAGGTGCTAATAATTTATCAGGTAGCTGGAAATGAAGGTCTTGAGCTTACCTTCCACGATGGCACATCAAAGGCAATTGCCGGTTTGGAACTTGATGCGGCCTTAAGCAATGAGATTTTTATGCGCACTGGCAAGGTGACCAGGATTCTCGTTCATTTGCACCGAAGCCGGCTGAGATAGGTTTTTAGAATGTGAGGGACACTCGATGATTCGTGAAGATTGAAAAAGGAGTTACGGCGACGATCGGCCGGAAGTTGAAAGCTTTCGAGTCGATTTTGTTTCTTGCTCTTTGACTAGATTCAAATGCGGGTTTCAGTCTAATCAATTTTTATTCAATCCTGTAAAGAATTATTCTCTCACAGACTTCAAATACTTACCAATAACGAAAGCAAAAGCGCACGTTGAGCGAAGCTTTGATGGATAGTTGTTCCATGGGATGGTTTTGACCGAACATTTTTCTCAATGAAGTAAAAATTGAAACCACAAAGCACACAAAGAAATCACCAATTCAGATAAATATTCACATCGCTTCGTGATTGTAGTGACCCTAGTGGTGAATGAAACCACGAAGTACGCAAAGGGCACAAAGAAAACACGGAGCATCTTTATAGACACATCTCTTCGTGACCACGGTCTTTATCTTACCAACTTTACCATTTTTCAATTTGAAAAAACACTTTCATAGCTCCAAAGCTTCCGGTAAAGTTCTCTGAGCCGGGCTACACCAGTTTAGCTCCTATGTATTGATTCAAATTCGAGTAACCCGTAACCGCTGGAAACTGCGGAGCAACATGGCCCAAGGGGCCTTGTTCGCTTATAATGGTTTCTAACGTTTCGGATAATAGCTTGTCGCCAGTAAATGCAACCATATCCTGGTCGAAACCAATATTGGCTTGAAGCAGCAATCCCAGAAATAGACTGGCGGCGAGTAGGAAGCGGAATGATTTTGAATTTGACGTTTTCATGATTAAACCTTTAGGATTAGTTGACTTTAATTGTTGATTCAAAAGTAAGGCAGGCACCAACTTCAATAAAAGCCTACAAAGGGGTATATTCAGAACATACCCATTTGTCGGATCGTTTGGCTCAAAGCAGGTGGGAATATCATAGGGAAAGGGGTTCGGCCCGTGTTTGTTGCATACTAAAGCTATCTGTTCTCCGCTTTGTTCCTATTTGATCTGCACAATTCGTTAATAATTTTGCCCAGCATACCTATTGAAACTAGCGTACACTTTTGCCGGTTGCAGGAGAATGAAAAATGTAATCTTGAAATTGGCTTCCAATAAAAACTGAGCGCCAAAAGGTGTTTTTCGAGCTCACTTTGCAAATTCAGTTTAGAGCTATAGAGATGCTTAGTTATTCTTCGGCTTCGGAAATTTTGAAGGATGACTAAACTCAGGATTTAGATGACTTATATTTGTGCAATTTATTTCACATAAAATGGATAAGTTTAAACCGGTAAACATTATGAAAAGCTATTTTCCTTTAATTCTTGCACTTGTATTAATTATATCTTCCTGTAATAAGGATGAAGATTCAAAGACTACTGTACCACATGACGTGGAGATTTTTGTGAATGCGCCAAATTTGCTTTCTACTTCCCTAGGAGCTGTTCGATATAATGGCAATACTCTTCTCTATTGCGGAAAGACCGACGACAATGGAGATGCTTCGTCCGTACGATCACTTACTCTTCAGCGAGGATCATCGACAGTTTTGGATCATTATTTTTTTGATGAACTAGGTAGATTGGCTATCGCGTTTAGGAGTTCAAACGGCGTGAGAAATAGCGAAATTCACAAACTTAGGTACGGAAATTTGGATTCGGTTTATTACGAAATCCACCAGTTTAACTGGTCTAATGGCGTAAATGTACTAGAGTATCAAGTGGGTTTCGGTAAATGGGATTCTGGCTACATTGGGACTTCCTTATATCAAAAGGATCAAACAGCCGCCTTAGAGGCAGTGAATGAAGCAGTAAAATTGTTTGCGTCATTGAGTAAAGATGTTAAAGAAATTTACGGCTCTGAATTAAATTCATCCTATTTTGAATCTGCGCAAGTACTGTCATCAGTTGTTTCATGGGTTACCCCAAATATTAGGACTTCAAATACCCCAAATTTAGGAACTTTAGAATGTCTTTTTTTTGAGAATTTGCCCAATCCGTCCGGTTCAGCTTCAAACCCAATAGGAAATCAAGACAAATGTTTTAACAAATCAATTAACTGGGTAATTCTATCGGACACCCGAACACCTGAATATCGATTTATTCTTTTTGAACTTTCGGGTGGTGCTCCTCCATACACTTTCTCTGTACTCGGGTTTTCACAAATTACTGACACTAATATTGGGTATCTTTATTTTGATTCTCAAACATTTGGGGTTTTCGAAGTGGATGTAACCGATAACGAAGGATGCAAAATGACGTTTCAGATTACTTTAGAGAATTTCTGCTCAGAGAGTACTTTGAACGTAAGTTTGTCAAGCCAACAAACCAGTGCCGTAGCAACAATAAGTGGAGGCGTTCCTCCATATCAGGTGACATGGAGCAACGGCGCCTCCGGGGAAACTGCCATAAATCTTGGTGCTGGTTTTTACACTTGTACGGTTATGGATGCTGACTTATGTACAGCTACCGCCAAAGTTGAAATAGAAGGTAAATGTGCTGGTCAGACCGTTCTTGTTGATATCGATAACAATTCCTACGCGCTTGTAGATATTGGTGGAGAATGTTGGATTGGACAAAATTTGCGCGTCACTCGATTTTCCAATGGTGACGCTATTCCCGAAGTATCCAACTATAGCAGTTGGAAAAATACTTCGAATCCCGCGAGGGCTAAGCACTCGGAAACCAGTACGAGCGAAATTAGTAGCCACGGGCTGCTCTATAACGCTTATGTGATACGTGACTCTAGGCAGGTCTGTCCAGAAGGTTTCCGGGTGCCCACCAGAGAAGAGTTTTTAAATTTGGCTCAATTATTTGGCGGCACACAAGTTGCTGGGGAGGCACTTAAAAGCACGAACTACTGGTATGCTGATGGTTTTAATGGGAGCGGAAACAATCTTTCCGGTTGGGACGCTCAGCCTGTTGGAATTCGAGAGTCCATCAGCAACTGGGATGCTGCGTCGGGGTACATTGGTCACCATACAACGGGGCATTTTCATATGCTCCTCGATAACAATCAAATAGGATCTGGCAGAATGATACTTCGTTCACAGAACGATGCCGTTTTGTTTGATAATTTTTCAATAGATCCCCGTAAAGGCTTATCCATCCGTTGTTTAAAAGATTAATGCAGAAGAAAAGAAAACCGAATCCGCAAATTCAGCGCTTTGGTACCCCCGTTTTTTCTAATTTTTAAATAGCGCTGTTGGCCTATGTGATAGTTCAACGCGTTAAGGTTTCATAATTATGAATTGTATTGTATCATAACGATACAATATTGCTTGTTGCTTCTATTACTTAGGGTTTTTTGTTCTTAAGCATTTTTGGTCAAACATACTTCTCAACCCTACTTCGATGATAATCCGAGGTATGTTCTGCGTTGTAATGAGTCAAATCGTATTTTTGTCCAACCTACACCTATTGAAATTATGGAAACCATAGCCCCATACAAACCCCAACATAAAATACGCATCGTTACTGCGGCATCGCTCTTTGACGGACACGATGCTGCGATCAACATCATGCGACGCATCATACAAAGCACCGGCTGCGAAGTAATACACCTCGGCCACGACCGCAGCGTGGAAGAAGTAGTTGATACTGCTATACAGGAAGATGCCCAGGCCATTGCCATAACGAGCTATCAGGGTGGCCACATCGAGTATTTTAAGTACATGCACGATCTTCTGAAAGAGCGTGGAGCAGGGCATATCAAAATATTTGGAGGTGGAGGCGGCACCATCCTTCCGGAAGAAATCGCGGAACTTCAGGCTTATGGCATAGCACGCATTTACCACCCTGACGATGGCCGCAAAATGGGCCTTCAAGGGATGATCAACGACCTTGTAAGCCAATGCGATTTCCCTATAGGCGACCACCTCAATGGAGAAGTGAAAGCACTGGACAAACACAATATTTCTGCCGTAGCCCGACTCATCTCCTCAGCCGAAAACTACCCCGATACCTTTCGCGAAGAATTGCAACGCATACGCGATATTGCCAAAGCGCTGAAAACTCCTGTGCTTGGAATTACGGGTACTGGTGGAGCCGGCAAATCATCGCTTGTTGATGAGTTGATTCGCCGATTTCTAGCCGACTTCAGCGACAAAACGCTTGGAATTATTTCGGTAGATCCTTCAAAAAGGAAAACCGGTGGTGCCTTGCTCGGCGACCGTATTCGGATGAATTCGGTAAAACACCCGCGCGTGTACATGCGCTCACTCGCCACGCGACAGAGCAACCTTGCACTGAGCAAACACGTGGCCGACGCGGTGAGCATTCTCAAGGCTGCAAAGTTCGATTTGATCATTCTCGAAACATCGGGCATCGGTCAGAGCGACACGGAAATAATTGAGCACAGCGATATCTCACTTTATGTAATGACCCCGGAATATGGCGCTGCAACCCAACTCGAGAAAATTGATATGCTCGACTTTGCCGATGTAATAGCCCTAAACAAATTCGACAAACGCGGCGCGCTTGATGCGCTTCGCGATGTGAAAAAACAATACCGCCGCAACCACAACCTCTGGGAGGCCAAGGACGCCGACCTGCCCGTAGTGGGTACCATTGCATCGCAGTTCAACGACCCCGGCATGAACGGCCTTTACCGAAAGGTGATGCATACGCTTGTGGAAAAAACCGGTGCCGACCTGAAAACCAGTTTTGGCGTTTCGAGCGAAATGTCGGAGAAAATCTATGTGATACCACCCGACCGCACGCGCTACCTTTCGGAAATATCGGAGAGTAACCGCGCTTACGACAAATGGGAAAGCCAGCAGGCTGAGATTGCGGACAAACTATATGCCCTTCAGCAAAGCATCAAAACCTTTAGCGGTAAGGATAAACTCGCCGGCGAAGCACTTGCCAAGGATGTAGAAGAAGTGGTTCGGACGCTCAACAAGCAATTTGAGGACATTAAGAAAGACTTCGACCCACGCAACTGGGATGTAATTACGCAGTGGGAAGCGCTGAAAAAGCGCTACAAGGACCCCGAGTATATTTTTAAAGTGCGCGACAAGGACATTAAAGTGGCCACCCACGTGGAGTCTCTTTCGCATTTGCAGATTCCGAAAATATCCATGCCACGCTACCGCAGTTGGGGCGATATACTGCGCTGGACCTTGCAGGAAAATGTACCTGGCGAGTTTCCATATACCGCGGGCATCTATCCTTTTAAGCGGGTGGGCGAAGACCCTACGCGGATGTTTGCCGGCGAAGGCGGCCCCGAGCGCACCAATCGCCGTTTTCACTACGTGAGTGTGGGCATGCCGGCTGCAAGGCTCAGCACCGCTTTTGACTCCGTAACCCTTTATGGCCACGACCCCGACCACCGTCCGGATATCTATGGAAAAATCGGCAACAGCGGGGTGAGTATTTGCTGTCTCGACGATGCCAAAAAACTATACTCCGGTTTCGACCTCTGCGCGCCATCCACATCGGTGAGTATGACCATCAATGGACCGGCGCCGATGCTGCTCGGCTTTTTTATGAATGCCGCGATCGATCAGCAATGCGAACTTTACATAAAGGAACAAGGGCTCGAAAAAGAGGTAGAAGCAAAAATCAAAAAGAAATACGATAAGCTGGGTATTCCGCGCCCTGTGTACCGCGGCGAGCTGCCCGAAACCAATAAGGGTCTTGGCTTAATGCTGCTCGGTGAAACCGGCGATGAGGTATTGCCAGCCGATGTGTATGCCAAAATCAAAGCCCGTACGCTTTCAGTGGTTCGCGGTACGGTACAGGCCGATATTCTCAAGGAAGACCAGGCGCAGAATACCTGCATCTTCAGTACGGAGTTTGCCTTGCGGCTGATGGGCGATGTGCAACAGTATTTTATTGATAAATCGGTGCGCAATTTTTACAGCGTATCTATCTCGGGATACCACATTGCCGAGGCAGGCGCCAACCCAATTACACAGCTTGCCTTTACCCTTGCCAATGGGTTCACTTACGTGGAATATTACCTGAGTCGCGGGATGAGCATTAACGATTTCGGGCCAAATCTTTCGTTCTTTTTCTCCAATGGAATTGACCCCGAATACGCCGTGATAGGCCGTGTGGCCCGCCGCATTTGGGCGAAAGCCACGAAGCAAAAATACGGGGCAAACGCAAGGGCGCAGATGTTGAAATACCATATTCAAACATCCGGTAGATCGCTCCACGCGCAGGAAATAGACTTCAACGATATCCGCACCACACTGCAGGCATTGTATGCTATTTATGACAATTGCAATTCTTTGCACACCAACGCCTACGATGAGGCCATCACCACCCCTACCGAAGAATCTGTGCGCCGCGCCATTGCGATACAGATGATCATCAACAAGGAATTAGGCCTCACGAAAAATGAAAATCCCATTCAGGGTGCATTTATCATCGAAGAGCTTACCGACCTTGTGGAAGAAGCGGTACTCGCCGAATTTGACCGCATCACTGAGCGCGGCGGCGTACTCGGGGCCATGGAAACTATGTACCAGCGCAGCCAGATACAGGAAGAAAGCATGTACTACGAAATGCAAAAACACTCAGGAGAGTTGCCGCTGATCGGAGTAAATACCTTCCTGAGCAAAAAGGGCTCTCCAACCGTTACCCCCGGCGAGGTAATTCGCGCTACCACTGAAGAGAAAGAAGACCAGATTGAAACCCGCAACCAACTGCACAAGCGCACGGAATCTATTTCTGCCAAAGCACTGAAGCAAATTCAGGAAACTGCGCTGCGCAACGAGAATGTTTTTGAAGCGCTGATGGAAGCTACCAAGGTGTGTTCGCTGGGGCAAATTACAGGTGCGCTGTTTGAGGTGGGAGGGCAGTACAGGAGGAATATGTGATGTCAGTCTGTCAAAAGAAGACATACCGGGTTGAATTTTTCTTCCTAAGTCACTACAATGAACAGTTCTAAAATTTGATTCGAAATCGTGATCTTAGTATTCACATTAAAATGGTCAATGAAAAACCTATTTTGACGTTAAAACAGTCATTTAAGGGATTAAATTTATTCAGTTTGGAACATATTAAAGCACATGGATCATATCCATCGATCTGTTTATCCCCAGTTATTGTCGCACATCGGCGATAACAAAATAATATTGCAATACGGCGCCAGGAGAGTAGGCAAGACATTTATTCTGCAATCAATTGCGCGGCAATACCCGGAAACTGCTTTGTTCTTGAATGCTGAAGATTTTGAAGTACAAGCGATATTTTCCCGCCAAACTTATGAGAGTTACAGTAGGCTGATTGGCGGGGCTAAACTGCTGATTTTGGATGAAGCACAGGAAATTTCATCCATAGGAAAGCATTTGAAGTTCATGATAGATTCCTTTCCTCAACTTACTATTCTGGCTTCTGGTTCCAGCTCCTTCGATCTTAAAAATATATCGGGAGAGCCACTCACTGGTAGATGCTATCAGTATGAACTCTACCTTATTGATTTCACTGAAATGGAACAGCATTCGGGTATTTAAATGCCCAGCAGAAAACAGATACTTCGTTGATTTATGGCTCTTACCCCGAAGTGCTTGGACTATCTGACAATATAAAAGTACAGCGATATCTTAAAGAGTTGGTCAGTAATTACCTGCTTAAAGATATTTTACTGCTCGACAACGTTAAGAATTCATCAAAGCTTTTTGATCTTCTCAGCTTGCTTGCTTATCAATGTGGAAGTGAAGTAAGCAATAGTGAATTGGGTCGAAGTTTGGGAATGAGTAAGAACACTTTTGAACGTTATTTGGATTAGCTTTCAAAGGTGTTTGTTATTTTCAGAGTAAGGGGATTCAGTTCCAACTTACGGAAAGAAGTAGTTCGGTCATCCAAGTGGTATTTTTATGACAATGGAATACGCAATGCTTAGATTTCTGATTTTCAGCCAATAGAAATCAGAAAGGACAAAGGCCAACTTTGGGAAAATTTTTGCTTTGCCGAAAAGAAAAAGCACGCTTCCAACAGCCAGAAATCTGCCACGCATTTTTTTTGGCGAACTTATGACCTTCAAGAAATCGATATGGTTGAAGTTTTTGAATCGAGCCTGAAGGCCTACGAATTTAAATGGCAACCATCAAAGCGGTCTGGCGTGCCTGTATATTTTGCTGCACAATACCCTCAAGCCGCTTACCTGGAGATAAGCCGCGCCAATTTTATTGATCTTTTGACATAGGCAATCTTCTATGCCAAAACGGTAAGGATAAACTTGAAGTAATTACATATACCCGAACCGGCTCCAAGAATGCGCTTTGGACAAAGCTGTGTGTATCAGGCAACGTATTTAAGGCATGGTTCAACGCAATGAAATGGTTTTTTAAACTTCTGCCGGAAGAGACGAAGGTGTGCTCGCTTGGACAAATTACCGGAGAGCTGTTTGAAGTGGGAGGGCAGAATAGGATCAATATGCGACAACAGTCGCAGATCAGTTCACACTCGGATATATCTTTCTTGTATAATCGTTTTTGCTACAAATGAGTGTTTCGTTTCCTGAACTTTGCAACCAATCTTTTCTGAAGTTGTTCTCACTGCACGCACTAAGCATTGGTAAAGGTAGAAGTAGTGTTTTTTACTTTATTCAGGAATATGCATATCACCCGAATTTCTGCAGTGGACAAACACAAAACAACAATCAGATCGGTACTATTTGAGCGGCCAACCATCAATGTAGTTTGGTTTAAACGCGATTTGCGGTTCACAGACCATGAGCCACTTTACGCAGCGCAGCAGGAACATCTGCCTGTGTTGTTGCTGTATTGTTTTGAACCATCGGTGATGGCATATGCCGACAGCGACGCGCGGCATTGGCGTTTTGTGTTCGAAAGCATTCAGGATATGAACGTAAAGCTTGATGAAGTAAATGGAAAACTCTACGCTTTTCAGAGTGAAGCATTGACAGTATTTGAATCAGTAGCAATTCACTACCGGATCGAAACCATTTTTTCGCACCAGGAAATTGGCAATCGCATTACCTACGACCGCGACATCACTATGCAGGCATTTTGCAAAGCGCAGGGTATACGGTGGAAGGAATTTCAGTTGAACGGAATCATTCGCAAACTAAAAAGCCGCAAAAAGTGGGAAGAGCGCTGGAATCAAAAAATGACTGAGCCACCTAAAATGGTGAAGGAAACAGGGTGGAATTTTGTTAATCTTCCCGCAGAAGTGCATGCATCCTTAATAGGCGATGCACTACCCGAAGTTATCGTCACGCCAAACAGGAATTTTCAGCCCGGGGGCGAAACCGCTGCGTGGCGGTATCTCGATGGATTTTTAAAGGAACGGCATACGAATTATAGCAAGCACATTAGTAAGCCGGAGGCGAGCCGCAAAAGTTGCAGCCGCTTATCGCCCTACCTTACCTATGGCAACATCAGTATGCGTATGGTATACCAATACACCATGCAGCATTTCGATGCTGCTGAAAATAAAAGAGCACTGCGTAATTTTATCAGTCGCCTGCATTGGCGCTGCCACTTTATGCAAAAGTTTGAAGACGAGTGCCGCATGGAGTCTGAAAATGTAAACCGCGGCTACGATGCCATCGAAAAGTCACGGAATGAAATATTTATAGATGCCTGGCAAAATGGTAAAACCGGTGTGCCGATTATAGATGCTTGTATGCGCTGTGTAGCGACTACAGGCTACCTGAATTTCAGGATGCGGGCCATGGTGGTATCGTTCTTTACATTCAACCTTTGGCAGGATTGGCGCGACCTGCACTTTCTCGCAAGGCAGTTTCTGGATTATGAGCCTGGTATACATTATCCGCAACTGCAAATGCAGGCAGGTGTGACGGGGGTAAACACCATTCGCATATACAACCCCGTAAAGAACAGCGAAGATCACGATCCCCACGGGAATTTCATAAAAAAATGGGTTCCCGAACTGTCCGCTATATCGGCTCCATATATTCACGAACCCTGGAAACTCAGTGAAGCTGATCAAAAAGGGTTCGGTTGCATTATTGGCAGCGACTATCCATTACCGATTGTCGAAATTGAGCAAACGCGAAAATTTGCAAGTGATGCAATGTGGAAACATCGCAAAGCAGATGCAGTGAAAAGCGAAGGGCAGCGCATAGTTCAAAAGCATACCAGTGCCAAAGGAAGGATGGATGGTAAAAAAGGTAAATCTAAACCTGCAAGTGCACAAACGAAATTATCTTTATGAATACTAGCGGTAATCTAGTTTTCCCAAAGTATTTATTAAGTATGCTAGTCCGTTTGTGTTCACCTGAATGTCGAAGCATATCACCGATTAGTCAATCACCGGGCTCAATAGATGTGATCTAAAATATTAATTCGAGTCAGTTCGGGTGAATTTTCTCAGCGCCTGAGCGATGAGGGAATTTGTATCGAGAACATTCGGGAAAATCTAGTTGGGGTCTCAATACATTTTTTCTCCTTTCGTCGAAAAAACACTCGATATGACTGCATATCAATCAATTGAATGAAACTTAAATTGCTGGTAGATCGTGATCATCATTAAATTATATGATTATCCGTTTACGTACCAGTATTGCGTTCCCAAAGCTATTAAAACTGTGTCAAATAGGTACTTGCCGAAGTATCTCCTATTGATTTTATAACAGAATTCGTTCAAATAGAGCTGCAGGTTCTTGCCGCTGATTTTGTGATAGATACCTAAGAAATTGCGCTTTGCATTACCAATATTGATATGCACCCGTTGAAGGGTAGTACGCGCTGATTTCTTATCCGACTCTACGGTATAATGTGCCTCGACAAAAT
>JBBQZU010000010.1:0-106758 GCA_038207425.1 Flavobacteriales bacterium | reverse complement strand
TCACAGCAATATCCACCTGAATTCCATCTTAGCCAAATCAAAATTTCCCCGAAAATACAGAAAATGAAGAAATTAACTCCAACCGCCCAGGTGATGGTTTGGTTTTTAATTATTGATTGTTAATTACTTACACACACACACACGAAAATGCTTGGATTCCTACCGGGTGGGAGAAAGACAAAAGATAATATTGGGGTAATACAACCTTATGTTAAGATACTATTTGCGTGGTTAATTTCTTCAAGCTGTGCGCTCAGATACCTCGAAAAGGAAATTCAGATTATCATGATTATAGCTAGTTCTGCAAAACGAAAATCATGCGAAGAATATTCCGCTCACTTCGCCCAAATACCCATGGCATTTCCGTTTAGGATAAGCCATGCCTGCCTGGGTTGAAAAAAGAGACGAAGCATGGCACCTGCGAGCGTAGCGAGTATTACACCGGCACTGCCCAAGGCTTCAAATCGGGCAAGGTATATAGAGAGCGGAATATTAATGACCATTACAAATACTGCCTGATACAGGGATAACCGCAGCTTGCCCACCCCGCTTAGGAAGGTGGCAAAAATACTCAGGCCGGATGAAACGATAATCCATGCCGCCATAAATCCATTGAGGAGTGTGGGTATTTGGAGCTCATCGCCAATCCACAGATGAAATACGAAAGGTGCTGCGATAAACATCACAACTACGCAGAGTGCAAAAAGAGCCCATGCTATCAGCAATTTGCGCATCATTGAGCGTATCCATTCAAAATGATTTTTTGCGTAAGCATCGGTAAACGCACTCCAGAAAGGCGTAGTAATGATGGCAAAAAATACCAGACCCAAATTAAAATACCGGAACGAAATATTGTACGCAGGAACTTCTCCGGGCCCGAGCACTTGTGAGATTATAAGATTGTCGGTCATAAACACCACAAGAGCAGCGCCCTGGAGTACAAAAAAAGTAAACCCCAGGCCCATCAGATCGCGGGCATACATCATCTTTACATACGTGAGCGATGGAGTATAGGGCCTGTACTTTTTGGCAAAAAGCCAAATATTTGCTGCAAGCGGCACTATGAAATTTACAGCGGCCATGGTAAATGCTAGTGGCACAAGACCATCAACCCCAAAGTGCAGGAGAATCCATACTCCCGCGAGTTGCAGCACATTCACAATTGTATTGATAAGATTGGCAACTGCAGGGCGCTGATCGGCTGTAACGACCATTTTAATAAGTTGCACAACGAACTGAGGGCAAAAAAACACCACCAGAATTGCCATCATAGAGTTTACATCGGAGGTAAGATTGTTTGGCGCAGCGAATACCACAGCCCAATCTATCCAGATAGAAGCAACAAAGAATAAGCAAAGCACGGCGAGCGAAATGAGCGTGAGCAAAAGGTAGGTGGTGCTCACATAGGTGCGTGCGAGGGTGTGATCGCCATTTGCCATAGCTTGCGCAAAACGGTTTCGCAAGCCATTGCCCATTCCCAAATCAAAAAAGTTGAACCAGCTCAGTACGGCGCTAACCGTGAGCCAAATGCCAAAAGATACTTCAGTGAGCAATTGCAAATACAGCGGTATGACCAAAAAACTCACAGCGGCATTGACCAACTTCAGGCCTGATGAATAAAAAATTTGGTGGATTATCTGCTTACCGCGCAGATCGTCAGAGTTCTTGAATTTGGCTAGTAGCGACCTGAGCATGAGCATTATGCTTTGGCTTCATCATCGTCGAAATAGCTACCATACTCGCTGCCATAGCCGTAAGAGTAGTTGTAGGTGCCGGAATATCCATACCGTGTATTTCGCATACCGGCAGCATTATATACTATGCCAAGGCTGGGTAGCTTGTTGTTGATGGCCAGCTCATTGAGACTTCTTAGATGTTCCTTGCGCGAAACTCCTTCGCGCACTATGAATACCACAGTATCGGCAAGCGGTGCAAGTATAAAACCATCAGAAACCAGGCCTATCGGTGGGGTATCGATAATAATTTTGTCAAAACGAAGGCTGAGCTCATCAAGGAGCTGCTTCATGCGCGCTGAGTTGATCAGCTCCGAAGGATTGGGAGGAATCGGTCCTGAAGGAACTACGGAAAGTGAATCAATAAAACCTGATGGAAAAATGATCTGATCTATCGCGCTGCTACCACTCAGATATGTACTGCAACCTGCGGAATTTGAAATACCGAAATGCTCTACAATTCGGGGTTTTCGCAGGTCTAAACCCACGAGTACCACTTTATGGCCTACCAATGCAAGTATGGCTGCCAGATTTATGGCCGTGTAGGTTTTGCCTTCAGTGCTTATGGATGATGTAACCATGGTAATATTGGAAGGCCTACCCGCAGTATTCATAAAGCCCAGATTGGTTCTTATAGACCTGAATTCCTCAGCTATTCCCGATCTGGGTTTGTTAATTGAGATAAGGGGCGAATCTTCCTTGCTGTAATGCACTACGCCAATAATGGGGAAGTTGAGCAGTCTGCGCACGGTTGCCAAGTCTTTTACTTTATCATCAAGCTTCTCCTTACTGAATAGGTACAACAATGGAAGCAGCAATCCCAAAATCAAGGCAATAGAATATGCCTTTGCAGGTATGGGTGCTACCGGACCGGGCATCAACCGGGCGCTGTCCACCAAGCGGGTATCGCTCTTGTTAGCGGCGAGGGTAATTGAAAGTTCAGCTCGTTTTTGCAGGAGGAAGAGAAAGAGGCTTTCTTGAATGCGAAAGCGGCGTTCTATTTCAAGCAGTTCGCGTTCAGTTGTTGGTATGCGCTGTATACGGCCTTTGTATTCGCGTATTGCTTCATTCAGCTCGCTATCTTTTCGCTGCATTACCTTCTGAATATTTCTGATGCTCTCAAGCAAAGATGAACGCGTTAATTCTATCTCGGCATTGAGCGGCACAAGTGAAGGGTCGTTAATAGTACTTCGGTTAATGATAATTTCTCTTTGGCTCTGCAATTCGCTAAGCTTATAAATCAGCTTTACCAGAAGCGGGTCGCTGATATCCAATGCCGCCGGAGCCAGGTCGCGCAAATCCTGATTTTGAGATACATAACGCTCCAATTGGCCTATGAGTGCAAGCTTTGCGCCATTCTGCGCCTTTTGCATATCCACTTCACGAATGCTTTCCAGCACCAGTTGCGATTCAGATTGCAAGTCAATGATGCCCTTGTCTACTTTATAGCGCTCACGGTTGGTTTCTATGGCTTCAAGGTCCTGCGAAATAGAAGCCAACTGGTCATCGAGAAAATCGGCAGTGGCGCTTGCAGCCTTGTTTTTTTCATCTACATCATTGTTGAGGTAAACTTCAAGAAGCTTGTTTACAAAATCGAGACCTTTCTGGGGCACTTCATCTTCAATATACACCTGCAAAATAGTACTTTGCGGACGCGCCAGGGCAATGCCAAGCCGTGAGATATACTTGTTTTGGTTATACCCAATGGTATTGAACTTAATGCTGTATTCGCGCTTCTGAAAATCAGGGTCAAGCAACTGAGCATAAGGAAAATTCTCCCGGCGCGACAGCACCATTGTTCCCGCACCGGCATCAAAAGGCACATCCCAACGCCCTTGCACGATGTTTCCACCTTTGCCAAAGGTGAATTCAAACCCTGCAGTATCTAACAATTGAACAAAGCACTCCTGAAAGTAGGCGGCGTAAGGCACCAGTTCTGAGCTTACGCGAAATGGGCAATCCTTGTACACTTCGCTCTTCTTGAGGTCGCCAATCAGGTAATATGAAACGTCGAATTCCAGCTCATTAAGCACCTTGGCCATGATAATATAAGACCTCAGAATTTCTATTTCATTCTCAATATTCTTGCTGGGTTTCTCAATGCTGATTTGTTGCAACAACTTCTCTGTGGCGGCATTTTCATCCTTTATCATCAGTTTCGCTGATATTGCAAATACAGGATTCTTATACCAATTATAGAAGTAGGCAATACCCAAGGCGAGTATCAGACTGATTACAAATAGATACCAATATCTGAGATATCGAGCCAAAAATCGCGTCAGTTCAAATTCATCTTGCGCACGTTTTGGAATATTGAGATTCTCGCCCGCTGTCATGATTACTGACTAATGGTAATGATAAGCACCACAAAGGTGAGTACGCTTACGGTAAGTGGCAAAATGCGATATAGATTATCATCGGCAGCAGAGCGCCCTTTAGAAGGTTCTATATACAGTACATCGTTATTCCGCATATAAAAGTGTTCACTTTGCAGCACCTTTGAGTCATTGAGGCTAAGCCGCTTGTATTCCTTTTGGCCGCTTTCATTTCTGATCAGCAGCAAGTTATCTCTTCTTCCGAAAATGGTCAAATCTCCGGCCATGGCGATTGCTTCAAGCAGGTTTACCCTTCCATCGGGTATGCCGTATACCCCGGGAGCACCTACCTCGCCCATCACGGTAATTTTAAAGCTCATTATGCGAATGTTCACCGAAGGTTTCTGCAAATATTCTGTAAGCAATTCTTTAAGACTGCTCTCTGCTTCGGCTATATTCTTACCTGCCAGCAGCACCTTGCCAATCAGGGGTAGGTCGATTGTACCATCAGCGGCTATCTGATAGGTATTCGGGGCAAAGTTTCTATCCGTTGCAGAGCCTTGTTTTTGGAAATAAATATTTGTTTCCTGGCTTACGCTTGCAATATTCACTTCTACCACATCGCCTGTAATTAGTATTACTTCAGGTGCTTCGGGTAGGTTTATACTCCCCTGCTGCTCGGCCAAATCTTTGAAATAAAGCACCTTTTTATGCGGCACACAGGCCGTAGCCAATGAACCTATAAGTACTATGAACCAGAAGCTTCTCATTCTACTACCAGCACTTCTACACGCATATTCTTCTCAGAGTCTTCAAAGGTGCTGGCGTCAGCTACCCTCTTTTGACTGTCGCCATAGCCCACAGCGCGAAGGCGTTTTTTTTCGATGCCCGAATTCGTAAGATAGTCGCGTACAGCTTCGGCTCGTTTCTCACTGAGCTTTAATGCCGAACCTTTAAAATTCCACTCAGGTCCTTGTTTTTTAAATGTGGGATCGGGCTTTATGTCTTCGTTGCTATTGGCAGTATGTCCCTGCACTTCAACCGATACCTTTGCGTTATCCTTCAGAAATTGAGCTAGCTGTGCGAGTTCGGTTTCCGCATCGGTTTTGAAAGCGTATGTATTGTTGTAGAAGAACACATTGTTTAGTACAAGTCTATCGCCCACAGTAACCCAGTCTTCGCTGGCACTTTGCACTTCTATGCTTTCTATGCTGCCGAAACCTTCTTTTGCCGGTGGTGGTATCGGTTCAGGAGTTTTTACATCAACAACTTTATTGAATTGTTCCAGGTATAATTTTACATTGGGAGCAAGTTGTTTAGCCATCGAAAAGTCAGGCACCGTTAGGGTCTCAAAATTATAGCAAGGACGGTGAATTGCATTTATAGAGAGGGATTCATTACCGGCCTGCAACCTTAAAAAGTGTCCGCAATCTTCATCATTCAGCGAAAACACAGCAATTTGATATACTTCACCCTTGATAGCCTTAATGGTATTGCGATAAATCAATTGCTCATTGGGGAGGAATATTGCGGCACGATCCACTTTGACGGGCTCGAGATCGGTATTCACCAGCTTTTCGCAAAAATCAGCCCCCAGGTAGTTGTAAATCAATGCCTGATAGCGGTCTTTGCTATTGGAAGGACTTACAGAAAAATCGATGTTCATCGATTCAGCAACCACAAATTTGTACCAAAAAGTGTATTTATCCTGATAGAGATAGTAAATGGCATTCACCTGCTTATCAGAAACAATAATCTGATTAACACTCAGCTCTCCATCAACAATAGGGAATTTTATCTCAAACATATTGATGCATTCGCCGGCGGGGTCATTTTGCGAAAGCAAAACAACGGGCAGAAACATAAATAAGCAGAGTAATGATGACTTCAATGCCGGAAGGGATATGGAATTGGATAAGAGCAAATATAGCTGCATGGCGGGGGACGGCTGAGTATGTGAGCCTGTCGTTATCCACATAAGCCTGATGAAAGAAAACCACTGCAAACACCAAAACAGCAAGGCTTAGAAGTAGTTTTGACACGGACTGATCATATCTATTGTGGAAAACTTATGAGAATACTCAATTCACTTCTATTGCTTACTGCCTTGCTATTCTTCAATGTAGCCCTTTACGCTCAGCTCCCAAATATCAAAGCGCAGCTTCCAATAATCAAGGCGCAGGAAACTTACTTCAACTATGTACCAAATGCCAGCTTTGAACTCACTTCAAAGGATCATTGCCTCTGGAATCAGAAAGGCAGGGCATATATGGAAAGCAGTATGTTTTGGGACTCGCCCACTGAGGCTACACCTGATATACTCAGCACAAGGGTGGAGCCTACCTGCTGGGCCAATCCGCGCAAGCACAGCAATGGAAAACAAGGACCGAGAAATGGTGACAATATAGCTGGTATAAAAACCTATGGCAAAGGTGGCACTGAAACTTTTTGGCACGAGTACCTTATGGTAGAGCTGGACTCAGCGCTTATACCCGGCCAGCGCTACTATGCCGAGTTTTACACCAATAGGGCCATAGCTTCGAGCCATGCATCAAATAATATTGGAATGTACTTCAGCGAAGAAGCTGTGATAACCCGCGACCGTATGCCGCTTTTCTTCACCCCTCAGGTAAATACCGAAAAGGTGATTAAATCAAAGTGGAACATGTGGCAAAAGGTATACGGCGTATTTGAAGTGGACAGCGAAAAACGATTTCTGCTGATAGGCAACTTTTACATGGATGAAGATACCCAGACTGAAGCATTTCCGGAAGGTGAAAAAGGTTCATATTACTACATAGACGACGTACTTGTAAGGCGCGCCAAACCCGGTGAGGCGCTTACACCAAAGCCGAGACCTACGCGGGCTCCACAACAAAAAAGGGTGCTGGAAGTGAACGAAGTAGTATCAACTAAAGAAGTAAAGCTTGACAGTATAGACTACAAAGTGGGAAATACCATAAGGCTCGAAAACATCTTCTTTGAATTTGATAAAGCTACGCTGCTGCCTCAATCCAAAACAGAATTGCAAAAACTTATAGATATCATGTCAGATTATCCCTTGCTCAAAATAGAAATTGCCGGGCATACGGACAATGTAGGTACTGATAGCTATAATCAGAAACTCAGTGAAGCACGCGCCAAAAGTGTGGTAGATTACCTAATAAACGCCAAGGTAGACCAAGGCAGGCTGGGCTACCACGGGTATGGGAGCAGCAGGCCTGCTACCACAAACGAAACTGATGCAGGAAGGGCCTACAACCGAAGGGTAGAATTTACAATAGTGAGCAACTAAACTGAAAAACTATAGAGGTAATTGGTTTCAGACCAATGACGTTTTGATGAAAGGCGCTCGTATTTGAAACATTCGTGCTCAGCCATTGCGAGAATTTGCTCCACATCGCATGATTGGGCCAAGGCCATAATGAGTTGACCTCCCGAAGCTAAATGCTTTTTTAAATCCTGAAAAAGGCCTATAAAATACTCGTACTCTTCGCCTGCACAAAACGCAAAATCACGCTCTTCTTCAGGGTATTCTGCCAGAAAAGGTGGGTTCACGAATATATAGTCAAACATCAGGTTTTCAGGAAACTTATTAAAGATATCGGCTGTGATAATGTTCACTTCCAGTCCATTGCGATCAGCGTTATACTGCGCGTTGGCGCAAGCACGGGGCGTAATATCGCTCGCATAGGCTATTGCGCCCAACTGAGCCGCCCTGCAGGCCTGAGTGCCGGTGCCACAGCCCAACTCTAAAAATCTACGGCCTTGTACATCCATGCTTTCGAGGGTTTCTAAAAGCATCGTGGATGTAATGAACAATCCAGGATGAAATATACCGGGCATAACCAATAAGTCAAGGGTGCCATATTTCCATTCGCGAAGCGAAGCCGAGTACAATTTGTACAAGGGCTGGCAAAGCATTTCAATCAGTTGTCGGGTAGTATCCTTTTTCAAACGGCAAGAGTTCTATTATCCAATAAAGCACGAATTGACGAAAATGTTCTGCACCGATCCAAATTGTCAAATAAAGCGAAGCTAAAGGCGTAGGCGCCAAAATCCTTAACTTTGCGCAAAATGAGTTGATGATCACCGAAGACTCCCTTACAATTGCTGTTGATTTTGATGGTACGATAGTAGAACATGACTATCCGCGTATTGGGAGAGAAATGCTCTTTGCTTTTGACACCTTGAAAGCGCTGCAGCGCAAAGGCCACCGGCTTATCCTCTGGACTTATCGCGAAGGGCCGTTGCTTCTCGAAGCAGTGAAATACTGCCGTGGCAATGGAATTGAGTTTTACGCGGTAAATAAAAGCTATCCTGAAGATGTGCTCTCAGAAAACGTAAGCAGAAAAATAAATGCCGACCTTTTTATTGACGACCGCAACGTAGGAGGATTTCCCGGATGGGGTGAAGTATACCAAATGTTGCACCCCAATGACGGCACCTTTTCACATAAACTCCTCAATCCCGGAGCGCATCATAACTTCCGCGCTGACGGGAGCATTTTTAGCAGAATTTTGAAAAAAAACACATGGTTCACCTCAAGTCAAGCGAAGAAATAGAGCTCATGCGCATCAGCGCTCTTATCGTATCGCGCACGCTCGCACTTATGGCAGAAAAAATTGCTCCGGGAGTCACACCCTTAGAATTGGACAAACTCGCCTTTGAATACATCGCTGACCATGGAGCCAAGCCGGCTTTTCTGGGATTTCACGGGTTTCCAAATACGCTATGTATTTCGGTAAATGAAGCTGTAGTGCACGGCATACCGGATAGTAAGCATTTCAAAGATGGTGATGTGGTATCTGTAGATTGCGGGGTTGTGAAAAATGGCTATTATGGCGATCATGCATACACGTTTGCTATTGGTGAAGTAAAAACCGAGGTGAAGCAGTTGCTCCGTGTTACCAAAGAGAGCCTGTACCTTGGGATTGAGAAAATGGTGGAAGGTAATCGCATAGGCGATATCAGTTGGGCAGTGCAAAACCATGCCGAGCGTTATGGATATGGAGTAGTGCGCGAATTGGTAGGCCATGGCTTAGGCAAATCTATGCACGAAGACCCTCAGGTGCCAAACTTCGGCAAGCGCGGCCGTGGCAAGAAAATCACTGAAGGCATGGTATTGGCCATTGAACCAATGATAAACCTTGGCACCCGGGAAATACGCATGCTCGATGATGATTGGACCATAATAACCTCTGATAGGAAGCCATCGGCCCATTTTGAACATGACGTAGCCGTGGTGAATGGCAAACCTGAAATTCTGTCTACTTTCGATTTTGTAGAAGATGTGCTCGAAAAAAGGGGCATGGATGCGCTGCGGATCAATATGCCGCAATTGTTGAAATCAGTTCCCGTATAGCATTCATATTACCATGCCTCACTGCGATAAGTATTTACTTTACCGCCAATTAAGTCGCAGTGCGAAATCTGCACGCTTCCAAATTGTACTGTTGCCTGCGATACCGATACTGTTTTTACAAGGTCGCTTCTGTTCATTACCATATCATTTGCAGGATCTCCTTCGCCACCGTAAAGATGAAAATCCTTCAGCAAGCCTGCGGTAATATCAGCCGATCCACTGAGCAAGTCAGCAAACCACTTTTCACGCTTTTTGAGAAACTCAATACTGTACAACTGCGCCGAAGCCCAGATACGCGGCTCAGTCAAATCATACTGATTAAAGTGAGCTTGCTGCCCATCCCATCTTAACTCATCAATTCCACTTCCCAATCTTACAAGAGTGAAGGGCTCCACATTTGTGAGGGTATGCTTTTCGGCAAATAAATAAAGCGTTTCAAATAGCAAGGAATCGAGCAAAATAAGCCCCCTGCTTCGGCCATAGCTCAAAAAAGGGTCATACGGTTTGAATGCTCCATTGAGAAGTGTTGTTACTTCACCCTTTCGGGAAATGGCCAGATTGGTACCGCCGTGCACCGGTTCGCGCGCTATCAGAAAATCCAATCTACCTGATTTATACCTGCTCAGTTCACTGGCATTTCGGGCCGGACTTTCATCTCTGTTTATAGTAACTATATAGCCTTTTGCATGAGGAACGTAAGTAAGTGTACACATGGCCCGAAGATTCTAACTTAAAGAAAGCATTCCAAAATAAATGATGTTGAATTATTGCGATGTTGAAAATCAGCCACATTTAGGCTATTGGCCGAGATTCACTGTAATTCGGGACTTAAAGACCTGATAGACATCATCAATGTCATGAATCCAAAATGGGCTAGGATTCTGTGATCTCAGCACGATGGTAATGATTCCAAGTCCCGCTCCACCCTTGCCCGACAAGTCACCGTTTTGCATTATATCGAGGTATCTGGATTTGAGTTGATCTCTGGGTAATGTGTTGGCATCATTGTACCTCGCTGCGAGCAATTTAGACTGGGCCCGGGTAACTATGCTCAACAGGTCAGCATTGAGGGTTCTCTCAACAGTGTAAACATTAATTCCGGCATGTACCCGATCATCGCCATCAACACAACCGTGAATTCTTATATTCTGAATTGCTTCTACAAACACGGAAAAAAAGCGCTTATGCGCCTGCTTATTTTGGATGTGCAAGTTCAGAAGCCGCTCCAACCTGCCTGAAACTGCATTCGCAAATCCATAATTCAAATCGCCGGTATAATGAAGAATAAAATGATTATTTGTTATTGAACGCATTGATTCATAATGACTTTCAGACAAGTCATAGAAGGCGTTCAGAGCAGGTCGTTCCAAATTCATTCAGCAGGTAATGGCTCCCGCAATATAAGAATATTGACAAACCCCTGATAGCTAATTTGGTATAGACAAAAGGACAACTTATTCACCGTCTATGTTAAAACTTAGCACAAGGAATAACCCTTCGTTTGCTAGCCTTTTTATTGCGACGACTTGCCCATTCAATCATCAGTGATATTTCGTGCGCACCAGCCGACCTGGCGGTAAGTGTCGAAATGGTAAGATCATAACTATACCCAATACGATAATTGTTTAGATCATACCCGAGAAGAATAGCTATTGCATCCTGATTGAGCGGGCCATAATCATTTGATTTAAAACCAGGTATACCCCTGTACCAAATTCCGAGCACGAGAGGGTCGTACTCATAATACACACCAACGTCAACCTGGTCAAAAAGACCTTGTGACTGGTAATGTATTGCTGGCACTACAAATTGTCGTTTTGAGTTCGCGCCAAGGTCACTAACCTTAATACGCATGCCACTGTGTATGCTCATTCTTTTGGGCAAATGGGTATCTCGGCTTGTAAGCGATTGTATAGGCTCATTCATATGATGCAGTGCTGCACCAAACCAAAATTTATCTGAAAAGAGGAGCACCCCTGAACCGAAATCAGCGGAACCTACCGGTTCCTGTGCAAATCTTACACGATCAGGATCAAGCGTGGCACCTGCATCAGGCCCTCTGGCCAATTGGTCACCAAATGTAAGCCTGTCGATGTCAAGGAAGGTGCTTCCATATCCAAAACTAACAGCAGGCCTGACGCTGAATTTGCGGTTTATTTTAATCTCGTAGGCGTATTGAAGTGCTACTGAAGTGTAGGTTAGTCCACCCGTACCGGCCATATCATGTGATACCGTAATACCTACACCGCTATTTATATCGGAGAAGTATTGGTCATATGAAAAATTGTACGAGACGAATGATTTCGGCAAAGACGGCCATTGATTTCTATAAATCATCGTCGCTCGGCTCTGTATTGATGTACCTGCAAATGCCGGGTTAAGATACAGCGGTGCCGCATAAAATTGCGTGTACTGCTGATCCTGGGCAAAAGATGCCAGAACACAAATGAGAAGCGCGAATATGAGTAGAAGTTTTCTCATTTAATGCGCTGAAAGCATTAGTTTTTCAATTTTTTCAACCACTACAACTTCGCCTCCTTCAAAGAAGAGACTTTTCTGCAGGGTAATAAAGCCATCTGCTTCTACGTGAAGGGTGTACTTTTTGTTAGATTTAAGTGGTATGATAGCTAATTTTGAAGCCGTTTCAGATTGAAAGTAGCCTTCGATAACACCGGTTTGATCGTTCACCAACTTCAGAAAAATTACTGGTGGCAGTTTCTCACCTTCAGTATCTATTTGGATTTTGCACACCAGGGTGTTCAAGTCATCAAATACGATCTTGTATAAATCCTGAAGGCCGCGACCTCCAAAGCGATCTGACGAAAAGTAACCTACCTTGCCTGAAGGGTCCATGGTAAAGAATATATCATCGCCCGGAGTATTAATTGGGTAACCCATATTTACAGGTTCTGACCAGGCAATTACGCCAGGCGTTGCATAAAAAATATCGTAACCGCCCATTCCTTTATGCCCTTTAGACGCGAAGTAAAGCCCACCTTCTGAATCGATAAATGGCGCATCATCGTCATACATGGTATTGATGGGTTCACCTAAATTCATTGGTTGGCCCCAGGAGCCATCAGGCAATCGGTTCACCATGTAAATATCCTTACCTCCAAAACCGCCTTGTCTGTCGCTCGAAAAGTACAGTACCGTTCCTTCAGGATTCCCAAAAGTTGCACTGGCTTCCTGGTCTTTAGAGTTTATATTATTCTCCAACTTTTTCAGATCAATCCACTGATCCACCATTTTTTCAGCTATATAGAGATTTCCTGATAAACCATCTTTGCTTGTGCGGTATACTATAAGTTGTTTACCATCTGCTGAGCAAGCGATTGCAGCATCGTTGGTGCGTGAATTGAGTGGAGCATTTGCCGGCTTAGCTTCCAGTTCGCTTACAGAAAGATCTACTTCGTAAATATTCTCATCAAATTGCTCCGAAAAGTCCTTCTCACTTTTATCGTCCATTTTTCGGCGTGAAGTGAATAGTATTCTGTTTCCGGATTTATCCCATACCGGTGCATAGTCATGCACACTTGAATTTACATTGGGCCCCATATTGGTAATGGTAACGGGAACCGGAGTTTGCACCATTGATATGGCATTGCTTACTATCGTATAAAAGTGGTCTACTTCAGAGTTTGGCTGAATTCGCCGCGACTGGGCTTTGTATTTCTCTATCAAATCCAAAGCATCGTGAAAACGGTAGTTCTCATGCCTCAACAAAGCGAGATAATACAAGGCTTCGATATTGCTACCAGCTACAGCTAGCTCGAGATAGGTTTCAGCTCGATCCTTGAAGGTTGGCAACTTGAAATAAGCCATTCCAAGCTTGCCAAGAGTTTCAGCATTGTCAGGCTCTGCCTTGAGCACCTCAGAGTATAGTTCGGAAGCATAGTAGTAGTCTCCCTGCATATAATACAGATCAGCTTCGTAAAGTAGGTTCTTATGATATCTGCCCATCTTATTTTGGGCACATGCATTGGTACTCCATAACACTATCACTGCACAACTAAAGTATAATTTGATCCTCATAGGTTTTATCTTAAAAGGGTTACGTCGCCCATGTCGGTAACTTGACCACCATCAAGGAAGGTGACTTTGGCTCTCCACACATATACGTCTTGTTGGCAAAGATTTCCCCGGTAATAGCCGTCCCAGCCTTGCTTTATGTCACGTGATTCAAAGATGAGCTCACCCCACTTGTTGAATACCTGCATTTCAAACTCCTGCACGCCTTTGTATTGTGGGAAGAAAATATTGTTGTTGAAAATCTCATCGATCGTCCAGAATCCTCCTGATGGTCCGTTAGAACTTGGAGTAAAAGCATTTGGGAATGCAAGTTGACTATCTACATTACCAAGCACCGCTTGCTCAACCAAGAAGGTATCAGGGCAATTGTATATATTATTAGCAATGAGTGTTACAGGGTGCCACCCAAGACTTTCGTAAAAGTGATGTGGCGAAAATGCATTTGAGCTGCCTCCATCACCAAAGTCCCAAGTATAGAGAGACGCGTTTGATGAAAGATTCAGGAAAAAGACCTGAGCCGGAATACTTACCACTGGTGGATTCACCGTAAAGAATGCCTCAGCCCTCAGATTTGCCTGCATTGGTAGCGGTGATACGTAGGTATCTGTTTCACCGCCTGGCCCGGTTGCAGTGAGCGTAACGAAATATGTTCCGGGCTGATAGTATACATGGGTTGGGCTTACTTCAGAGCTTGTATCTCCATCTCCAAAATCCCAGACATAGCTCACGCCGTAAGTAGTGGTATTTGTAAAGTTTACAACAAGCGGTATACAACCTTCGCCATATCCATCAAAAGAAGCAATCGGTCTTGGCGGGTCTATATTGATGGTTTGAAGCATTTCGTCATAGCACAAATCAGTTCCTACACGAAGTCTTATTTCAAATGTACCCCATGTAGCGTAAGTGTACACAGCAGGGTCAGATGGATCATTTGAAAATGAGCTTGTGCCATCTCCCCAAAACCACGCATAGCCCGCCTGACTATTTGCATTACTCAAATTAGCCAAAGCAACGGTAGCATTTGGAAATTGCTGAACCGCAGGTGAAGCTATAAACATAGCCTGGGGTAAACCTTGAACAGAAATATCAAACTGCAAAGTCTCTGAACAGCCCCATAGAGATTGCGCTGTGAAAGTTACCGTGTATGTTTCGTTCTCAACAGTAGGATTGGTGTAGACATAAACAGGATTTGCTTCTTGTGAAACCGTACCATCACCAAACTCCCATAAATAGGTAAATGCTCCTACGGTGTTGTTTGCAAATGCTGCCTCGTAGGGCGAACAACCCCCTAGCGGAGAAATAACTGAAGGGATAATGTCAGGGATAATGTCAACGGAGGTTATTCTGCTTGCTGAACAGCCCTGCACCGTAGTACCTGTAAGGGTAATAATATAGTTCTGCACCGCAGTGGTTCCATTCACGTATGTATGAACGTGTTCAAGGTCGCTATTCGCAGAAGTATTGCCATCGCCATAATTCCAAGCATAGGTATCCACTCCTGTCGAAATATTCACGAAAGTGGCATCAGCAGGGAAACAGCCCTCAATTCCTCCTACATAAAAATCAACTGTAGGTAAGGGATATACTGTTACTTGCCTGTAAGCAGTATCAACACAACCGAAGTTCGACTGGGCTATCATGCTCACTGAATAGGTAACTGTGGTATCGGTGAGATTGAGAAAAGTATTGATCGGATTAGGTACGAAAGCCTGATTACCGTCACCAAAGGAATAGAAATAGGATACTGCTCCAAATGATTGATTTACAAAACTTACCGGTAATGGTGTACAGCCTTCGGCATCAGGCACAAAGGCAGCAATTACTTCAGGATATACAGTAATACTCTGGTAGGCAGTATCAGCACAGCCAAAGTTGGTGGTGGATATAAGGCTCACATTGAATGTTTGCGGTATATTCATACTGCTTAAAAAGGTGTGCACGTGCGCACTGTCAGCAGTATTTGAAGTATTTCCATTACCGTAATTCCAGGCGAAAACGTCTCCAATAGAACTATTATTTACAAAAGTTACGTCAAGGGGTGAACATCCAGCTACGGTGTTCGGAATAACAGACGCATTTGGCTTAGGATACAAGATCAAAAAATCGTTGGCTTGACCTGAACATCCGTATACCGAAGTGGCAGTAAGTACTATGTGAAAAGTATCGGGCTCATTGGTAAAAATCTGATACCCTCCTATTGGATTTTGGGCCAAACTCACAGTACCATTGCCCAAATCCCACTGGTACATGCTTGCATTCTGAGAGTTATTTTGAAAAGTGAAAGTCATCGGGGAGCATCCTTCAGCAGGGCTGGTAAAATCAGCAACTACCCGCGGGTAAATTTCTATAGTTCGTGTAAATGAACGCATACAACCATCGGCAGAATAGCCAATGAGCTCCACTGTAAAATTTACATTCTGGTTGCCATTATTGAAAAAAGTATGAGAGTGAAATTGATCAAGCGTATAGGCTATATTTCCATTGCCGTAATTCCATACTACCGAATCGGCCAAAAGCGACTGATTATCGAATGTAACCGTAAGCGGGCTGCATCCAGCTGTGAGATTTACAGAAAACTGAACAATGGGATTGGGCTGAACAACTACTGTGGCACTTGAAGTTTCAGTGCATCCAAAAGCTGATGTTGCAGTCAAGTTCACATTATAAGTAATAAGATTCAGGGTGTTGTTGCCATAAGTGTGCAACGGCGCTGCCTGCGATGAGATGGTACCGTCACCAAATGTCCACAATTGAGCAATGGCTCCATTTATAATTGGAAACTGCACACTTAATGGCGCACATCCAGTGTCCTGAGGAAGGGTAAAATCAAAGTTTGGTTGCGGATATACTGTAACCGTTGCGCTGGCCTGGTCATTACAGCCATTTGGCGTAAGCGCATCAAGGGTAACGGTGAAATTTAACAAGGTAAGCCCATTATTATCAAACTGATGTGTAGGATTAACATCAGTGCTCACTTGTGAGCCATCTCCGAAATTCCAAATGTAACCAGTGGCATTTTGCGAGTTGTTTACAAAATTAGCCGGCAATGCATTGCAGCCTGGAGTATACACAGTTTGAAACAATGCCTGTGCTCCAGGAAATACAGTAATGACAATACTGCTTGTATCAGTACACCCGAATGTAGTCCGGGCTATAAGCCTAGTAGTATAAACTGAGTCGATGCTTCCATAATTGACGAAAGTATTTGTGGCATCACCGGTGGCTGTTCCACTGCCGTCACCAAAGAGCCAGGTATATGTTACAGCACCGGTACTTTGATTTGTAAAGTTCACTTCCAGAGGACTGCATCCTGACAAAATATCAGCGGTGAAGGCTGAACTAGGGATTGGCTGCACTGTAATACTCTGTTGGGCCTGGTCGCTGCAAAATGCTGTTGACACCTGAAGGGTTACCAAATAAACTCCGCTATTCGCATAGGTATGCGTTGGATTTTGAGCAGTGCTGAAATTACCATCACCAAAATTCCAGTTCCATGACAATATAGGTTCACTGGCGAGATGCGTTGACAGGTCAACAAATGAACCGGGTGACCCTTCGCAAAGATCTTGTCCGTAAATAATAGCTACAGGTGATTGACGAACTCTTACAATCTTTGAAGCACTATTTACACACCCGTTTGATGAGGTAACTGTGAGTGTTACATTATATGGACCTATGTTGGTATACTGTTGGGGTGGCGGAAATTGGCTGGTGCTGGTGTTTCCGTTCCCAAAATTCCATGCCCAAGACACAACATTACCAGTAGATGCATCGCTGAAGTTGACTTCAAGAGTATCACATGCCTGGTCAATATCAAACCCGATAATTGCAACCGGAGCGGGCAAAACCGTAACCGGTATAGTGAATGTGCTGCTGCAGGCAGAACTTGTGCCCGTTATGGAAGCAGTGAGAGTTACATTGAATGTACCGGGCGTGTTGAATGCCCTTACAATTGTAGTTGCTCCTGAAAACAGCAATGGTGAGCCATTACCAAAATCCCACATGTATTGATTGGCACCACCGGTAGATGAGTTTGTGAACGTAATGGTTTGCCCCACACAAATGGTAGTTGCCGAAGCAGAGGCATTTGCTGTGGGGGGTGCAACAATTTGTATGGTTCTCGATGCAGGCGCAATACCGCAAATATTGCTGTCAAGCATTTGCACGGTATACGTTCCTATGCCTGGAAATTGAATGGTTTGAGGAAAACTTGGTGGCCAGGGCTTCCAGTTGATAATTGAGTCATATCCTAAGCCCCAGTAATCACCCAGATTCCAGTATTCATATCTCTGAAATATATTTCCCTGAAGAAGACAATTCCGCTCAGTAGTATTAGTAAAAGTTACGGTATTATCAGGCCAGCAAAGTACTGTAGCTGACGCACCAATTCCCGCGTCATCAATATCCCAAATTCTGATAGGATTAAAAGAAGCCTGTGAAGGTCCTCCTTGTACGGTGTTACAACTGTTTTGAGCAGTTAGTGTTACTACGGTCTCACAGTCAACCGTACTTGGCATATAGGTATGGCTAATGGTTTGACCCAAATTGGTATAGTCAAAAACCTGAGGGGGAGTACCATCGCCGAAATTCCAGGTAAACACAGTATTGGTAGAGGTGTTTGTACTCGAGTTTATGAACTGCATCGTCTGTGGAGCGCAAGCCTGGGTTAGTCCACCAACAGGTATCTGTATTGATGCGCTGGTAGATTCTTCCATTACCACTATACCATTTGTGCTACAGCCAGTAGATGTGGCGAGAAAAGTTACGTTGTACATTCCAATAGAGGCAGAGTATATATGCGCAATTGATGCTGGTGGCACAAGGCTGGAGCCGGTTTGCACAGGCGAACCGTCGCCCCAGTCAACACTCCATGGGCCTAAGGCAAATGGCGATTGGAGATTTAATGTGAAATTACCCCCATTACAACTGTACCACACGGGGTTGTTCACCGCATTGCCGTTGAAATCATAAAGGGAACATTGTGCAGAAACTATCTGCTGTCCGAGAAGCAGGACCGGTATAACGATCCACGAAAGCTTGTTTCTTATCCTCATCATGCACGCTTATACGGCACTGTAAAGGAAAGGTTAGGAAATGCCTTGCAGCAAGCGTTTCAGAGATTTAATATCATCTCCAAAATTCAAATTTATTGAGTGAAAAATGCTCACCTAATGAGGGTTACTGAAAGCTTCATTCTGAATATACTCTTCGTCAGTAAGCGCATTGAGAAAATTAACGAGATCGTCAATACTTTGCGGGCTCAAGCCCAAACCAACCCCCTGCATTTTCATAAGCGGATCAATGGTTGGCGATGGGTGCCCACCCATATTATAATGTGCTATAACATCATGCAATGTGGCAAATCGCCCGTCGTGCATATACGGCGCCGACAAGGCAATATTTCTCAAGGTGGGCGTCTTAAAGAGGCCCATATCGAATGCATATCCTGTTATAGCCCCAATTCCCGGATCGGTTATTTCAGTGTCCAGCCCATTGTTATGAAATTGCTGGTTGGTGAACTCTACCAGTGCACCACCGTGGCAGTGAAAACAATCTCCGCCAAATTGCCCGCCGGGGAAAAATTCAGGATCGCCAGCTTCGGCAAGAAAAAGCTCCATTCCGCGTATTTCTGAAGGTGAAAGGGTCCCTTCGCCATAGTAATAAGCTTTATCAAAACTTGACCTGGCAGAAATCATGGTGCGTATAAACTGAGCCATGGCATAGGTGATTCGCAACGAATCAACGCACGGAGTTCCAAATGCGGCGGTAAACATATTCTGATATTCAGGTTCAGAACCCATACGTGCCACCGCCTCCTTCCAGGAGAGATCCATTTCTATGGGATTCACAACAGGTTCAAGTAACTGCTCTTCGAGCGTTAGGGCGCGACCATCCCAGAAAAAATGCTTTGCCCAAGCCATATTCACCAGAGCCATACTGTTGCGAGGCGTTATATCGCCATACAGGCCTGTGCTTCCCGGAGCGCTGTCAGCAAATGATGAAGACGGAAAATGACATGAACCACAACTCACTGCATTATTGCGGCTAAGCTTGGTTTCCCAAAAAAGATGCCTTCCCAATTCTATCCCTTCTACTGTAAGCGGATTTTCGGCAGGTATTGTTGGTTGGGGAAAGAAATAGGGAACATTTAATTCGTAAGGGGTTCCAACAGCAATATTCGTTGAACAAATAGCCCGGGCTTGTGTATCGGGATTATTGCCATCATCATCGCGGCCGCATGCAATAAACACTGTTGCTGAAAGAAGAAGTACAGCAAAATGCGGGCGATTCAATCCCGAAAACAAGAAGCGAATATAAGATCGGGGCATTCTCAAAGTTAGCATTTCTTTATGGCAATAACCTGAAGGATGCGGCTGTATTATTGGCATATCTCAGACCAAGGTTCAGCTGAGATAATGATCCGTGAAATTCACGCTCATGCCAAAGATTAATTGTATCGTTTTCAGTTGCAAATATCTTTTCGATGTCTACAGAAAACATGAGATGTTTGGTTTGACCAGTTGCCGCCGTAAATGTTTTAGAAAAAAAGCCCACTTCCCTGAAAAGGGTATCGAGACCACTATGAAATGCAAAAGTTCTGGGCAAATCATAAGTTGCATCGGGAATGGTATCAAATCTTCCCTCAAAAATGAAAAACCGGTATCCTGATTGCCAGGCCCAGTACATTCCATTGCTCTCACTAAGCGGGTGGGATTGACTGTATACGGAAACTAGAAAGTCAGGGTTTGCCGTTCCATTCAACTCCTGCGGCACACCCAAATCAAAAGAGACTCCAGTATAATCACCTGCGGGAATTTCAAAATCAAGGGTGCGTATGTGATTCTTAACATCTATCAACTCAATATCAGAAATCTGAGCTATATCACCATTGGCTCTATAAAGCTTCAGATTGGAAATGTAAAACTTCATATTCGAAAGCTCTACGGTGCAGCCATGCACATTTACAAAACGGTCGCCAATGTGAACTTCCTGCCCGTCGAAGTTGGGTTCGAATGAAATAAGCATTTTGGGCTCCGCACTATCAGGTGTGGGCGTATCATCGTCGGGATTGCAGGACAGCATTAAGCCCGATAATCCAATAAACAGCAAGTTCAATCGCAGATTCCGTATCATTTCGTACACCTATTATTATGCAAACATAAATACAAACAGGTAACCATTTTACCCTAAAATTGTGGTCATTTTTGAAGTTTCAATATTCAAATTCCCAATGTTTACGATAAAAGCAAAGAAATGTAGTGCATCTTGGACTCCCTGTTTTCGTTCTTCAAAAGAATTTTCTGAAGGTTGAATACTATAACTCGTAGTTGTAAATTAAATAGAAATACGACGCTTGATAAAATGAAGTTTATCTTTCAGGGTTTCGAAAGCGGTATTTTTTAGTTTTGCAGCCAAATTAATTCCTCACAGGATGAACAGGATATTTACATTATTTGCAGTTTGCTCATTATTATTTGAGGTGGTCTAGTTCTACCGTGAGCTTAATTTCGCGCAACAAAATCCGCGAAGCATTGCGGTTGGAAATGGAAAAGCGAGGGTACACTTTCGTTGAAAGTGGTGGTGATTTAGCCGTTGGCGCATCGGTAATTATTGAAGAAAGAATAGAATATGTTACTGACCCTCAAATGCACCACCACATGGGTATGGGAATGGGGGGCATGGGTATGATGGGCCTAGGAATGGGCTGGGGTATGGGCGGTATGGGTACAGGCATGATGGGCCCGGGAATGGGAATGGGCATGGGTATGGGTACAACTTAGAGCAGTACTTCTAGAGTAAGAGCTGAAAAATATAATAGCGGAAAGCTCATTCTTGACGTGTACAATTCAAGAGAAAAACGCTTATTTGGCAGGCCTTATCTGCTGATCGATTGAACAGCAACAATACCAAAGAACGCAAACGCATACCAAGTTATGTGAAGCTGTTGTTCAGAAAATTCCCTGTTGGTAAGGTTTCGTAACGATAAGCTACTTAAGAAATTTTTAGTCCCGTAGGAATTTTACCGGTGGGCTTTTTTATTATCTCAAAATACCAGCACAGCGTAAATAGCGCAGTTTATTGTAAGTTTATTGCCTGTCGCGTGTACTTCTTCTCACGCACTATGGACGACAATGGCAAATTTTCTCATCTACAAATCTTCAGCGGGTTCAGGTAAGACCACTGCACTCGTGGGCATATTTGTGCGCTTATGCCTTGTCGGCAAATCGCCGGAAGCTTTTAAACAAATACTGGCAATTACATTCACCAATAAGGCCGCCAATGAAATGAAAGAACGCGTAATTGACGAATTGGCGCGTTTATGTGACATACAGTTGCCTCTAAAAACTGATGACTACGCTGTAAACGCCCTACTCGACGAGTTGCAAATACCTGCCGAAGAGCTTATTGACAGAGCGCAGCGTACCTTCAGAATGATGCTTCACGATTACGGTGACCTCTCGCTCAGCACCATAGATAAATTTAATCTAAGGCTTATACGGTCTTTCAGCCGGGAGCTAGGTCTAAATGCCGACTTTGAAATTGAGCTGGAAGAACGTACACTGTTTCGCGAAAGCGTAGACCGGGTGGTATCACAAGCAGGAATCGACTTTGAAACCACCAATCATTTGGTGTCATACTTGAATCAAAACCATGAAGAAGAGAAGAAAACGGATATCGTTGGCGATCTGAATAATCTCTTTAACCTTGTGATCAGTGACGATGCTACAAAGGCTATTGAAGCACTAGGAAGCCTTACGGAAAATGATTTCAAAACCATTTCGGAACAAATTCGCAAAAACACGAAAAGCTTTGAAGACCGGGTAAAAAGTAAGGGTGAAGAGGCTGTGGAACTTCTTACAGGAAACGGCATTGGTCAGAATGACCTGAAAGAGAAAAGCAATGGTTGGTTTTCATATTTTGAAAAAATGATACGTTTTGATGGCATCAAAAAAATTCAGTTAACAGCCACTCAGAGCAAATTAATTGCAGAATCAGATTTTGCTCACCCTAAGGCACAAGCAGCCATAAAATCCAGCATTGCATCTATCACTCCTCAACTCGACAGGATTATTAAAGAAGCAATCAAAATAACTGAAGAAGATTCAAAAGAATATTTTCTTCAAAAAGCCATTTCCAGTCAGATCCACTTGGTAGCCCTTATCGGAAAAATTAATGCATCTCTTGCTGAAATATCAGCAGAGCGTAACATTCTTCCAATCTCTGCATCAAACAGAAAAATTTCAGCAACATTGCGTGATGAGCCTGTGGCTTTCATTTATGAGAATATAGGCAACCGGTATAAGCATATGCTCATTGATGAATTTCAGGACACATCAGAGCTTCAATGGCTCAACCTGCTCCCATTGGTTGAAGATGCTATAGCCCAAGGCAATACTGCATTGGTAGTAGGTGATGCCAAGCAGAGCATTTACAGATGGAGAGGAGGGAAGGCAGAGCAGTTTATTGCATTACCGCAATTTCACGAAAGTGCAAAGAATATAAGTGCCATAACGCGCCAACGGCTGGCTGAAGCGGCTGAAATAAAAAACCTTGATACCAACTACCGAAGCCTTGAGAATATAATTCACTTCAACAATAACCTTATTAAATATCTGGGCGAAGCCCTTACCACTGAAGGAACGGACTACCGGGAAGAATATACATCAGATAGTGCTACTCAAAAAGCACCAAAGGGAAAATCTGGAGGCTATATAGAAGTGAACTTTACAGGGAAAATGGACAAGAAAGATGAATCTTATTTGACATTAATAGTCACTCAGATTAAAGATTCTCTGGCAGCAGGGTACCAATTTGGAGATATAGCCATACTCATACGTAGCACATCAACTAAAGGACTCAATATAGCCGAATTTCTGGAAAGAGAAGGTATACCAGTAGCAACGAATGATGGGTACAGTGTTGACTCAAACCCCTGGGTAATGTGCCTGATATCGATGATGCGACTTATGCAACATCCAGAAGATACTTCGGCTCAGGTAAGGGTAATGCGCGCCCTAAGCGGGTTATACCAAATACCCTTTGAACCATGGAAATACAAAATAAAAAATAAAGAGAAGAAAAACCTTCTTGACCTGCAAAGATTTCTTCGCGACAACAGGCTTCCAACCCTTGGGCTTAAAGGCCCCAAGCCAGCAGCGTATACTACTTGCGAGCAGCTTGCTTTGCAATACCTGCCGTCAAAACGAAATGACTTGTATGTGAAAACCTTATTTAATATCATCCTGAAGAGAGGAGGTGCCGGGCTGAATATTGATGATTTTCTATACTGGTGGGACTCTTTGAAAACCAAACCCGGGGTACCTACCAATCTTGAAAGCAACCGGGTGCAACTAATGACCATCCACAAATCCAAAGGGCTTCAGTTTAAAATATGTATCCTTCCTATAATGAGCTGGAAAAAGGATCTGGGGAAAGATACCCGATGGATCAGCATAGCAGATCGTTTTGAGGGCCTGCCTTTTGCACCGTTAAAATTGAATAGTAAGTTAATAGATATGGGCTTTGAAGCCATAAAAGCCAATCACGATGCCGATGTGAATTTCGACAACCTGAATATGATATACGTTGCTTTAACACGCGCTGAAGAGCGGCTGTATATCACTTTCGACACTTATGACAAAACCCGAACTGGTGCAGAATTACGTGATGCCAGTATGAAAATGGCAGCCCATTTCGAACAAAACAATGCATTCGAAATTCAAACCTTGACTGATGAAGGTCATGAGAAACGAATGCCCCGGGAAGAAGAACCATTCCGCATAAAATTCGGCAATCTTCAGCAGGCAAGAATTAAAGAGAAAGAGATAAAGGAAGAACTCCAGGTTGATCCGGTTCAGCTTCCATCAACCTTATGGCAAGCCCGGTTTGATATAAGCCCGCCCGATGCGGCAAGAAATGATTCAACCGCAAGGCGTATTGGAAATATTCTTCATGATACCATCAGCAAGGCAGAAACAATACAGGTGGCAAATTGGCATATTCAAAATCATCACCGCTCAGGAAACATTTCTGCTGCTGAAATGGAATATATTGACGCACTGCTGGGCCTTGTTTACAATGATGAAACATTTATCGGCCTACAACAGGATGCAAAGCGTTTTTCTGAAAGGGAAATACTCAGCGATGGAATGTTGCTTCGCCCGGATTTGGTACTCGAAAAATCCGAAAGTATAATAGTAGTAGATTTTAAGTCGGGAGCAGAAGACCTCAGGCATATCAGCCAGGTGGCGGCATATATGGAACGACTTTCTCTGATTTATAATAAGAAGGTAAGCGGCTACGTGCTATACATAAACCCTCTCAAATGGGTTCAGGTGCAACCAGGTAAAACCACTTTGGTGCAAAAGACACTTTTTGACTAACTGTTTTTCCTTTCGTGCGCACGGGTGTAGCCCATACCCTGAAGCACCAATTCCTGTTCCAGAATGAATGACTTTTCTGAAATAACTGATGGCCCAATCGGCTGAAGCAAGGCAGGGGCATTGGCACGCGGATTCTTAATATCTCTGGCAATTGGATATGCATTCATATAATTGCCAGTATATGGGTGCAATAAAGCTGTAACCTCAGCAAGTGGCAAGTCAGAGTCGAGCCACTTCGTCTCATCGGCCCGGCTCAGAATTATCGGCGAACGATGGTGCGGCAGCCTCATCAGCAAATCATTCGGCGTAGTGGTGATAATGGCAAAAGAACGAATCATTTCACCGGTATTTTTATCAACCCACTCATCCCAAATACCTGCAAATGCAAAAGGCCTCTCAGCCGCACCGAGATGCACAAGAAATGGACTATCAAGCTTATCGACAATGGTGCCTTCTATAAATGCATCAGCAATAATCAGGCATCGATTGGAGCGAATGGCTTTGCGGAATGCCGGTTTCGAAATGATACCTAAAGCTCCTTTATACAGCGGGTCATTTTCTGAATTGTGATCACCTTCGGCCCTTGCATTGAATAAATACATCCGCTTCTTTGCCCAGAATGGGGTAAGGCCAAATTTGAAAAGCTGCACCTCGTATGGTTTGTCAGAAGTAATGACAGGAGCCACACTTCCGGGGCCGAGGTTGTAATTCGGAGGCAACTCAAAAGGCATATTTACCTGAAACCGCTCTTCGATTTCGGTGATTTTTGAAACAACTACGTAACGGCCACACATGAGAAGCTATCTTTGGTCGAAAATAAGATTTAAATGAATGACCCACAACAGAGCGAAAGACTTAAGTGGCAGGTAATTCCTTTCAGCAAATTGGTCCCGCTCCAGCTACATGATTTGCTAAAGGTGCGTGTAGATGTTTTTGTAGTAGAGCAGCAGTGCGCTTATGAAGAAATTGATGGCAAAGACCCCGAATGCTACCACGTACTAGGCATGAATAATGATGGGCGAGTGGTGGCAACTGCAAGGATAGCTCCTCCGGGTGTATTATATGCTGAAGCAAGTATTGGCAGGGTTGCAATGCTTAAGGCTTACCGTGGATTCGGCTATGGTTACGATATCATGAACCACGGGATTGATTTCTGCCGCGGCCAATTTCCAGAAAGTAATGTGAAAATAGCAGCCCAATATTATCTTGAGAAATTCTATGGTCAGCTAGGCTTCAAAACTATAAGTGATCAGTTTCCATGGGATGGAATAAATCACGTATACATGCTACTTAGCTCCAGGCCCAACGGCTGAAATAATGGGCAGGCAACCCAAAATCAGCTTCAGAAGTGCCGGATGAAAGATTGGTGATAGCAATTGAAACCTGACCTGTTTTATGCAAGGTTGCAATAGAAGCTCCATCTATATTTGACCAGTTTTCCCATGTGGCTTTTAAACCACCAATTGGTATTATTGACACCCACATCTTGCAGTACAGCGGCAACCCCTTATCATCCACCACCCATAAGTAAGCGTCGCCGGGAGTTACACCACCGCTTGAATATTCCACCAAAAGCGCTTCAGTGCCATCCTTCATTTTCACCAGGCTGCGTTCAGTACCCCCGTCGCGTATTTTGGAAGGAGCATTGAGCCAAAATGAATCGTTGCACCAATGCGCGTAGGCTTTCTCTATGGCTTTTGATTTTTCATTTCCTGAAAGGGCGGTGCCATTCTTTGTAGCTTCTCCATCAGGGGTATTCAGGTTTAATATTACTTCATAGGCATCCCACTTTACCTGTGCCACATGGTGTTTCTTATGCCAGATAAAATGGTGCGCATCGGCAAAAGTCCACGATACAATTGAAATGGAGTCCCAGGCTTCAATATCTATTGCAGCCAGAACCTGATCAGCCAGAGCTTCAGCTTTTGCGCCTCTTTGCCCTACGGGCCTAGGCTCACTTACCTGCCAAACGGCTACTGCGCCAATCAATATCAGCACTATGAAAATCGCAAGAAACCTTTTCATGAAATGTAATTATCTAAGCAGGGTAACAGTGCCTGTATAGTCAAAGTTCCAGTTGAGATAATCGGTTACCCTTATAAGGTACTGATAAATGCCTGACTCCCCATAGTAGTTGCCGCCATTTATTGCGCCATCCCAGCCTCGTGTTACATCATCGCTGCTATATACTTCACGCCCCCACCGGTCTATGATATGCATCTCAAATTTGACAACGGCGGTAGTAATAGGAATGAAAATATCATTAACGCCATCACCATTTGGACTAAATGAATTGGGCACAAAGATCAAATGGTTTGTAACATAGATCATTCCCTCAGCGCTCGCTGTGCACCCGAACTCATTCACAACTGAGAGGGTAATTGGTTGCGGCATGATATTTTGAAGTAGATGCGAAAAATTGCACTCGGTAAATAGCGTATTGTCAAAGAGAAAAGAACATTCTGTATTGCCTGTACTAAGGTCAGTAACTGTTACCACAGGATCAACGACAGAAACCTTCTCCGGACTTGTAGAAAAGGATGCTTTTGGTGATGGAAGTACATTAATTAGGTTGGGTTTAGAAATGAAATCAGTATCAATGCACCCATTGAGATTTTCAAGAAATAAGGTAACCGAATATACACCGGGTTCTTCGTATTCGTAGGTAGTTGAGATTGCGTTTTGGGTATTTCCATCACCATAATTCCACTCGTAAGAAACCGAAGAACTTTGTGTAAACGACTCATTTTTAAATGTAACAGTGAGTGGAGCGCAACCTTCAAGAGGGAAGGCTATGAACTCAGCAAAAGGATTGGCATGCACATTTACAAGCTTTTCGGCAAAACGCGTGCAACCATTTTCGCTAATAGCAAGTGTGAGCAGGTGTGTACCGGGTTGTAGAAAAGTTATCTGCGGATTCAACAAAGTAGACATTGGTGGAGTTGCATTCTCAAAGTTCCAAACTAATGATGCACCCGGCTGAAAGCTACCACCGGCTTGCAGGCTTAAGCTATTATTTTCAAAACATAAGGTTGGCACCGACGGTATTTCCGGAGCAAGCAAGTACTGCATATCAAATTCTTCGAAAACAGTAATGGGACAATTACCCGCACCTTGCACGGTAAGACTCACGGTATATTGACCCGGTGCAGGAAATACAAAATTGGGATTTGGTAGGGTACTTTGGGTGCCGTCACTGCCCGGCACGCCGAAATTCCAGAGGTATTGGTTTGCAAAACTGCTGGTTTGAGTAAAGTTGTGCGAAAGCCCTGTGCAAAAATTGCTCTGTGGCGTGATGGTAATTTCTGGCGGGGGTACCACGTTAAGGTTGAGCACACCGGCACCTGAACAGGCATTGTTCAGCAAGGCAATATTTATTACCTGAGGTCCAGGTTCACTATAGCTCACACCTTCCACAATTGCACCTGTAGCTGTAGAAATACTCGCGTTAGCGCCAAAGGTCCATATCACCGTGCTTTGGGCCGGGTCAAATTCACCAACTGCCTCAAAAGAATATTGCTGCAATCCATTCACACACTCAAACCCTGTTAGTAATATACCTATCTGCGATTGATAACCCAACACAACGTCAACTTCGGTAGTGTCAGAACAGAAAAAACCCGGGTTTGTTATCAGGGTTATGGTATAGTTTCCAGTGTCAGGAAATGTGTAGTTGCCATGGTAATCCGTGCTTTGATCATTATCATTCGTTGGGTCACCAAAATCCCACACAAATGTATTGGTAGGGTTGCTGAGGTTAAAGAAAGTAACGTTAAGGCTCTGACATAAATCTTGAAGCTGCGGCTCGGCAATTAATGCCTCTGTTAAAGGCTCACAAAAAGCTACATTGAATTGAAAATCGCGGGTATTGGTACTTAATAATTGTCCATTGCGCCATTCCTCCACGCAAACTCCTACCACATATTGCCCAAGTTGAGTAGGTGTTCCTGTAAGCAAACCGGTTTGTGGGTTGATACTCAAACCAGGATTGCCCGCAAGTGGAGCTGCACTGCTGAATGGGTTTGACCACAACACCTGGGCGTAAGGTGGGTTTGAAGGTGGCACCGGCATAGGGTCAGCCTGACTTGCGCCAATGTATGGTGCACACAGACTGTATACAAGTGAATCACCGTCAGAATCAGTTGCGCTATGGTCAAAAACCAACGGCGCGTTGGAACATAATACCGGAGGTGGAAAATTATTGAATGACGGGCTGGAGTTGCACCCCACGTTGCTGAACACCGGAATGGTAGCCTGTATGGTCAAGCCTTGAGCACCCGGATTAACAAGGTTCTGTATGGTTTGGTTGCGGCAGCAACGCTGATAAACCACTGAATAGGAAATATTGGGATTCAGCCCGTTTAAGTTAAAAGTATAAGTACCCTCCTGAACACAAATATTAGGTGGAATAGCAAGGCAGGGAGAATCTAAATTGGTGTTTACAAATACTACGCTACTCGTACTGGCTGAAACTGTTTGCACCAACAATCCCGACTCATTGAAAATTCCGAAAGAAGCCGGATTGTCAAAATTGGCGCCCGTAGAATTGCAATCACGCCAAAGCTTCATGGTAAATACATATTGTCCCGGACCAATGCACGCGTAGTACATTTCACCGCCTATAATATGCTCCGCGCTGGCCTCCCTGACGAAGGACATCATTCCAATAATTACTAAAATTATTCTGCGCGACTTCACATCAATTCAAATTGGCCCTTCGGCAAAAATTCAATGCATCGATAATGACATATTGCTCATTTACAACGCCGAAATTAACTCAAGGTTGCCCATATTTAATAGGCAAACCAAAAGTATCTAAATCTGATCATTCCACTTTCTTGTAATCCTGACTGCACACCAATACGAAATTAGTGTACTCCTGTTCTGAAATTTCAATCCAATGATGGTTGTGCATGTGAAGCATATCGTGGATAAATTGCCTGTCAGGCAATATCTTTGCTTCAAAATTGCGAATGCTGTACCGCTTGCCGATGATGTAAATTTCTTCAAAGGCTTCTTGGCTCAACACTTTGAAGTAAGATTTGTTATTAGGGTACTTGCGGTATACCGGAAATTCCATAGCACTAAATCAGAGATGAGCAACAAAGATAGGCATTACAAAAAGGGAATAAAGCACTACGAATCAGGGAAATTCGAAGATGCTATCTATTCGTTCACACTCGCGGTGAGCATTGACCAAAACGATGCAGACTTATTCAGCGAACGCGGGGTAGCTTATTTTCATCATGGTAAACTTAAAGAAGCACTGGCTGATATGGACCGTGCGCGCGACCTCGAACCAAACAATCCATACCGATATTCCAGCCGCGCATACATACGCGATGCCATGGGCGATTTGGATGGTGCCGTAAAAGACTATCAGCAAGCCATATTTCTTGACCCTGATGACGCCGTAGCCCATAATAATCTCGGTATGCTTGAAGAAAAATCAGGCCGGCACAATAAAGCCATGGCCTTGTATGCGCTCGCCGATCAGCTTGCGGGTGATACTCCGGGCATTCAAGCATCAAGATCAATTTACCCATCGTCTGGGCCGGAGAATATTCAATCAAACATAAACCGCGAGCGCGGCAAGAAGACGTTGTGGACTGAAATGAGAAATGTTTTTGCTTCAAGGGAAGCCTTTGGAGATTTCATTACATTCGTGCGAAATGGGTTTAAATAATGTCATCATTTCTACAGCAGATTGCTGAGCGAATTCTACAGGACAAAATTCCAGTAGAAAATCACATGGTAATTTTACCAACCCGAAGGGCAGCGGGCGCTATGAAGCAAATTATAGGCAGGAAAAAAAGTGGCACCTATTGGCTGCCCCAATTTACTACCATAGATGATTGGGCATGCACAATAAGCAGAATGCAAAAAGCCCATCAGCTCGATATCCAATTTGCCTGCTATGAAGCATATAGGGAAGTGCTGGGTCAAAAAAGCAGCGATATTTCAGCTTTCTTTTCTTGGGTTGATGTGCTAATTAGCGATTTTAATGACATTGAATCGCACTGTATTGACCCACAATTACTCTTTAAAGAATTGCGCGATTATACAGATATTGAGCACTTCAGCTTTCTAAATGAGCCTCTTTCTGAAAAACAAGAAAACTACAGAAACTTTTGGCGCGCTCTGCCTACTATACACCACAAATTAAAAGACAAACTGGTAGCCCAGAATCACGGCTATGCAGGCCTCATTATGCAACAGGCGCTCAGCAAGTGGCCACAATACGCTGCATCCCTTAAAGATACGCGTATAGTAGTAGCAGGCCTCAACGCCCTCACCGAAGCAGAATTTAAGCTGCTGAAGCGAATGCAGGACGAAAACCTTGGAAATGTATACTTCGATGCCGACGATTGGTATCTTCAAAATGAAATGAATCACGCAGGACTTTTTATAAGACGTATTATAAAACGTGGACTGGGTGAAGTAATACGAACGGAGGCTGCCTTGCATGAAAGACCGTTGGTAATTAATCAGGCTGCTGCCTTAAACAGGATAGACCTTTGCGATCTCACAGCTTCATATATCAACAGCCTGAGCGATGATGACCTGAATGAAACCGCAGTGGTGCTCGCTAACGAAAATCTGCTGGTTCCTTTGCTCAATCACCTTCCGGAAAAAATCAAGAAAGTAAATATTACTATGGGGCTTAGCGCTGGCAACAGCAACTTCGCCCAATGGCTTCAATCATTGTTCAAACTTCACGAATCAGCCACTATCGAAAAAGGACTTCCAGTCTTTACTGTGGAGTATCTGCAGCAGTTTGCTGGCCACCCATTTGTAGCTGACATGAAGTGCCCTGCATTCGAGATCGATTCGTACAAAACCTTTATAGCCAAAGAAGAAGCCGCATCAATATGCAAAATGTCCTGGATCAGCATTTTGCTTGGACATTGGTCGGGAAGCCTTGATTGTCTCGAAGCTATCAGTGCATCTATAGCGCAAATTGAATTGGAAATAGCTGATGACAAGCAACCAGACCTTTCACTCCAAATGGCATTAGAAGGTATACATGCATTACGGCTTATCATCACCCGACTGAATACTTATTCTGAAACAAAAGAATTCACCCTAAATACGATTTCGAATATCATTTCGAGCGCAATAAAGCGCACACAACTCTCTATACCTGGCGAGCCTTATGAAGGTTTGCAAATAATGGGGATGCTTGAAACCAGAACACTTGGTTTCAAAAACCTTATCGTGATGCCGGTAAATGAAGGGAGCCTGCCCAAAAAAGCATCAATTGAAAGCTTTATTCCATTCGAAATAAGAAGGTACCATCACCTGCCGGGAAAAAAAGAAAAGGAAAGTGTGTATTCCTATTTATTTTACCGGCTACTATCACATAGTATTCATGCCAATTGCTTGTATATGCTTGACGCCGATGATCCTGCAGGTGGAGAAAAAAGCCGGTACCTGGTTCAACTGGAGTATGAACTGGCCAAAGAAAATAAACAGCTTACTTTTTTTAGCTCGTCACTCAAGAATATTGTTTCGATTGACAATCAAGAATTGACCATCACAAAATCGCCCGAGGTACTTGCCACCATCAGGGAATATTTGAAAAGAGGACTTTCAGCATCGGGAATCAATAATTACCTGCAATGCCCCTTGGAATGGTACTATAAAACTGTACTGCATCTTGATGAGCCGGATCAGGGTAAAGAGCTGGATCATGCATTGTATGGCACGATCGTTCACAGTACTCTGGAAATATTATTCAAGGATTTAGAACGTCATATCATCAGTGCTGAAACAATTGACGCAATGCTGCCGTGCGTTTCAGCCCTGGTAGATGCAGAATTTAATAAGCATGAGAAATCGCGCTATTTTGAAACTGGCATCAACAGGATTCACTTTGAAAGGGCCAAAAATATGGTGACTGGCTATCTGCAAAGTGAAAAGAAATTAATTGAAGACGGAGATAAAGTGAAATTTATTGATGCTGAAATAGCATTTGATCATGACATCATAATAGCGACACCCAATGATGCTGTAGAAGTTAAAATCAAAGGCTTTGCCGACCGGATAGAAGAGCGCAACGGAGCTATCAGGATTGTTGATTACAAAACAGGAAGGGTTGATATCAAGGATTTAAATCTAAAAGAATTTGCGGTAGATGAATTCCGTAAAAAGACAAAGTCGCTGCAGCTTTTGCTATATCAATGGCTCGGGGGCATTCATTATCCCAATCAAAAAATAGAAACTCAAATAATCTCATTACCGGCACCATCAATCAGAAATCTTATGCCGACAAAAGGAATAGATACCGTTGATGACCGCATGGCATTTGAGAATACAATCTCTGAAATAGTAAACGAAATGCTCAATCCCGAAATTCAAATAGTCAAAAATCCAGATTACAAACACAGTGCTTTTGAAGGAGAATCAAACACCACTTATTAAACCACCCAACTAAAAAAGGCGCCCCGAGGAGCGCCTTTTGAAACCTGCAAGGTAATCTTGAAACCATTTCACAGACGAATTGCGTAGAAAAGGTTGCCGCTGATTTTTTGATTTTTTATATATCCTTGCAAAAGCCTGCGTTTGAATAATCAGATAAATCGGCTACCTTTGATCAAATACTAACCCGATTATGAAAAAATTAATGTTCGCTTTGCTCTTCATTGCAGGAGCCTCGTTTGCCGCTCAGGCGCAAACCACCGAATCAAAACCCAAGTCGAAAAAGGCTACCATTGAAGAAAATGCTGTGAAAAGCGAGGCCAAATCATGCTGCGCTTCTAAAAGTACTGCCGATGCAAAATCATGCTCAGATAAGAAAACAGCCGCTGCTTCAACTGATGTACCCGCAACAACCGTAGCCAATACAGATGCTACTAAGCCATCTTGCTGCAAAGCTAAGTCATCAACTGCTGGCTCATGCGCAGGCAAAGCATCAACCAGTACTGCTGATGCCACTGAACCTGTGAAGAAGAAAAAGAGCGATAAGAAGTAAATTTTCTTTCAGTACCAAAAACTAAAAAGCCGCCACGACCGTGTCGGCTTTTTTATTTTACAAAATTGTGACTATTCACTGCAAGGGGACTTGCTAAAAAGGGTAAAATAGTTTGAGTATTCTTTATTCTCGAGCAATACTAGCGCTTAGCCGGCGATGCGTAAGTTTCCACGTCAGTGGCAGTGATATTGATGCCTCCCAGAATGATGAGTCTCTCTACCACATTGCGCAATTCGCGGATATTACCTGTCCATTTTACTTTTTTCAGAGCTGCGATGGCATCTTTGGAGAGTGATCTGTTTGAAATACCCTGCTCGCTGCAAATAGCGTTCAGGAAATGCTGTGCTAGGAGGTCAATATCATCGAGACGTTCATTCAGTGGGGGCACGTGAACGAGTATTACGCCCACCCTGTGGTAGAGGTCTTCGCGAAACCTGCCTTCGTCAATCTCCTTTCGCAAGTCTTTGTTTGTAGCTGCCACTACGCGCACGTTCACTTTAATGTCTTTTTCTCCCCCTACCCTAGTTATTTTATTTTCCTGAAGGGCTCTTAGCACTTTGGCTTGTGCCGATGCGCTCATGTCGCCAATCTCATCAAGAAAAATGGTGCCACCATCAGCCTGCTCAAATTTGCCCAATCGCTGCTTGATGGCCGAAGTAAATGCCCCTTTCTCATGTCCGAACAACTCGCTTTCTATCAATTCTGAAGGTATGGCGGCGCAGTTCACTTCCACGAAAGGCATTTTTGCCCTGTTGCTGTTCTCGTGGAGTTGCCTTGCCACAAGTTCCTTGCCTGAGCCATTGGGACCTGTAATGAGCACCCGCGCATCGCTGGGAGCTACTTTTGAAATCATTTCCTTGATGGCCTTAATTGGAGCAGACTCTCCTATAATGGCAGAACCTTTTATTAGCTCAATTTTCTTCTTGAGGGTTTTGGTTTCAACTTCAAGATGTTTGCGGTCCAAGGCGTTGCGCAAAGTAACCAGGGTTCTATTGAGATCAAGTGGTTTCTCAATAAAATCGTATGCCCCCTTCTTGATGGCTTCAACGGCTGTTTCTATTGTTCCATGTCCTGAGATCATCACTACCGGAGTTTCCAATCCCTGTTCTACAGCCTTTTGGAGCAGCTCCATACCGTCCATACCTGGCATCTTTATGTCACAGAGTATTACGTCGTACACATTGTCAGTTAATTTGCTCAGGCCTGAAGGGCCATCTTCGGCAAGATCTACTGTAAATTTTTCGAGTTCGAGAATGTCTTTCAGCGTATTGCGAATGCTTCTTTCATCGTCAATAATAAGTACGCGGGCCATAATGATTATTAGGTATTGGGTCTGAGCACTTCAAAAAGCGCACCTTCTTTAAGTGAATATCTGGAAAGGGTTACTGCATCCATATTGGTATTCTCCAACACTGTGCGTACCATCAATGCCGACATGGCAATCATCTTCACCCTAAAATCGCTCATGCCTGGCATTTTTTCGCGCTCGGCCAGCTTTGACTTTATGAGCTCGTCAAGATGGGCCTTGAGCATAGAAAGATCGAAATCCGATGACTTTTGCTCTTGCAACTCAAGGTAATTTCCGTTGCGGTATGCGAGTACATCACTGAAGGTATCAAATGAGCCTGATGAACCAACCAGTCGGGTAGCCTGATGCTCATTGGCGGCTGTAAAAACATCGACGATGGCATCAGTATAAAAAGCACGAATGGTGCTTAGCTCAGCTTCAGAAAATGGATCAGATGGTTTAAACTTCTCTAGCACCCTCGTTACTCCAAGTTCATAGCTTCGCTTCCAGAATAATTCATTTTCAGTAGCGATAATAAACTCAATGCTGCCGCCTCCGATATCCATAATCAGGCTCTTCCGCGCATTGAGCGCACCGGCAAGCCGGGTACCTCTGAAAATGAGTTGTGCTTCGCGATCGCCATCAATGACATGAATACTTATGCCAAACCGCTCTTTTACTTTTTGGACAAACTGGCTTCCGTTTGTGGCATTGCGCACTGCTGAGGTTGCAAAAGCCATTATTCTGTCACAATACTGATTCTTGATTGCCGTTATTTGTGCGTCGAGTGCTACGAAAGCGCGTTGCATGGCTTCTTCAGTTATATACTTCTTTTCGAAGCTACCCTCTCCTAACTTCACGGGCACTTTTGATCGGTAAATGGGTGTATAACTGCCCTTCTGATCAATCTCAGCGATGAAAAGATTAAACGTGTTTGAACCAATATCTATAATGCCGATTTTCAATTTTGATGCGATTTTACTGAGACTGGTAAAAATAACTCATTTGGCGTAAGCTGCCGCAAAAGAAATCAATTGTAGACCAAATAGCTTCAGGAGCTATATCTGATCCATTTCCAAAGCTCTTTATAGCTTACCTTCTTGCCGTACATAAGTATTCCGACACGGTATATTTTGGCTGCGAGCCATACTGTAAAGAGAAAGCCTGCCACCAGCAAAGACATACTGAGAAATAGCTGCCATACCGTTGACGCATCAAACCCCATAGCCACGCGTACCATCATAACCACGGGTGAGGTGAGAGGCACAATGGAAAACCAAAACACGGCTGCGCCTTCAGGATTGGTAAGCGCAAACTCAGAAACGATAAATCCAAATACCAGTGGAATGGTGATGGGCAGCATGAATTGCTGCGTATCTGTTTCATTATCGACAGCAGCACCTACCGCGGCAAAAAGCGATGCGAACAGAAGGTAGCCTCCCAGAAAGTAGAAGATAAACATGCCTATCATCACTGGCCAGTTAACGCGGTAGAGTAGCAGCTCTATAATTTCGTTCATGGCTGCCTGCTGCATTGGTTCCTGCGATGCTTGCTGAGCAACCGATTCAGTAAGCTGCACTTGCTGCTCCACCATATGCTGAGCATTCGAAAACTCGGGGAAAAATATGGCAGCAGCCACGGTGAATAGACCAAAAGTGAGTATAACCCACAATAAAAACTGTGTAAGACCTACCAGCGCTACACCCACAATCTTGCCCATCATTAACTGAAAAGGTCTGACTGAGGAGATAATCACTTCAACAATCCGATTGCTTTTTTCTTCCATCACTCCGCGCATTACCTGCACACCATATAGAAATATAAAAATGTAGATAAGCACAGCAAAGCCAAAGCCAACCATGGCCTGTTCCTGTTTTGTGGAGCGGCTACCATCAGCCACATCTACTGAAATAAGGTCGAGGTCAGTGCGTATGCTATCGTATATTTCCTTGTCAATATTCTTGTCGGCGAGCTTCATCTCTTCAATCACCTTCTCGGTTTGCGACTTTATATAGCTTCGCACTTTAAGGCTAGGAAGTTTTCGAAATACAAGTTCAGCCTCGGTGATTGTCAATATATCAGACCGCAATACAAGCATCAGGTCATAGGAGCTTGAATCAAATTCTGCGTTCGAAAGGCCCTGGTTTGCATAGGTAAATTTGATTTGTGAAGTATCCTTCAATTTATTCCAGAAGAAGGGCTGTGATTTGCCAAGGCTATCATTGGCTACTTCGGGGCTCAGGTCCGACACGAGTACATTGTATATGCCAGAGTCGCTCATGCCTAGCCAGATACCAAGGCTCAGCAGCCCTGCTATAAGCACAGGACCCAGCAGCGTCATAATAATAAAAGATGGCTTTTTTACCCTGCTCAGGTACTCCCTCTGGATGATCAGTCTCGTTTTATTCATTGCTTGTTGTGTTACTCTCAACCACTTTTATGAAAATATCATTCATACCTGGAACTACTTCATTTACGGCTTGAACATCTACTACAGAAATAGCTGATTGAAGAAGGTCGTTTACCTTAGCTTTATTGAGCAATCTGATGCGCGCTATACGCATTTCATCTTCCATGCGGTGGCTCACCAACTCGAAATTGGTCCAAAGCGAATTTGTAAACGCGAGCATCTCGCCATGGAAAGCAATGTCATAAACCCCTTCTTTAAATCGGCTTCGCACATCTTTTACTGAACCATTCAGCACTACTTCAGCATTGTTAATAAGGGCTATGTCGGTACAAATCTGTTCTACCGAGGCCATGTTGTGCGTGGAAAGCATAATGGTAGCCCCCTCATCGCGCAGGCGCATTATTTCTTCTCGTATAAGGTTGGTATTTATTGGGTCGAAGCCGCTGAAAGGTTCATCAAGTATGATGAAGGATGGTGCGTGTAGCACTGTAGTAATAAACTGCACCTTCTGCGCCATACCTTTAGAAAGTTCTTCTACCTTCTTATCCCACCATCCCTGAATTTCAAAACGCTCAAACCACTCACGCAAACGTTTTAGTGCTTCGCGCTTCTCCATTCCCTTGAGCATTGCGAGATAAAGGGCTTGCTCGCCCACGGCCATTTTCTTATAAAGACCGCGTTCTTCAGGCAGGTAGCCAATTTTCTCAATATGTTCAGGTGTAAGTGGCCTTCCGGCAAAAAGTAATTCGCCGGAATCAGGCCCAGTTATTTGGTTGATGATTCGTATAAGTGTTGTTTTACCGGCGCCATTTGGCCCGAGCAACCCAAAAATGCTCTTTTCAGGCACTGAAATACTCACGTTATTCAGCGCCACATGGTTTGCATAATTCTTTACAATGTTTACCGCTTCCAGTATGGCCATTCTCAAATTATTGATTCATGGCAAAACTAATGTAAAATGCCATTTGCTGCGATTAGAATCTTTCAACCAATGCAATCTATGCGGTGTGATGTTTTTCAAAAAAAATAGCCATCATAAATGCCGGCCTGGCCAACCTATTTAAAAAGACTTCCCGCTTTCGTGCAAATATAACTTTGCTGTTGATTGCCTAAATAGATGGGGATTGTCTACAAAATTTTAATGCTACCGGAGTAGCGTTTCAGTTACATGCTAGCTGGTATTGAGCAGCAGATTGCGATATAACGCTTAATGGCTTATTTGCATGCGGTCATTTTAACAGCGCTAATTTCAAAAAGTTGAGAGTACTGAAATAGCGAGATTTCGCTATACCAAATCAAGTAAAAACAAAATACCTTGCACCACCAAATTGTTCATTATTCCTATTAGGGTATTATTGTTTGAAGACAATGACGAGCGCCGCCGCAGCTTGCGTTTCCTGTTTGAAATGCAAACGGATATTGAGCTAGTTGGCGACTACCCAAATTGCTGGCAAGTACTTGAAGTAGTAGACGAGCTGATGCCCGATGCGGTCCTTATGGATATTCAAATGCCTGATGTAAATGGTATTGAAGCGATTAGCATCATTAAAACACGCTTCCCGCTAATTCCTATTTTAATGCAAACTGTTTTTGAAAACGAAGAGTTGATCTTCGAAGCAATTCAAGCGGGTGCTTCCGGGTATATTTTGAAAAATGAAAAGCCGGAAAAAATAGTGGAATCTATTCGAGAACTTTGCACTGGAGGGGCTCCGATGTCGCCAATTATAGCGGCCAAGGTGATCAATTATTTCCAACGAGGCACTGCCATCAATGATTATGAGCTTACCGAAAGGGAAAAAGTTATTTTGAGAAAACTTTCTGAAGGTATGAGCTATAAAATCACCGCATCTGAATTGGGAATATCACCCCATACAGTGAATAGCCACATAAGAAACATGTACGAGAAGTTGCATGTAAGGTCGCTTGGCAAAGCCATTGCAAAAGCAATCAGGGAGCGCATTATTTGAGTAATATCAATCTGAAATTTTGATGATCTATTTGCTAAATTGTCACGGTTTTAATCATTGCATGCACTATTGAATTCGAACAACGGGAAAACATACCCTTTCTGCAATGCCAGAAAAACACTAAGTGAATTGCTTGACATGATAGAACGCAGAACGCCATGAGCGATCTCGTATGGGCCATCAATCCACTCAACGATTCTGCTGATAAGCTGCTGCTACGCATAAATCATTTTGCTCACCTCTGCTGGCCGCAAAGGACATCAATTGCACATGGCAGGTAGATGAGAATTTCAAAAAGATACAGCTCACTCAGCTTGAAAGGAGAAATCTGCTGCTGATTTTAAAAGAGGTGATCAACAATCTTGCAAAGCATTCCGGGGCGACAACCTGTAGCTTGTTCATTTCAGTCAACGAACAAAGCCTGCAACTGGAACTGAGCGACAATGGTGCAGGGTTTGATCCAGCTTATGCCACTGGCGGAAACGGCCTGCGCACTATAAATCAAAGAGTCACTGAACTCAAGGATTTGTTATTACTAAATTCAAGAGCAGAAGGCACAAGGTATAAAATAAGCATACCCTTTAGCATTTAGCGCTGAAGCGCTTCTGATACCGGTATCCCGGTGCTGCCTGATGGCAGCGGTACACCAAGAAGCATACTTAGTGTAGATGCTATATCACGAATGTTCGTTTCCCTATTGGTCTTTCCTTTATTGATTCCCTTACCGAACATCAGCAATGGCACATGTGTATCATACCTCCACGGGCTACCATGGGTTGTACCTACAGGGCCGTATGGTATATAGCCACTCGAATGAACCCAGATTACATCGGGTGCTACCGGAGGATAAAGGCCTCTGTTCAGATGCTGGCGAGGAAACTCATTGGACCCGCCTCCCCATATTATAGACTCACCGGAGTATGCATTGTATATGCCATCCAGGTTGCGAATAGCTCTTGCAATCTTTTCGCAGAGGGCTGTGTATTCAAGTCCCGACTCCTTTAATTTTTCTTTGTTGAAGAAAAGGCAGGATTCCTCAACGCGATCAAGAAGTGCCCCACCAAAAGGATGGATCTCTAAAAGAATACTGTCCAATTGTGCCTTCATGCCTTTTTCATCAATAAAGCCTGCCGGCAATTTATGGCTTAGCGCAAAGTTTGGCACTTCAGCCGCGCCGTGGTCAGCAGTGAGAAATACGCTGTACTTGCCCTTTCCCACTTCTTTGTCAAGAAAACTAAAAAATGCCGCTAGCTCAGCATCGAGCCGAAGATACATATCCTGAATCTCTACTGCTCTTATACCTGCCGCATGGCCCATGTAATCAGGAGTAGAAAAACTCACTGCCAGAAAATCTGTTATTGGGTCTTTCCCCAATCCTTCGGAAACAACCACAGTTTTTGCAAATTCAAAAACCAATGTATTGCCGTAAGGAGTATTCTTAATTACGAAATCAGCGCCATTCTCTTCTGTCAGCTTCTGCAGGTTCTTCGGAAATACCGGCTTGTCTTCACCTGCAAATTTTTTCTCATAAGGGCTGTCATCTGGCAGGCTTGCGGTATAACGTTCAGGGGCGAGCAACAGTGACCACCCGCTTTGAATATACTTTTCCGGTAGTTTCTGGGAGTTAAACTTTACTACCCACTCAGGCAGTTCATTCATGTACCAACTACTGCTTATGAAACTGCTCTTGCTGTACCAGTATGCAGTGCCAGTGCGACCTGCGGGGAGTATCGCGCCACGGTCCTTAAGGGAAATTCCCACCACTTTACTCCTGAAATTCCAAAAAAGCCGCAGCTCATCGGTTATTGTTGTGGTTTGCAAATTTACGGGACTCATCTGTCCATCAGCATTGTCTGCGCCAATTGTTTTTACTGACTTATCCTGCGTGCAATATATATCTTGCCTCATTCGGGGGTCGTACCAGTTATTGGCAACTATACCGTGTATTGAAGGGGTAGTTCCTGTATAAACTGAAGCGTGTCCCGGACCGGTAGAAGTGGGCACATAGCTGAAGTGGTGATTGGCGCAGTAAAATCCTTCTTTCATCATTCGGCTAAAGCCGCCTTCGCCATAAAGATTCTCATAACGCTTCAGGTAGTCGTTGCGCATTTGGTCTACAACAATACCCACTACTAGGCGCGGTTTACCTTCAGTATTTTGAGCCTGGGCGGCAAATACGATCATAAGTGCAGCAGCAAAAAATATTATTGACTTCATTTCAATAACTTAGATAGTGCAAATAAAATGAAGATACAGCTTATAAAGCTTAAGCCAATGTTAAGAATAGCGAATCCCCATTTTCCTTCCTGCACAAGTTGAAGGGTTTCAAAACTAAAGGTGGAGAAGGTACTAAAGCCTCCGCAAAATCCTATTATTAGCAAAGGGATCATCCAATCGGGACGCTCAAGCCGTGCAAGAAGCGCTACAACTATTCCCAGTATAACACAGCTTAAGGCATTTGCTGCCAACGTACCCCATGGAAATACTGAGCCAGACCATGCCATCACAGATTTACCCACAAGGTATCTGGCTATGCTGCCAAGCCCGCCTCCAATAAATATGGCTATATATGTGTTCATAAGCGCAATAAAAGCAGCCTTGCGAAAAAACGAAAAACCAGCCAACCTACCAAAATACCTAGCAAGGCCCCGACGGTAACATCAGCCGGGTAATGCACGCCAAGGTACACCCGGCTGTAAGCAATAAGTGCAGCCCAAAGCAATAGTAAGGATGCCCCTTTCGGGAAATGTGGCTTGAGCAACAGGTATAGAAAAGTAGCAATTCCGAAAAAATTGGCTGCATGTGATGAGATAAAACCATAAAGTCCACCGCGATAATCGTTTACGATATGCACCATGGGAGCCAATTCGTGATTGCGTGACGGCCGGTAACGGAAAAAAACATTCTTAAAAAACTCAACTGAAATGCGGTCGCACAAAGTTACTATTACTGCTATGGCTAGAAAACTCCACAGAAGCACCTTCCAGCCCCATACTTTATTAATAGCCCAAATAATAAGTAGATATATGGGTATCCAGGCCAGCTCTTCGCTGATATAATACATTGGCTGATCGAGCCAGGGCTTATGAAGTCCATTGAGCCACAGAAACAAGTCGCGGTCTATGCCTTCAAGCCAATCAATCATTACCGTGCAGTTGCTGCCATATCAGGTCCTTCAGCTCTGTAAGTCCCTTTTGGGCAACCGACGAAATAAATACGGAAGGCAATTTAGGCAAGGTAGGTATGATTTCAGCTTTCAGCTCTTCGTCGAGCAGGTCGCTCTTGGTAATAGCAAGTATTCTACCCTTGTCGAGCAGGTCGGGATTAAAGGCGCGAAGTTCTCCGAGCAATATTTCGTAGTCACGGCTTATGTCTTTGCTATCGGCGGGTACCATAAACAGCAGCAAACTGTTGCGCTCTATATGTCGCAAAAACCGCAAGCCAAGGCCTTTGCCTTCGCTGGCACCTTCTATTATTCCGGGTATATCGGCCATGATGAATGAGCGGTGCTCGCGGTAGCTTACTATGCCAAGATTGGGCACCAAAGTGGTAAAAGGATAGTCGGCAATCTCAGGCTTGGCGGCTGATACCACTGAAAGCAGGGTACTCTTACCTGCGTTGGGGAAACCAACCAGGCCCACATCGGCGAGTATTTTAAGCTCCAGAATTATCCATGATTCCACTCCTTCTTCGCCCGGCTGTGCAAAGCGCGGTGTCTGCATGGTTGACGATTTGAAATGGGCATTGCCCAGGCCCCCACGGCCTCCTTTGAGCAAAACAAATTCTTCGTCGTGGTCGGTAATCTCCGTAAAAACTTCGCCTGTTTCAGGGTCGCGGGCTATGGTGCCGAGTGGAACATCTACATAAATGTCTTCGCCTGACTTGCCAAAGCTGGTTTGCAACCCGCCGCCTTCACCGTCGCCGGCGTATATATGCTTTCGGTACTTCAGGTGCAGCAGGGTCCACACATTGCTATTGCCCTTCAGAATGATGTTGCCTCCACGGCCTCCATCGCCACCATCGGGACCACCACGTGCTGTAAAGCGATCGCGGTGCAGGTGTGTAGAGCCTTTACCGCCCTTACCGGAGCGAAAACAAATTTTTACGTAGTCTATAAAGTTGCTATTACTCATTTCCGTCGATGGCGGCGTAAAGCCTTTCGCTTATTTGGTCTATGCTTCCAATACCGTCTGTTTCGGAATATTTGCCCTGAGCGCGGTAATATGCAGCCACGGGGGCAGTTTCACGCTTGTACACTTCTATGCGGTTCGCAATTATTGCAGGGTCTGCATCGTCAGCACGTCCGCTGGTTTCGGCGCGTTTGAGCAGCCTTGTGCGAAGCACTTCGTCATTCACCGTAAGGGCAAGCATTTTGGTAATGCTCATATCCTTTCCCGAAAGAAACGTATCGAGCGCTACTGCTTGCGCCTGTGTGCGCGGAAAACCATCGAAAATAAATCCTCTAGATTCCGGCTGAGTATTTACTTCCGACTCGAGCATACGTATGGTTACCTCGTCGGGTACCAGATTGCCGGCATCCATGTATTGCTTTGCAAGGCGCCCAAGCTCCGTTTGTTCCTTTATGTTGCGGCGAAATATATCGCCGGTACTCAGGTGTACCAACTTGTATTTTTCTACAAGTCGCTCAGCCTGAGTTCCTTTACCGGCGCCCGGAGGGCCGAAAAGTACGAGATTGATCATGCTTTATTGCTTTACTTGATAAATAGTGTTTAAATGGCGACCCAGGCCACTGTAGTCAAGCCCATAGCCTACCACAAAAAGATTGGGAATTTCAAAGCCGCAGTAGTTGATCTTTATATTGCCAAGGTAGGCCTCAGGCTTAAAGAGCAAGGTTGCTACCTTAATACTGGCCGGGTTAAGAGACCCCATGTTCTGCAAAAGGTACTCTATGGTATGGCCGGTATCTACAATGTCTTCAAGAATCACGACATGCCTTTCGCTTATATCTGAATTGAGCCCAATATGATCACTGAGATTGCCGCTGCTCTCTGTACCCCTGTATGATGATACTTTTACGAAATTGATTTCACAAGGAATCTCGATATGCCTCATCAAATCGGAAGCAAAGCGAAAAGCTCCGTTGAGCACTCCTATAAAAAGGGGTTCGAGATACTCGTAATCGCGGTTTATCTCTGCGCCTATTTCAGCGATACGCGCCTGTATTTGCGCCTCATTGAGGTAGGGTACAAATTTCTTTTGGCGGATTACAATTGATGACATATTAAAAAAAATCAGGCTGCGAAGGTAGTGATTATTGCGCCTGTTGAAATAATTTGCCTTTTGGCAGGGTATCTGACCGCAACTTGTACTGTTAAAAATTTACTTTAAAAATATTTGAAAAGAAATAAACTAAAGGCTTAAATGGTAATACTTAGCGATTCGAACTATCAATGATTTCTTTGTAGATAATTTCGGTATTTGCAGGGTTATATTTCTATAAAATCGATCAGGATTCACTGGATGCTAATTTTCTGAATAGCTGGGATGATACAGAAACATTAGCGAACCTTCCTTCACAGACGCTATGAAATCATCGGCAAGCTCCATAGATACCGCAGGGCAGCCGTGGCTTCGGCCTAAGCGGCCATGGGTTTTTATAAAGGCTTCAGAAACGTAGTCGGCGCCGTGTATCACAATATCGCGCTCCAGAGCCTTATCGTTGATCCCGGCTTCAAGTCCCAGCAACCGAAGTGAATTCCCGTGCTTGCCATTATAGGTATTTTCCGTAAGGTAAAACCCGAGACTGCTCTGATAGGACTGTGGCGTATTGGAGAAGAAAAGGGCGGTGTCGTCGCCGGTATTTTTGCCGTGGGCCACCCAGGTATTAAACAGCACTTCTCCGGTATCGAGATTCACAGTCCACAAACGCTTGGTGCTGCTGGGCAAAGAAAAATCTATGATGGTAACTACCCGGTTTTTCAGTTGGGGCAAATACTCGGCATATCGCTCATTGAAGCAAGCCAAAATTTTCGGGTTAATCTTCTCCGAAAGGGAATTGAGGTGAGCAAATGGTCTAACAGCAGAAGAATCGGCAGTGTTTTCCGAAAGGTCATCGCTGTGATGCCTGCCTGCGCTAAGCACGATGATGCCAAGCAAAACGGCTCCAATAAATACTAGAGAAAACTTCTTTAGACCCACAGAATAAGGATTTCTTGATGGTGTGTTACGAAGTTAGGCAAAAACATGTTCATGACTCAGCCAGCAAATGTTAATTCCAACCGTAGTGTTTTTCCTTAAGTACTTTAAGTATTTCGGCATCTCGCTCGTACAGGTCATTGCGGAAATTCACCTCGCCATTTGGCATACCCCATGAAGTGAGGTAATAGATATAAACCCCTACAGGGCTTTTGAGCACTATGGTACGTTCACTTTTGGAGTTCATTCCTTCGCGTACGCGCTCTTCCGTCCAATCAGGCATATCGGCCAGCAGAATTTTGGCCAGATCAAAAGGCTTTTCTATCCTTATGCATCCGGAGCTGAAAGCCCTTTCGTCGCGGGCAAACAACTCGCGCGAAGGGGTGTCGTGAAGGTAAACGTTGTGCTTGTTTGGAAACATAAATTTTACTTTCCCCAGTGCATTCTGGGCGCCTGGCGCTTGCCGTATGGTATATTTCATTCCGTCGCGGCTCCAGTTTACCGTTGTCGGGTCTACGGGTTTGCCTTGGGAGTTGAGTACCTGCATATTTTTATCGGCCAGGTAATTGACATTCTTACGCACGGCGGGCAGCACATCATTGCGCAGTATGGTGGGCGGCACCGTCCATGCAGGACTCAATACCAGATAGGTGATGGTAGAATTAAACACAGGCGTCTTCCTGTAATTTTTACCCACAATCACCCGCATTGAGATCAGCGTATCGCGCCCTTGCTGCAACCTGAGACTAAAATCGGCAATATTCACCATCACATATCGTGGTTCCAATGAATCGGGTTTCCAGCGGAGGCGCTCCAGGTTTGCATAAATCTGATTCATTCGGTCGGCTGGGCTCATATTAAGTGCCCGAAGGGTGAGGCTGCCGATTACACCGTCGGCATTGAATCCAAACTGCTTCTGTAATTTCTTTATCGCTTGCACCGCACCTTCGTCATACACATTGGGGTGCGTAAGTGAGTCGGGGGTATACAAACTCCAGAAGGCCAGTTTTTGCTTGATGTCAGCAATGTATATCGCAGAATCGCCCGGCTTTATGGAAATAGTTTTGGCATCAACTTTTACTGAAAAATCGCTTTCGCGCAATGACTGCAATCTGCGCGCTTCGGCCATCATAACTTCATATCCGCCAAGGTCGGGGTAAAATTGCCTGAATGATTCTTCCACCGTTTCGCCACCTTTGAGCATTTCAAAGAGGCTCATATCAAAGTTAACGTTGCTTTTATTTCGTCTGATCTCCCACTCAGCGGTGAGTTTTTCCTGATCCACTTTGCCGTGGTAAATATGGGCGGCGCTGATAAAGTAGGCGTCAGTAAACATCATATCGGCCTGAGCGAGGGCATTCCCATCAAAGAGAAGTTCCTTATTAGCTCGGTATGAATCGAGTTGCTGCTTTATTTCGGCATAGTGGTAGTGCTCAGGCACAAATCCGTGGTATTCGAGTCCTGCTACAAATTCAATCATTTCGGCAACTCGTTGCAGCGAATCAGGATGCGTAAACCACAGGGGCCTGAAATTATTTTCGATGTACACTTTTGGCAGCAACACCGATGAGAACATATCGACACCCAAGGCCCTGTATCGCTGCCCTTCTTCTGGGGATTCTACGATGGTTCGTATTTCATTGGCAGCCTGATCAAGAGCCGCATCAAATCGCTGCTTTTGCAAAAATGAAGTACTGTCAATTTCTGCCGGAGCAGCAACAGGATCAATATCAGGCTCAACGGGCGAAGTAGTGCACGCCGAGGCAGCCCAAATGACCGCGCAGTAAATTATGAAGCGCATAGAGATCGGTATTTGATGGCAAGGTAGCAGAAAGATCAATTGCTGCATTGAAGATGCATAAACTCATATCAAGACCAGGGCTTTAGTTCCCTTACCTAAAACTATCTTTGCACCCATGCAAAAAAAGCCATACAGTAAAGATTTTAAGGTAGGCGTGCTCGGCGGCGGTCAGTTAGGTCGCATGCTTATAAGTCCTGCCATCGACCTCGACATAAAGCTATCTATACTTGACCCCGACCCCGACGCACCTTGCAGCCGACTTGCTCACGAATTCGTATGCGGCGCTTTTAACGATGCTGATACAGTAGCTGCATTTGGCGAAAACTGCGATGTGGTTACCGTAGAAATAGAGCATGTAAGCATAGAAGGTTTGCGAAGGCTTGAAGCCAAAGGCGTTAAAGTTTACCCACAGCCTGAAGTACTCGAAACCGTTCAGGACAAAGGTTTGCAGAAGCTTTTTTACGAGAAGCACGATTTGCCCACAGCACCATTCCGGCTCATTGGATCAGCTACTGAGCTTGAGCAACACACCGATTTTCTGCCCTTCGTTCAAAAACTCCGCAAGGGTGGCTACGATGGCCGCGGGGTACAGGTAATCCGCACCGAAGCTGATTTCGCGAAAGCATTCAACGCGCCTTCAGTGCTTGAAAAGTTCGTGGATTTCGAAAAAGAACTGGCCATCATCGCAGCGCGAAACGAGCATGGCGAAGTGAAAACATTTCCAGTGGTAGAGCTCGAATTCAACCCGGAAGCAAATCTTGTGGAATTTCTTTTTTCGCCGGCGCTGATAGCTCCTGATACTATTGCCAAAGTAGAAGCACTTGCCACCCGTTTGTTAGAAGCATTCGGACTTATTGGCATTATGGCTATTGAATTATTCTTAACGCATGATGGTGATGTGCTTATCAACGAAGCGGCTCCTCGAACGCACAATTCCGGCCACCATACCATTGAAGGCAATAGCGTATCTCAATTTGCACAACACCTGCGCGCAATCACCGGCCTGCCCCTCGGCGATACATCGTTGCGCAGCATCGCAGCAATGGTAAACCTGCTTGGCAGTGAAGGCCACTCCGGGCCGGTGCTGTATGAAGGGCTCGAAGAAGCGCTTTCCATTCCCGATGTTTATGTGCACCTTTACGGTAAAGCCATTACAAAACCCTTTCGGAAAATGGGCCACGTAACAGCCCTAGCTACCACGCACCATGAAGTGCGCGATAAGGTGCAGCGTATTAAAGAACTTATCATTGTAAAATCATGAATGCCATAGTAGGAATCATCATGGGTAGCAAAAGCGACCTGCCGGTAATGCAAGAAGCTGCTGATGCACTGAAAGAACTGAACGTGCCATACGAAATTACCATCGTATCGGCCCACCGCACACCCGAGCGCATGTATGAGTACGCCAAAACCGCTGAGGAGCGCGGGCTGAAAGTAATCATTGCCGGAGCGGGCGGGGCGGCTCACCTGCCGGGCATGACTGCCAGCATTACACCGCTGCCTGTAATTGGTGTGCCCGTGAAAAGCTCAAACAGCATTGATGGTTGGGACTCCGTGCTGAGCATATTGCAAATGCCCGGAGGCGTACCCGTTGCTACAGTAGCGCTGAACGGAGCAAAAAATGCTGGTATTTTGGCTGCACAAATCATTGCCACCAGCGATCAGTCGCTGCGTCGCCGCATCAGCGATTATAAAAATGCGCTGAAGGAGAAAGTACTTCGCGATGCTGCTTCGCTCTAAGCGGTAATTTCGTTGGTGATTTGAATTACAATAGAAGCCCTGCTTCAAAATTACTTTTGCAGCTCAACAAACGCCGCATGAGCTCCCGCAAACAACTATACACTTTGGCAATACTCGCCAGCCTAAGCCTGGGTCTGGCACCTTTCTTTCCCGAACCTCACCTTATCGGAAAATGGCGCTGGCTGCTTGGCGGAGGAATGGGTATGCAAGTGATGGACTGGTTTGACCTAGTGATGCACAGCGCGCCATTTTTGTATTTGATAGGTTTACTCGGATACGATGCAAGCAACTTCTTCAGAAAGCGGATGCAATCTCACAGTAAACCAGCTTAGTATGGAATGAATTCTTACCTCCCCACCAGCAACTTCTCTGTACTCACCTGCTCCCCGCAGGTGGTTTTTATTACATACACTCCGTTGCTCAGTGTGCTTGAAGTTGGATTGGTGTAGAGCCATCCTCTGTTTTTTGAATTGTAATTTTAAATGCTAATTATCTGATAGAATTGTAATTATCAATTTGATGATCATTTCTTTCTCATCGGCTTTGCTAGTTGCAACAAGCAAAGTAACGGACGCAAGCCTGACTTGTCCTGAAATAAGTTTACACCAAAAAGTGTAAAATGAGTAAAGAAAGTAAACCCAGTTTAGGACAATGGCGCAACAACAGACTGTATTTTTCAGATGCCGAGAAAAGGCTTACCATCGAAGACTATTTATCTGGAAGTGAGACCAAGCAATCAGTCTATGGCCGCTACACAGGCTATCCGGCTGAAAATGGCAAAATAAATACGTGGATGCGCAAGCTTGGTATGGAAGATAAATATGTGAAACATACTAACTTTGAAAGTATGCCCAAGCGAAAGAAAAAAACAGAAGTGGGTTGCGATAGGTTCGAGACACTTCAATTGAAGAAAAGGATTGAAGAGCTGGAAAAGCAATTACAAACAGCTGAATTGAAAGATATAGCCTTTTCTACGATGGTAGATCTTGCTGAAAAAGAGTTCGATATCCCGATAAGAAAAAAGTACAATACCAAGCCATCGAAGTAATGAAGGAGAACTTCACGGGTATAAGTTGTGCCGACTTATGCTCATGGTTTGGCGTCACCAGGCAAGGCATATCCGGGTTGAGCCCAAAAAGTAAGTCTCATGCCATACTGTGTATTAACTGGAATTGCTGGCGGTGGTGGATTACCTAATTGACTTTCTATAGAGCCAATGGCATTCGGCAAAAGCAAGCCGGTAGTACCACCTGCCCCTATGTTCAATCTGGCAGCGGGATTATTCATGCCAATGTCTGTATTATTGCCCCCGTTATTCGAATTCACCTATCCGGATGGGGTGAACAATTGTGCATTTCCAGCGGAAGTAGTGGCAGCACGGATTAAAGACAGAAGGGTGTATCGTAGCAGTTTCACGCGGATAAATAGATTGGTTGATAATTGGTGTTACTCTACTCGCAGCAATATCCACCTGAATTCCATCTTAGCCAAATCAAAATTTCCCCGAAAATACAGAAAATGAAGAAATTCCATCCAACCACTCCGGCGGAACTTCGGTTTTTAATTATTGGTTGTTAGTTACTTACCCACACACACACGCACACACACTTGGGCTTGGATTCCTATCAGGGTGGTAGAAGAGCAAAATTTAATATTGGGGTAATATTAGCCTAGGGATTATTTTACATTGACGGTTACCCCGACTGGCAGAGGAATGAAGATTTTGGAGTATCCGATAAGAATTATGCAGCAGATGGCGAACCACTACAAAGAAATATCCTACCCCGTTACGGTATCCACTTAATATCCTTAAAATCAGGCTTGCGCTTTTCGAGAAATGCATTGCGGCCTTCCTTGGCTTCGTCGGTCATATAAGCAAGGCGGGTAGCTTCACCGGCAAATACCTGCTGCCCCACCATACCATCATCGGTAAGGTTAAGGGCAAACTTGAGCATTTTTATGGATGTAGGGCTTTTGGCCAGTATTTCCTGTGCCCATTGGTAAGCAGTATCTTCAAGCTCAGTATGTGGCACGGCTGCATTAACCATACCCATTTCAAAGGCTTCGCGGGCTGAGTAATTGCGACCCAGAAAGAAAATTTCGCGGGCGCGTTTCTGCCCAACCATTTTTGCCAGATAAGCTGACCCGTAGCCTCCGTCGAAACTTGTTACATCGGCATCGGTTTGCTTAAAAATGGCGTGCTCATCGCTGGCAAGTGTAAGGTCGCATACCACGTGCAGGCTGTGCCCACCGCCTACGGCCCAGCCGGGCACCACGGCTATTATCACTTTTGGCATAAAGCGCATGAGGCGCTGCACTTCGAGTATGTTCAGGCGCGGCATACCATCATCGTCTACGTAGCCCTGATGGCCGCGGGCACGCTGGTCGCCCCCGCTGCAAAAAGCCCAGATACCGTCTTTGGGCGAAGGCCCCTCACCGCTTAGCAATACCACTCCTATAGAAGTGTCTTCACGGGCATTGAGAAATGCTTCAAAAAGCTCAGCTACTGTTTTTGGCCTGAAGGCATTGCGCACCTCGGGCCGGTTGAAGGCAATTCGGGCTACGCCATTGCATTTTTTGTAGGTAATGTCTTCGTACTGCTTTACGGTGGTCCAGGATGGTGTAGTCATGGTATGCGGGGTTCTTTGCTTATTAACTCGGGCTTTCGCCAAATGGTTCTGCTTGTAATGTCATTTCCCGAAAGGAAATGGACCGACAAAAAAAGGCGTAATGCCGCAAAGATAAAAGCATCTGTGAGCCTGACTTCCAAAAGCCCGCTGAAAATGAACTTAACCCAGAGATAACATTAATTTTCAGCAATGATTTGTAATTTGCGGTCAAATAGCGTGCTGGTTGAGATCATATCTACTCCTTTTTATTCTGTTGCCGGTAACCGTTTTGGCCAATAACGAAAACGATCCGGCAGGCGCTCGCCCCGCGGGCATGGCAAATGCCGCCCTTTCATTTACCGATGTGTGGAGTATGTACCACAATCAGGCCGGGCTGGCATACATTGATGGCGTTGCAGCAGGTGCATTTTATGAAAACCGCTTTCTGCTGAAGGAGTTTAACTACTCTGGCCTGGCTGCTGCCATGCCACTTGGAAATGGGGCCATAGGCGTGAGCTACAGCGGCTTCGGTTTCTCAGTGTACCGCGAAAGCAAAACGGGTATAGCTTACGCAATGAAACTGGCCAAAACACTCTCAGCATCGGTACAGCTCAATTACCAAACTACACGCATCAATGCTGATAATTATGGGAGCACAAGTAATATCACTGCTGAACTTGGGGTGCGCATGGACGTTTCTCAAAAAGTGGTGGTGGCAGCCCATGTGTACAACCCGCTGAAAGCAAAACTCAATGACTTTAACGACGAGCGCCTGCCCACAATACTGCGCCTCGGTATGGCTTACCAAATAAGCGATGACTTACTTGTGGCGCTCGAAACTGAAAAAGACATTGACCAAAAAGCCCTTTTTCGGGGAGGTATAGAGTACAAGCCTGCTGACATTCTTTATCTGCGCGTGGGTGCTTCTAACCAACCAAACCTTCTGAGTTTTGGTATTGGCCTGGCTTTCGATTCTTTTCGGTTCGACCTCGCTGCATCTTACCACAGCCTGCTTGGATATGCTCCGCAGGCATCGCTCACCTACACTCCCGGCAAAAAATGAAAAAGGCAGCATTGCTTATCGCTGCTACGCTGCTATGGCTTGTGCATTTCGCTCAAGATGCTCCTAACCTTAACCGACAGAGCATAATTGAGCAACGCATCGAGCAAATAGCCGAAAATATTGAAAATGAAGAATTCGACTACTCCACCCTTTTTGAGCAACTGGCTATATACATAGACTTTCCGCTGAATCTCAACAAGGCTACCATTGACGACCTGTACTCCTTGGGCCTGCTAAATAATTACCAAATAGGACAATTGATACTATACCGCCGCAACTACGGCGACTTGCTCTCGGTGTATGAACTGCCACAGGTGCCGGGCTGGTCTTACGAAACTGCCGATCTTATTGCACCATTTGTAGTGGTACGAGCCCTCGAAGAAAGGGAGAAAATAACCTTTGAAAGACTCCGTAAATATGGAAAGAATGAAGTGGTAGCCCGTTGGCAGCGAATTCTCGAAGAGCAACTCGGATATACAGAAGCCACCGAAGAGCGGCTTGCCGAAAATCCTAACGCCCGCTACATCGGCTCACCCGATAGGCTCTTCATGCGCTACCGATACCGCTATGGCGACCGAATAAGCTTTGGATTTACAGCCGACAAGGACGCCGGTGAAGAATTTTTTCGAGGTACCCAGCCCTATGGCTACGATTTTTATTCAGCCCATATATTCTTAAAAGATTTAGGAAAGTTTAAAAGCATCGCCATCGGTGACTTTCAGGCCCAATTCGGGCAGGGGCTCACCTTCTGGTCGGGGTTCGGTTTCAACCGCAAAAGTGCATTTACCATGAGTACTGCACAGCTCGGAGGAGGTTTGAGAAATTATACATCTATCAATGAATTCCTGTTTCTTCGAGGCGGCGGGGTTACCATTGGCGACCGAAACCTGTTTTTCACTGCCTTCTACTCAGGCAAAAGAATAGATGGTGCACTGGTAAACCAAATGCCTTCAGACACTCTTGATACCTTTGAAAGCGAAACCGTAATAAGCGCTTTTCAGGAAAATGGTTTTCACCGAACCCCCAGGGAAATAGCCAATAAAAAGGCCATTTTCCAGCAGCATTTTGGTGGCAACCTTACCTATAGGAAAGAAAATTTGCAAATAGGTATTACAGCAGTGCACATGCAGCTCGATGGCAGGCTCAGTATGAATAGCCAAACATACAGTCAGTTCAGGTTTGTGGGTTCTTACAATACCACCATGGGTATAGACTACACATACCGGCTTCGCAATTTTTTCTTCTTTGGCGAAACTTCCAGAAGTGCAAATGGAGGCATGGCTACACTTAACGGGCTCAATATCATCATGAACCCAAGGTTGAGTTTTAATGTTACCCAACGCTACTACAGCCGCGACTTTCAGCCAATTGCTTCTATTGCTTTTGGCGAAGGCTCTACCGCCGAAAATGAATCAGGAGTATACCTAGGCATAGAATTTAAGCCATTTAAAAGATGGAGGGTAAATGCTTTTTACGATCAGTTTAAATTTCCCTGGCTCAGGTATCAAACCGATGCCCCTTCGTCAGGGAGCGATTTTTTTGTGCAAACCGAATTCCAACCCAACAGCCGCACGAGCATGTACTTTCGCTACAGGTACAGGATTAAACAAATAAACGTGCGCGAAGTAGATGAAGGCATCCGCTTCCTGGTAGAAAACCCGAGGGAGAATTTCAGGTTTAACTTCATATACCGGCCCGACCGAAAAATAAAATTGCAGTCGCGGGTGGAGCTCTCCGGATTTCAGAGGGGTGCAGAACCACTATCACGAGGATATGTAGTATTTCAGGATATATCATACGCTTTCAGCAAAATACCTATGACGCTCTCGGCGCGATATGCCCTGTTTCAAACCGACACGTACGACTCCCGAATCTGGGCGTTTGAAAACGATGTACTTTACTTCTTCTCCATACCTGCCTACAGCGGGCGCGGCTCAAGGGCTTATGCTTTGGTAAAGTATGATATAGGCAAGAGAGTTGATCTGTGGCTGCGTTGGGCGCAATTCTTCTACAGCGATCGCAAGACAGTAGGCTCAGGCATGGACGAAAGCGAAGGCCCTACCCGAACTGAAGTGAAGGTGCAGATAAGGTTTAAGTTTTGAAATTTCATGTGCTGATTTATAGAGTAAAAAACCCCGTGCCACAGGTGTGCACGGGGTTTTTCCGTTTTGAAAAAAAAATTGGACTTACACGATACCCTGATCAATCATGGCATCGGCTACTTTCATAAAGCCCGCAATATTGGCTCCTTTTACATAGTTTACTTTGCCATCACTTTCTTTGCCATACTTCACGCAGGCCGAGTGAATGTTCACCATGATTTCATGCAGCTTCGCATCTACTTCTTCACGCGTCCACGAAAGGCGCATACTGTTTTGCGACATTTCAAGACCTGAAGTAGCTACACCGCCTGCATTGCTGGCTTTGCCCGGCGCAAACATCACTCCTTTGCTCTGGAAGTAGTGTATTGCTTCGGGTGTTGATGGCATATTGGCACCTTCGGCTACAAGCTTAGTGCCGTTGGCAACAAGTTTTTTAGCATCATCGCCATTGAGTTCATTCTGTGTGGCACATGGAAGTGCAATATCAACAGGTCCCGGAACATTCCATGCGTTCTTACCTGCGTGAAATTCTATGTCCTTATATTTTGTTGCAACTTCTTCAATGCGTCCACGCTTCACATTCTTCACTTCCATAAGGAAATCAAATGATTCTTTGGTAAAGCCATTCTTAGCATAAACAAATCCTGATGAGTCAGATGCAGTAACAACCTTTCCGCCCAGCTCCATTACCTTCTCGGCAGCGTACTGCGCTACGTTACCGGAGCCTGATATGGCCACCGTTTTACCTTTGAAATTATCATTCTGTGTTTTGAGCATTTCTTGCGCGAAGTATACGCAGCCGTAGCCTGTAGCTTCAGGGCGTATCAGCGAGCCACCCCAGTTGCGGCCTTTGCCGGTAAGCACTCCTGTAAACTCGTTCTTAAGGCGTTTGTACTGGCCAAACATGTAACCAATTTCACGACCTCCTACACCTATATCGCCGGCAGGTACGTCGGTATCAGCACCGATATGGCGGAAAAGCTCAGTCATAAAGCTTTGGCAAAACTTCATCACTTCATTATCGCTCTTGCCTTTTGGGTCAAAATCAGAACCTCCTTTACCACCACCCATGGGCAATGAAGTAAGGCTATTTTTGAATATCTGCTCAAAGCCGAGGAATTTCAGTATTCCCAAATTTACCGATGGGTGAAAACGCAGCCCGCCTTTGTATGGCCCGATGGCTGAGTTGAACTCAACGCGGTATCCGCGGTTTACCTGAATTTGCCCTGCATCGTCAAGCCACGGCACACGAAATATAATGGTGCGCTCCGGCTCCACTACCCGCTCCAAAATCTTGGCGTGCTTGTACTTCGGGTTCGATTCCAGGAATGGAATGATCGCCTCAGCAACTTCTTCTACCGCCTGAAGAAATTCAGGCTCGTTAGGGTTTTTGGCCCTCACTAAATCCATAAAGGCATCAACTTGTGCCTGATGGGCTGCTACTGTCATAGGTGACGTTGTTAAATGATTGGCGGCAAATGTAGGCAAAAAAGGTATTGAGCTTTGATGCGAATAAAACAGAGCGCTATGCTTCTAAAACCCTGTTTAAGTGTGATTTACGCCGTACTGAAACATCGTTTTCAGCGTGTAATTTCTACACTAAGCCTGCGAGGCTCAGCAGGGCTCATATATTTTTCCCGGAAGGGCGCGTACCAATCCGTTGAGTTCCAGATTGAGCAGGTGCACCATTACGCTACTCATCGGTAAGTGGGTTTCTATACTTATCTCGTCTATCTGTATCCTTCCTTTTTCGCGCATGCAAGCCATGAGTTTTTCTTCATCGGGATTGAGATCTACAAAAATCTTACGCTGTACGACCTTCTTTGCGTCAGGAGCGCTCCAGCCCATTATATACTCAAGGTCCTTCACAGAAGAAAGCAAGGCGGCGCGGTGCGACTTGATGAGCATATTGCACCCGGCAGAGCGGTCATCGCCAATGCGGCCGGGCACTGCGAAAACGTCGCGGCTATAGCCATTGGCAAGGTCGGCAGTAATCATAGAACCGCCCTTCTCGCCCGATTCAATCACGATGGTGGCATCGGTCATTCCTGCCACAATGCGGTTGCGCATGGGAAAATTTTCTCGATCGGGCTTGGTATCGGTTGTGAACTCTGAGAGCAAACCACCATTCTCAAGCATTTGCACAGCATAGCGCGCATGAGCCGACGGGTAAACCTTATTGAGTCCGTGACCCAGTACTGCTATGGTGGGAAGCCCCATATCGAGTGCGGCTTTGTGGGCTTCTATATCCACTCCGTAGGCCAATCCGCTTACTATCGTTACGCCGTATGGCACCATACTTTCTACAAGTTGCTTGGTAATAATTTTGCCATGATCGGTAATGCGTCGCGTCCCTACTATGCTCACTATACGCTCAGGGCTTAGCGAAGCAGCGCCTTTTTTAAAGAGTATTACGGGGGCATCTTCGCAATGCTTCAGCCGGTTGGGGTAGGTTTTCGTCAAAAAGGAAATGACTTCAATATGGTGTTTTTCGCAATAAGAAATTTCATGCTCTGCTTTCGCGAAATCGCTGTACCCGGCAATAGCTGCTACACGTGTAGTATTGATACCCGGCACTTGACTCAGGTCACGGGCCTTTTGTCTGAATACTTCCTGCGCTGAACCGAAATGCTGAATAAGCTTTCGGGCGCTTTGAGGGCCTACGCCATCTACAAAGGTCAATGCCAGTTGGTAAAGCAAATCTTCGTTCATCATGGAAGCCCGCAGCGGAATGGTTTAGTTTTGGGAATGCATTCTTCTTCGGACGAATTTAGTAAACTTGAGCATTAAAATACCGCCCCTGTGCAAACATTAGGAATCATCCCTGCCCGTTTTGCTTCTACCCGGTTTCCCGGAAAACCACTTGCCCTCATTGGCGGTAAGCCCATGATACAACGCGTATATGAGCAGGCCCTGAAAGCAGGTTTGAGCAGAGTTGCAGTTGCTACCGATCACCTTGAAATCGCTGCCTTGGTGCGCGACTTTGGCGGCGATGTGGTAATGACAAATCCCGATGCGCCGAGCGGCACCGACCGCTGCCGAGAAGCGCTGACGATACTTGGCGGCTCGCCCGATGTGGTAGTGAATATTCAGGGTGACGAGCCATTTATAAACCCCGCTCAAATCAATGCACTCACTGCCCTATTTAGCAATAAAGATGTAGATATTGCAACCCTTGTAAGCCCTTCGGTTTCGCAAGATGAAATAGAAAATCCAAACCGCGTAAAGGCGGTTATAGCACCATCAGGCCGTGCGTTGTTCTTTTCACGACAACCTGTGCCTTATTTGCAAGGTGTACCTTTCAGTCAATGGAATGCCTTCCATACCTATTATATACATCTCGGCATTTACGCCTATCGCGCCAAAACACTGATGGCTATAGGTCGCCTGCCTCAGGGTATTGTAGAGAAAGCCGAATCGCTGGAGCAATTGCGCTGGCTTGAAAACGGTTACAACATATTTGCCGCAATTACTGCTGATCGTGCCGATTCGGTAGATACACCTGAAGATTTGGTAGCCATCGAAAAGAAGTATTTTCCTTGAACAGCTTGGAGGATAATTGTAATTTCGACCACTGAAAGCTATGCTCACCCAACTCGACATATATATTGCCAACCTGCTTTATGACTACGACTGTGTAGTAGTGCCGCAATTGGGTGGTTTTGTGACAAACTACAGATGCGCCCGCATCGATGAAAAAGCAGGTATGGCTTACCCTCCCGGAAAAGACATCCGCTTCAACCGCAATCTGACTAAGAATGACGGCTTGCTGGCTACTGCAGTGGCAAGAGCTGAAGGCATCACCTTCGAAGCAGCCAATGAAGTAATACACGAAGCCGTGGAGCAAACGCTAACGCAGATGCAGGGTGGGCAGCAGGTGAAGTTTAATAAGATAGGCGTGCTTTATTTCGATGACCACCGAAATATACGCTTCGAGCCTTTTAATGACCACAACTTCTACCGTGGCTCTTTTGGTTTGGAGCCATTTGCATTGCCTGCAATCAGCAAAAAAGTTGAGCTTGCCCCAAAAGCAGTGGTACCCGAAAAGAAAACCACCACTGAAACAGAGGAAAAAGAAACACCGGTAATACCAATTGAAACGGCTGCAGTTTCGCCACGCAGATCGAATACAGTATATAAGGTTGCAGCCGCCACCTTACTTCCTTTTATTGGCATGAGCTTATATCTTGGTTTTACTACCAATTTTAAAAGCCCTACTGAAATTTCCGTAGCTGACCTTAATCCATTTGCCGCTAAGGCCGCTGCAATAAGAACCCCGGCAGTATTCAATCCGCGCACTGAATGGGAAATTGCAGAAAATCTGACCCCAGATTTTATTGCTTTTCCTGACCAATCTATTTTTCAATTTTCATTTGATCATAACTGCATTGACAGCATCGGGGTATGGGTAAATTTGAAAGGAGCTGAAATCGCCTTACCGGTTGCTCCTGCAGTATTGAAAATGAGAGGAGGCACCTACCACGTAATCGGGGGCTGTTTCGGATCACAGGAAAATGCCGCAAAGTTTATCGCTCAAATGGCAGCGCTTGGTTACCAAAGCGAAGTGCTCGATCAGCACAAAGGTCTCCACAGGGTGCGGGTTGCTTCATTTGACAACTACACAGAAGCACTTCAGAATCTAGAGTCATTGAGGAGCAAAAAAGAGCTTTCGGGTGCGTGGTTGCTTAAGAAACCATTGAAGTAATTTGAAAAGCCATGGAGAAGATTGATTTGAAAAGCTGCTCCATAGAATTGATGGAATACGGGATTGTAGAACTGCACATAAATCCCGAACAGGTGATAATGCCCAACAAGGTGCATGAAATATTTGATGCCATTCACCGCCACTTTCCCTCTGCAAAAACACTTATGGTAACCGCAGGAAAGAAAGCTACCCTTAGCCCGGATGCCCGCGATCTTGCTTCATCGGCCGAAATCACAGACCAAATAATCGCAGATGCAATAGTAACCGAGCACTACTCGCACCAGATGTCGGCCAACTTTTTTGTGCGGTATAACAGACCCCACAGGCCTACTCAACTTTTCAAAACTGTGGAAGAGGCAAAAGAATGGCTCCGCGTTTTTGCCGACAAGGCTTAAGACTTGCCGCGACGCGCCTTCCTGTAAAGCATTACGCCCAGACTCAGCATTACACCCAAGCCCAAGATGCCGCCCACGCCGTATGCCCAACTGCTGAGATTCTTGAATACCACAGTAAATACGATTGCAAAAAGTAGCACCGTGGCCACTTCATTGTAAAACCTTAGCTGTGTAGCTGTCATAGGATATTCATCTCGCTGCAATTTAATGAATAACCAGTGCAACGACCCGTGGTATGCAAACAATAGCACCACCAGCGCTAGCTTGAGATGCATCCAAGGCATACTCAAATAAGCCGGAATAAGCCATAGCATCCAGAATGCAAAGAGCGTAGCCAATATACAAGCGGGCCAAGTAATGATGTACCAAAGGCGTTGCGACATGATTTTGAACTGATCAACCAGAGCCTTTTCAGATTCTTTGCCCAAGGCTTCGGCCTGATAAATATAGAGCCTAGGTATATAAAAAAGCCCCGCAAACCAAGCTACCACAAAGATGATGTGCAAGGACTTGGCAATGTTCAATTGTAAGGCTGCATCCATGTGCACAAAAGTAACACTATGAAGTCCTGGTATGACAAATTTTAACGCCTGTATGGCAAATTGCCGCACTATATTTGCACCCCCATAAAACCACAATGCCATGCGTGAGACCAAACTTGCCAGCGAAACATTTGCAACCACTTCAAAAATTATACTGCCCAACGACACCAATACCCTTGGCAACTTAATGGGAGGGCAGTTGCTCAATTGGATGGACATCAACGCGGCAATCTCAGCACAGCGGCATTGCCGCAGGGTGGTAGTAACGGCTGCGGTAAACAATGTATCGTTCAATAAAGCGATAAAACTTGGTGATATTGTGACCATTGAATCCAAGGTTTCGAGATCATTCGGATCAAGCATGGAAGTTTTTCTCGATGTGTCGGTTGAAAATCACCGCACAGGAGTGCGCACCTACTGCAATGAGGCCATCTACACTTTTGTGGCGGTTGATCAGGTAGGACAGCCTATTACGGTTCCAGAACTTATTCCCGAAACCGAGCTCGAAAAAGAAAGGTATAACGGTGCTCTTCGCCGTCGTCAACTCGGACTGATATTGGCTGGCAAAATGAAACCTTCGGAAGCCACAGAGCTCAAGGCACTATTCGTATAGTGTTTGCTAGCTAATTCCCAGCTCACTTTTAGCAATGCTTACCGCATCACCCAGCGGAAGCTCATCCACACAGCGGCATTTTATATACTTACAACTTGTACCCAACTTGCTGCAAGGCCTTTTTTTGAGATGCGACGCTTCAATCATAGCATTAAGCGCTTCATTGTGGTAAGGCGACATGCCAAATGCAGGTACCGTGGCCGCCCAAATTGAAATAATAGGTTTGTGCAATGCTGCCGCTATATGCATCAATCCGGTATCGGGGGTGATTACCAGTTGGGACTGCTTTATTAGCCATGCCGAGCCATTGAGGTCATACAATCCGGCAGTATTCCATACATATCCTTCAGTGCGGGCCGAGATCTCAGCTCCTTCCTGCTTCTCAGCAGAGCCGCCAAGGAGTACAATGGGGTAATTGAGATTGCGGCACATATGCACGTATTGATGCACATTCGGTTTCTTGCGCCAATGGGCTGCACCAATTACCAAGGCAATAAATCCGTTGCGGTGGCTATCGGGCAGGTCCCTTTCGGGAAAAGAAAAACCGTCGGGGAAAAAATAATCAAGCCCCGCCTCGTCATTGTTGATTCCAAAAGCTTTCAGGGTTTCCATGTAGCGGTCAACAATATGAACCTTTGGCATGCGGTTTATACCGAAATTGACCAACAGCCATTTCTCCAAATTGTGTTTTCTAAACGAAAAAGAGAGCGCCTTTAGAGCATGCTTCACCCTCGTCGAGCGAAGGTTGCGGTGGAGGTCAATTACGTAATCGTACATTTCTGCCTTGAGATCTTCTATCACCTCATTGGTGCTTTTCTCAATGGTATAAATTTTAGTGATGTAGGGATTTGGTTCAATGATGCCTTTGAATGACTTCTTGGTGAGGTAATGTACTTCTGCTCCTTCGTGCATCTGATTTTTCAGATTTCTGATAACAGGCGTGGTGAGCACAATATCGCCTATAGAACTAAAGCGAATAATAAGAACTTTTGTCAAAATCGAAATGGCATTTCCCCAAATGTAATCGATTTACGTCATTTGCAAAGCAAACACACTTATGAGCTCACTTTTCGATACCCACTCACATATGTACCTGAGCGATTTTGATGGTGATATAGATGTATGTATGCAACGCGCCGTGGTGGCAGGTGTAGCCACTACCGCCCTTCCGAATATAGATTCCGGAAGCATCGCCAGGGTAAAACAGCTTATGCAAGCCTATCCTCTTCAAACCATCGGTATGATGGGATTACATCCTTGCTCAATAAAACAGAACTATCAAAACGAACTGAATATCATAAAAGCTGAGCTTGACACCGGAGACTATAAAGCTGTGGGCGAAATCGGCATTGATCTGTATTGGGATAAAACCTTCTTTAAGGAGCAGTTAGATGCTTTTAGAATACAAATAGGCTGGGCGAAGGACAAGAAATTGCCCATTGTGATACATGCCCGTGACTCGTTCAAAGAAATATGCGATGTGCTCGATGAAATGCATGACGAACAGCTTACAGGCGTGTTTCACTGCTTCACCGGTAATATTGATGATGCAAATCGCGCATTGTCTTTTAAAGGATTTTATCTGGGCATCGGCGGAGTAGTAACATTTAAAACAAGCTCATTGGGCGAAGTAATTTCTCAAACAGGATTGGAAAGGATCGTTTTGGAAACCGATGCCCCCTACCTCACTCCGGCACCATTTCGCGGCAAGCGGAATGAAACTGCCTACACGCAGCTTGTAGCCGAAAAAATAGCGCACTTTACAGACATCCCTGTGGATCAGGTAGCATCAATAACAACTAGAAACGCTTACAAACTATTTAAAATAGATGCATAGCCCTCCCGAAATACTGGTAATATACACCGGCGGCACCATTGGTATGCACAAGGACGCGCGCACAGGTACCTTGGCTCCTTTTGACTTTAGTCAGTTGCAAAAGCAAATTCCCGAACTCAATCAGCTCACTGCAAATATCAGCACCATTTCATTCGGCAAACCCATTGACTCGAGCAATATGAATCCCGAGCACTGGGGCAAACTGGCTGGAATTGTAAAGGACAACTATAATAATTACGACGGCTTTGTAATATTGCACGGCAGTGATACCATGGCTTTTACGGCAGCCGCTTTAAGCTTTATGTTTGAAAACCTGGCCAAGCCTGTAATACTTACCGGCTCACAATTACCCATAGGTATGCTGCGCACTGATGGCAAGGAAAATATCATCACCGCTATTGAAATAGCCGCCGCAAGCGAAAACGGATTACCTATAGTACCCGAAGTGGCTATATATTTTGAATACCAGCTATACCGCGGTAACCGCACCTATAAATACAATGCTGAGCATTTCGAGGCATTCCGATCACCTAATTATTCCATTTTGGCCAAAGCCGGAGTAAGCATCACTTATAACCGAAATTATATCAGAAAAGCGAGCGAAGGTGACTTTGATGTTGACTTCAGGATGGATACCAGCATTGCAATTCTGTCACTATTTCCCGGCATATCACAGCATATTATAGAAGCTGCACTGAATATTAAAGACATAAAAGTGGTAATAATACGCACCTATGGCAGTGGCAATGCCATGACCTATCCCTGGTTTACAGATGCCCTACAGAAGGCTGCAGATAGGGGGCTTATTTTGATAAATTCAAGTCAATGCAGGGCGGGTACTGTTTCGCAGGGCCGATATGAAACAAGCGCAAGGCTTGCGCAAATTGGAGTGCTCGAAGCAGGTGATATGGTAATAGAAGCGGTTATAGCCAAAAGCATGCACCTGCTAGGGGGAGGCCATTCGGCAAATAATTTCGGTGAAGCATTTAACACAGATTTGCGGGGAGAATTGACCGTTGCTCAAGTACATTCAACCACTTAATGTTTTGATAACACTTAATTTTTTTGGCTATTCGGATTTTTTGTAATTTGGCCGCCCGATGCCCTAGGGAATTAACCATTTCGGGCGATTGGAGAGATGGCCGAGAGGTTTAAGGCGCACGCCTGGAAAGCGTGTTTCCCCGAAAGGGGATCAAGGGTTCGAATCCCTTTCTCTCCGCATTTGAATACGCTTATAATTGAACAAGAACCATAAAACCCAGAACAAACACTCAAATTTCAGTAACATCAAAACCATGAAAAAAGTACTCACAGTTTTGGCCCTCTCGGGGATCCTATTCGCAAGTGGAAGCACTCAGGCATACGCCCTGAATTTCCAGGAGTCAGAATCAGATAACACAGAGCAAGCCGATGAAATGGGCAGCGATGCTGCTGAATTAGAAAGCACAACTACACTCTCACAGCAGGAAGAAACTACAGCTCCTGAAACAGACCGGTCTGCTGCGGTAGAAACTGAGAAAAGCTTCCATCAATCAATCAAAGATACTTTCATTGATGGGGGTCCTTTCTTCATGTCATTCGTTTTGATCTGTTTTATTCTTGGTCTGGCATTGAGCATTGAGCGTATCATATACCTTAATATGTCGACCACCAACAAGGCAAAACTTCTCAAAAACGTAGAGGATGCTCTGGCCAGCGGTGGTATACAAGCAGCCAAAGACGTTTGTCGCAATACCCGCGGACCAATCGCTTCTATCTTCTACCAAGGTCTGGAGCGCTATGACGAAGGAATCGATATGGTTGAAAAATCTGTAGTTTCTTACGGCGGTGTACAAATGGGTATGCTCGAAAAGGGTCTGTCATGGATTTCACTCTTTATCGCTCTTGCTCCGATGCTCGGGTTCATGGGAACAGTAATTGGTATGATTCAGGCATTCGACGCGATCGCTGCTGAAAACAATATATCTCCTGGCGTAGTTGCTACCGGTATTAAGGTGGCACTTATTACAACTGTTGCAGGTCTGGTTGTTGCAATGATCCTTCAGGTTTTTTACAACTATATCCTTTCTAAAGTTGACAGTATTGTAAGCGATATGGAAGATTCTTCAATCTCTTTGATTGATATGCTGCTCCGTTACAAAGTAAAACACTAAGACTCCACGCACCAATGGAAGATAAAAAACTCAAAACGATATTGACTATAGTGGCCTTTGGTATTTCAATCATTGGCCTTATACTCAGCATCCGTATCATGTCAGGTTATGAAGATGTGATTGGCACTGCCATAACCCTAACGATTGTGCTCATGGTAGCTGCTTTGGGAACAGCCTTGCTTTTCGGAGTATACCACCTTTTCTCAAATCTCAAAAAGAATATGCCTCTTTTGGGTGCTTTAATTGCATTTGCACTCATCGGAGTAATCAGCTATGCAATAGCCTCAGATAGTACGGTAGGATATAGCGATGAGATTACTGCAACGATTTCAAAACTTAGTGGCGCAGGTATCATCGTTATGTACGTTTTGATACTCGGAGCAGTTGGGTCTGCACTGGTTGGCGAATTCACACGTTTATTTAAATAAGAAACGACAAGAAATTATGGCCAGAAGACCCCTACAGGAAATAAATGCCGGCTCAATGGCCGACATTGCTTTCTTGCTCCTGATCTTCTTCCTGGTTACTACCACCATGGACCAGGATATCGGGATTCTAAGACAATTGCCACCACCGGTGCCTGAGAACACCATTCCGCCTGAAGTAAACCGCAGAAATGTGTACGACGTGCTCGTGAACAGTTCTGACCGGCTACTTGTGAAAGGTGAACCCACTGAAATCAGAAATCTGAAAGAAGGTGCAAAAGAGTTTTACACCAACCCAAAAAATCGTGTTGACTTGCCTGAATTACGCCGGATAACGCGCTCGCTTTGTGTAGAAAACATATCACAAATAAAAGCTGCTATTGCTCAAAACCCAAACGATAAAGAACTCAAAGACTTGCTCAGACAATGGGAAGATAGGCTTGGGGCTGTTGAGCTTGTAGGTGAATACAAAGAATTACCAAGTTCAGCGCTTATCTCTCTTCAAAACGACCGCGGAACATCCTATGACATGTACATTAAGGTACAAAACGAGCTAAGTGCTGCTGTCAATGAATTAAGGAATGGGCTTTGCGAAGAAAAATTCGGAGTTGCATACAGCTCTCTTAACATTATGAAGGCCGAAGACAAACCTAAGATAAAGGCTGTGAGAGCTGTATACCCTCAGCGTATATCTGAAGCTGAACCAAAAAATATAGGAGGACAATGAGCAAGTTTTCAAGAAAAGGCAAGAAAGGTTTGCCTGCAATTAGCACAGCTTCTCTGCCTGATATCATCTTTATGCTATTGTTTTTCTTCATGGTCGTAACGGTAATGCGTGAGGATGATCCAAAGGTAAAAGTGTCGAAACCCAATGCCACAGAAACGGAAAAACTGGAAAAGAAATCATTGGTAGACTACATCAATGTTGGCCCTCCAGTTGACAACCGACACGGAACAGAGCCAAAAATTCAGTTAGATGATGCTTTTGCCGACTTGTCAGAGATTCCTTTATGGATAAAAGCAAACCGCGACAGAAGAAAAGAAAATGAGCAAACGCTTATCACTACTTCACTAAAGGTGGATAAAAAAACCAAAATGGGTATTGTAACCGATATCAAACAAGAGCTCAGAGAATCCAATGCCCTTAAAATTAACTATTCGGTTAATAAAGGGTCGGCAATTGAATAAACCAAAACTCTTACAATACTAAACTAAAAAGCCGGATTTATTCCGGCTTTTTTTTGTGAATGACAATATATAAGAGAAGCTCATAAGGGGTCCTGAAGAGGTGCTTCTTCAGCAGGTGGACTATTCTTTACAGTTAAAGCTCTTCGCTTGTATAGCCACCACAGTAGAGGTACAAGAAGTGTAAGAGAAACACCGAGTGCGATAAGGTCATTGCCCGCCAGATCAAAACTATCCAGGCTTTCATCAATATCACCGCGGGCAATCAGAAAAAGAAAAATCAGCGCCAGGCAGTTATTGGTGAAATGGGCCAGAATTGGCGCCCAAATATTTTTTGACCACACAAACAGGTAGCCAAGAAGCGCTCCCAAAATCATGCGGGGCAGGAAACCGTAAAATTGCATATGCATAGCGCTAAATAATGCAGCAGAAAGCCAAACACTTAAATGGATTCTTCCTGTCCACTTGTTAAAAATTGGTAAAATGATACCCCTGAATATTAACTCTTCGCCAATAGCCGGAACAACAGCCATAATGAGAATATTAAAAATCAGAATATATGGATCAGTAGTACGGGTGATTGCTTCAGTAAGCTGAGCTGCACTTTCTTCCATCTCAGCTAAAACAGCTTCTAAAGCCCTGAGCGCTTCAGGCATAGAAAGCTGTTCATTGACCCAGGCCAACGCATTTATCACGGGCAATGCAAGGATCATTGAACTTACACCACCAGCCAACAGAACCGCTTGAGGTCTTCGAATAGATAAAAATTTAATAGTTGAGTGCGACATCAGCCTTGAAAACAAAAATGCCGGCACAATGAAAAGTCCAAGATGTTGAAACAGCAGACTCAACCTGTTTATATTAACCACACTGGGATCGGTAAAGTCCTGCGGGCTTTGGAGCTGGGTGAATAAATCTACTCCCCAAAGAAATGAAACGAGCCCTTGCGCCATGAGTAAAAACAGACTCATACTCACAAAACTTATTAGAAACAACACAATAAGCTGAAGGAATGGGTCAGCACCCGCAAATGGTCTTAGACTCATGCAGCACGATTTTGTATTTTTGCGCTCGCGAAGATGGTAAAGATAGATAATATAGAACTCGGTGAATTTCCGCTTTTGCTCGCACCGATGGAAGATGTGAGCGACCCACCATTTAGAGCATTGTGCAAAAAGCATGGTGCTGACCTAATGTATACGGAGTTTATTTCATCAGAAGGCCTTATCAGAGATGCCGCAAAAAGCATTCAGAAACTCGACGTTTTCGATTACGAAAGGCCCATCGGTATTCAAATTTTTGGGAGTGAGCTAGAGCCAATGATGCGATCTGCAGAAATAGTGGAAGCCGCCAAACCCGATATACTTGATATTAACTACGGCTGCCCTGTGCATAAAGTAGCTTGCAAAGGTGCCGGTGCAGGCATCTTACAGGATATTCCTAAAATGGTTCGGTTAACCGAAGCCGTAGTTAAATCTACCAACTTACCCGTAACTGTAAAAACCAGATTGGGATGGAGCGATAGCACCAAGTATATTGTTGATGTGGCTGAGCGCTTGCAGGATGTGGGGATAAAGGCCATATCAATACACGGACGCACAAGGGAACAGATGTACAAAGGCGAAGCCGACTGGACGCTGATAAGCGAAGTGAAGAACAACCCCCGCATGAATATTCCGGTTTTTGGCAATGGCGATATAGATACGCCTGAAAAAGCACTTGAATTCAAAAACCGATACAACGTAGATGGCATCATGATCGGTCGGGCGAGCATTGGTTACCCCTGGATATTTCGCGAAATAAAACACTTCTTCGCAACCGGCTCACATCTCGACCCACCAACCATCTCTGAACGCGTTGATGCCGCCACGGAACATTTAAATATGGGCATTGCATGGAAGGGTTCACGGCTCGGGGTAGTAGAAATGCGCCGGCACTATGCTGCCTATTTTAAAGGAATTGAAGGCTTTAAAGAGTGGCGTATGAAACTCGTAATGGAAGAAAATCCGGATACCGTGCGACAAATACTTGCCGATATTAGAAGCATTTTTGCAGAAGCAGTATTGTTGTGATACCGGGTAAATGCAATCAAACAATCAGCTATCAGATATCTGAGCGGCCCTTTCAGGTGAATATACCAAAAGAACAATTCAGCTTCAGTGATCTTAAATACAAGTCATTGCTGAATTGATAGCCGATAACCGAAGGTGAAACAGCAGATCACTTATCAAGAGCCCTCTTGATGCGAAATCAACGACCTGCCTATGCTATCAAATTAAAACACCCCTGCAGAAATTTGCAGGGGTGCTTTTGATTGTTGTCCCACTAGGGGTCGAACCTAGACTCTTCTGAACCAAAATCAGACGTGTTGCCAGTTACACCATGGGACAGTCTCCAAACAGGGTGCAAATTTAGTACTTTCTTAGAAGCCATCAAGCATTCTCTAAAAAATCACAATTAACTTTCTTCAATGTCTATCCAAAGGCAAGGTTTCATAGGCTTGACGGCTTATTTTGCTATTTTCGCATGCACAATAAATATCGGAATGGATTTTAAAAAAGCGAATATCATCACTGGCTGGGTTGTTTTTCTGATAGCCACAGTAGTATATATTCTTACAATCGAGCCTACCACCAGCTTTTGGGATTGTGGTGAATTTATCACTACTGCATATAAACTTCAGGTGGGCCACCCACCGGGAGCTCCACTTTTTATGATGCTTGGCCGACTCTTTTCAGCCTTTGTTCCTGTAGAATATATCGCCTACTCTATAAATATTCTATCTGCTATCAGCAGCAGCTTAACAATTCTATTCTTGTTTTGGACCATTACCCATTTCGGGCTGAAAATGGCTGTAAACAAGGATGCAACTCCCGATGCAGGAAAAATAATTGCCATCATGGCGAGTGGCATAGTGGGTGGTTTGGCTTACACATTTTCTGACTCGTTCTGGTTTTCGGCAGTTGAAGGTGAAGTTTACGCCATGTCGTCTTTATTCACTGCAGCCGTATTTTGGGCAATACTCAGGTGGGAAAGTCTTTCTGATGGCAAAACCGAAATGCGCTGGATTATTATAATCGCTTACCTCATGGGGCTTTCTATTGGGGTTCACTTGCTCAACCTGCTCGCCATACCGGCAATTTGCTTTGTATTCTACTTTAAACGGTATCAACCTACCCTAAAAGGCATTGTAACTACGGGTGTAATTTCAGTGATTATATTGGGTGTGATACAAAGCGGTATCATTCCTGGTGTAGTTTCCCTTGCCGGAAAGTTTGAATTGTTGTTTGTGAATGATTTCGGATTGCCTTTCAACACAGGAGTCATAGTATACGCCTTGCTTATAATAAGTGCACTGACTTTCGGCTTGTACTATACCCAAAAGTCGAAAAATCTGATGGTGAACACCGCATTGCTGTCAGCTACTATGATCATTCTTGGTTATTCCACTTTTGCAGTAATAGTAATTCGCTCATCAGCTAACCCCCCGCTTGATGAGAACAATCCTGAAAACGTATTTACACTGCTCTCCTACCTCAACCGCGAACAGTATGGCGACCGCCCTCTGCTCTACGGACAATACTGGAACTCACCGGTAGACCCTGCTACTCCTCGCTCTGATGGAAGTCCGGTTTATACCAAGTCATGGCTGGTGGTGAATAATGCAGGAACAACTGTGCGCTGGTTTTCAGAAAAATTCAGAGCCAACCAATATTTGGCTGAAGCCAATGATGCTGACCTAAGTCTGAAACAAGCGTATATTGTTACCGATGCAAAGAAGGATGCAGTAGTAAATTATGACGACCGCTTTCAAACAGTATTGCCACGTATGCACAGCTCGCAAGATATACATGTGCAGGCATACAAATCATGGTCTGAATATGTAGGCACGCCCATCAGAGCTACCGGCAACGACGGCCACGCTACAATAATCAACAACCCCACTTTTGGTGAAAATTTGAAATTCTTCTTTCGCTACCAAGTCAATTGGATGTATTGGCGCTACTTTATGTGGAATTTTGCCGGAAGGCAAAACGACATACAAGGTCATGGTGGCATAGTGGAAGGAAACTGGCTCAGCGGAATCAATATGATAGACAATGAGCGGCTGGGGCCCCAGGAAAATCTGCCTTCGAGCATGACCAGAAATTTCGCGTACAATAAGTTTTTCCTCTTGCCTATCGCACTGGGTCTGCTCGGATTACTCTATCAGCTCTTTCGAAGACCCGACGACTGGTTTGTAACTATGCTGCTATTTCTGCTTACAGGAATGGCTATCGTGGTGTATCTTAATCAAACACCCTATCAACCACGTGAGCGCGATTATGCTTACGCAGGATCGTTTTACGCATTTGCCATCTGGATAGGGCTCGGCGTATACGCCCTTTTCGACGCTGCCTTCAATTTAAGTGCAAAGCAATTGCAAAAAATAGCCGGCTATACCATAGGGGCTGGAGCCGTGGTGTACCTGCTTGAGTCTGCTCAGGGAGCATCACATTACTTCTCTTACTCTGTTTTGTTCATGGGTGTGCTGGTTGTAGCACTTATGGCTATAATGCATCTTTCAGGTAAATCGATTAAAAACTCAACTGTCGTTGCCTCGTTAACATTCCTTATCACCATACCCGTTCCGCTGGTTATGGCTGTGGGCGGATGGGACGACCATAACAGGTCTGACCGTTTCACGGCACGCGATTTTGCATCCAATTACCTCGAAAGTTGTGAGCCAAATGCTATTCTGTTCACCAATGGTGACAACGATACTTTCCCATTGTGGTATGCGCAGGAAGTTGAGGGAGTTCGCACTGATGTGCGTGTAGTAAACTTAAGCTTGCTCAATACAGATTGGTACATCAATCAAATGAAACGACAGGCGTATGACTCATCGCCTGTACCCTTCAAAATGGAAGAAGAAAAGTACCGTCAGGGCACCAGAGACGTAGTATTGCTCGACGATTCGCGCAATCCGGGTCGGGTGGCACTCAATGTAAAACAGGCCATTGAATATGCAACCAACGACCGCAATATGCGCACTCTTGGTAAGGATAAGCTCGCTATACTTCCGTCAAAAACATTCTATATACCCGTAGACCGCGCTACTGTTCTTGGCAATGGTACCGTATTGATGGCCGATTCAGCAAATATTGTTGACCGCGTAGAATGGAGAATCAACCGGAGCTATATTCTCAAAAACAACCTTATGGTAATGGATCTGCTAGCCAATAATAACTGGGAAAGACCAATATATTTTGCAGTAACTACGGGCCCTGATTCTTACATAAACCTGGATAAGTACTTTAAACTTACCGGACTTGCTTACAGACTTACACCCGTGCTAAGCACAGACAACCCTAACCCCAATGTGTATGGAAGTGTTGATACCGAAAGGATGTATGACAATGTGATGAACAAATTCAAGTGGGGAGGAATGGAAGGAGAAGAGCCGATCTATATGGATGAAAACAACCTGAGGATGACCAACAATTTCAGATTGCAGTTTGCAAATCTAGCCGATCAGCTTATTGCCGAGGAGAAAATTGAAAAGGCCAATCAGGTTCTTGATAAATGCGTGGAAGTAATGCCTGAGCACAATGTACCATTTGACCGACTCATGATGCCGATCATAGAAGCATACTATCGCACCGGCGAAAGCGAAAAAGCAAACGACCTTATAAAGCAGGTTTTCGACCGATATGAGGAGGACTTCCAGTATTACATGAGTGTTGACGCTGAATGGGCACTGCAAATGCAGCAGGAAATTCAGATGGCCTATGCAGTATTGCAACGATCTACTACTTTGGTTTCACGCGTGTTTCCACAGGACGATTTGAAAGATGATTTCCAAGATCGTTTTGACAAACTCGACAGTGCCTTTGATGATAAAATCCAGTCGATGGAAAAGATGAAAGCGCGGGCAAAAATTAAATTCTAAGCGTTGTATTTGGTAAAAACACCGGCCGCACTAAAGCCTTTTGCCGCGGATCTTATTTGGAATATCAAAACCAACGAGAAGGTTATTTACCTCACCTTCGATGATGGCCCCAGCATATGCTCTACTACTGAAATACTCGATGTTCTTGCTAAATACAATGCCCGGGCTACCTTTTTTTGTATTGGTGGAAATGTGGAAAAACATCCCGAACTCTACAGCAAACTTATAGCGGGCGGGCATCGCACAGGCAATCATACCTGGAACCATATGAGCGGATGGGAGTTTTCAAACTATTCCTATTTCAAAAATGTAATGGAATGTGCACAGTTGGTTGACTCAAATCTCTTCAGGCCGCCTTACGGCAAAATAAGCAGAAGTCAGGCGCAAAGTATCGTTAAGCGATTTAGTATTATTATGTGGGATGTATTGAGCGCCGACTGGGATACAGGGATAAGCCCTGAAAAATGTCTTAGCAACGTCATTCTTAATGCTAGTGCAGGATCGATCGTAGTATTTCACGACAGTGAGAAAGCCTACCGAAACATGAGTTATGCACTGCCACGCGCACTTGAAATTTGGTCAAATAAAGGATACAGGTTTGAAGCGCTGCCGGCAAAAATCATCAAATAGCATTTTGTAATGCCTTTTTCAACACTTCCTTAGGCATTGCCCCGGATTGTCGCCATACCGGATTGCCATTTTTGAATATTATAAAAGTAGGTACGCCTCGAACTCCGTATGCGCGGGCTGCCTGAGGGTTTTTATCAACATCTACTTTCAAAATAGTAGCACTTTCACCTATATCTTTCGCCAAATCCTTAAGCACGGGCGCCATCATCTTGCAGGGGCCGCACCATTCTGCAAAAAAATCTACCAATACTGGCTTATCACCACTGATCAACTCTTTGAATGCTGCCATGACTAATTATCTAATGCTAGGTTCTTACCATTGCTCTTCCAGGCATTAATGCCTCCCTTGAGATCATATACTTCGCCAAATCCTTGATCTGAAAGGTAGGCCGCGGCCTGATTACTTCTTCCACCGGCGGCGCAATACACCATAACAGGTTTAGCCTTATCGAGCTTGGCAACTGTAGCTTTGAATTCATCATAATTTGCAATATTCACAAGCTTGGCATTGCTGATATAGCCTGAAGAATACTCACTGGGAGTGCGAACATCGATAAGTTGTACACCAGGAGTTTGAAGCAGATTCTCAAAACTTTCGGTATCAGCGAGAATGGGCTTAGCGGTAGCAAATTGCGGTTCGGACGACTTTGGCAAAGGCTTTCCGTCCTGCGCAGTGCAAGCGCCGAGGCTCAATACGGATAGTATCAATAGAAGTGATTTTCTCAACATTTTGTCTGATCTTATTTTGATTACAAATTTAATTTTTACCAAAGCAATAAAGCGTGACCAATCTTACATTAAAAAAAAAACCCACCGTTACGGCAGGTTCTTGAAGGTAGATGATAAGGTATGATCAATTAAAAATACCTGGGGCTTCGGGTCTTTAAGTCTTTTCGGAAGAAATCATAACTAAGCATGACTTCATGGCTGCCATTGTGGTAATTATTGAGTTGGCTCGTACCAAAATCATATGAATAGCCTGCCTGCAAATGCTCGGTAAACTGAAATGAGATGATCCCAGCAAAAGAATCTAAATATCGGTATGCAATTCCAAGCCATAGCTTTTGTTGAATAAGAAAATTGGCAGAAACATCAAAAGAAACCGGAGCACCATTTACCACTCGAATTACTGTGGCTGGCTTAAACATAAGGCCCGCACTATCCTGGCTCAAATTGAATACATAGCCTCCAAGCAAGTAATAGTGTCTATCTGAAACCCCTCTCAAACTTGCGCCACTGATAGAAAAGTCGTTTACTTCGGTCTCCAGTAAAGTTGGACTTGCAAGGCCTACATATCCCTTCTTTCCGCTGTAGTAAACTCCTAGTCCAAAATTGGGCAGAAAGTTATTATCCACATTCCTGAAGAATGCCGGGTCGTTGGCATCAGTATTCTCAATATTGCTCAAATCGGCCTGAAAGATTGAAAACCCAGCCCGCAAGCCAAAGGCAAGTTTGGTGTTTTCGCCGGTCCTTATTCGGTATGCAAAATCGCCCCAAACTCCGGTATTATTTGTCGGACCTATCCTGTCATTCTCAATCGTGAGGCCAAGGCCTACGTTGTCATTTGGTAAAGGCGTGTGTATACTCAGCACTTGTGTTGATGGCGCGCCATCAAGGCCCACCCATTGGTGCCTGCTTACAAGCGATGCACTCACTGCTTCTCGGCTCCCGGCATAGGCTGGGTTTATGATGAGTTGATTCCACATGTACATCGTGTACAATGAAGTTTGCTGTGCCTTTATCTCACCGGTAAACCCTGCAAATAGCAAGACCGGCAGAAAAAGTATTGTTTTAAAATTTTTCATTATCCAGTGATTTGGGGAGTCCATTATCTGTTTAAATATACATAACCTCTGCGGGCATCAGAGCCATCGCCAAGATCAAGAATATACCAATAAGTACCTATGGGCAGCTCAGAGCCAGAGTTTACCCCTGTTTGAGCCCGGCCATTCCAATTATTTTGATAGGGGCTTGCAGCAAATACATCGGCACCCCATCTATTAAATATCTTCACAGTATTATTCGGAAAGAGAAACAAATTCTGAATCACCCAATTGTCAGCTATTCCATCTGAATTTGGCGAAAAGCCTTGAGGAATTACCAGTGGGCCTTCCACACATCCGTCGTCAATAACCTGAATTGTAATAGAAGTTGACACTTCATCGCACTCGATACTGCCAATGGTATAGACTCTTATTGTACTACCTAAGGCAGATGGGTCAAAAATATTGTTAACAGGGTTGCCGTTGGCATCAGTCCACTCCCCTCCTGGGTCGGCATTGGTAAGTATGGTGAAAAGACTGAATGGCGGCTCACCGATGCAAATGGAATAAGGAGTCTCTGCAGTACCAGAGTTTGGTTGAGCTACCACTGTGATTATAACAGTAGTACCATCAGGATCGCAAGGCTGCAATTCCACAGTATAGGTGTACTCAAAAGTGCCAGTTTCAATTGGCAGAACAATTGCGCTAACTTGAGTTCCCGATTCATCGGTCCAAACACCCCCTGCATCCGCACCTGTTATCAAAGTAAAAAGATCAATCTCATCGCCTTCGCACCAGGATGATTGGCCCAGTGAAACGCCAGGATCAGGTGGTGGTAGTACCTGAATAGGGAATGTTGTGGAACGAATACCACATACATCATTTTCTACCTGATAGGTGAAAATATATTGGCCTGCTGCAGGTGGAGTGAATAGAGAAGGTATCTCATCGCCGGCTACATTAAGCCATATACCCCCACCGTCTTCGCCTTCGATATAATCTACAAGGTCAATGGGAATATCGCTAAGACATACTGGATTAACTTCAATCGATGTGCCCGGATTAGGTTCGTCTACAGCTACCACAATAACGTCGGTAGCTGAAGCTGTGCAAGGTGGCGCTGAAACAGTATAGGTAAATACGAACGTGCCGCCTGCTGGCGGAGAATAAGTTCCATCTGCCACATTTCCTGAACTATCCGTCCATACGCCACCCAAATCTGCATTAAGAAGTAAATCATTTAAATTTATTGATGTTGAACTGTCACCGCAAATTTCATCGCCAGTTGTTGCTGTACCCGAATCAGGCGTTGAAACTATTGTAAATTGGGTTGTAGTAACTGAAGGGCAGCGGCCACCGGTAGTAAAAGTAATTTCATACGTTCCGGGAATGCTAAGAGATATGCTTACCAACCCAGTGCCAGGATTCAACACCAAGCCCTCAGGTATAGCAGTGTAAATACCTGAATTTATTCCGTCGAGCGTTACTTCCTGATCCGCATCGGTTATACAAAATACTTCAGAGGTATATGTAATTTCATTGGAGAAGAAACAGACCAACGTCGGCTCGTTTTCTCCATCTTCGTTGGGATCAAGATTGCCATTTGGATCTGCATTGGTACCTTCATTAGAAAAATCCTGCCCTGTAAACGGGCCTGTAACTCCGTCATTTGGTCCAAATTCCGTTGTTGATACAACTACCTGATCAATGTAACCATCCTGCACAGCATTGTTCATATTAACCCTTATGATATAATCAATAGTTGCAGTGCTTGAGCCGGGCATAGTACCTGCGCCAGTAAGTATTCGTTTGTCGCTAACGCCATTAAAACCGAGATTTATTCCACCTGTAAGTATACCTGAAGAAACAGTAGGTGCCTGTTGAAGCATTGCAGTGGCGCCATTGGCCAATCCCGAAAGTATATCTTCAATAACCTGAATATTTTGGGCAGCCGTAATGGAAAAATTAACTACATATACCCTGTAGGTAACGTCAAATACTTTTGAACCCGGAAATGTTTCCTGCACATTTTGTACATCCTTCGCCGCACCGATTGTAGAAGGGCAAAGAGGTAGCTCTACAATATCAGACAAAAACCGGAAACCACAGGCTTCATCTATTCCCTCTACCTGATAATCGCCAGCAAAATTGGGTATCAGAGTATTGGATGTAGCCCCTTCAATCAGTTCACCATTGAAATACCATTGATAAGCGTCAAATCCAAATACCTGCATAATTGCATTTCCTGGTACACAAGGCAAACTGCCTGGCACACCTGCAGTAAGACCAACAACAGGCTGAACCGTAAAGCCGCTGAAGTAACCGGCTGTTCCAACAAAATCATCTCGGGTAAGCAAAGCGACATTCATGATGGAGTCGCTTTCCAGAAATACATTGTCAGTAGTAGGATCAAATGCATATGTAACCCAATCGGCATTCCCAGTTACCGGTAATGCACCCGTTAGTGGAGTAGCGTCACCATTTAGAAAAACCAACGCTCCTAATTTGGAAAGTATATTAATTCTACCTCCCCCCGTGTTTCCGGCTAGGCTATTTACAAAGGGTATATTTACAACTTTGGCTCCCACGCAATTGAGCGGGGGAATAAAATTTAAGCCTACTGTAGGGCCTATACTAGTAGATGACCCCGAGAGCGTTTGGTAAACATATACCTTATTGGAAGCTACTATATACATATTGCCATTGGCAGTAAATGACTCTGTAGGAACTATAAAATATTCTCCTTCATTCAAGAGTGCAACAGGATTAACAATATCGTCATTCAGATAAATTTCGGTGTTGTCTTCAGTGGCAATAACAATTGGATGCTCGGTTGTTTGATCTCCCAATCCCTTCACAAGTATATACTCCTGACCAACCACTTCAGCGGGTACAATTTGGTCATAGCCAATATCCTGGCCGAACTGATTACCAGAAAGCCAGGACCCTGAATTGCACACTATATTCTTGTCTGATGTAATTCTGATACCATTGGCATTATTGATCGTAGGGTTGGAATATTGTGAATGATCTATACCAACAACAAATGATTCATTTGCATCAAGCGTTACGCTTACAGGTTCGCCAGGAGCAAAGCCCACAAGAGCTATGGGGAGTTTAATCATGTCGAATGTTACGGTAGTATTATCTTCAGTAGCCATTACTGAAATTGAATGCGATCTGCGTTCATTATTCCACAGTGCCGCATCGGCCGTAGTATTATATATTGTAAACAAATGGCCTGAGTAAAATCGTTTGCCAAGCGCAGCTCGGCCTTTAGACGTCAAAGAAGTACCCTGTGTACCCGACTTATGTCTCACATTTACGAAAAAAGGCCTGAAACTTGAAAAAGTCAAACCTTGTTTAACCAGAACAGTATTTAAACTATCAGTGGGTACAATATTGATTGGGAATGTGGCAGGATTTGAGTTCCCTACTCCGAAGGTATATTCTGCAGGAGCGTCTTTTGAGATCTCAATAATATCTATCAATTCACCCAGTCCATTTCTAATCGTTACTGGTATGGGTTCAATTGAAAGTGTGGAAAGTGATACAAAATGAGCTTCGATATTCTGCGTGCTGGTACCATCGCCTGGTTTGGCATAAAAGGGGGGCACCCAATGCCTTACGTCCAACTGTGCCCATGAATTAGCTGTGATAGCTATACTGCTGAGCATAAGCAGGAATATTTTTGATTTCATAATCTGTTTATTCAGTTTTCGGTGTGATCATTTGTTTTTTGACTAAACGCACTCCTAAAAGAATTTCATGCGTTCCATCGGAATAGTTTCTTATGTCAGAAGTTGCAAAATCAAATGAGTAGCCAATTGATAGATACTCTAACACTTGATATCCTGCAAATATAGCAGCCGCAGCATTACTTCGGTACGATCCACCCAACCAAATACTCCTATTGTATATAGCACGCGCGGCAACATCGATCTGCGGAGAGAGCGGATCTACATATTTCACAAGTACAGCAGGCTCCACATCGATCAAATCGGAAATGGTAAACCGGTACGCGCCGGTTAAGAAATAGTGTACCGCCATCCTTCCATCACCATCACCTGCAAAAAGAGTAAGGTCGTTGTTTAGTATTTGGGCTGCGGATACTCCGGCGTAGAATCGGTCGCCATACCACAAAACACCGAACGATGCATCGGGCTTAAGCTCACTCTGTATATTATTTGTGAGTGCTCTGTCGCTGGCATCTCGGAGCGTAATCTGGCTGCCGTCAATTGTAAACTGTGTAAGACCAAATGTCAGGCCCATTGATACTTTGGTTTCGCTGCTCACTTGTATATGGTAGGAGTACGTTCCATTAATACCGGTGCGTCTTGTTGGCCCCGTAACATCGGTATAGAGTGATCCGCCAAAGCCCATTTTTTGAGATGCGCTTGGTGCATGAAGGCCCAGCATATAGGTTCGTGGGGCATCGTTTATACCTACCCACTGTGTGCGGTGTATAGCAAAACCTGTAAAGAATGTGTCCGTGCCTGCGAAGGCCGGGTTGTAAGACAATCCTGTTTGTTGAAACTGACTAAACTGCTGCACCTGCTGAGCATAGCCTGAACCAACTGACACCAGTATTGCGATGATGATATATATTTTGCGGATGCTCATCTGAAGATGGTTATAGGTCCTGTGTAAGGTTTAGGAAAGCGGGTATCATGTAGATCAATCGTGTAGTAATAGGTGCCTACTGGCAATGGGTTGCCTTTGTGCATTCCACCCCAGGCCTGGCCATTCTGATAAGGCGCAGCCCTGAATACTGGCTCACCCCATCTATTGTACACACTTACTACACTATTCGGAAATAATTCAATATTGTCGATAATCCAAGTATCATTCACACCATCATCATTCGGAGTTATACCAGAGGTAATTACTACATCAGGTGTCACCATTATGAATACGGTATCATTGTTTGTACAGCCATTGGCATCTGTTGCTACAACTACAAATTCTGTAGACTCAAGTAAAAAACCGGTAGGATTTGCTGCCGCAGTGTTGAATTCTCCACCCGGATTTGGCGACCATGAATATATACTCGCGGTGGGTGAAGTAGGATTGCCTCCGAGTACAAAGGCTTCTTCTGTAAATACAATTTTGTCTTCTCCAGCAGTTACGACCGGTAATGCTAAAATTTCAATTTCAACGGTGTCAGTATCCGAGCACAATCCATTATTAACTTCAAGAATATAGCTGTATAAGCCATCCGGCAAATTTTGAATAAGTAACAGCGCATCTGATGATAGGGTATCGCCTGCCTGGCTTTTCCAGAGGTATGTATCAGCATTTAATCCGCTGCCAGTCAACGCAAGTGGCAATGCATTCAAACAAACCCCTTGATCTGATCCAGCATCAGCCGTGATCTCAAAAGTAAATCCAAGATCTACAACCAAAGCTGTTTCACAGAGATTTGCATCAATTACCGAAACTATATAAGCTCCAGTAAACAGATTGTTTAGGTTAGTCTCATTTGATGTGAATCCATCGGGACCGCTCCAGCTATAAGTATAAGGATCAACTCCTCCTGATACTAATATTTCTATGCTTCCATCTGCACTTGTATTACAAGTAGGGTCCGAAGAATTTGCTAAATCAACTTGCAATATTTCAGGTTGAGCAATTTCTACTTCCAATGATACCTGACAACCATTGGCATCTGACACGCTGAGAATGTATGTACCTGTGGCCAGATCGCTGATATCTGAGTCAGTTGATGAATAGCCATTTGGTCCCGACCACGCAATATCAAACGGTTCAATTCCACCATTGAAAATAGTCTGGATAGAACCATCGCTTAAACCATTACAACTTATATTTGAACTGATTACCTCTGCACCAAATGGAACGGCTTGTACTATTTCTTCGCTGCCTGAAACGGTGCAGCCTGTAGCATCAGTAATGGTATAATTGTAAATACCAGCTTCAATATCCATAATACTAAAACTGTCAGATGTGAATCCATTCGGCCCGCTCCAGACTGCGTTATAAGCGGCAACTCCTCCGGATGGATTGAGAATTATTGAACCTCCTTCATTTGCCGAAAGGCAACCTGCAGGCTGCACTGTAGCTCCTGCCAGTATTTCTTCAGGTGATAATATTTCAACAGCTTCAGCAATCTGACATCCATTTGCATCGGTTATAAGCACCTCGTAAACTCCAGCTTCAAGAAAGTCTATTAACTGGTTAGTTGATGTAAAACCGTTAGGGCCGGTCCATGCAAATTCCAATGGATCAGTACCACCGCCTGTGGCAACATCAGCTTCGCCATCAGCACTTCCGAAACAGCTAAGATCGGTAGATTGTACATCAAGAATGATTTCAGGATTTTCATCTACTGCGTAGATTTCTGAGTAAATGCAACCGTTGTTATCCGTAATTATCAAATCGTAGTCTCCGGGCGCAAGATCAGAAATGCTCTCGATAGCTGAAGTAAATGCATTGGGCCCGGTCCAACCAAAAGTATAGGGCATCACACCACCGGTGGTAGAAATACTCACAGAGCCATTGGTATCAGCATAACATGCAATTGCAGTAGTACCTGCAGCCAGGAGCAATTCGGGCTCGGTTACTTCGGCTGTACCTATATTAATGCAGCCAAGCGCGTCAGTAATAGTATACGTATAAACTCCTGCAAGAAGGTTAGCTAAATCAGTACCGTTTCCGGTAAAGCCTGCAGGACCAGTCCAGTCAACAGTAAATGGATTGGCAGCTCCCTGAACATCTAGACCAATTGTGCCAGTGTTGTCACCATTACAGAGTATAGAGCCAATAGTTTCAACCACCACGCCCGAAGGGTTTGTCAAGATTACTGATTCCTGTAAATTACATCCATTGTCATCCGTAACAGAAACGCCGTATATTCCAGTACCGAGATTTGAAATCAAGGCATCCATGCCAATTGTATTTCCTACGGCATCGGTCCATTCAAATATGTATCCCAATGCAGAAGTACCTCCTGTTGGTATTGCCGTTATTGAACCGTCATTGGCAGAACAGGCCGGCAGCACCAGGTCAAAAGTTAAGACAAGAGAATCAGGCTGGCTTACGCTAAACATATCCATAAAAGGACACCCGAGTGCATCAGTGATGTTCAGCGTATAGTCACCACCGGCTAGATTAACAATATCAGCTTGGACAGATGTAAAACCATCAGGGCCGGTCCACGCAAAGATATAAGGGGCTGTGCCACCAGATGTTACTGCGCTAACAGCACCGGTTGAAGCCTCTCCACAGAGCGCATCGGTAACAATCGCGGCAATGGAAATTTCGGGTATAAGCGCTACATCTATGGAGCCATTCGCAGTGCACAAAAATGCATCTTCAATCTGGTAATTATATGCTCCAACTTCAAGCGAAGCAATTGAAGTACCCGAGCCGGTAAAGCCGCCTGGGCCGGCCCAGCTTACGTTATAGGGAGCAGTTCCACCTGTTATCACTATATCTATAGTTCCATCGCCACCATTGCATGAAACAAATTGAACAATTGAAGTCTGATCAATTTGAGCCGGCTCATTCACAACCACAGCTTCAGTATATATGCAACCACTGTCATCGGTAACCGTGAGCACATAAGTACCAGCAAAGAGGTCGGTAAGTTGTTCTTGGGCAGATACAAATCCACCCGGGCCCGTCCATGAATATATGAAGGGCGCGGTGCCTCCATTAAGCACAGTGCCTATAGTTCCATCTGAACCTCCAGGACAGGTTATATCAGTTGGTGTACCCGCAAGATCGCCATCTGCATCAGAAATAGTAAACAGTTCGGAATAAGCACAACCATTGGCATCTGTGAGCTCGAAGGTATAAACTCCTGAAGTGAGTGAGCCAATACTTAGCGCTGATCCAATAAGTTGGCTGAGACTATTAAACCAGCCTACTGATATTAACCCCGTACCGCCGGAAGGTGTCACAGTAGCACTGCCTCCTGCTGAGCCGCAGGCAGAGTTTACCAAATCGAGAATAGCACTGATAGAGTCAGGCTGGGTTACTTCTACATCATCGCTTATTTGACAACCATTTGCATCAGTAACAGTAACCGAGTAGTTACCTGCAAACAATAAATTTATCGATGCCATACTTGCTGTAAATGAGTTCGGGCCGGTCCAGTCATACGTATATGGGCCAACGCCACCATTCGTGGTCGCAGTAGCAGAACCTGTCGCATCGCCATTGCATAACGTCCCATTTGCCGAAAGCGAAAGGCTTAATGGAATTGCGGGATTTACATCGAAATTGAAATTTGACACACATGCTTGTGCATCTGTAACCTCAAGTGCATATGTACCCGGCTGAAGATTGGAAATATTTTCAGAAGTAGCGCTGAAACCTGATGGCCCTGACCACACTACTGTATATCCGGGATTGCCACCGCCCAGAGTTAGTTGGATAGAGCCATCAAAAAGTCCGGGACATGTTTCGTTAAGAATCAAAGTCGATGCAGTGACTGCTGAAGGCTCTGCAATGCTATAGGTAACAATTGCGCTACAGGTAGAATTATCGGATACAGTTAGCTCATAATCACCGGCAATCAATCCGTTGATGGAAGCCGAAGAGGATGAAAATCCGCCGGGACCAGTCCACGCCAGAGCGTAAGGAGCAACGCCTCCTGATACAGTTAAATCAATAGAACCCTGGGCTGCGCCATTGCAGATATTGTTTGTAAGCACTGCCACTAAGTTAAGAGCGTTCTGCGTTAGTACCAGTGTTTCATTTCCTGTACATCCATTATCGTCAGTTGCAGTTAAGGTATACTCACCAGGGCCCAGATTTGAGATAATTGCAGCGCTACCTAGGTTGTTTCCACCGAGGTCTGTCCATGCATAACTGTAATCTGCACTTACAGTTCCGCCCGAAACCAGCGCCGTGAGTGAACCATTGTTTACCAGACAATCAGGTTGCAGTGAGCTTATCTGAACATCCAACGGAAGCGGCTCAGTGATATCAATGCTTTCATTTAGGACGCACCCAGCCCCATCGGTAATATCTGCTATATAAGTACCGGGTTGAAGGCTGGTAATAGACTGCTGGGTAGAAGTAAATCCAAATGGACCTTGCCAACTAACAGTATATGGAGCAGTACCTCCTGATGGACTCACAGAGGCTGAACCATCAGCAGAACCATTGCAGCTAACATTTGAGAAAAGAATATTGGAATCTATTTCTGATGGCTCTGAAATATTGAATCCATTGTTGCGAATACATCCACTGGCATCGGTTGCAGTAGCGATATAGTTTCCGGGACTAAGCCCTGAAATGCTGATACCCGTATTTGTGTAGCCGCCCGGCCCGGCCCAGGTTACAGAATATGGACCAACTCCACCTGCTACTATAACTGCGATGGAGCCATTGTTCGCTCCAAAACATGCGATGTTCTGAATGGTGGGGGTAATTGTAATAATTGGAGGTGAGCTCATAACAAACATGGATGTTCGGGCACATCCCGCCGAATTGGTAGCTATTACTATATAATTTCCTGCTATCAGTCCGCTTATATTTTGGGTGCTTGCTGTAAAACCTGAAGGGCCCGACCAGCTATAGGTAAATGGCCCTACCCCGGTTGTTATCGAAATACTTATTGCCCCGTTATTACCGCCAAAACAGGTTAAATTGGTTACGGTACCGTTTATAGTTATCTGAACGGGCTGGTTTACATTGTAAGAAACATTTCTGGTACATCCATTAGAGCCAGTCACTGTAAGCGCATAGGTACCAGCAACAAGGCCTGAGATATTCTGTGTGCTAGCGGTAAAGCCTGATGGGCCTGTCCATGCAAATGTATACGGCCCAACACCTCCTGAAATAGTGGTTGTAATAGCTCCATTGAATCCTCCGAAACATGTTGCATTGGTAATGATACGTGTTACGTTGATTTGGCTGCCTTGAGTTAGTATGATATTAAAAAATCCCATACAGCCGTTTGCATCGGCAATCATTAGGGAATAATCACCAGCTAACAATCCGCTAATATTCTGAGCTGTTGAGAAAAAGCCGCCCGGACCAAGCCACAGAAAAGTATAGGGGCCAGTACCACCGGAAGGAGTTGTGTTTATAGCCCCTGAAGACCCTCCAAAACAAAGCACATTGGTGGTGCTGAAAGTTGCATTTAGATTGGCAGGAGAAGTTACCGTAAATATCTGTATCACAGTACAAAAGGCATCATCAGTAACGGTGAGTATATAATTGCCAGCAGCCAAAGCTGAAATGTCCTGATTAGTAGAATTGAACCCCAAAGGTCCAGTCCAGGAATATATATAAGGCTCAACTCCGCCGGTTACTGTCACGTCAATTGCGCCTGTATTGCCTGTTGAGCAAGTGGTATTGGTAGCCACTCCACTGATTACAACAAGACTTGGATTGGTAAGTGCTTCAGAGCCATTGCCAATACAACCATTGAAATCAGATACAGTCACATTGTATACTCCCGCAGCCAAGCTGCTGATATCTTCATTCGTTGAGCTAAATCCCGAAGGACCTGTCCAACTGACACTATAAGGCCCAGTGCCTCCTGATATTTCAAGATTTATGGCACCGTTATTTCCGCCAGTACAAATAAGTGGGCTTGGAGTGAACACAAGCGCTAATAAAGCTGGCTCAATAATTACTGCGGTTTGGGTTTCAATACACCCGTTGCCATCTTGCACGGTTACTTCATAGGTACCAATTAGCAAGTTTGAAATATTCGCCCCCAGAGCCGTAAACCCCATTGGGCCCGTCCAGGAATATGAAAGCCCACCGGTACCGCCTGTCGCTGATGCCTGCGCTGAACCAGTAGCACCGCCGCTGCATGCTACATTTGTGCTGAGAATGGCAATTACAATAGCTGGCGGTTCTGCAACAGTTCTATTCACAACAAGCACACATCCCTCACTGTCAGTAATGGTGGCTTGGTAAGGCCCGGCGATAAGGCCAGATATATTCTGACTGCCGGAGGTGAACCCCCCCGGACCAGTCCATGATACACTGTAAGGTGGATTGCCCTGACTTATTGAAAGGTTTATTGCACCTATGCTTTGGCCGTTGCAATTATTGTTGGTACCCGAAGCATTAGCCACCATAAAAGGAACCTCAGCAACTGTAAAGCTTTGCTGGTCAGTACACGCATTTTGGTCTAAGACCGTTGCAGTGTATATACCCGGAATGAGATTGCTAATATTACCGGAAGCGGCAGTAAACCCCCCGGGCCCCGTCCACGAAATGGTCAATGCTCCGGTACCTCCTGTTACTGTAAGATTTATGCTTCCGTCATTATCTCCGGCGCAGAATATATCTGTAACAACTGCATTAAAAACAAAGGCCAAAGGTGAATTCACAAATACATAGGTGGTATCAAGAGTGCATCCCTGCTGGTCTGTGATATTTAATGTGAAAGGGTTGCAAAGATTTGATTTTGATAATCCTCCGGTTCCATCTGGCCATGTATATACGTACCCTCCAGTACCGCCTATTACCAGTGGAAATGCAGAACCATTGCAATCGCCCGGACAGGTTGGCGCTGTAGCATTCATTGCGAAAACCACCAGTGGACCCGGCTCATTTACAAATAGATTAAGGTTGCATGATGCGCCTCCTTGGCCAAGATCAAATACCAAAATAGTATATGTACCTGCACCTACATTATTCCATTGCCGGGTACCGGGACCTCCAACCCATTGATAGGCGTATGGCCCTACACCGTCAGTGGGCACCAAAACTGAAGCCATACCGTTTGCAAATCCATTGCAGGTTGGATTCACCGGATTTGGAACGATTGTAAAAAAGGCGCATGATCTCAATCCACCACCATTACCTGTCGGTAAATGATTGCCTTCAGCACCTTCATTCCACATCACCTGAGGCAACAAATTATTGCTGAAACTATGATGAATTGAATTCTCATCTGATAATTGAAACCTGATGCCGCTATCCACAATTGTGGATGAAGGAAGGTTTAATGCACCTGCCAGGGAAATGGTTGTTTTAATGCGTGAGGTAAAACTGGCGCCATTCGGATGAGTTACAATCAATGAAGCCACCTGAACATCGGAGGTAAAACTGATATTGTTTGACAATGCATCTGATTGAATCAGTACATGGTCCTCAGAGCCGGGCAGCGTGCCGGAAGCGCCTGATGTAGTCCAATTGGCCGGATCATTCCAGTTGGATGAATATCCTTTCCAATAGAATATTTCACTTTGCTGGGCAATTGCTACACCGGCAAACATGAATAATGCCGTGGTGATAGTTTTTAGAGGGGACAATATAGTATAGATTCGTGTCAAGGTTTAGTCATATGCTGCACAGGGTACGAAGCCTACGCGCTGCTTTCGCGAACATGCAGATATTCCAATGATAATCTCGTGGGAATTATTCCCCCCGAAACGCATTTTTGAATATGTAAAGTCGTATGCGTAAGCCACGGTAAAGTGATCTAAAAAGTTAAATTTCAGCATTCCATACACTGCATCCTCCGACCTGAATCCTGCACCGAGTGCAAAAGTGTCATCATAGTCGGCCCAAAATTGTACGTCAAGTGATGGTGTAGAGTTACTTGTAAATTTAAATTGTGCAGCAGGGATATAGCTCATTTTTTCACCCCCTTCATATACCCTACCAGCCATAAGATTAAAATGCGACTGTAATCGGGTATCAATCCCAATGTCATTTAGAGTAGGACTGGTAAGATGCCCGCCGCTAAAGCCTGCAAACCAGGATTTATTGTACAGCCAAATTCCGAATTTGATATCAGGAAATACCAGCTCGCTTTGTGATTGCTGAAGAATAGGGTCGCCAGGTTGCGGCACAAATATTTGCGACATGTCAACCCTATACTGCAATATACCCGCAGATAAACCAAATGAAATTCTCGTTTTTCTGGACAGTGGAAGGTGGATGGCGTATGCCGCATGTACGGATGTACGCCCCGTAGGCCCTGTATTGTCAGACTCCACAACCAAGCCTGCCCCATGTTGGGCTCCTCGGTCGCTGCTTATTGATTTGATTCTTTGATGCGCAGTAAGAAAAACTGATCTAGGGTTATTCTCAAAACCTACCCATTGATTTCGGTATCCAACCCGGGCATCTAGACAAACCTGCAAACCGGCAATTGCAGGGTTTAGCGCAAAAGAGTTGAATAAAAAATTTGAATATTGCGGATTCTGCTGCGCTCTGAGGCTAGAAGTGACACACAACATGAAGATTAGTACTATGTATAAATATCTCATCTCAATATGGTTACTGAACCGGTAATAGGTTCTGTATTAAATTCAATAGGATTCAACTCAATTACAAAGTAATAGGTGGCTGCAGGTAGATTGTCGCCCTCCCAATCGTTTTGATAATTGGTTGCTTGAAATACTTTGGCTCCCCAGCGGGAATAAACTACAATCTGGGCATTTGGCCATTGAAGAATATTACCAATTACCCAGGTATCATTAAAGCCATCGCTATTGGGTGTAAAAGCGTTGTAAGGCACTATGGGCGGTATTACAGTCACTCTTAAAGTTTCGCTGTATTCGCAACCGGCAATTTCTGTCGATGTCGTGTAGTTGTAGACACCAACTTCATTTGGATTTGCGCCAACAGTTGGCAAAGTAGTATTGGTAAGTGCCTCCCCTTGCCACTGATAGGGTGCAAAAGCTGGGTCAACACTCATCTCGGCTGTTTCACCCGGAAAGATGGTCTGATTTGGAGGTTCTGGCTTCAAGTCGTACTCTACAGCCGGGCCTATAAGCCCCAGCCTTATATCACATGATGAAAATTCTTCGACCGGAGGAAGGCTATCAATTCCTGTTACCATCACATAATACGTAGTAGCAGGAAGCAAGCCGCTAAAGTCTATTTGCAGTGATTGATACACTTCAGCTTCGCAAAATAGGGGAGTGTCATAAGTAGATTCATCGCAGAGGTTGGTGGCCGTAAACACGGCTATATTAAGTCCCTGAGCGAACAATGTATCGATGAGGCATGAGTCAATTATAAAGAATAATGTGGCAGTGGAATCTGCATAATCAATGGTAGGATATTGATTGGTATTCAAAGTATTGAACTCAAAAAAAAGCGCATTTGGTGCATCAGCAAAGCAAAATGAAGGATTCACATTTGCCGGAAGGCCATCATCTGTACTGAGGGTATCTGTGCTGAAATTTGCGCAAAGCAGCCCGGGGTCAGCGCAGGTCTGAGCACCCGATTTTATTCCGCAACAAATAAAAAATGAAGCCACCAAATAGGGTGCAAGTCGCATTGTAATTCTCATATCGGGGAGCGAAAATTTTCGCATTTTAAAAATACGCATAAGTGATGGTCGGTAATTATTTGTAGACTTTGTTATTCACAGCTTTATGTGGGTAATCAATAATGTTCAAATTTTTTCGCAATAGGTATAAATGATGTAGCCTAAAACACCCGAAAAAGTGGTTGAAATAAGGTTTACCACATCATTCGTTATTCCCTTCATTCCCTTTTGGGTAAATAAAACGCCATCGGGACGTGTATCTTGCCACTCATGAGTGATTTCATTGAAATACTTTATTTGAATAAACTGTCCTAAAAGGCTGTCTGCAATATTTCCTGCAAAGGCTGCTCCTGTGAACAAATAGAAATAAGACCATGAAAACCTACCCCATACTGCAAGAGCAAGCAAGGCAATGATGCCGGCAAAAACCAGTCCTGCAATTGTTCCACCTGCACTCACACCACCGCTAAGCCCAGCCGGATATGGCTTGAAGCCTACAATACTATATGCTCGTTGAGAAAGCTTTACGCCGATTTCAGAAGATGATGTATCGCTCAATGCAGCACCAAATCCACAAACAAAACCAACGAGAAAGACATCAAAGCCGCTTACAAAAAAAGCTGCGAGAAATGCAGCAGGTACTCCACCATTGGCCAATACCTGCATACTACTGCGAGCCGGCCCTGTATGCCTATCTGCGTTGAGCTTTGAAAGCAAAGAACCCAATACAAAAAACCCCAACGGAATGACCACCCACGAGGGTGCCGGGCTGAGAACGTAAAACCATCCGAAAAGCAAGGCTACAAGTGCGCCTCCGCTGCTGAGCCATTTCGACCTGAAAGCCAGAATTGCAGTAAAAGGAAGGGCGATCGCCGAAACCAATATAGCTGGAGTATAAGCTACATCAGGCAATATTAGCAACCAGTAAACCAATGATAAAGGTACCCAAAGATTATCACTCCCATTGGATGATGATGCTTCAACAAGGGTGATAAAAAAAGCGACCCCTAGAATTTCAACTAGGGTCAAACCCGTTGACACACCAATGAAAAAAGCACCTGAGCTAAGCACGATCAATGCCGTTAGAAAAAACATAACCGACCCCGCCACCGTGCGTTCATCACCTCCCGCTCTATATGGCATTATCCTGAAAGAGATACCGACAAGCGCTGCAAACCCATCGGCAAGGGCAAGCACCATAAGTACGTAGTAAACCAAATGCGGCTTGCTTTCGCGAAAAAAAGCAAGCAACACTGCAAAAATCAAAGCATACCAAACCATTCCCCAACTGCGTCGGCCATTAACGGGGTTTTTCAGAAATCCTTTCCACACAGCGATACCCACGATTGGAAACAATAGCAAAACTGTATAATACAGCAAATCAAGATCAGGCACCATGTACACTGAAATTGCGCTGGCAGCTATGGCGCCAATATGCAATATCTTGCGGCTTACTACCGATAGGTTCATTTTGCGGCTTTGCAAATAAATTGAAACCGCGGCAAGAGTTGCGATAAAAGCAAGCAATATCAGTATCTCAGCCAATATATTGGTTCATTTGGCAATATGTGAAAATTTAAAGGATTCAGGCCTTTCGGAAAATATGATCTCAAAATTGAAGGTTTGCAAATATTTACAACAGAAGTAACAAATAGTTCAACAACCTTTGCACCCAATACCTATTTTTTATCCAATTGAAATATCTTATAACGCTCTGGCGATTTTCAAGGCCGCATACCGTCATAGGCACAGCCGTAAGCATTGCTGTTCTTTACCTTCTTGCAGGTGGCAACATCATACCGCCTTCTGAACATTTTTGGCTTACACTGTTTGCGGCGCTGTTCTGCAATATTTTCATCACAGGCTACAATCAGGTTGTAGATGTGGCGCTTGATAAAATCAATAAGCCAAATCTTCCAATAGCATCGGGGGCGCTTACTTTGCAACAGGGTAAGCTGATCAGTTGGGTCGCTTTGGCACTAAGTCTCAGCCTTGCAATTTACCTTTCAGTTTTTCTGGCTGCACTCATACTCATAATCTCCATTCTCGGATTTATATACTCATGGAAGCAGATATACCTGAAAAAACACCATGCTACAGCAGCATCTGCAATTACCATAGTGCGGGGTATTCTAATCAATATAGGATTCTACCTTCATTTTGCAAAAGCAGAACTTAGCCTGCAGGCCATCCCTGCTGAAGTCTGGTTACTCGTAGCTTTTGTTTCGTTTTTCAGCATCGGCATAGCTTGGTTTAAAGACATCCCTGATACCCGCGGAGATGCAGAAGCTGGCATCAGTAGTCTGGCCATCAATGCAGGCATTGGAAAAACCTACCGTGCAGGAATATATGCAGTGGCAGCAGGCTATGTGATTGGTGCATTTGCACCGCTGCTATACACTTTCACTTTGGTAAATGGCCCTTTGCTCTGCGTTGGGCATGCAGTTTTGGGCTTGGCATTTCTCTCCGTTTCGGGCCGGGTAGAAATTGAAAGCCATGAGTCTATCCGCAAATTCTACATGGCATTCTGGATATTTTTCTTTGCCGAATACCTGCTTTTCGGGGCTACCCTTTTCGTTTGAATACCTACTTTCGCTCTACTTCAATAATGATCAGGCAAACCATGCAAGCCAACTCAAATGCAAAGTTTAACCTTGGCCTACGCAATACTGAAAGCCCATTGGTATCAGTAATTACCGTTTGCTTCAATGCCGCAAGTTCATTGCAGGCTACAATCGATTCACTGAATATTCAAACTGATAAGCGATTTGAATATATACTCATTGACGGCGGCAGCACTGATGGAACAAAAGAGTTGATTACTGCCAACCTCAGCGCAATTGACCTTTGGATCAGCGAGCCCGATGGAGGTATGTACTACGCCATGAACAAAGGTGCAGCCGCAGCACGTGGCAAATACTTGTCGTTTCTGAATGCTGATGACTCATATTTACCCCATACCATCAGCCGGATTGTTTCATGCGCTAAATTTGGAACTGCCCCTGTTATTCATGGAAATATGAATAAAATCAAAGAGATTGACGGCAAAATATACCACCGTGTTGAACGGCCCAACCCTGAGTTTATGCCAAGTGGTATGGGCATTTTTCACCCCACGTGTTTTGTGCTTGAATCAGCCTTCCGGCAAATTGGGGGGTACGATACCCGTTATAATCTCGCAGCCGACTATGCCCTTGTGCTGGCCCTATGGCAAAAAGGACAGCATTTTGAATATATCGATAGTCCGCTCGCCAACTTTTCACTTGGTGGAGCGAGCAATTCTGGATGTGGCACTTATAGCGAAGCTATTCAAATTCAAAAAAGGTACGGTACAGGCACCGCGCTTAAAACCACAGCGCTGCTTTGGAAATGCCGAGTGAGAAAATTTGCAAGAAAAAGCGCATACATACTGGCCAAAGCCACCGGAACAATGGCTTGGATTAAGAACAAACAAAAATCAAGATGGGCCTGATATCTGCAATTTTCAGCTACGAACGCGCAGCATCGATGCGAATTCGCGGCGCGACTCTCACCATTATGCTGCGGGCTATGGGTTGCAAAGTAGGCAGAGGGCTCAGGGCTCTAGGGTGGCCAGTATTCAGACTTTACCCTTCTGGAAATATCAATATCGGAAACAACCTTACCCTTGGTAAAGATGTGACTTTTGAAATAGCTAAAGAAGGTGCACTCCTGATAGGAAACAATGTATTTCTGAGCGATAGGGTAGTGTTGAGTACGCTTACCGAAATAAGTTTGGGCGATTGGGTAAGCATTGCTGAAAATACTGGTATCAGGGGTTCATTTCACCAACTCAAAGCATCAGCACTTGCGGTGGTTCAGCCATCCGATTCAAATCCGATTCGAATTGGCAGGGGTGCGGGAATAGGAGCAAATACAACTATACTCATGGGTGTTGACCTTCCCGAAGGCGCAATAGTAGGAGCTAACTCAGTACTAAACAGCAAGGTAAAATATGAACCAAATGGAATATACGCAGGCGCGCCTGCAAGGCTCTTGAAAATCAGAGAGTAACACCTTTAAGGATAATCAAAAAAAACCCCTTCTGCTGCTGCAAAAGGGGATTCAATAGTAGTAGCCCCGACGGGAATCGAACCCATATCTAAAGTTTAGGAAACTTCCATTCTATCCATTGAACTACGGAGCCAAATGTTCAAAAAGCTAAAAGGAGCGCAAAAATAGCAATTTATCGCAATGGTATTACCGCACAGTAGCCCCATTGCCCATGCCATCGTCAGGCCTCACAAAGGTAAGGCGCCCATCAGCACCTTCAGCCATAAGTATCATCCCTTGCGATTCAATGCCCTTAATCTTTCTCGGTTCAAGATTCATTAATATTGACACCTGCCGGCCCGGAAGATCTTCGGGCTTATAATACTCTGCTATGCCCGATACTACGGTGCGCTTATCCAGTCCCGTATCCAGGGTAAGCTTCATAAGTTTATCGGTTTTTGGCACCCGTTCCGCTTCCAGTATAGTCGCTATGCGGATATCTACCTTCATAAAATCATCGAAGGCAATGGCGTCTTTTTGGGGCATATGTTGTATGGTTTTAGGTTGATTCAGGGCCGCTGCATCTACGAGCTTTTGGAGTTGCGTGGCTACCTGCTCATCTTCAATTCGCTGGTACAATAACTCAGCCTTCTCTATGGGATGACGGTCAGGTAGTAAATCAGGATTTCCACTGCTATCCCATACCACACGCTCCATATTGAGCATTGATCTCAGCCGCTCGCAGGTGGCAGGTAGAAAAGGCTCAGCAATGGTAGTAAGATTTGCTGCCACCTGAAGGCAAATATTGATAACGGCTCCCGCCGCTGCCGGATCGGTTTTCACGAGCTTCCATGGCTCGGTTTCAGTCAAAAGCTTATTGCAAGCACGTGCAAGATTCATCATGGCCTGCTGTGCATCTCTGAAACGGTATTGCTCAATAAAGTCAGCTACCTCATCGTGCGCTGCTGAAAGGGTACTCAAAGGATCAGTTGAGTGAAGATTCTTAAGGTCTGTACCTTTTCGTGATGGCACTTCGCCTCCAAATAATTTGTGTGTTAGTACAATGGTTCGGTTTATAAAATTGCCTAGGATAGCAACGAGCTCATTGTTCACCCTGGCTTGATAATCGGTCCAGGTAAACTCGCTGTCGCGGAATTCAGGTGCTATGGAATTGAGTACGTAGCGCAACTCATCCTGCTTGCCGGGAAAATCGGCGAGATATTCATGTAGCCAAACAGCCCAGTTTCGGGAGGTCGATATCTTTTTGCCTTCGAGATTCAAAAACTCATTGGCTGGCACATTATCAGGCAAAATAAAGTCACCGTGCTCCCTGAGTAGTATAGGAAATATAATGCAGTGAAACACAATATTGTCTTTGGCAAGGAAGTGTACCAACTTGGTACCAGAACTTTTCCAGTAAGGTTCCCAGTCTTTGCCGGCACCTTCTGCCCACGCCTTTGTAGCGCTGATGTATCCTATAGGCGCATCGAGCCACACATACAGCACCTTTCCATTGGCTTCAGCCAATGGTACAGGCACCCCCCAATCGAGATCGCGGGTCATTGCACGACCCTGCAGGCCACCGTCTATCCAGGATTTGCATTGCCCAAGTACCTGCTTTTTCCACTCCGACGGATTGTGGTGGTATTTCTCGTCAAGGGTACCCTTTTCAATCCACTCCCGCAGCCATGCTTCATGACGCTCCATCGGCAAAAACCAATGCGAAGTTGGTTTGAGTATGGGAGTGCTTCCGCTTAAGGTTGACCTCGGATTGATAAGATCTTGCGGATTAAGGGTGCTTCCACAGTTCTCACATTGATCGCCGTAAGCATTATCAAATCCACACCTTGGGCAGGTACCCACTATATATCTATCGGCGAGAAACTGATTTGCTTCTGCATCATAGTACTGCTCATTGGTACGTACATCAAATGAGCCTTTTTCAAGGAGCTTCAGGAAAAAATCCTGTGCGGTTTTGTGATGCAGGGCTGAAGATGTACGGTGGTATATATCGAATACAATTCCAAAATCGGCAAAAGCCTGCCTGTTTACACTGTGGTATTCATCTACAATTTCCTGAGGAGTTTTACCTTCCTTCTTGGCCTTGAGCGTGATGGCAGCCCCGTGCTCATCACTCCCGCATACGAATACCACTTCGCGGTTTCTCAGCCTGAGATACCGCACATAGATATCAGCCGGAATATACACCCCGGCCATATGTCCTATATGCAGGGGGCCATTTGCATACGGTAAGGCTGCCGTAATGGTATATCTCTTTGGAATATTCAAATGGATTGTGCTTGTTTGTAGGGCGCAAAGATAATTACTTCGCCATATCATTACCCGTTACTATGAACACCATACTTCCCCCACCATTGCTGCTTGGCGACTTAATTACCATCATTTCCACAGCACGTAAAGCCGATCCTGAAAACATTAAATATGCCCGCTCGGTGCTGGAAAAATGGGGCTTTCGCACCCTCCCCGGCAGAAACCTTTTTAAGGTTCAAAATCAATTTGCCGGAAGCGATGAAGAGCGACTACAAGACCTCAACGAAGCCATTAACAACCCCGATGTAAAAGCAATTATTTTGGCGCGCGGTGGCTATGGCACTGCCAGGCTTATTGACGGTATGGATACGAAAACACTTGCTGCCCAACCTAAGTGGATTGTGGGTTACAGCGATGTAACCGTGCTCCACAATCATGCCTATAAACATGCAGGAGTGGCATCAGTTCACGCAACCATGCCACTAAACTTTGAGGACAATACAAGCGAAGCTTTGCTCAGCCTCAGGGATGTCCTGAGCGGCAAATTACCCCATACTGAAGCCATGTATCACCGCATGAATGTGCAGGGAGTCGCGGAGGGCGAGCTTATTGGGGGCAACTTAAGCGTGCTAATAAGTATGATGGGCTCTTCAACCCAACTCGATACAAAAGGAAGAATTCTTTTTATTGAAGATGTGGATGAGTACCTCTACCATATTGACCGAATGATGTTGTGTCTGAAACGAGCCGGTATGCTCAAAGATTTGGCAGGTCTCGTGGTAGGAGGTCTTACCGATATGCACGACAATCAAGTGCCTTTCGGTAAACATGCCGAAGAAATTATTGCAAGCCACGTAAGTGAATACGGATATCCTGTATGCTTCAACTTTCCATCAGGACATATTAGCGACAATCGAGCCTGGATTCACGGTAAAAAAGTAAGGCTGACCGTTTATCACGATCAGCCTTCTTCACTAAACCACAGTTAACCTACTTATTCTCTTTCGAACTTGGTAAAGTTCGCAGGTATTTGAAAAAGCTTGTCGTCAAGATTGGTTTTGTTCATGTCATAAACCTGAAGTTTTGACAATTCAACACCATCGGTTTTGCGCTCCACACCTACCATTGGGAAGTAACCCGCAAGGTCAGGAATGTTCATAAAATACACTGCCAATTTATCTTTACGGTTCAATGTTTCGAGCATTGGGATAAAGAAATCAAAGTGATCATCAGCCACCCAAAAGGTAACTTCACGACCGTCTGTTTTTCCCGTTACTTTCACCTCACTACACTTATAACCATTGATGGTTTGAGAGTTGCTGGTTTTCTGCACATATACCTCAGCATCTTTTGCAGGACGCTTGTTGGGAACATCTATGTACATTTGTCGCTCGGGACTTAGGGCTTTCACAGAGTTTGCCTTGGTATCAATAATCATGATCCCTTGAATTTCTCCGTTTTCACCGAGTTCTTCGACCCGAATTTTGTCACCTTTCACATAGTATGTGTAGTTGGCGGTTACGGGTCCGATCGTTTTGGTAAATTTGATCGTACCCTGGAATGGCTCGGATGCAAAAACAGCCGAACTTAATGTTGCTGCAAGCACAAAGGCTGCGATTGTTGTAGTTATTCGTTTCATAACAATTAATTAGGAACCTTAGATTCTCAGTTTAAGTTTTACATGTCTCATTCGACCAATGAAATCGGACAATCGGGCGAATCACTTGCTTCTACGCATTTGACTTCTCTGGGTTTCAGAATTCTTGAAACCAACTGGCGTCATGGACATGATGAAGTAGACATAATTGCTGAAAATGAAGGATTTATCGTTTTTGTAGAAGTGAAGACCCGAAAAAATAATAACTACGGCAGCCCCGAAGAATTTGTGACCAAACAAAAACAAAGGTTCATGATTCGCGCTGCAAACGCCTATATGATCAAAAAAGAAATCGATAAAGAAGCACGATTTGATATCGTGGCAGTTACCTTAAATGGCAACCAAAACGATGTTATGCACATCACCGATGCATTTTACCCAATACTCTGAACTCCTAAACTACAATGGCCGAAAAGAAAAAGACGTCAAAAACCGCTAAACCGGTAGCAGCAAAAAAAACATCAACCAAAACTTTAAAGTCCAAAGAATCAGTTGAGAAAGTTGCTGCCAAGCCCAAAAGCCGAAAGAAAGATATAGTAGATGATGAAGCGCCGGCAAAAAAACGCCCTGCTTCTATAATCACGGCCAAAAAAGCGGCCTTAAAAGCCGATGATAGTCCGGAAAAGGCAACACGACCCATCCGAAGCGCCGCACGTAAGTCTAAGAGCGATGAAGGTGAAAGACCCGCAAGTACCGCAAAAAGTGAAGAGCGCATACCAACCAGTCGCAAACCACTCAAATCGCAAAGTGACGATTTCGGTGTGCCGGAACGCCCACCAAGAGGTGCTGCAAGATTCGGCAGAAACGAAGAAGATAAATCCTCAGGTCCAGCCAAAAAAGACCACGGTACACCCGGTTTCAGAAAACCTTACAAATCACGAAGCGATGAAGGTGGCAGACCCGAAAGACCTGCGCGCAGTGCATCTAGCTATGGTAATGACGGTGGCGACAGACCATCAAGACCACCGAGAAGAGACGATGATGCATCAGGTTTAAAAAAACCATATAAATCACGAAGCGATGAAGGCGGCAGACCCGAAAGACCTGCGCGCAGTGCATCTAGCTATGGTAATGACGGTGGCGACAGACCATCAAGACCACCGAGAAGAGACGATGATGCATCAGGTTTTAAAAAACCCTATAAATCACGAAGCGATGAAGGCGGTAGACCCGAAAGACCTGCGCGCAGTGCATCACGCTATGGCGATGAAGGTGGCGACAGACCATCAAGACCACCGAGAAGAGACGATGATGCATCAAGTTTTAAAAAGCCCTTTGAATCACGAAGCGATGAAGGCGGCAGACCCGAAAGACCTGCGCGCAGTGCATCACGCTATGGCGATGAAGGTGGCGACAGACCATCAAGACCACCGAGAAGAGACGATGATGCATCAGGTTTTAAGAAGCCCTTTGAATCACGAAGCGATGAAGGTGGCAGACCCGAAAGACCTCCACGCAGTGCATCACGCTACAGCGATGACGGTGGCGACAGACCGTCGCAACCACCGAGAAAAGATGATGAAAGGACAGAAAGAAGTTCTCGCCCAGCGCCAAGGGGTAGAGACGGAGAACGAAGGGGAGGAAAATTTCCATTTAAAAGGCCCGGTAGTGATGCATCAAACAAGGCTGAAAGGATAAAAAATTCAGGTGGCGCCAAAACGGGTTCGCGGCATAAGGATACTGTTCGTCTCAATAAATACATTGCCAATTCCGGTATTTGTTCCCGCCGCGAAGCCGATGATATTATAAAAAACGGACTAATTGAAGTAAATGGGGTTCAAGTTACAGAAATGGGCTTTCAGGTATCAATAACTGATAAGGTAACCTATGCCGGGGAGCGCATGTCGCCTGAGAAACCCGTGTACATTTTGCTCAATAAGCCCAAAGATTTTATTACCACTGCCAAAGACCCCGAAGGCAGGCGCACCGTACTTTCGCTACTTCGTGGTATAGGCGAAGCAAGGGTATTTCCGGTGGGCCGGCTCGACAGACTAACTACAGGCCTGCTGCTGCTTACCAACGACGGTGCCCTTACAAAAAAACTTACCCACCCTTCGCATGGCGTGCACAAACTCTACCATGTGCACCTCGATAAGCCCTTGAAAGCCCCCGACCTGAAAGCACTTCGCGATGGAGTAGAACTGGAAGATGGCCTTATGAAAGCTGACGAAGTATCATACGTGGGCGATGGCAAGGATAAGAAAGACATTGGTATAGAAATACACAGTGGAAAAAACCGCGTTGTACGGCGCATGTTTGAACACCTCGGCTACGAAGTGAAAGGGCTCGACAGAGTAATTTTTGCAGGTCTTACCAAAAAGGACCTACCCCGCGGCAAGTGGCGCCATCTTACACAACAAGAATTGAATACCCTGAAAATGTTGTAATAACAATTGCGGCAAGGCGTTTGTACCAAGGTGGAAGACTCAAACACTCAAGCAAAATCGGTGAATAAATATCTCAAAATCCTTGGGGCTTTTTTGTTACTGCTCACGCTTCTTATTTCCGTATCGGTATTTTTAGCCTATAAGTACGAAGACGAAGTGCGCGATATTGTGGTATATGAGGTAAACCGAAACCTTAAAGTACCGGTATCAGTGCAGGACATCAACTTCAGCCTGCTGCAGCGATTCCCGTATGCATCATTGCGATTCAGCCATGTAGTGGTGCCAATGACCTCAAGGCCAGATGATACCCTGCTGTATATAAATGATCTTTACCTGCAGATCGGGCTGTTCGATTTTTTGCGAAAGCAATACAAGATTACCGAAGCCGATGCGGTAGGAGGTTTCTTTCGAATGGAGCTATATGCCGATGGGTCTGACAACTATCACTTCTGGCAAAGCACCGCCGACAGCAGTGGCACGGCCGCACTAGAACTCAGAAACATCCTGCTTAAAAACATAGCTTTCAGTCTGGATGGTAAAAATGAATATTCGTTGAGTCTGCAAATTAATAAGGTTTCAGCCAATGGCGAATTTGGCGCAGAAACACATACCATCGTGAGCGATGCCGACATTGCCGGCATTAACTACCTCAGCGAAGGCAAGCCGATGTTCAGAGAGGCCACCCTTTCGGGAAAAATCGATGTTCTTGTAAGTAAAACAGGCTATAAACTTAATGCCCCCGAAATCAAATTCGGCAAAGAGACATTTGCTGCAGAAGGTATATTCACCGAAGGGACGCAGATAGATTGGGAGCTATCGCTCTCCACCACCGGAGCAAGAATTGAAAACATTATTGCCGCTTCGCCCCTGCCACTGCAATCAGCACTGGGCGCATACCGCGCCGAAGGCAAAACAGACCTTGTGGTAGAAATGAAATCAGGGGCGAATAAACCCTTCTCACTCGACGTGGTTTTCGACCGTACCAACGGATCATTTCGCCATGAAGTAGCAATGGGAAAAGCCAAAATAGCTGAGGCAAGCGGGAGCGTGCAGATTCGCAACGGTATTACATCACTTTACATTGACGTCATGAACGCAGGTATAGGTCCGGGCAAAATTGATATTTCCGGAAAGGTGATAAATTTTGATTCGCCCGCCTTTGACTTGAACCTGAATGGAATCATTGACCTGAGCGAACTTCGCGACCTGCTTAATATCGATTCATTCGAGAAAATGGCTGGTAAGCTCACCCTCAAAGGCAAACTCACCGGAAAACTCACCGGCACGAGCAATAACGAAACACTTGCCCTGCTCAAAGCCGTAGATTTTGCGGGAGATATCCAGCTCAAAGACGGGAGCTTCAAATTAAAGGAACAGTCGCAAACATTTGACCTTATAAATGGCGAAATTGCATTGCGCAACAATACTCTCCTGATAAAGGAGGCCACCGCAAGGGTGAACGACAATCCATTTAAATTTTCGGGAGCCATTCAAAATGCCCTTCCCTATATTACCACGCCCAATCAGAAACTTCATATCAAAGCCAATTTCACTGCTAAAACCATAGACCTCAATGGAATTCTTGCCACAGAACTATCGCGCAGAGACACCTCTTACCGTTTTGAGCTCCCCACTGATATAACTTTCGATCTGGGCGTTAATGTTGAAAAAATCATTTTTAGAAAGTTTACAGCCCAGGAAGCAAATGGAAGAGCATACTTTGTAAATGGTTTGCTCACGCTCAACCCAATTCAGTTTCGAACGGCAGGTGGAAGCGTACAGAGCAGCATCAGCGTGCAGCAGAAATCAGGTAAAACATTCGAAACTCAGGCGAAAGCTACATTGCAAGGCATTGCACTCAATGAACTCTTTAGCCAGTTTGAAGATTTCGGACAGCAGGTAATTCGCTCCAACCACCTTTCGGGAAAAACGGATGCATTTATAACCTTCAGTTGCAATATGGACAGCGATCTGAGCATCGACAGCAAGAGCATTAAATCACTTGCCGAACTCACGGTGGTAAAGGGAAAACTCAAAAACCTCGAAGCCCTGCAGGGTATACCCGACTACCTCAGACAAAATGCCCTCTGGAAATCGCTCGTCAAGGTGAATGAATTTGAGCGAAAGCTGAAGGAAATAGAATTTGATACCCTTAGAAATACCATTAAAATAGAAAACAGCTTGGTTACCATACCTTACATGACCGTGCGCTCATCGGCCATGACCATAAATATTGCAGGAACTCACCACTTTGACAACAGGATAAACTACACCCTGAACTTCCGACTTGGCGACCTGCTGCGCACTGGCAAGATAAACAATGAAGAATTCGGATACATCGTTGACGACAACACAGGCCTGAGATTATTTATGCTGATGACTGGCACTGTTGACAATCCTATATTTGCACTCGACAAAGACGCTGCAAAGCAAAAGCGTAAAATGGAATTCGACAAGGAAAAAAATACCATGAAAAGTATACTGAATGAAGAGTTTGGTCTGTTCAAAAGAGATCCTAATCTGACCGGAGTGCCTCAGCCCAAATCCAAAACCCCTTCACAGATATCACTTGAATGGGATGATTTTGGCACCAAACCGGATACGGTAAAAACCTCTCAGCCAAAACCAAAAACCCCACCTAAAAAGGGCAAGCCATCCAAATCCGATGAAGACCTGTATGACAAGCTTGAAAAAGATGATGATCTCTAACCACTTGTACCGATGGTTAAAAGTTGGCTACATTAGCGGCAGATAGGCTACCTTTCGGTAACCCAACATTCAAGATATCCAACAGGAATGGATTTATACACGCGCAAGCAGCGCTGGAAAGCACTACTGATTATTCTGGCCATCGCCATTGTAGGCGTTTCTCTTTGGTACTCGAACGTAATAGTAAATAAGATTCGCGAAGAAGAGCGCGTGAAAGTGCAGCTTTGGTCAGAAGCGGTAAAAAAACGGCTGCTGCTTATCAACTATACAGAAGTACTCTTTAACGATATGCGCACTGAAGAGCGCATAAAAGCCAAAACATGGGCGCAGGCAATAGGGCGCTTTCTGGTGGCTACTGAATCGCAGGAAATTCTCTTTCTGCAGGATATTAATCTCAATAATAATACTATACCTGTACTCATTGTCGACGATGACAACAACCTCCTATTTGATAGAAATATTGATGAAGAGCTTATTAAAGATAAAGAAAGCGTTGATAAAATGATCGCAGAGATGGGTGCGCTCTACACCCCAATTCGTATTGACATAGCAGGTATAAAGCAGAAAGTGTACTACAAAGATTCGCGCATTATTACCGACCTTGAACATACCCTCGACGATCTGATCAACTCCTTCATAAGTGAAACAGTGATGAACTCTGGCTCTGTTCCCGTGCTGTTTACCGATTCTGCCATGACCAAGGTGGTGCTTTCGGCAAATATTGATACTACCCTTATAGCCGACAGCTCAGCACTCGCAGTTGAAATCAAAAGACTCAGCGCGGCGAACGAACCCATTAGTGTGCGCTTTGGCGAAAATACAGTGAACTATATTTTCTACGATGATTCGGTAATTCTTACCCAATTGAAATATTACCCCATCGCCCAAATGGTGATTGTAGGCCTGTTTCTGTTTATCAGCTATCTTATATTCAGCACCTTTAGAAATGCCGAACAAAATCATGTATGGATAGGTATGGCCAAGGAAACAGCCCATCAGCTCGGCACCCCCCTCTCAAGCCTCATGGCCTGGGTGCAACTGCTTGAAGCGCGCGGCACCGATCGCGAAACCATTGAAGAACTCAATAAGGACGTGTCAAGGCTCGAAACCATCACCGACAGGTTTTCAAAAATTGGATCTGCCACAGAGCTCAAAGAAACTGATGTAGCCGAAACCATGCGCGAAGCCATCGCCTATCTGAGTCCGAGACTTTCAACGAAAGTGATTTTTGAAGTAAGTCAAAACCGCAATGGCGTCATAAAAGCAATGATGAATAAAACCCTCTTCGGGTGGGTCATTGAAAATATTTTCAAAAATGCCGTTGACGCTATGGAAGGTAGCGGTAATATAACTATTGATTTAAGGCACGAAATTCAAAACGTGTATATCGATATTTCCGATACGGGCAAAGGAATAGCTCCCGGCAATCAGAAAGCTGTATTTCAACCCGGCTATACCACCAAAAAGCGGGGCTGGGGCCTAGGGCTTTCGCTGGCAAAGCGAATTATAGAAAATTACCACAAAGGCAAAATATTCGTGAAGCGCAGCGAGGCCGATAAAGGCACCACCTTTCGAATAGTGCTCAGAACCAAAATCTGACCATGGCCGGCATCTACATACATATTCCTTTTTGCAAGCAAGCTTGCCACTATTGCGATTTTCACTTTTCTACTTCTGTAAAAACAGCGAATGCCATGTGCGAAGCCATCTGCGGAGAAGTGTATCTCAGAAAGAATTTTTTCGGAAATGAAGCCGTAGAAACCATCTACTTCGGAGGAGGGACTCCAAGCCTTATGTCACCTGCCCAACTGAGCAAAATTCTGGGTGCAATCCGAAATACATTTGTTGTAAGCGAAAGCGCCGAAATAACCCTGGAAGCCAACCCTGACGATGTAAACCCTGAAAAGCTCAGCGAGTTGAAATCACTCGGTGTGAACAGGCTTAGCATCGGCATACAAAGTTTTTCCGACAGTATTTTGAAATGGATGAACCGCGCCCACAGCGGTGCGGAAGCCTCAGGTTCGGTGCGGCTCGCCAAGGAAGCAGGATTCCACAATATCACCATTGACCTGATATACGGTGTGCCCGGGCTTTCGCCACATGACTGGGCCGCAACGCTGCGCCAGGCCATAGATCTGGGGGTAGACCATATTTCATCTTATTGCCTCACGGTTGAAAGCGGCACTGCATTGGGCCACCGCGTGGCAAAAGGCACCGAGCAACCTGTAGACGAAGAGCTTGCAGCAGACCATTTCCAACTCATGGTAAAAGCATTGGAAGCTGCAGGCTACGAACAGTATGAAATCAGCAATTTTGCCCGCAAAGGGCGCTACTCACGGCATAATACGGCCTACTGGACCGGCGAAAAATACCTTGGGCTGGGACCCTCGGCACATAGCTATCACGGCAATATACGTTCTTGGAATATAGCATCAAACTCTCGCTATATAAGGGCCATAAGCGAAGGTACCCTGCCCTCAAAGCAAGAAATGCTCAGCCCCGCCGACCGCTATAATGAATGGGTGATGACCGGCCTACGCACCCGTTGGGGCATAGAGCCCAAACTCGCCCTGCAGCGCTACAGTGTAGACATGGAGACCCTATTTGGCGAAAGCCTTAAAAACCTGATAGAAAGCGACCTTGCTGAAATACAGAATGGGCGCTTTACCCTTACTCACAAGGGCAGGCTGCTTGCCGATGGCATTGCTTCTGAACTATTTATAACTGAATAAATGACTACACAGGTAACCATAGAAGGGCGCCGGTACGAAGCCAACTTGAACCAACCCCATACACTGGCCATCACCCTTTCGCCATCAGGGCCGCGGGCATGGTATGTGCCACCCGCGCGCATAGAACCAGCACGTAACGAACACTTTACAGGCAGTGTGGCCGAAGGTGGTGCAGTGAATTTTCGCGATGTGCACTTCAACCCACACGGACACGGCACCCATACCGAATCGGTGGCGCATATACGACGCGATATGCTACCCACCATTGCTGACACCATACAGCAATATTGGTTTAGAGCACGCCTCGGCAGTATTGCTCCCGATATATACAATGGCCCTGAACTGCCACACCTGAAAACCGGCGATTCAGTGATCATGCCCCACCAGGTTGCTCTGCTTCTCGAAGGGCCGGAGTACGACGCGATCATCATCAGAACCCTGCCCAACGACCCTGCAAAGCTTTCGCGAAATTATTCAGATACCAATCCACCTTACTTCCATCCAGACGCCCTGGTGGCCATGAGAGAAGCCGGGCTACTGCACCTGCTCACCGACTTGCCCTCCGTAGACCGTGAAAGCGACGGGGGTCTGCTGCTCGGCCACCGCGCTTGGTGGGGCGATACTCCCGAAGCCTACACAGGCCGCACCATCACCGAAATGATCTTTGTACCCGATCATCTTGAAGACGGCCTGTACCTGCTCAACCTTCAGGTGCTACCCTGGGAAAATGACGCGGCACCTTCGAATCCGGTGGTATACAGGTTAAAGTAACCTTAAATTCAAGGTTAGAAGTTTAAAATTGCCCTTGTTTTGTGACATGAATATAAAAAAATTGTCCTTGTTTTGTTACAGGGTTTTCAAGTCCTACTTTATTTACAGTGCCATGCACATCGACGAACTGCGCGAATACTGCCTCTCTAAACCTGGTGCAGAAGAAACCTTTCCTTTCAATGCTACCACGCTTGTATATAAGGTAATGGGGAAGATGTTTGTAATGTGCAATATAGATACCTACACAGGATTCAATGCGAAATGCGACCCGGAAAAAGCCATTGATCTTAGAGAACAATACCCGGATGGGGTTTTACCGGGATACCACATGAACAAAAAACAATGGAATACCATCGTAGCACGCAGCAATGTACCCGAAGCCCTGCAGAAAAAATTGGTAGACCACTCATATGAGCTGGTAGTGGAGGGGTTATCTTTAAAGTTGAAGCGGGAGCTTAAAGAACTATAAGCGTCCCGTTTTGATTATACCAAAAAGTAGTTGTTACCTGAAACAATCTCCAGAAATTAATCAATCTTCACCAATTTGCCCGAATACACCAACGTGCCCATTCTGGCTTTCACAATGTATATCCCGGCGCTAAGGCTTTCTACCGAATACATTTCATTTTCATCATACTCCAAATGCTTTCATACCGCTTATGGTTTAGCTGTTTCTTGAGTTCACATGCCGATACACCTTTCTTGCTGAAGGACATAAAGGCCATCGCTAAATACCATTTCCGCACTGGTAGTTTCGCACTTTCCATCATGGTTCCACTTCGCAACCCAGTCCTGAAGCCACAAGCGGCACATTGCCATTGCCATTTCGCCTTGAGCCAATAATGCTTTTTGCCTTGACACTTTTTGCAAATTACACCTT
>JBBQZU010000009.1:0-107739 GCA_038207425.1 Flavobacteriales bacterium | reverse complement strand
GAATAATATTGCGCAAAGTGCTTTCCGTGGTGAAGACCTCAACGACGGCACTTATTTCTATGTGTTGTCCATTGATGGCGGACAATGCACCAGAACAGGGTACATACAGCTTTTAGGCTCTAATGGGTCCGGTGCGAGGTAGGCAGAAACACGCTGAATGTGGTTCCTGAAGGGATATTGTCCTCAATGGTCAGCTTCCCACCTAAAAGATTCACCAGCTCACTTACGATATATAATCCGAGCCCCGTTCCTTTTTTGGAGCGGGTTTCTTCATTTCCCATACGGTAAAATTTACCGAATACTTTGGGCTTTTCTGAATCAGGAATTCCTTGGCCCCAATCGGCAATTTCAAGGCGTACATCTTGTGTATTTCGCGTTAAGCGGACTTCAACCTTGCTTCCATTGCCGTATTTAATTGCATTTTCCAGAAGATTTACCATTATAGACTCATAAGCGTTCTGGTCAACTCTGGCTAAGCAATTCTCATCAAGGGAAAGCGTTAAGTAGATATTTTCCGAAAGGCTGCTCTTCAATCTTTCAGCTATGGAGCGGGTAAGAGTGGTGATGTCAGTATCTTCACTTTTTATAAACTCAATATGGCTCTCAATTCGGGTTGCCAGCAGCACATTGTCAATTAAATTATGGAGCCTTTCAGTATTTTCAATCGCGGTCATTTGCAATGGAAGCCTCTGCTGCTTGTCAAGATTATCGCGCTTTACAAGCGTTTGAAGGCATAGCTTGATTGCCGCAACCGGCGTTTTGAGCTCGTGGGTTATTGAAAGAAGAAAGTTGCGCTGCTGCTTTACCAATTCCATTTCTTTGCGGATGGTTCTCTGCATGATATATACACCGGCCAGCAAGAATATAAGGAACACAGCACCCTCGCCTGCTACCATAAGCACCTTCATGCGCACTGCATCAGCTCCAAGAGAGCTATAAAGTGTCCTATTAAGATCGATAAGCAGGTATGCCCACCAGATAAATTGAAGCAAAACGTAGCCTATCAGAATATAAAATAGCACCCCAACCCTTCGCCCAGAAACGCTTTTTTCGAGATGATAGACTCGCGCGCCTTGATTTTCATCTGCCATAAACATTCATACTAAGTGCTTGAATTTCTTTGGTATTTAATTTTTAAACCAATCCAAAGGTACGTAATTGGCATTCAGACCATCCTTTATTTCAACACTTAAAATGGCTACATTTGGCGCCCAACTTATGAAGTCGCTTTACCGCTATGCGCTGAATACATTGCCGAGACCTGTTCTCATACGATTGAGCTATGTCTTTAGATTAATTGCTCCCATTTTATTTCGTGGCGACAAGGTGGAGTGTCCAATATGCAACAGCAAATTCAGTAAGTTTCTTTCCTACGGATCTGATACCGCCTTGCGGCCAAATGTGCTTTGTCCGCACTGTTTGAGTCTCGAAAGACACAGACTTATTTGGTTATATCTAAATGAACGGACTGATTTTTTTACAGCACCGCACCGCTTGCTACACATCGCTCCTGAGCAATGCTTCCATGATCGATTTAAGAAGTTGAATAATATAGCGTACATCACCGGCGACCTGGTATCGCCCTTAGCTGATAACCACTTTGACCTGCATGATATTCCATTCGATGAGAATTCATTTGATGTAATAATGTGTAACCACGTTCTCGAGCACGTGAATGACTATCGCCGCTGCACGGCAGAGCTATACAGGGTGCTGAAACCGGGAGGTTGGGCTATTATGCAGGTGCCAATAGATTACCACAGAGAAACGACCTTTGAAGACCCGGCGATTATTACTCCCGGCGACAGAGAAAAGCATTACTGGCAGAAGGATCACCTTAGACTTTTCGGTAGGGACTACCCTGAACAACTTGAAAAATCGGGATTCCGCATAGCGAGCGATGACTTTGTGAAAACCTTGCCTACAGAGCAGGTGCAGAAATTAAGACTACAAGAGGGAGAAATACTATATGTGGCAGGCAAATAAAAAAGCCCGTCTTTACAGACGGGCTTGTGGTGATGGACGGAGTCGAACCGCCGACACAAGGATTTTCAGTCCTTTGCTCTACCAACTGAGCTACATCACCGATTTTACAGGGCGCAAATATAAAGATATTTTCAAAACAGTATAAAAAACCTGACTTGGTAAAGAAATCTGACCTCGTGATCGACCTGGGCAATACCAGAATGAAAGTGGCACTTTTTGTAAATGGCGCACTTGATGGTGTGTTGTGGCTATCAAAGGAAAACCATTCTGACTTGGAGCATCTTATTGATACTTCGGGAGCTACGAGAACAATTGTAAGTGCGGTAACAGAATTTGACGAAAGTATATTTGCGATGCTTCGTGCCCGCACCGATGTGGTGAAAATGGAAAGCAATACCCCGATACCGATAAGTATTGATTACAAAACACCTCAAACACTGGGTACAGATAGAATTGCCAATGCTTGCGGGGCAGCAAAATTATATCCCGGAAAGAACGTTTTGGTGATAGATTTCGGTACCTGCGTGAAGTACGACTTGCTTGAAGCCTCAGGCGTTTTTTGTGGCGGTGCAATTGCCCCCGGACTGAGAATGCGGTTTGATGCCATGCATCAAATGACAGGCAAGTTGCCGCATATTTTAAGTTGGGAAGCATCAGATGCCATTTGGCCTGGTAAATCTACTGTAAGCAGTATGGTTACCGGAGCTATTCAAGGTATACAAGCTGAAATAGCACAGTACATCACCACCGCAAACGACAATTACGAAGAGCTAACCGTTATAACCACAGGAGGCGATTATGCCTTTTTTGAGAAAGCATTTAAAAATATCATCTTTGCACACCCATATCTCACGCTTGTTGGACTTCATGAAATTCTTAAATATAACCTGGATTAAAATTGGTTTTTTGGTTTTTGTTATAGAAATGATGGTCCTTTCGGCAAATGCTCAGACTGACTTCATTTCACCATATTCGATCTTTGGGCCGGGCATTGCCTATCCAAGGCAAGGCGTTACTTTGGCGGGTATGGGAGGTAGTGGTGCAGCGCTCTTTGATCTCTATAGGCTCAATCTTATCAATCCTGCAGTAGCAGCAAATCACGCCGAACCTATATTTGAATTTGGTGGAAGGCAAAGTTTTTCAAGATTTACATCAAGTACTGATTCGGAGCAAGGTGCTGCGTTTAAAATAAATAACCTCAGTTTATCTTTTCCCTTAAAGAGAAATATCTGGAACCTGAGTTTAGGAGTGGTTCCTTCCACAATTATAGGTTATGAAGTTTCAACCCGGCAAGTAGAACCCGACCTGGAGCTGGACTACCTTACGCAATACAGAGGCGAAGGTGGAATTGCCCAAGCATATCTCGGGTCTGCCAGAAAAATTATCAACCGCGTTGATTCTACCGGCAATATCACATCATTATCCCTCGGGGGAAATTTGAATTACAACTTCGGGAGTTTGGACAGAGACCGCATTCTTTTTTTCCCGGATGATCTGACGATACTTGGTTTTCATAGTACTGAACGGTTTCTCGTTCGCGATGTAACGGCTGATTTTGGAATCCACTACCATACAAATATTATAAAAAGAACATCGCGAACCTCCAGAATGCTCAAACTTCTTTTGGGCGCTACCTATACCTTGGGCAATAATTTGAATACTCAGCTTACCAGTTCTTCATACTCTTTCAGACCTACTTCGTCCGGCTTTGAACAAACCCCTGATACTATCGTGGCGGCCTTAAGGCAGAAGGGCAGTATCCACATACCAGCCGGGTACTCTGTGGGAGTGGGTTTTGACTTCTATACCAATAGTAAAAGCCGCTACAGGCTTGCTATAGACTACCGAACGCAACAATGGACCCAATATTCAACTACTTTCTCAAATACAGCTTCTGAATTTAGATTTGAAGACAGCCATACAGTAGCTTTCGGACTAGAGTTTACCCCCGATGTTTCATCTCAAAAAGTTTTTGAAAGGATTGAATACAGAGCAGGTTACAGAACAGAATCAACAAATTTGAATTTGCGCAACACCCCAATAAACGAGTATGGCATAAGTTTTGGTTTATCTTTGCCGATTCATTATAGATCAGGATTTTCCTTCTCTACACTGAATATTGCCACAGAGTATGGGGAACAAGGAACCAACGAAAACGGGCTCATTAAAGAACAATATATGAGAATTTTTGTCGGGTTTTCTTTAACTCCTCATTTTAGGAACCGATGGTTTGTAAAACCAAAATACGATTAGAAAAAGAAAAGTGATGAAAAACAAATTGTTTGCCCTTGCAGCGTTTGCATTAATGGCTTTGAGCACCTTTGCTCAAACAGATGAAAGCAAATACGGTAATACCCCTGAGGAAATTGACGAGTGTAAAAAGTTCATTTCATTGTACAGGGAATACCGCGATCAGAATTTATGGGAACAAGCTATGCCTTTCTGGAGAAGTGCTTTCAAGACCTGCCCTCAAAGTGCAGTTACGCTTTACATAGATGGTGCGAAATTTTACGGTAAAATTCTGGACGGAATTTATGAAGATGTATCGAAAATAGCCATCAGAAATGCCTACATCGATACATTGATGAATATTTATGACCAAAGAATAAAATATTTCAACGATGAAGGCAAGGTGTTGGCTTACAAAGCAAATGATCTTTATAAATACGACGAGACCCGTATCGTAGAAGCCAATACTATGATGAAGCGCTCACTGGAGCTTGAAGGTAATAATGCCGATGCGCTTGTGCTTTCAAAATACTACCAATCTTTATTTAATATGTATAAAGCTGGTAAGGCTACCAAATCTGATTTGTTGGTAGAGTATATTCCTGTTTTGGATATCCTCGATCATAATATAGCCCGTGTGGAGGATGAAAAGGCCCGTGAGCGATATGAAAAGGCTAAGAATAATCTCGATGCGTTCTTTATAAAAATTGCAGAGTGTGACGATATATACAAAATTCTCGGCGAGAGAATTGCTGAAGCGCCCAACGACATAGAGTTGAATAAGAAAGTACTTGCCGTAATGAATAAAAGAGATTGCACCGATGGAAACTTATATCTGAAAGTAGCTGAACGCGTGTATAAAGACAAACCTACACCTGCTGCGGCTTACAGTATCGGGATTCAAAAGCTGAAGGCAAAAGAGTATAACACTGCCATGAAGTATTTTGAAGAAGCCGCCGACCTTTGTGGCGACTGTATCGAAATTGAACAATACTACCTCAGAACAGGGCAGGTTGCAACGATCATGGGCAACCACGTAAAAGCCATTGCTATGGCAAATAAAATTCTCCAATCGAAGCCAAGAAGCGGCGAAGCATACATGCTTAAAGGTGATGCAATTGCCACATCAGCGAAAAACTGTAGTGAAGAGAAATTAGGTGCAGCCGGAGCATACCTTCTTGCCGTTGATTATTACACCAAAGCCAAATCAGTAGACCCTTCGGTAGCTGAAAAGGCCGCACAAAAGATCAGTGGTTATCAAAAGTATTTCCCTTTAAAAACTGATGTGTTTTTTAACAATTTGGCTGTAGGCGATACCTACACAGTGGTTTGTTTTGGTGAAACCACAATTATACGCACTCAAGACTAACGCTTTTGATGGCGGGCGCCAATACTCTTAGAATGTTGATTCCGGCTATTGTTATAGCCGGAATCTTTTTTTCATGTACCACCAATACTATTGATGAAGTGCTAGAGTTTAGCGATAGCGAAAATCCACCGTTAAGAACAACGCTCAAGGTACTATATACCTACACGGATTCAGGCAGGGTGCAGAATACCCTTCAGGCCAACAGAATTGATCAGTTTCAAACTCCCGACTCGATGTACAGCCTTCTTTCAGATGGCTTTGAGCTCACTTTTTTCAACGACTTGCAGCAATTTGATGGCCGCCTTACTGCGTTAAATGGTTTCATAAATGAACGCAATACGCTTATGATTGCACGTGATAGTGTCGTATTCACAAACGCTGTCGGCGAAACACTACGAACTGAAGAATTGATATGGCAGCAAGATAGCAACCGTGTTTACACCCGAAAATTTGTTACTATTGAAAAAGCTGACGGAATCATTTATGGCAAAGGTCTGATATCAGATCAGAATTTTACCAACTATGTCATTAAGAATCCTACAGGAGTAATTTACATGGACGAAGAAGACGTTCATGAATAATTCAAAGAAAATGAGAAAGGTAAGCTTGTTTATGGAAAGATTATGGTTGGTATTTGCCATAGCGTCACTACTGGTGGTTTTTTACTTATTTGCAGTGGAGGGTATAAACCGCACAACTTTGCAATATCTTGTATTTCCTGGTATTGCTGGAATTATGTACGGCTTTAGGTATACCTTTCGCAAAAGGCTGGAAGGCCGCGAATAACATAATTCTCTTATCGCAAGGGTTGTTATATTTGACACCTGTTTATGGAACACCTTTTACCTGTTATTCTGGCACTTATTTTTTCTGCACTCTTCTCAGGTTTGGAGATAGCCTTCCTCACCGCTAATAAATTACAAATAGAGCTCGAAAATAAGCAAGGTTCATTTTCTGCAAAATTGCTTTCAGGATTTGTCAGAAATCCATCTCGCTTTATCGGCACAATGCTGGTAGGAAATAATATTGCACTGGTAATCTATGGTATTTTTATGGCGCTGCTTATGGAACCGGGGCTTAGAATGGTCGGTTTCTCCGAGGCAGGGGTGCTCATTTGGCAAACGCTTATCTCAACTCTCATCATTCTTTTTTTCGGCGAGTTTATTCCTAAAACCCTTTTTAGAATCAATAGCGACTTCGCTCTTAGAATTCTTGTAGTGCCTGCGCGGGTTATTTATATTATTCTTTGGGGGCCAATGATTGTAATGGTTGGTGTATCAGAATTTTTACTCAAATATATTTTAAGACTACCCACCGGTAAACAGGATATTAGTTTTGGTAGAATTGACCTCGACAACTACGTTCGTGAAATAGCGGAAACACGGAATGATTCGAATGCTCATATCGATAATGAAATAGAGTATCTCCAGAATGCGCTCGACTTTTCGAAACTGAAAGCACGTGATTGCATGGTGCCGAGAACTGAAATTGAAGCTGCTGATATTGAATTACCTATCGATAAGCTGCGAGAGTTATTTATTAAAACCGGCTATTCCAGAGTTCTTATATACCGCGATTCTATCGACAATATTATTGGTTACGTAAACTCCATTGAACTCTTTAACAATCCCGATTCTATAAAGCGCCTTATTGTTCCTGTTATCATCATCCCCGAGTCTATGTCAGGACAGGAAGTACTTCAGTTGTTTATAAAACAGAATAAGAGTATAGCAGTGGTAGTTGATGAGTTTGGAGGCACCAGCGGTATGCTCACTATAGAAGATATAATTGAAGAAATATTTGGCGAAATAGAGGACGAACATGATACGGATGACTTTATTGAAGAACAAACCGGGCCATACACCTACCTTTTTTCAGCCCGTTTAGAGATTGACTATCTCAATGATGCTTATAGGTTGAATATTCCTGAAAGCGATGAATATGAAACTTTGGCCGGCTTTATAATTCATGAGTACGAAGATATACCTCAGCAAAACAGTGTGTTAGAGATTGATGGATTCCGGTTTACAATTGTGGGAGTTACTGATGTGCGCATAGAGACTGTAAAAGTAGAATTGCTTCCTTAAAATTAGTTTACTTCGAATAGAGATATTCGTATATTCGCACTCCCAAAAAATGCACATTTAATGGCAGTAATAGGCAAAATCAGAGAGCGATCAACGCTCCTGCTCATCATCATCGGAGGCGCAATGGTAGCCTTTGTACTCGGCGATTTTTTCTCAGGAAGAGGCACTACTGTAAATAACCAATTCGTTGGAAAAGTACACGGAGAAGACATCAACCTGATAGACTATGAAAAGCGCGTAGAAGCTCAAAAGCAAAGCATGGCCAGCATAGGTCAGCCTGTTTCAAGCCAAGCTGAACAGCAAATGCGCAATCAGGTTTGGAATTCCATGGTTCAGGAAAAAATTCTCTACTCTGAATTGAACAAACTCGGTTTGCGCCTGGGCCAGGATGAGTTTGACGATATTCGCTTTGGCGAAAACGTAAGGCCAGAGTTCGCCAGTGATGAAAACTTTAAGAATCCTGAAACAGGAGTATTTGACGCCCAACTGGTGCAGAACTACTTTTCATTCATCAAAGAGCGTTATCCCTTGTTTTACGAAGTACAGGTAAACAGAATCGTAAATGAACGCCTCTTTGAAAAGTACAACAACCTGGTGAAAAAAGGAGTGTACATCAACACGCTGGAAGCAAAAGACGAGTACTACAGGCAAACACAAAAAGTAACCATAAACTACGTAACCAAGACCTACGAAAGTATGGTGGACAGCTTAGTTACTGTATCCGATAAGGACCTGAAAGCTTATTTCGACAAGCACAAAGATGATGATCGTTTTGATCGCGAAGCTACAGCCGATTTGCTTTTCGTTGGTTTTGATGTGGTACCCACACCCGAAGATGAGGTGGCTACGAAAGAGAGTGTAGCTGATTTAATTGATGATTTTAAGGTTTCAACAAACGACTCTCTGTTCGTTTTGAAATACAGTGCAAGCAGAAATGCAAATGCGTTTCCATTTAAAACGCAGGAACACCCCGATATGGAGTCGCAAGTATTTGCTTCGCAGGCAGGCGATGTGGTAGGCCCATACAAAAGCGGCGAAAGGTGGTGCATAGCCAAGGTACAGCGGCTTGAAGATGAAGCGCAGGCTACGGCGCGCCACATCCTGCTTGCCAATAACAAAGGCGATAGCATGGATAAGCTAAAGTCACGTGCCGATAGTATCAAGAAGGTACTTCAAAGCAAAAAGAACTTTGATGAAATGGTCACTAAGTTCAGCGACGATCCAGGTTCGGCTGCCACAGGCGGTAAATATGAAAACTTTAACCGTGAAATGATGGTCCCGGAGTTTAGCGCTGCATCATTCGATAAACCAATAGGCTCAATCAATATAGTAGAAACTACCTATGGCGTGCATATCGTTGAACCACTTTCGCGTCGTACCGTTCCATTGGTATATGTGCTTGAGGCCGATGCAAATATTGAACCATCAAGCCAAACTTTTAATGCGGTTTATGATCAGGCAAATGAATTTTCAATCAATTCAGGAAGCGTAGCGAAATTCCGCACCCTTGCTGAAGAACGCGCCATGAAGGTAGAAGAAGGAAAAGGCGTAACCAGGCAGGCTGTTAATATTCCTGGTATTATTCAATCAACCGATGCAGTGCGTTGGGCTCATAACGTTGAGCTAACAAAAGTTGGACAGGTAAGTGAGCCTTTTGAGTTCGGTAGAAAAATAGTCGTATTCGCTCTAGAAAAACGAACCGAACAAGGAAGAGCTACATTTGATGAAGCCAAAGAGGAAATTCGCCCCGATGTAATTCGCGAGAAGAAGGTAGGAATATTCAAAACAGAACTTGAAGGAAAGGATATGAACCAGCTTATGCTAGATATTGGTCTCACTGTACAAGTGGGAAGCAATCTTACTGAGAAGAGCCCCAACTTGCTTGCCGGTACTCCCGAGCCTTACGTGGTAGGATATGCTTTTTCACTTCCTGAAGGTGCTATCAGTCCGCCGCTTGAAGGTGTACGTGGTGTATTTGTGGTTAGTGTATTATCTAAAACTACAGTTGAGCCGAGAGAGGAGTATATGACGTACGCTGACGAGCTCGGAGAATCCCGCAGAGCCATGTACGGATCATACTCTACAGGATTGTACAAGGCTCTCAAAGAGTTTGCTGATGTAGAAGACGACCGATCCAAGATATACTGATCCACCGGTCGATTGTAAATATTCAAACCCCGCTTCCAGACAGAAGCGGGGTTATTTTTTACCTCAATACCACAAGCCTTTCCGTATCGAGCTTAAGCAATACAAAGAGCAGCATTGTGAAACCCCACAGCGATGAGCCTCCATAGCTGAAAAATGGAAGTGGGATACCAATAACAGGTGCCAGACCTATCGCCATACCAATATTTATGAGAAGGTGCAGAAAGAAAATGCAGGCCACCGAGTAGGCATATATTCTTGTGTATTTTGATCGTTGCCTTTCGGCAATGATTATAAGCCGGAGCATAAGCGCAAGAAACATTCCCACAATAATGGAACTGCCAATAAACCCCCATTCTTCTCCGATGGTGCAAAATATAAAGTCGGTGCTCTGCATAGGAACGTATTTGAATTTCGTCAAAGTTCCTTCTAGGTAGCCCTTGCCTGCAAATCCTCCGGAGCCTATGGCAGTTTGCGATTGCTTCACATTGTAGCCGGCTCCCAGCGGGTCATCAGCCAATCCGAGAAGTATATTGATTCGTATTTTTTGATGCGGCTCCAAAACCTTTTCGAATATTTGATCAAGTGAAGCGATGAAGATCAGACTTCCAATTGCTGTTGCAATAAGCAAAATAGAATATTGCTTGCGCATTCTTGGAACCATCATCTTATTTATTACCAAAATCAAAAGAATAGTCAGAATTATGATTATACCCATCAGCACTTGATGGCCTTGCACATCCATATCAGTAAAGGGCACTTCCATAATTGTGGTGCGAAGTATCAGTGATATAACGGACAGTATCATTGCAAGTAGCCCAAGTAGAAGAATATTTCCCGAAAGGCCCTCACGGTATAATACAAGTACATAGGCAGCAAATACCAGCACCGTTCCAGTATCTGGCTGCAACATAATGAGCCCTGCCGGTAATGCAATAATGGCGATTGCTACCATTTTTGTTCTGGCTTTTTCAATCTGAATATTCATCTGGCTCAGATAATATGCCAGGAGCATGCTGATGCCTAATTTTGAGAATTCGCTGGGCTGTATACCGAAACTGCCAAACCCAAACCAGGCTTTTGCCCCATTTACTTCTTTTCCAAATATGAGCACCAATACCAGGAGCGTAGCGGTAACTCCATATACAAGAGGTGATATTTTCCTCATAAAATCGCCTTCTAGAAGCAGTATGATAAAGGCCAGGGCGCATGCGGTGATAATCCAAATAAATTGTTTTCCATACTCCTGCGTGTTATCAAATACAGAAGCGTGCTCAGGGTTGTAACTCGCTGAATAGATATTCAACCAACCCATAACCATAAGGCAGAAATAGATGGCTACTGTAAACCAATCCAGGCTTTTCCATATATTCCCTTGTCTTCTCATTCCGTTCCCATTAGGTTTGCTTCTACAAGCCGCTTTTCTATATGCGGTCTTGTTATGGTGTCAGTAAGATGCTTTTCCATCATAAGGCTGGCAATCGGTGCTGCCCATGTCGCGCCAAAACCCACATTTTCCACATACACTGCAATGGCTATTTTAGGGTTGTCTTTGGGGGCGAAGGCTATAAAAATTGAATGGTCTTTTCCATGCGGATTTTCTGCCGTGCCGGTTTTACCGCATACTTCAATGTCGTTGCTGAACCGTGTGCCTCTTCCTGTACCGCCTTCAACTACCCTGTACATGCCTTCAACCACCTTTTCAAAATGTACTGCGTCGATACCTGAGTACCTTTTGGTCTTAAACTTTTCATTTTGGTTGAGCTGGCCATCAATTTCTTTAACAAGATGTGGCGTATAAAACCAACCTCTATTGGCAATAACAGTAGCCATATTCGCCATTTGAATAGGGGTTACGCCTAGTTCGCCCTGGCCTATCGCGAGCGAAATGATCGTATGCCCATTCCAGCGTCCATTACCATAATACTTGTCGTAGTAAGTACTCTCGGGAACAAATCCGTTCACTTCTGAAGTAATATCTACGCCGAGCTTACTACCTAAACCGAAATTGGAAACGTACTCCCTCCATTTATTATAGCCTTCTTCGCTTGTTGGATACTTATCAAGTATGCGCTTGAAAACATTGCAATAATAGGCGTTGCAACTCGTCTGTATGGAGTAAAGCAAATCAACCGGTGAGGCATGCGGATGGCATTTCGGGCGCACCTTGCCACCCATGAGATAACCGCCACGACAACCAAACTGAGTTTGCTCGTTAATTACACCTTCCTGCAATCCTATAAGCCCCTGCACAAGTTTGAATGTACTACCGGGCGGGTATTTTGCCATAACCGATCTATTGAACAGTGGCTTGAGCTGATCCGCATTCAAGTCGGCATAGTTTTTACCCCTTACACGACCTACGAGCAGATTTGGATCATATCCGGGATTTGTAATCATGCACAATATTTCGCCCGTAGCAGGTTCGATTGCCACAATACTGCCGCGTTTGTTTTGCATGAGCAACTCACCATACTCTTGCAAAGCTGCATTTAATGTGCTGGTTAAATTCAGCCCTGCTTCAGCAATTGTATCAAACCTGCCATCCGCGAATGAGCCTTTCTCATTGTTGTGCACATCTACGAGTATGTATCGCTTACCTCGTTTGCCACGAAGTTCTTGTTCATAGACTTTTTCTATACCGCTTGCCCCTATATAGTCACCGCTTTTATAGTAGGAATCTGCTTCAATTATAGCCTGGGTGGCTTCGCTTACATAGCCCATAGCATGAGCAGCTACCGGACTGGAATAATGTCGCAAGGTACGCGGCTGGCCATAGAATCCAGGAAAACGATGCAGATTTTCGGCTATCGGAACGTATTGGTAGGCAGGTATCTGCTTTTCAAAAAAACTTGGCTTATGTCTGCTGTACCTTTTCGCGTCAATCATTCTTTGTCTGTACTGGGCAGTATCAATTCCAAGCAGTTTGCAAAGTGCAATGGTGTCGATATTCTTTACGTCCTTTGGTATCACCATAAGATCGTAAACGGCGGTATTGGCAACCATGATCTCACCATACCTATCAAAGACAAGGCCTCGTGACGGAAATTCAGTAATGATACGTTCTGAAGCATTCGCCGCCTGAATTTTCCACTGATCATCAACCACTTGAAGGAAAAAAAGTCGCAGTATGAATATCACCGCGACACTGATGAAAATAATGATGATAACGAATTTTCTATCTCCGTAATTCATGCGTAGCCAGAAGTTTTTCTGGAATAGGTAAGGTACTGTGTAAGCAGTATTAGCGTGAGTGTAAGCGCACTGCTAAGGAGTATTCGCAAGATGGTATTGCCAAAGCTGCTAAACGAATATACTTCAACAAAAAAGAGCCATGTATGATGCAATATTACTAACACCGCCGCATACTTTACATACCAGTTAAGTCCAAAGTCAGAGATAGATGCTCTTTGGCCAAATTCATAACCATCCCGTGGCGCAATTGCGCTAAGCATCAGCGGGCGTGCGTAAGCGAGTGCCACACATGCAGACGCATGCAGGCCTATCGTATTTGTAAACATATCGATTGCCAAGCCTGTAATGAGACCTAACAGCAGCTCAAGCCAGCGCGGTATATAAAGGGGAAGCATCAGCAAAAACAATATATAAAAATAGGGGATAGCCAAGCCTTTCCAGAGATTGAACTCATTGAATATAAGTCCCTGTAATAGAATGAGCAATACAAACCGGCCTATGTTTGCCAAAACATTACTTAGCATCAGTCTGGGTTTTTGCTTCGAGTTCTATTTGTTCTTCCTTCATTAAATTCTCAATCACGTACACGTAGCGCAAAGCATTGAAATCATTGCTCAATTCAACTTTTATCTGATGGAAATTGCTACCTATTTTTTTCTCTACACTTCGCACTATACCCACAGGCAGATCTCGCGGATAGATGGCTGAAGAGCTTCTTGTTACCAGCGTATCGCCTTCATCTATCTCCACATGGCCGGGTACGTCGTGCAGTCCGCAATAGCGGTAGTCTCTGCCATCCCAGCGCAAAAGCCCGAAATTTCCGGTTTTTACAAGTTCAGCGCTTACTGCAAAGTTCAAATTAATTAGTGGTATCACGGTGCTGAAGTGTTCTGATACATCTTTTACCACTCCCACAACACCTTGTTTGCTCACCACTCCCATTTCCGGTCTGATGCCATCTTTAGATCCTTTGTTGATGGTGATATGGTTGAGTTGTCGGTTTATAGAACTATTCACAACCTGAGCGGATCGGTAGCGGTATTTTCGTTCACTCAGCACGTCATCGATCATGAAAAAAGGCTCATTCACCGGGATGTACGTACCCGGCTGCATATTGCGCAGCTCTTCGTTTTCGAGGGCCAACTCATCATTCACCCTTTGCAGCTCAATGTACTGGGTGAGGTTGCTTTTGTAGGTGAGCATGCCCGCCACCACCTTATTTGATGAGTTGATGATGCTCGCGCTGTGGTATGAATTATTCCTGAAAATAAGCCAAAAGCAAAGCACTTCCAGCCCTATGAAAAACAGGAAGATGTGGTATTTGACCAGAAATTGGAAAAAATTCCGCATCGGCTCTGCAGTATTCCTTTGTTATTCTCGCATGAGGAATTGGAACCTGCCAATATTTTTCAAGGCTATACCGGTACCCCGCGCTACTGCTCTGAGCGGATCTTCGGCTATGTGCACCGGGAGCTTGGTTTTTAACGAAATGCGTTTATCGAGGCCCCGTAGCATTGAACCGCCCCCTGCAAGGTATATTCCCGTGCGGTATATGTCGGCTGAAAGCTCTGGCGGTGTTTGTTCGAGGGCACTGAGAATTGCTTCTTCAATTTTGGAAATAGACTTGTCGAGCGCATGCGCTATTTCTACATATGAAACGTGAATTTCTCTCGGTATACCAGTGAGCAAGTCGCGTCCCCTTACTGCAAAATCTTCTGGTGGATTGTCGAGCTCGGTCATTGCTGCACCTACTTCAATTTTAATTTGCTCGGCGGTGCGCTCACCCACAAGGATGTTGTGCTGCCTGCGCATATACTCTTCTATATCGCTTGTAAATTCATCACCGGCCACGCGTATGTTTTTATCACAGACGATGCCTCCCAGCGCTATAACTGCAATTTCACTGGTGCCACCACCTATGTCAATAATCATATTGCCCATAGGCTCTTCCACATCGATACCAATACCAATTGCTGCTGCCATTGGCTCATGTATCAGATACACGTCTTTTGCGCCGGCATGTTCTGCACTGTCGCGTACTGCTCTTTTTTCCACTTCGGTAATGCCTGATGGAATGCAGATAACCATGCGTAGTGATGGCGTAAAAAACGTGCGGCCTGGTTTTATCATTTTGATCATTCCCCGAATCATCGCTTCAGCAGCCTGAAAATCAGCAATCACTCCATCTTTCAATGGTCTGATGGTTTTGATGTTTTCGTGGGTTTTGCCGTGCATTTGCTGGGCCATCCGGCCTATAGCAATGATTTTGTCGGTGGTGCGGTCTTTCGCTACGATGGAGGGTTCATCAACCACAACCTTATCATTATAAATAATCAGGGTGTTTGCCGTACCTAAGTCGATGGCTATTTCTTGTGTAAAGAAATTAAATAAGCCCATGGGGAGAGTCTTTTATTTAATTAGTGCTTAAAGTGTCTTGTGCCTGTTATTACCATAGCAAGGCCGTTTTCGTTACAGTATTCTACAGAAAGTTTATCTTTTATTGATCCGCCAGGTTGAATCACGGATTTTATTCCTGCTTTATGCGCAATTTCAACACAATCGGGAAATGGAAAAAATGCATCTGATGCCATTGAAGCGCCAGTTAAATCAAATCCAAACCTGTGGGCTTTTTCAATGGCCTGCAGCAAAGCATCAACGCGTGATGTTTGCCCGGTTCCGCTCCCAAAAAGTTGCATATTCTTAGCCAGTACTATTGTATTTGACTTGGTGTGCTTTGCGATTTTTGAGGCGAAAATCAAATCGTCCATCTCGGCTTCAGTTGGCCTTGAATTCGAAGCAAACTGAAAGTTTGATCTATGATCCGTTTTGCCATCGCGCTCTTGCCAAAGGTAGCCATTTAATGCGCTTCTTACTGATTCATTGGGCCACTCGTTTAGTTTTTGTTTTAGTAAAATTCTGTTCTTCTTTTCGGCAAGGAGTTGAAGTGCATTCTGATCGAAATCAGGTGCTATTACCACCTCGCAAAATAGCTGATATATCTCGGCAGCCGTAGCCATATCGATGGGTCTGTTGGCAATGAGCACGCCTCCAAAAGCTGATGTAGAATCGCCTGCCAAAGCAGCCAGGTAGGCTTCTTTCAGCGAAGGTCTGCTTGCTACTCCGCAGGCATTGTTATGCTTGAGGATGGCAAATGTTGGAGGTGCTTCGGCAAATTCAGCCATCAGTTGCACGGCTGAATCTACATCTAGAAGGTTATTGTACGATAATTCTTTACCATGTAAAAAATCAAATACTTCATTTAGGTTACCGTAAAAGCGTGCCTTCTGATGGGGATTTTCGCCGTAGCGAAGCCCAACGGAATCAGCAGCACTTATCTTGAGTGCAGGCGCATCGGCTTCGTTAGCAAAGTAGCGGTATATGGCCGAATCGTAGTGCGAACTTATTTCAAACGCCGCTGCTGCAAGTTCTTTTCGCTCAGTGAGAGTGGTAAGGCCATTGCCTTCGTCAAGTATATGCTGAAGTGTAGCATAGTGCTTCACTCCCGGTATAATCACCACATCGTTGAAATTTTTAGCCGCTGCCCTGATAAGCGAAATGCCCCCTATGTCAATTTTTTCAATTATCTCAGCATCTGTGCCACCAGTTTCAACGGTAGCTTCAAAGGGGTATAGGTCTACCACCACCAAATCAATAGATGGGATTTCGTAGGTTTCAAGCTGAGCAACATCTGCATCCAAATTGCGGCGACCAAGTATGCCGCCAAAAATTTTAGGGTGTAGTGTTTTTACCCTGCCTCCCAAAATGCTGGGGTAGTTGGTAAGATCTTCAACCGCAGTAACGGGTAAGCCGAGCGCGTTAATGAATGCTTCTGTACCACCGGTGGAGTATAAGTGCACTCCGCGGCGGTGCAAGCCGCGAATGATGGGCTCAAGATTTTCTTTGCTATACACGGATATGAGCGCCGATTTAATTTGCTTCAATCTAAGTGGAATTGTGTCGGTGAGAACTACCGCAATGTTAACAAGAAAATTTGGTTCAAAGTCGCATCCTGCGCGGCAATAGATCAATGTGTTAATAAAAATTGGCGGCTGTTGAAAACAGCGCTTTGCCATTTTACATGAGCGGTACACAGCCTTACGGCAAATGGGAGTAATTTTGGCCTTGATCAGACCATTAAGGAGCAATATCAGTGAAGGGATTCGTATATGTAAATTTGTTGAAAGAAGGCAGTATGTTTGCGCTCAATGCACTTGTTGTAAACAGGTTGCGTACTTTTCTTTCATTGCTTGGAGTATCCATAGGTATTTTCGCAATCATTTCTGTTTTCACATTGGTAGACAGTATGGAACGCAGTGTGCGCAATTCGTTTTCATCTTTGGGCGATGATTCTATTTTCATTGAGCGAATGCCTTGGGGGCCTGAACCGGGTGACAAAGAATACGCCTGGTGGAAATATATGCAGCGCCCACAGGTTACTTTTTCTGAGGCTGATCAAATGAGCCGCCGCATGACCACCGCCTCTTCTGTTACCTTTTTTGCAGGCGCTCAGCGCACCGTTGAGTACGGTTCGAATACCGCCGAAAATGCAGTTGCTATAGCTGTATCAGAAGGATTTGAGAACTTCGTAACTGTGAGTATTGCTCAGGGCAGGTCATTTTCAAAAGCCGAAATAGAAGGCAATAGCAGGGTATGTATTCTAGGCTATGAAGTAGCATTTAATCTTTTCGGAAATGAGCCCGGCATAGGCCGGCAGATTAAAATAGGAGGTCAGCGGGCCACGGTCATTGGAGTACTTAATAAAGAGGGGCAGGGTATTGTAGGCAATGGTGCTGATGAATGGGCAATATTGCCAGTGAAGTTCGCAAGGAGTATTCTCAGCATTGATGATGGAAATACACAGGTGGCCATGAAGCCAGCCTCCGGAATTGAATTTGCAGCAATGGAAAATGAAGCCATGATGCATATGCGTGCTATAAGGCAACTCAGACCAGGTGAAGAGAAAAATTTTGCATTCAATAAATCGAGTATGCTCAGCAAGGGTCTCGATCAGTTGTTCGGATTTTTGAATATTGCCGGCTTGATCATCGGAGGTTTCTCCATTTTGGTAGGCGGCTTCAGCATTGCCAATATTATGTTCGTTTCTGTCAAGGAACGCACCGCAGTCATTGGTATTCAGAAGGCTTTAGGCGCGCGCAACTCCTTCATTCTTTTTCAATTTCTTTTTGAATCGGTAGTGCTTTGCCTGCTTGGTGGTGCTATAGGTATGCTCGTTATCTGGCTGCTTACGCTGGCTGCTGGTGCTATGGGCGGCTTTGAATTGGTGCTTTCCATGAAAAATGTACTTATAGGATTGGGCTTCTCTGTATCAATTGGGCTTATATCTGGTATCGTGCCCGCATTGCTGGCCGCCCGAATGGAGCCTGTAGATGCTATTCGCTCAAAGGCTTAAAAGCTAAAAGCAATACCAAGGGACAGTGCCCACTGGTCAGTCCTTGAGTTCAATGTGCTATAGTTGAAAGTTCCGTCGGTTGTATTAATGAAAACTGATTCGGGGTCAATATACTCCGCATTCGAACCTGCACTCTTTTCAAATCGGGCTTCGGCAAATACTCCTGGCGTAAGCTCGAATTTGGCGCCAATCGCATATCCTGCCACAGCGGTAAGTTTGCGCGACAAATACTCTGTGGAAGGCTCTGTACCCGAGCTGCTCTTCAACTTGCTATTTACAGCAAAATTGCGCGCTCCTACAAAGAGCTCACCATATGGTCTGAACTTGCCGTCGAATGGTCGAAGCCGGCCGTGTAACTGGTATGTGTAGGCATTTCCGTTTACTTTAAGTTCGGCTATTTTCAGCCCGCCCATATTGTCTGTGATGCTTACACTACTTTCATCTCCGCCCATCCTGTTCCAAGCAAAACCACCACCTACTTCGATGGGAAGATTGAGCAGCGGAAAAGATAGAAGTGCATTGATTCCAAATAGATTCTTACCGTACACATCTGCAAATTCTCCCATTGGTACAGCCAGTTGCAGTCCTGCCGAAAGGGTTGGTGAGCGGCGGTTTCGCACATTGATCACCTGCCTGTTGTTGAGCTCTTGTGCTTCGGCAATTTCAGCACTGAGCAGTATCGCTATTGCAATGAATATGAGCTTTTTCATTCTTTCTGATTTTCTCCCGGAAGGGCAAAGCATATGCCAAAGGTACCACAATGCATCAATGCGCCATAGCAGCAGCACCCACATGTAAAGGGGCGAGCGCGCTTATGGCATCTTTTACATGTGCTATACGGGCTATTGAAAGCCTGAGTTGTCCATTCTTCTCATACATTTTATAGCCCATCGGGTTGGTCTTAATAAAATCAAGCACTTTGCTGAAAGCAGTGCTTTCAAAATAGGCCGATTTTGGATTGGCTACGAAGTATGCTATTAGCTTTTCGCTTTTCAGCGAAAGCTTTTCAAAGCCAATTTCTCGGGCCAGCCAGCGCAAGCGCACCGCATCAAGCAGGGCATCAGATTGCTCAGGCAATGGGCCGAAGCGATCGCGAAGTTTAAGCCTGTACGTTTCCAATTCGCCGTCTGATTGAATATTATCAATCTCTCTGTATATGCTCAGCCTTTCGGCAATATCGGTGATGTAGTGATCGGGTATGAGTATTTCCAAATCTGTTTCCAGAATGCAATCGCTCACATAGTTGCCATCCTTTGCCCGGTCGTCGTGGTAAAGGTCTTTGAACTCTTCTTCCTTTAATTCTCTGATAGCTTCATCGAGGATTTTTTGGTACGTCTCGAAACCCAGATCATTGATAAATCCGCTCTGTTCACCTCCAAAGAGATCGCCGGCCCCGCGTATATCAAGGTCGCGCATGGCGATATTCAACCCACTGCCCAAATCGCTGAATTGGGTGATGGCCTGCAGCCTTTTGCGCGCTTCGCTGCTGAGCAACGATTGGGGTGGCGTGAGCAAATAGCAGAATGCTTTTTTATTGCTTCGACCTACTCTGCCGCGCAACTGATGCAAATCGCTCAGACCAAATTCATGGGCTTCGTTGATGATGATGGTATTGGCATTTGGTATATCAATGCCCGATTCAATAATGGTTGTGGCTACCAGTACATCAAAGGCTCCATCTATGAAATCGCTCATCACCTTTTCAAGGGTGTTACCATCCATCTGCCCATGGCCAATGGTTATGCGCGCGTCGGGCACAAGCCGCTGTATCATGCCGGCTATTTCCTTGATGTTCTGTATTTTGTTGTTTACAAAAAACACCTGCCCGCCGCGGCCTACCTCATAGCTTACTGCATCGCGTATCACTTCTTCATTGAAGTTGAATAATTCCGTTTGCACCGGAAAACGGTTGGGCGGCGGGGTACTGATAATGCTCAAATCTCTGGCTCCCATCAGCGAAAACTGAAGGGTGCGCGGTATAGGTGTGGCGGTAAGGGTAAGGGTATCCACGTTGGCCTTCATGGTTTTCAGCTTGTCCTTTACAGCTACGCCAAATTTTTGTTCTTCGTCAATAATGAGCAAGCCCAGGTCCTTGAATTTTATTTGCTTACCCACCAATTTGTGGGTTCCTATGAGTATGTCCACTTTTCCATCGGCCAAATCCTTGAGCACCTCGGTTTGCCTTTTTGACGAAAGGAAACGGTTTATGTACTCCACCCTGCAAGGGAAATCCTCGAGCCGCTGACGGAAGTTTTTATAATGCTGAATTGACAAGATAGTAGTTGGCACCAGCACTGCTACCTGCTTGCTGTCGCATACCGCTTTGAATGCTGCGCGTATTGCAATTTCTGTTTTACCGAAACCCACATCGCCGCATACGAGCCTGTCCATAGGGTAGGGGGCTTCCATGTCTTCTTTAGTAGTCTGTGTGGCCTTAAGCTGGTCTGGCGTGTCCTCGTAAATGAATGATGCTTCAAGCTCCGTTTGAAGATAGGTATCAGGGTTGAATGCAAAACCTATTTTAGCTTTGCGCTCGGCGTATAGTTTTATGAGGTCGTAAGCAATTTGCTTTACGCGACTTTTGGTTTTGGCTTTTGCTTTTTGCCAGGCCCCGCTGCCGAGTTTGTTTATGGATGGAGCGGTAGCGTCCTTGCCACTGTACTTGCTTATTCGGTGCAGGGAGTGAATGCTCACGTAAAGTATATCTCCATCGCGGTATACCAGTCTTATGGCTTCCTGCTCCTTACCGTTTACGTCTATTTTTTCGAGCCCCGAAAAGCGGCCTACACCGTGGTCTATATGCGTTACAAAATCGCCGGGTTGCAGGCTGCTTAGCTCTTTTATGGTGAGTGCTTCCTTGTTTTTACGAAAGCCTTCCTTCAGGTAAAAACGGTGGTAACGCTCAAAAATCTGATGGTCAGTATAGCATGCTATTTTGAGCGCCTTATCGGCAAAACCTTCAGCAATCTCATCGCTCACGGGGGTGAAGGAAACCTGGGCATTCAGGTCTTCAAAAATCTTGGAGAGACGCTCAGTCTGCTTCTCATTGCCTGAAAAGATGTAATTCGTATACCCTTCTTTTGTATTCTCATTGAGTTTTTGAATGAGCAGGTCGAAGTTTTTGTGAAATAAGGGTTGCGGTACCTGATGGTATTCAAATTTCAATGCACCTTCTCCGGGGTCAGTGCCAATACTTATTTGGCTGCAGGGCTTTAGCTTTCGCAGAAATGCTGCACCATTTACATACAACTCTTCGGGAGCCATATGCTTTAGTGGCGAGTTGAGCTTGTCAAATTGGCGTTTTGCAATTTCAAAAGCCTGATCGAGCCTGTCGGCAATGTAGGTTTGGTCGTGGTACCAAATGACAGCATTGGGATCTATAAAATCCAGAAACGACTCCTTTTGCTCCAGCATGGTGCGCATCTGAATATTTGGAATTACGGTAAATGACTGTACCTTTCCTGTTGATAACTGATTTACTGGATCGAAGGGGCGAATGCTTTCCACCTCATCGCCAAAAAACTCAATGCGGAAGGGATGGTCTTCACCAAATGAAAAAATGTCAACAATGCCCCCGCGTATGGAGAATTGCCCGGGTTCGTATACAAAGTCTTCTCGGTGAAACTCATATTCGGTAAGCAGCTCATTGATAAAAGCTATTGAATATTTACCGCCCACGTCCATATCGAATGAGTGTGACTTTAGTTGCTGTTTGGTTACCACATTTTCCGAAAGGGCTCCGGGATAGGTTACCACCACATGCGGGTGTTTGTCTTTTTGCGAAAGCTCCCGGAGCACTTCAGCGCGCAGCACTATATTGGCATTATCGGCACCATCGTCATGCACATAGGGCACGCGGTATGACTCAGGGTAAAAGAGCACCTTGATGCCCAGGTGCTGAAAGCGCTGCATATCGTTCAGGAAATAAGCCGCTTCTTCCTTGTCGTTGAGAATTACCACATGGTCGTTTTTTCCCTTGCGCACTATGGCTTGTGCTGCGAAGGAAAGTCCTGAGCCGGTAGTTCCTTTGAGTAGGGCTACGGCGCCTTTGTGCGCAATGGCGTTGGCTACGAGGGCCGATGCATTGAAATGCAGGTATTCAGAAGCGAGCGCGTCCAGGTTCATGCGTCAGAGCGGGCATCCACTGGGCTGTGTTCGGCCATAAGTGCTTCGGCCTTTTCAACCATGTTTTTTGACCCGATAAATAGGGGTGTTCGTTGATGTAAGTGGTTGGGTTTGATTCCGAGTATACGGTTTCTTCCATCAGATGCCCGGCCACCAGCTTGCTCAACAATAAATGCCAGAGGAATGTTTTCGTACATCAGCCTGAGTTTTCCTTCGGGGTTTTTGCCGGTGCTGGGATAAATATAAATTCCCCCTTTGATCAGGTTGCGGTGAAAATCGGCTACAAGCGAACCGATGTAACGGCTGGTGTACGGGCGCATTGTTGCAGAATCTTCGTCCTGACAGTATTTGATGTAGCGCTTCACCCCTTCCGGAAATTGCTTGTAGTTGCCTTCGTTTATCGAGTAGATGGCACCATCATCGGGTATGCGCATATTGGGGTGCGAGAGGCAGAACACACCAATGGATGCATCGAGCGTAAAGCCATTTACCCCATTGCCTGTGCTGAATACAAGCATGGTACTGGAACCGTATATTACATAGCCGGCAGCTACGAGATCGTCACCGGGCTGCAGAAAATCGTCGAGATTGGCCACCGTGCCCGGCTTACTTTTGCGGCGGTATATGGAGAATATAGTGCCTATGGAAACATTCACATCAATATTGCCTGATCCATCTAGCGGGTCCATCAGCACAATGTACTTTCCCCACATGGCTTCGCCTGAGTCGAAGGCTATGTAATCGTCATTTTCTTCTGAGCCTATACCGCATACTTCTTGCTGCGCCTTGAGTGCCGCAATCATCTGTGTATTGGCATATACATCGAGTTTCTGCTGTACTTCGCCCTGCACATTATTGGCTCCCGATGCACCCAGTATGTCGTCGGCAAGCCCGGCTTTGTTTACTTCGCGGTTTACAATTTTTGCGGCAAGCCTTATGGCGCTCAGCAGTCGTGATAATTCTCCTTTGGCAAATGGAAAATCCGACTGTCGCTCTACGATGAATTCGCTCAGCGTTATAACTCTATTCATTGGTACAATTTGCAGTAGGTGTGCAAATATGGCGATTTTATAGCAGCAAGCCCAAGATTGAGTTATTGCTTCAGGACTTTATTTATTTCCTTTACGCCGTGAAAACCCCATTTTCCATAAGGCGTGCCCTGCCTGATGATGGTGAAGCAGTAATGGCTCTTATCAGAGAGCTTGCTGTATATGAAAAAGCAGAAGGCGAAGTACTCGTTACTGCCGAAGAACTTCGTATCCACGCTTTTGGCGCCAAGCCTTATGTAGAAATTCTTGTGGCCGAAGCTGAAGAGTCTATAGCCGGCGCGGCACTTTTTTACGAAAAGTACAGCACATGGAAAGGCCCTGCCTTGCACCTTGAAGACCTTATAGTGGCTGAGAAATACCGTGGTGGCGGCATAGGTGCGGCCCTGCTCGAAGAGGTGCTACGCATAGGCTCTGAGCGCAACTGCCGTCGCGTATACTGGCAGGTGCTGGATTGGAATGAACCCGCATTGCGGTTTTATAAACGTTACAATGCGCTCTTTGACTCTGATTGGGTGAATGTGTGCGTAGAACTTGATCAATACACAAAGCAATAAACAGAAATGAAAGTTTTTAAATTCGGTGGAGCATCTGTAAAGGATGCTTCGGCAGTTCAGAATGTTGCACATGTTTTGGGTTTGTACTCCGGCGATTCGCTCGCAATAGTGGTTTCGGCAATGGGCAAAACCACCAATGCCCTCGAAGAGGTAGTAGCAGATTATGTGCAAGGCGCGCCGGGCCTTTCGGCAAAAATAGATGCCATTGAAAAATACCACCGTGATATCATAAAGGAATTGGGACAGCTTTCGGCTGAGGGAATAGAAAGGGTAGAAGGTTTCTTCGCAGCATTGCGACAGCGGCTGGCTCAGCCACACAGCGATAATTACGATTATGATTACGATCAGATCGTATGCTTTGGAGAGCTTATAAGCACGGCTATTGTGAGTGCTTATCTTTCAGGGCGGGGGGTGGAAAACGTGTGGGCGGATGCACGCAACTTGATTCGAACTGACAATACCTACAGGGAAGCGCATATAAAGTGGGAAAAAACCGAACAGCTTTTGGCGAAAGCCTGGCAGAGTGCGGTGGAACATGCTACTCAGGGCAGGGTGGTAATGATTACTCAGGGGTTTATTGGCCATACTGATGAGCGAAATGCCACCACCCTTGGCCGCGAAGGAAGCGACTTTACAGCGGCCATATTGGCCTATTGCCTGGGTGGTGAGAGCGTAACCATCTGGAAAGATGTACCCGGAATGCTTAATGCCGACCCAAAGTATTTCAGCGATGCTGTAATTTTGCGACATATAAGCTACCGTGAAGCCATAGAGCTGGCCTATTTTGGCGCAACGGTCATTCACCCTAAAACCATAAAACCCCTTCAAAACAAAGGCATCTCGCTTTATGTGAAATCCTTTGTAAATCCAAATGAAAAAGGCACCGAAATAGCAGGTAGCACTTTTAGCGATTCCCTGATGCCTTCGTACATATTTAAGGTGAATCAGGTGTTTATCAGTTTTTCGCCGCGCGATTTTTCATTTATTGCCGAAGAGAATCTCGGTGAGCTGTTTCACTACTTTGCTGATCTGCACATTAAGATTCACCTGATGCAAAATTCAGCTTTGAATTTCTCCATCTGTACCGACTTCGATGAGGAAAAACTAAACCGCCTGATACTGCTTTGCAAGGAGAAGTACGAGGTGCACTACAATGTACCCTGCGAACTTGTAACCATACGGCACTACGATCAGGAAACGATCAGCAGGCTGCTAATTGGCAAAAAAGTTATTGTAGAGCAAAAGAGCCGGCGCACTGCAAGGATGGTGTTGATGGAAGCTTGATGTTCGCTGCATTTGCGGTACAAATGATTCCTGAGCAAACTCTTTCCCCAATGAAGTGTTAATAATTGCCACGGGGACAATATGATTTTTGATAAAATCTCCGTTACTTGCATTAAGAAATCCGGCAAGGCGCCGGTGACGGCAGTAAAGAGCCATAATATGCTTGGCTGCTCCTGTTGTTTTGTATAACTAATTAAAAGGAGGTGTGTAATGTCTGATAGTTCCAAACAGGTTATCGTAGCTTACACTTCATCTATCTCCTTCGGAGGTAGCTTCTGAAGTTTGAAGCCCTGTCCGGGGTTTCAGCGTAAGCTGTGAAAACCAGGACTAAATAATGAAGCCCGGCTATATGCCGGGCTTCATGGTTTTTGTATAGATTGAAAGTCGGTTGGTGGGAAATGGTTCTCAGACTCACTTTTTTACCATCTTCTTGGTGATCAATTCGCCATTGGCATAAACGGTATAGAAGTACATTCCCGGTGCGAGGGAGCTGCCATCGAGCATGATACTTTGCGGCCCTGCATTCATTTGCCCATCCACAAGCCTACGGAGCGGTCGTCCCTGTACATGGCTTGGCTCAAGTACCACATAAGCACCAGTGGGCAGGGTGAAGTCTATGCGGGTGTGGGTATCGAAGGGGTTGGGTGTGTTTTGTAAAAGCTTCACTCCTTCGGTTGTGCCGGCGGGTGTGATAAGTGAACTGGTGCTGCCATCATTGCAACAGTTATTGGTTTTGGCTTGCATAGCCTGCACTACGGTGAGCATAGATGCCATTTGTTGTTGCATTGTATGAAGTTGGGATTTCAATTCGAGAATCTCAGTGCTTTGGTCTTCAATCAAGGTTGCTTGGTTTGCAACTATTACTGTTTGTCCATTAAATCCAGCTATAAGTATAGCAGTTAAGTCATTGTAGCGCATTGCTTTGAATGTGAGCGGTTCACCTGTAGCTTGTCCTGTTGAATCTGTGGGTGTAGAAGTATTAACAGTAGTTACGAGTGATGGCAGCGCTTCATCTAATTGTTGTGCTAGCAGGCCGTACTGTTGCTCAACGGGTAAGTTTAACTGGGTATCCTGATTGTAGTATTACTTCTTGGGTGCCAATTGATTCAGTATTTCAGAGGCATTTTCGATATCAGAAATTTCATGTTTGAGAGACTCATCGCTCAAGGTCCACCCAACACTCATCCACACTGGACCATTGAAATATTCAGTCCACCTATTTGTGCCCCCTGCTGTTGTTTCTCCCATGATCCCTGCGGTGAAAGCATTTTGACCTGATGGTAGTCATCTACCGAACACACCAATGTTTTCTATAGCGGTACGTGCCCGGCCAATCACCCCATAGTGCTGAAGTTCACCGTCCGCATCTTCCACAATTGCTTCTACTCCTACTGTAGTTCCATTTCCACTACCAAGAGCAGTAGCATAAACACCGGAAGTTTTTACACCCCGCTCAGCCCTGAACCTGCCACCAATTGCATGATTAACCATACCGTTAGCACGAGATGTTGCGTCGATGGCAATTTTTGTAGGAGGTATCGGGCTTACCGGATCAGTAGCGTTGTTCAGAATATTGACGGCAGTATTATCAGTATTTGCAGGAATTGCATTTCTAAACTGCACATCGAGTCTCGCACGTGGTTGTCCATATATGGATGTTGCTCCACCTATCCCATTTGGCATGGAACTGAGATCTCCTATGCCGACATTGCCTATCGGTGCAATGCACATAATCTCCAGACCTTGTTCACTACCTGCAGGAGTTGAACCGTTGGTTGGTGTGATGAAAAGAAACCGGAAATTGTCAGAATTATTGACACCACTTTGACAACCCCATGCAATTACGACATCTGTCAGGACATCTGGTACACCTGTAACTGGCCTTTCTAGCAAACCACTATACATGAAATCCCAGTTGCTCGTCAAGCTCATACCTACATTCATCCAGGGTCTTTGAATATTCAATGGCGTACATCCAGCGTCATCCCAAAGGTGGAGCATGCTGTAAGCAAAGCCAGTTTGGCCTTGAAGGCCCATCGTGGTGCGCTGCACATTGGTACGCGATAGCCCATTAAGTCCATTCCACGTAGCCTGTTCGGTAATGCGGAATTTGTTGTTTAAGCTAGAACTGATATTGATCTGTGTATTGCCATCGTTGCGGATAGGCAGAGGGAAACTTCCCACATTGTTAAACCCGAGAAAGTTCCCGCCGGCGCCGTTGTTCGTGGCAAAAGTTGATTGCGAAAATACTTCGCCACATGCCAGCCCTATTAGGCAGGTCAGCCAAAATTTGTAATTTTTCATGGTTCTGTTTTTAAAGGTTAAAAATTCAGTGAACCACGAAACGCTTTGTCAATATTCCTTCTTCTGCGTAAAAACGGGCAAAGTATAAACCCGGATCAAGGTCTATGCTTAGTATACTTTCGGCGCTATTTACCTTGTTATTGCTGATGAGCATACTTCCGCTTGCCGACCATATTTCTATCTTTCGCACCACCTTTTCCCCTTTGAATTTCAGGTAATCAATACATGGATTGGGAAAGAGTGAAAATGAGCTATTAATTAAAGTATTGCTCACATTCAGCACTCCCGGGCAGAAAGTTGAATCTTTGGCTACGCAGAAATCGTCAAGAAAGTAACTGGCAAGAGCACCACCTTCATACCATATAAATGGGTAAAGTGTGCCGGTACTTGCATCATCGTAAAAGTTTCCGAATACAATTTGGGTGTAGGCAGAGCCGGCGATCAATTGAAAAGAAAACTTTTTCCAGTTGGTCGTATCTATGGAGGCGGATTCCATTCTGTAGTGCGCGAAATTCAGGGTAGTACCAAAACCATCAGTAATGGGAATATAGTTTTGGGTCATGAGCAAAACGCCCAAGTTATTTGACGCAAGTATCGCAACACCAGAAGGCTCAAATGACAAGGAAGCGTGAAAACTGACGTGGTATTCTTCACCAATTTCGAGAGGCTCAAGAAATTCAACACCGAAATATTCTCGATAATCTGGTACTCCAGAGTAAGTGATTGCGCCAAAGTAGCCCATTCCTGAAAGTGGTTCCTGGTATCCGTGTGGGTTTGAACTTCCTATTTCAGGGTCTTGTCCATTTGAGCACACGTTAAAATAATCAGGCGAGCCCTTATAGGTCTTCCAATGCAGCACATTGCCATTCAGTGCAGGAGGGTATTGTGGAGTTGGATGTGGAACCAAGCCATATCCCAAAACTTCCGGACATTCTAAATATTCATCAGCCCCCGGATTTGGTATCAAATTCTGCGCGCCAAGTGCAAGATTAAAAAACAGAAGAAGGAGCGTTAAAAAGCGCTTCACGGTGAATTGTTAATTTAATTTGAAATGCTCCCATCACGCGGGGATGCGCCATGTGTTTTTGCTGCCTGTTTTAATACCGCCCTACTTTCAGGGTCTTAAATAATTACAGGCTAAATTTCGTAAAAAATATTGTTGGTGAGTGTATGGCGGGCGGTGTAGCGGCGCGACTACTGATGCAAAATAGAAAATTAACAGTCCCCAACGGCTCCGGCAGTCATGCAGTAGTTGTGTAGAAGTGGCTGGGCGTAGCAAAATAAATTGTGGCTGAGCGCAGCCGAAGCCGCTGTCTTCTGTCTTCTGTCTTCCGTCTGCTAAGGGTTATAAATCAAAGAGAAATGATAATGCAACAATCGATTCCGTGAATTGAAAATTTAATATCGGCTTAACGTGAACATCACCTGCGACTTTAACTGATTAAATGCCTGCGTGGGGTTTCGGCGTTAGCTGTGAAAATCAGAACTAAATAATGAAGCCCGGCTATTTGTTGTTCTTCGTGGTTTATAAGGCCTTATTGTCCAGTAGGTGTGAATCATTGTAGCAATGAGTCATAAAGTGCGATATGCGCCTCATTTTATCCTCATACAAAAGTCTTTAATTTTCTGCTCCGCTCTGTTAAATCCAAGCCTGAGTGCTTCCTCCAGATCACGGCAGCCCTGAATTTCCTGGTAGCTCATAATTTTGGTAAGGCCTCGGTTATAGTATGCATCGGCATAGTTTCGGTCTAATCTGAGAGCCTCATCGTAATCGCGCACCGCATCGAGATATTTCCCAAAAAAAGCCTTCATATTGCCGCGCTTATTCCATAGTACCGGGTCAGCAGGGTTTAGTGCTATGGCACGGTCAAAATCGGGCAAGCTCGCCGCATAATTACCGAGCATGCTACGTGTAAAGCCCCTGTTATACAACGCTTCAGTAAAGTCGCCTTTAATATTGATAGCCCGGGTATAATCCTCAATTGCGGATTCATCATCGCCCAGCATTTTATTGGCTACAGCCCTGTTGAAATGCGCATTGGGGAAATCATGATTTATGGAAATTGCGATATTGAGATCGTTCATGGCTTTGTCAGGGTTTCCCATCATTTTATGCACCACTCCCCGGTTGTAATAGGCAATGGGAAAGCGTGGGTTGAACGAAATCGCCATATCAAAAGCTGCCAAAGCTTCAGGCAATTCATTAAAGTGAAGGTGAAAGAGACCTTTAATATCATATACCAGCTCAGAGTAGGGTCTGAGTTTTAAAGCGCTTTCTATATCGGTTTTGGCAGCGTCATAGTTGTTCAGCCTGGTGTAGGTAATGGCGCGCATCAGGTAAGCCAATGTATCTTTTGGGTTAAGTTCTAAAATGAAATTCATATCACTCAAGGCGTCATTGAATTCATTGTTCTCTAATTTGGCGATAGCCCGTGTATCGAGAAGATAAGCTTCATAAGGGCTCAATTCCAAAGCCCTGTCGAGCGTAGTGATCGCTCCTATATAGTCGCTCTCCATCATTTGCAACTTGGCCCGCTGATCGTAGTACACAGCACTCATCGGATTTATATCTATTGCCCTGTTGTAGTCAACGGTACTCTCAGTATACCTTCCCATCCTTTGCAAAAGAAGGGCGCGTTTCATAAATGCCTCAGCGTAATTAGGATCTGTTTTTAAAGCTGCCGTATACTGATCGTAGGCATTATTAAAATTACCGCCACGCTTTGAGAGTTCCGCCTGCTGCATAAATTGCATTGCTTCCTGCCTTGCCTGAGTAAAAATTACTTGTGAAAATGAGTCACTGAAAGCACCTATAGCGCAAATTATCAGGAGTATAAGCTTTAAATACTTCATGGAGTTCGATTGGAAATCTGGCGCTATGAAATTACATAATTTTACATTGCATTGTGAGGGCGCTCTTTAAATGACCTATATACCCGTAAATACAAGCGGGAATAGCTCAAACAAATTTGAGTAAAACTACCACCGATCTGCCTCTTTCAACGGTTTTTATGCATTCTCTCCCACTTTAGTCCAAATCACCTTTTCAGCAAATGAGGTATGCTGCTCACCTATGTACGCAATGATTTCACTATTTTCGCACCAAAACCCACCACCATGTACGGAAAAATACAGCAATACCTTCAAAGCGAACTTAAGAGTATAGATGAAGCAGGACTATTCAAACGCGAGCGTATTATCGCATCTGAGCAAGGCGCTGAAATCACCATGGCTGATGGCAAAAAAGTATTGAACTTCTGTGCGAATAATTACCTTGGTTTGTCATCGCACCCGGATGTGCTTGAAGCGGCTTCCGATACCTTGAAAACACGCGGGTATGGCATGTCGTCGGTGCGCTTTATATGTGGCACCCAGGACATCCACAAAGAACTAGAAGCTAAAATCGCTAAATTTCACAGCACAGAAGATACCATCCTGTACGCAGCTTGTTTCGATGCCAATGGCGGTGTGTTTGAACCGCTTCTCGGTGCTGAAGATGCCATAATAAGTGATGCGCTCAACCATGCCAGCATCATTGACGGCGTGCGCCTTTGCAAAGCCCAGCGTTACCGCTATGCCAATAACGATATGGCCGATCTCGAAGTACAACTACAAGCCGCAAATGCAGCCGGAGTCCGATTCAAACTAATCGTTACCGACGGTGTATTTAGCATGGACGGCATAGTGGCCAATATGAAAAGTGTTTGTGAGCTAGCCGATAAATACGACGCAATGGTAATGGTTGACGAGTGCCACAGCGCGGGCTTTATAGGCAAAACAGGACGCGGATCGGTAGAAGCCTGCGGAGTAACCGGCAGGGTTGATATTATAACTGGCACACTTGGAAAGGCTCTTGGCGGGGCAATGGGTGGCTATACTACCGGTCGCAAAGAAATCATAGAAATGCTCCGCCAACGCTCAAGGCCCTATCTGTTCAGCAATTCACTTGCTCCAGCTATTGTAGGTGCTTCGATCAAAGTTTTTGATCTGCTGAGCGAAAACACATCCTTGCGCGACAAACTTGAGGTTAATGTAACGCGGTTCAAAGAAGGTATGGGTAAGCTCGGTTTTGACATGGTGCAGGGCGAGAGCGCTATTGTGCCGGTGATGCTGTATGACGCGCGTCTCTCGCAGGTAATGGCCGATAGGCTTTTGCAGGAAGGTATTTATGTGATTGGCTTCTACTACCCGGTAGTTCCTAAGGACAAAGCGCGTATACGTGTGCAATTGAGTGCAGCGCACAGTTTTGAGCATATAGACAGGGCAATAGCTGCCTTCGAAAAAGTAGGTAAGGAAGTGGGGGTGCTGGTAGTTTAAGCTGATTGCCTAATTGGTTTTTTGTTTTCCACGGTGGTTTTTTTTCTGCCCACAATGCCGCCACACTGTCTATCGAGGGTTTTTGTTAATGTGGGTGTATCTCTGTATGATCATTGCCTTTATTAGACATCTTAACCGGCAAGAGTCAGATGGTCAAGTTCAGGATTTTCTCAGCGAGAAAGAGCGAAAGTTTTTCATAGCTTTCAGCGGTCCAGCCGGCTACGTGCGGGCTCAACACTACTTTTTCGCTTTTGGTCAGGTAGCGGAAGGGCGCGGGAAGGGTCGTAAAATCGAAGTGATCAAAGGATTTTTTCTCGTACTCAATCACGTCGAGACAAGCACCTAAAATTTTACCATTTTCGAGCCCTGATACAAGCGATGCCGTATTAACATGTTGTCCGCGGGCGGTATTGATCAGGTAAAAAGGCTTTTGCATAGCAGCAATAAATGCCGCATCAATAAAGAAGTTCGTTTCTTGGCTCAGCGGCAAATGCAAGGAAATAACATCGCACTCATTTCGAATTTTTTCAAGAGAACTTTCCATTATTTTTCCGCTGCCAAAGCCAGATTTATACTTATCGTGGGCCAATATCCTGCAGCCGAATCCTGCAAGTTTTTCCGCGAAAGCCGCACCCATATGTCCATACCCGATGATGCCCACCGTCATGGCTGCCAATTCTTTTCCTCGGTTGCCTTCGCGGTTCCAGTGGCCGCTGCGCACTTCAGCATCGGCGTGGTGTAGCCGGTTGAGCAACATCAAAAGCATTCCTATGGCGTGTTCACCCACGGCATCGCGGTTGCCTTCAGGCGAATTGAATACCGAAACTCCTGCTTCCCTAGCCGCAACCAGGTCAATATTCTCCAATCCGGCGCCTGAGCGGGCTATGAATTTTAGATTTTTTGCCGCAGCTATAAGCGCCGCATCCATTGGTATACGGCTGCGGATCACCACTCCGATATATGGAGAAATGGTTAAAGCTATCTGCTCATAAGTCGATACATAATCATGCGTGCAGATAAAGCCTTTTGCCGTAAGGAGCTCTTCGAGTATAGGGTGCACGGTATCGAGAAATAGAACGCGCATCAAATCTGAAAGAAAAGTTTGGCAAAAATGAAATAGATACTCAGGCCAATGATATCGTTCATGGTTGTAATAAACGGGCCTGTAGCCAGCGCCGGATCAATCTTTACCTTATCGAGTAGCAACGGTACTATGGTGCCAAAAAGTGCTGCAATAATGATTACTGCAAAGAGCGATACACTCACGGTATAGCTCAGCGCCAACGAATCAAGGAAAATAACTCCGTAAAGCAGTATTACCACTCCACATACAAGTCCGTTTACCGCTGCTACGGCAAGTTCTTTGAGCAGTTTGTAAATGATACCGCTTGATGAAAGGCTTTTATTTGCAAGACCCTGCACCACAATTGCCGATGATTGCACCCCTACGTTTCCACCCATCGCCGCTATGAGCGGTACGAAGAGCATTAGGGAAGCAACTTTTATCAGTTGTTCTTCAAAAATACCAATTACCTGTGCTACGAGAAGTCCGCCCAAAAGCCCTATGAGAAGCCAGGGTAGCCGCGCGCGCGAAAGCGTCCATACAGTATCGCTTTCATCCACATCTTCTGATATACCTGAGGCAAGTTGGTAATCGCGCTCAGCTTCTTCCTTGATGAAATCTACCACATCGTCAATGGTAATTCGGCCGAGTAGATGCATATCATGGTCAACCACCGGAAGTGCAACCAGGTCATACTTTTCCATCATTTTAGAGCAATCTTCACCACTGGTTTTAGGGTGTACAAATCTGAGCGGGCTACTTTCGAAGATATCCGCAATGAGGGTTTTGATAGATGATGAAGAAAAAAGCAATTTTTTCAGTGGCAGAATGCCTACAAACCGGTCGTTTTCATCTACCACATAGACCGTATATACCTGGTCAATACTTTCAGCCTGCTTGCGCATTTCGCGTATGCCGCGCGCTATGCTCCACGTGCTGCGCACCTTTACGAGTTCCTTGGCCATAAGGCCTCCCGCAGTATCATCATCATACTGTAGGAGGTCGCTTACATCGAGTTTTTGCTCTTGGTCGGTAATGAGCGATATTACCTCTGCCTGCTTCTCATCGCTTAGCTCTGAGAGTACGTCGGCGGCATCGTCAGAGTCGATATTGTCAATAAGCTGCTCTGCAATTTCTTTGGAGGTAAGCATTGACAGTAGCTTTTCGCGGCGGTCTTCGTCGAGTTCCACAAGTACATCGGCTGCCTTCTCGCCTTCAAGCAATTTGAGCACATAGCTCGCTTCGGCAGTGCGAAGGGTATCAAATATTTCGGCAATATCAGCGGGGTGGAGCTTTTCGAACTCAGCGGCGAGATACTTGTCGCGGCGCTCAGTGATGGCTGCTTTAAGATACTCTACATACTCTTTTGTGAGCTCGAAGTGCATTGTGTTCGCTTTGTGCTGATGGGGTTCAAAAGTATGAAAATAGCCCGTGGTGGACGCCACGCATCGGGTTTATATTGGGTTAATTTCTCCGGAGTAAAGCTTCACTGCCAGCCCCAGAAAATCTTCCGGTGAAAGTTGTTCAGGTCTGAGGCTAAGTTCCTCTTTCAGCGAAACGCGCATCTCAGGAGTAAGCAGCGTGGCAATACTATTTCTCATGGTTTTTCTTCTTTGCCCAAAGGCCATTTTCACTACTTTTCGGAAAAATTGGTAAGGCACAGGAAGTTCTTTTCGTTCGTTTCGCGTAAGTTTGATTACTCCGCTTTTCACTTTTGGAGGCGGGTTGAATGAACCTTCATTTACTGTAAAAAGATATTCGGTATGAAAGTACACCTGCACAAGAACTGTGAGTATACCATAATCTTTATTGCCATGGCCTGCGGTAATACGCTGACCCACTTCGCGCTGAAACATGCCAACAAGTTCGGGCATCAGGTCAGGAGCTTCAACCACCCTGAAAAGTATCTGCGAGGAAATATTGTAAGGGAAGTTGCCAATTACAGCAAAGGGCTCTCCGTTGAAAATATCGTTGAGGTTCAATTCTAAAAAGTCACCCTCTATGATGGAATTTTTTAGGTCAGGATGGTGTTTATGAAGCCAGGATACTGACTCGCTATCAATTTCAATAAGTTTCAGGTTGGCAATATTTGCAGCAAGTAGCGCCCTTGTAAGTATGCCTGTGCCGGGACCTATTTCTAGCACATTGGTGACATTGCCCGCAAGGGCTCCGGCAATACGCGCAGCAATAGCTGGCTCGGTGAGGAAGTGCTGACCAAGGTGTTTTTTGGCGCGTACCTTATTCATTGGTGTCGTGTATGATGTGCAGCAAGGTGCGGAAGGCTGCAAAGCGACCTCCGAACTTTAATTCAGCATCGCGGCGAAGCCTTGGTGCTTCAAGGGCTTCATAACGATCAAAATCGTCCATGCTTGCGGCAAAATATTGTATGCTATAGGCTTTACCTCCATCTTCATCTGCAATTATGCGGGCTATTCGGGCATCCTTGAAATAGCCTGTTGCAAGCACATCGGGTACGTGTACTTCCCTCATCCACACCAGCCACTCGTCGTGGGCATCGTGGTCAACATTTATGGTAACGTTGTACATGATCATGGTGTAAAGATGCTAAAGATTGGTTGTAGTTTGAGAACCAAGCAGAAGGTTTGTAAATTTGTCTAAATTTTATCAACTTGATAAACCCCATCATCCTTGCCATTCCGGTATTTTTTCTGCTTATGGGCCTTGAGTTGGGCTGGAGCTACTGGAAAGGCCGAAAGATATATCGCCTCAACGATGCCGTAACAAATATTAGTTGCGGAATACTTGATCAGCTCACCGGGCTTTTCGCCAAAATATTTACGATAGCTGCGTATCATTTCATTTTCACTCACTATGCGATATTTGAGCTTGATACTAACTGGTATTGGATTTTGATGGGTTTTCTTGGGGTTGATTTTTTCTACTATTGGGCACACCGCATGAGCCATCAGGTAAATATATTCTGGCTAGGTCACGTAGTGCATCACCAAAGTGAAGATTACAACCTGAGCGTGGCTTTGCGCCAAAGTACTTTTCAGAAAATGTTTACTTTCTTTTTCTACTTTCCTATGGCTTTCTTTGGCTTCAAAACGGAGTGGTTTCTGCTCATGGGAGCATTTAATTTGCTCTATCAGTTTTGGATACATACTGAAGTTATTGACAAGCTGCCCCGATGGTATGAGTATCTGTTCAATACTCCGGCCCACCACAGGGTGCACCATGGGCGAGACCCAAAGTACATAGACAAGAACCACGGAGGCACGCTCATCATATGGGATCGAATGTTTGGTACTTTTCAGCAAGAAGAAGAGCGGCCCACATATGGCATTACCACCCCTACAGATACCTGGAATCCAGTAAAAGCAAATTTGCAGCCTTTTGCCAGGCTATGGGAGGAGATCAAAGCGATGCCTGGGCTTATGAATAAAATAAAGCTTGCTATCATGCCACCGGGCTGGTACCCTGATGAGATGGGGGGCTTCAGGTCCCCTAAGCCGGTTGATAAAGCAACTTACCACAAATTTGATATTGCTGTATCGCCACAACTCAACTGGTATCTCGCGATGCAGTATCTCGCCATTCTTGCAGGTGCATCGCTGTTTTTATTCAATTTCGAGTTGATTACCCTGCTCAATCAGGGTATAATAGCAACGGTGATTATATTTTCTGTGATGGCCCTAGGGATGCTTTTCGAAAGTAAGCCGCTGGCAATACGCATTGAGGTACTCAGATTTATATTTACAGCGGGCTTGACCTTATATCTTTTTGCTTTCGGAATAGTGCATTGGTGGCTTCTGTGTGTTGCAGTGGTTCTAGCTGTGATTTCAGTATTTTGGCTTAGCCGGGTTGATTTTTCAAAGGTGGAGGTCGTGAAGCAATGAAAAGACTCATACCGGCAGTTTACCTTGCGGTACTTGTCCTGCATCTTTATTCAGGGCATACTGATTGGCCTGACATCGCATTTTTCAGCAAACCTGCCCTGCTTGGCCTGCTGCTGCTACACGCCATTCCGAGTGCCATCAAATACAAGGCAGGTGCTTTTGGTGTACTGATTTGTACGGGGCTTTTCTTTTCTCTTTGGGGCGATGTTTTTCTGATGTTTCAGCAGTGGGATGATACCTGCTTTATGTTGGGGCTTGGTTCCTTTTTTATCGCTCAGGTAGTGTATACCATTGCCTTCACGCGTACCAATTTGGTAAATCACGAAATACCGCTCATAAAGCGATATGGCTTTGTGATGATTGCTGTAATCGGTTACGGGTTGTATTTTTTCAATCTTATAAAAGACCATTTAGATGGTATGATTGGGCCTGTAATGCTTTATACTTTAGCCATAACCATTATGCTACTTATGGCACTGAACAGGTACAAAAAAGTGAGCGATCTTAGCTTTTGGTACATTGCCTTTGGTGCTGCATTTTTTATGGCTTCTGACAGTATACTGGCATGGAATAAGTTTGTGAATGAAGTGGACCATTCGCATATTTCAATTATGCTTACTTATGGCCTGGCACAATATGGAATTGCTGTGGGGAGTGTGGCTCAAATGGAAGATGCGGCTGCTGACAGGCTTTTGCTAAAAGGCAGTGAGATCTGATAAAGCCATGCTCTTAATCACGGCGCTCCGCGGTCATTGATAATTACGTTGCTGCCCGGTACATCCGGATCATCGCCACGCAAAGCCCTGAATCTTTTGCGCGCTTCAGTAACAAAGAGACTTCCGGGAAAATCTAGCATCAACTGCTTATAAAACTCCTGCGCTTTTTCGAGATCCTTAATTTTAAATTCGTACAAACTTGCAAGGCTAAATAAAGCATCGTCAGCAAGGATGTCGAAATAATGATTGGCAATTACAGCTTTGTAGTAATTTGAAGCTGCATCGAGTGCCCCAGTGTCTTCACTGATTCGCGCTCGTCTCATCAATATGTCATCAGCAAGTGCGTGGCCGGGATAATTCGTGGTGATGGTATCCAGGGTTAATAGAGCCATATCAAATTTTCTTTGCACCACGAGCAAGTCTGCTCGGGCAAATATTTTCATCGGCTCGGTAATGGTATCGAGGTTGAGGTTGTCAGTAATAAGTAAAGAGAGCGCCATAGCGTCATTGCTGATTAGCTTGGATGTGCTGCCTTTAAGCACATCGAGTTGTGCTTGCGCCCATTCAAAATCGCCAACATAGTAGCTTATTCTGGCATTCAAGAACTTCGCTTTATAGCCCTGCACATCGTTTTTGAAATCTTTGTCTACCTGCGATGAAAGCAAGCTGGCATCCCATATATAATTACGGGCTATGAGTATTTCGGCGAGCTCCAGTTTAATCTCGGCCTGCACTTCTTTTTGCAGAAGGCTTATTTCCAGCGCATCATTGAGTATGTCCGTGGCTCCTTCAAGATCGCCCAGGTAATAGGCGCGAAGTTCAGAGAGTTCGATGTAAAGATTTACCGTTTCAGACCCGCCAACGAGCTCTGAGACGAGCGATGCGTATTTTGCTTCAAGCGCTTTAAGAGCAATATCATCAGGTGGGTATACCCTTTTTAGTAATTCGAATTCTGCACGAAGGGCTTGCGAGCGCGAAAAATTGTAATAGGGATTTGCAGGGCCTTTTTCAATGATATAATTGTAGCATTTTGCGGCTACGTCATAGGCTTCATTGTTCAAACAAAGGCCTGCAAGGTTGAGCATTCGCTGTCCTTGCTCATTCATTCTTTTATCAATACCACGCAATTGAATAAATGCTCCGTTAAAGTCACGCTGCTGCAAAAACAGCCAGGTGAGCATCTCGGGGTACATAGTGCTTTCCGGATATTTCTGAACCCTTCTGAGCAGTTCATTTCTCAATATGGCTGATTCATCTTCATTATTGAGGTCGAGGCTTCTGTTCAGCGCATTTTGCACAGTTTGCAGGTACGCTTCATTTGATGTAATCAGGTCGAGGTATTCACTTACCATTTTTTGCTTATCGCCAAGCGCGCCATACAAGCCTGCCACTTCATAGCTAAAGGTGTATTGGTTTTCAAGCAGTTTTTTTCCTTGCTGATAGCTCTGCATAGCCAGTTCGTTTTTGTTTTTTCGCAGAAATTCATTGGCAGTGCGAATAACCATAGCCTGACTTTTGGGCATAGTAAGTATCGCTTCCTGATAGGCTTTGTCGGCAGCTTTTTGATCATCCTCAGCTTCGTATATTGAGCCAAGGTCAATATAGAGCACATTGGAGTTGAAGCGTTTCATCTGCTTCTTAACCAGCTTTTCTGCTTCTTTTGTGTCGTTCAGTCGCAGCATGCAATCGAGCAATGCCGAATAGTTTACGCTGTTGGCATTTTTGGTATAAAGCCTGTCGTAGTAGATTCTGGCTTTTTCAAAATCGCCGGTTTCATAATAATATGCCGCGAGTTTATCATCGTCGGTATCTTGGCATAGGGTAGGCACTGAGTAGAGCAATGCGCCAAATAATATGAAGACGAATTTTTTCATTTATGAATCTTTCAAGACAGCAATTAAGCTGTCAACTTTGGGCTCTATTACAGCCAACTTTCTTTTGGTAACTATATTGCTGATCGCAAGACTTTTTGTATCAACTATTACCTTCTCGGCTGCCTTACGCTCTTCCTGATAAATTCTCTTAACGATATTCGTATCCAAAAGATTGTGCTCCAAATCGTGGCTTAAATTCACAAGCTGAGTTTTGGTGAAAATTAATTCCCGCTCTACACGTTCATACTCTCCTCTAAACTTCATAAATGGTTTTTTCAATTCCCTGTAGTCAGCCATGATCATGGCAGTTTCTCTTCGAATAGTATCTCCTCTTTGGCTATACCAAGCCTGGACAAAATTGATTCTTTCGGAGAATTTTTTCCCCAATTCTGTGTACCTGAGCGTATCTATTTGACCTAGGTTTACAATGCTTGTATCTACAGCATATATCAACGAATCAAGCGAAGCAATTTCAGTCTGGTAAATAGTTTTCGGCTTGCAGGCTGAAAAGAATATTACTGCAGTAAAAAGGATGAAGATTACATTTCTCATAAACTTATTCTGTCGAAATTGGTATATTGCTGCAGCGCTTTAGGAATTGCAATATGGTCAGGTTGCTGGTGATTTTCAAGCAAAGATGCGACAATTCTCGGCAGCGCAAGGGCTGAGCCATTTAGGGTATGCGCGAGTTGGGTTTTGCGTTCTGCATTTCTAAAGCGGCATTTGAGCCTGTTGCTCTGATAGGTTTCAAAATTAGAAACCGAGCTCACTTCAAGCCATCTTTGCTGGGCGGCAGAGTACACTTCAAAATCATACGTCATGGCTGATGCGAAGCCCATATCGCCACCACACAAACGCAGTACGCGGTAAGGAAGTTCTAGTTTTTGCAGCAGTCCTTTTACATGCTCTACCATCTCTTCAAGTATTCTGTAGCTGTCATCAGGATGTACAATCTGCACTATTTCAACTTTGTCGAATTGGTGCAGCCTGTTCAGCCCCCGCACATCTTTGCCGTATGAACCAGCTTCTCTTCTGAAACAAGGGGTATAGCCACAGTGTTTTACCGGAAGGTCGGCTTCATTCAATATTACATCCCGGTAAATGTTGGTTATGGGCACTTCGGCGGTTGGTATAAGGTAGAGTTTATCCTCATTCACATAGTACATCTGGCCTTCTTTGTCAGGCAATTGCCCTGTGCCAAAACCTGATTCTTCATTTACAAGGTGTGGGGTCATCACTTCTCTATAACCGGCTTTGGTGGCTTCGTCGAGAAAAAAATTGATAAGCGCACGCTGCAGTTTGGCTCCTTGCCCGGTATAAACCGGAAATCCTGCACCTGTAATTTTTACGCCTGTTTCAAAATCAATTAACTTATAGTGCTGTGCAATATCCCAATGTGGAACGGCACCGGTGTGCAGCACTGGAATTTTGCCGGCAGAAAACACTTGTTCGTTTTCCTCTGCTGATTTGCCTGTTCTTACTTTTTGGTGGGGTGCATTGGGTATCTGACAAAGGGTGGCAATCAGTTGCTCTTCAGCTTCAGCTTGTTCCATTTTTAGTGTGCCGGAAGTTTCTTTTATAGCGGCCACTCGCGCTTTAAGGGCTTCAGCTTCACTATTTTTTCCGTCCTTCATCAAGGCCCCTATAGATTTGGAGGCTTGGTTAATTTCTGCGAGCTGACCATCAAGCTGTACCTGCAGGGTGCGTTTTCTGGTATCGAGTGCTATGGCTTTTTCAACGAGCGGCGGGTGTGCACTATTGGCTCGACGAGCAAGCCTGTCGAGTATTTCTGCTTTGTTGTCTCGTAGTTGGTGTATTTCGAGCATGCGCTTAAAAGGTGTAAAGTATTGGAATTTGAAGTTACTAAGGTACGGCACAAAAAAAACTCCCGACAAGCAGGAGTTTTCACTTTTCGTACAAAAACTGTTTAGTTGCCGTTGGTGTGCGGTATAACCGATACAAAGGACTTGTCGTCACGACGCTTGCGAAATTCTACCACACCATCGGTAAGAGCAAACAGGGTATGGTCGTTTCCAAGACCCACGTTTACACCGGGGTGGTGCTTTGTGCCCCGCTGGCGTACAATGATGTTACCGGCTATGGCATTTTGCCCGCCGAATATTTTGATGCCGAGGCGCTTGCTGTGCGATTCGCGGCCATTTTTCGAGCTACCTACTCCTTTCTTATGTGCCATTATTTCGTGGTTTAAGCTTCAGTTTGTGTTTCAGTATCAGCCTCTGGGGCTGCTTCTTTTGCTTCTTTAGGGGCTTTTGCAGTCTTCTTTGCAGTCCCGCCTGTGGCTATACCTTCTATAGCAATTTTGGTAAATTGCTGGCGGTGACCATTACGGGTTTGATAGCCTTTGCGGCGTTTCTTTTTGAAGATGACTACTTTGTCACCTTTCACGTGCTCTATTACTTTGGCAGTAACTGATGCACCTGCTACAGCTGGGGCGCCAACAGTGATACTTCCGTCAATATCAACGAGGAGTACCTGATCAAACGTAACCTTGTCGCCTTCTTTCTGGTCGAGTCGGTGTACGAAGAGCTGCTGATCTTTTGCAACTTTAAATTGCTGCCCTGCGATGTCTACTATTGCGTACATGCTTATAAGGGTTTAAATTAATTCCCAAAAGGGGCGCAAAGATAACGATTAATCTATCTCCCGCAAGGATTTTTACCCTATTTGCGATTTATAAGTAAAATGCCTACAATCATTACAGGAGCGCAAACCAGTTGCAATGTGCTGAGGGTTTCGCCATCAGCCATTCCCCATACTATCGCCACCAGAGGTATCAGATAAGTTACACTCGATGCAAAGATAGCGCTGGTTTCTTGCACGAGCTTATTGAAAAGTATCAGGGCTATGGCGGTGCCCAGCACGGCAAGGATAGTAACGGCTCCCAGCGCGTACCATGCACCCGGAAGTGTGGTCATCTTTTCAGTAAAATTAGTAGTGAAAAGCGTAACAAATCCAATTGGACTTACCAGCAGAAGCGCTAGGCTGGTAATAGCCACGGCAGGTTCGTTTTGTAAGTACTGCTTTATGGTATTCAAGCTGATTCCATATAGAAATGCTGCTACTACCGCAAGCATCGCATATGATATGGGGAGCTCAGTGCCTTTCAGTCCGCCGGAGCCAAGGAGCAAGCCGGCAGCAGCGATTACCCCGATTACTATGCCAAGTATCTGCACGGCTTTTACTTTTACCTTAAACACGATAAGACCTATGAGTAGCGCAAAAACCGGGGTCAGAGCATTGAGCATTCCCGCAAGTGCACTGGGTATTTGAGTTTGCGCTTTGGCAAAAAGAAATGCTGGCAACGCATTGCCGCAAAGGCCCACGATGAGGAAGTATTTGAACATTCCACTTTTGAGCAATTTGAGTCGGCGAAGAGCTATAGGTGCAAGAAACAATGCAGCGATAGAGATGCGGAGCGATCCTACCTGTGTTGATGTAAAGATTTCTGAGCCATCAAACGCATAAAGCGCCCGCTTAATGAGTATGAATGAACTTCCCCAAATGGCAGCAAGCGTTAAAAGAACGATCCATTGTCGGAGAGTAGCCAAGGGTTGTTAAAAATGCACCGCGAAGCTACGTATTTAAGGTGCGTCGCATTATGTTTTTTGTATTTTTGCATTCTTTAACCAAATTTTCAAAAGCCTGATAGTTATGAAGAATATCGCAATCAGATTAAGTGCATTTCTGCCTATACTCGTTGTTTTGCTTGTTGCGGCTTGCACCGCGCCGCAAGCTGATGAAGCCACCGCTGCCAATTCACCTCTGATTATTCGCACCGAGCAAGTAGCATCCGGGCCTGAGCGATATGTAGCAACACTTGCTATAGAAGGCATGGGTTGCGAGATGATGTGCGGCACCAAGATCGCCGGAGCGCTCAATGGACTTGATGGCGTGCTTACTACTGATATTGATTTCAAAGGTGAAGGTGAACTGAGCAACGCAGTTGTGGAATTTGACGCAACTACGGTAAACGAACAGCAGATGATCGAAGTCGTTACTGCTCTTGCAAGCGGCCATTACAAGGTGAAGGCAGTGGAAGTGGTTCATTTTAAACCCGACGCAAATAGCAAAGGCAGTGAAGAAGAAAATGATGAAAAAGGCATCAGCCTTAAACCATCCCTGGGTTACCGCCTCCCTAATATATTCAGTGTCTTCAGGTTTTTATTTTAATCCATCTGAACATTTTTAATTAAAAACCCTTCTTACTTGAGAGGGGTTTTTTGTTTATACCTTAGCCCCTTAACCCAATGCTTAGGATGCAAAAAATACTTTACCGACTTGCAGTGGGCGCACTTGTATTGGTGCTACTGGTGATGACTGCCGGTAGCATAGTGCGAATGACTGGAAGCGGCATGGGTTGCCCGGACTGGCCTCGGTGTTTTGGCTATTATATTCCGCCTACATCAGTTGAAGCGCTTACCTGGCAACCTAATCGAAGCTTTAGCAAAGGCAATATTATCATTCAGGATGAAAAACTGCTTGTGGCCAATGTGGATTTCATTTCAAGCGATACTTTGAACCCTTCGAATTGGGAGCCTTATACAAAACATGAATATGCGCACTTCAATCCATTGCACACATGGATCGAGTTTTTAAACAGGTTGGTGGGTGTGCTAGCCGGTATTCCGGCGCTCGTGCTACTGGTGCTTTCAGTATTCTATTTTCGTCGCGATTGGCATATTTTTGCGCTTGCCCTTGCAGGAATCTTTTTGCTTGGATTTGCAGCATGGCTCGGTAAACTTGTGGTAGATGGGAATCTGGTGCCGCATAGCATCACCTACCATATGTACTCAGCCATAGCTCTGGTATTGGTTTATGTAGCAATGATTGTAAAGCTTAGCCCTGTTGATCATACCTTTACTCCCATGAGAAACAATCGCATAGTACTTATTGGAGCTATCTCAATTTTTCTTCTTCTTATTCAAATAGGGTTGGGTACCGGGGTTCGAGAGCAAATTGACACTATTTCACAATCAGGGATCAACGACAGATCTCTCTGGGTTCAGGGCCTGGATATGCTGTTTAAAGTACACCGCACATTCAGCCTGTTGGTCATGGCAGGTTTGGGGTTATTTGCCTGGCTCATCATCCACACCCAAACTATTTCAACATGGCCCAGATTGATTTTGGCATTTGTACTTCTAGAAGTGCTTGCTGGTGTGGGGCTGGCTTATCTTGATGTACCAGCTACTCTGCAACCGGTGCACCTTATATTGGCTGCGCTCAATTTCGCAGTTGCTACATACGTGCTGCTCTATTATATCCGATATACAGGAATTTCTGCATCGAAATATATTAAGGCATCGGTTCCTCCTGCCATCTGAAGGTTTCTATCAGGTGCCAGATATCATTTTTCACGTAAGTGAGCACCGGCTGAATGCTGTCGCTGTTCGGCCTTGTCTCAAAATACAACGCGCCTCTTACAAAATGCGAAGTGCTGTCGGTGAGATAAAACTGAAAGGAGCTGGCCACGTCTCCATCCAGATCATACGCCAACCCGTACACTTGGTCGCGGGGCCTGTTTATAACTGAACTGGCTATGCGGCTGGCCTTAATCTGGTGCTCATAGGTAAACGACCTAGATTCTTCGAGATAGTCGCGCAAGTTGCCATTTACCGGAAGGTAAGTCATATGGACCCTGCCCTTAAATTTCGGATAGCTTATATCAAAAAGACATGCAATATTTTCGCCGCGGCTTTTTATGTACTCAATCCGGCTCATTTGCGAAGTTTCGAACTCGAAAGGACAGGGCAAAGCCTTTAGCCGGTATTCAGCTTGGGCAAGTTCTATGCGGTAATAGCCTATTGGCTTCGGAGTGTATTCTTCACCGCTGCAGGCGCAGAGCACTGCCGTAATCATTAAAAAGGCAAAATATCGCTTCAGGTGAAATGTCATTTGTTGCCTTCAGATTCAACCAAATCCAGTATCGTGAGCTTTACACGTTTCACCTTGCGCTTATCTGCAGCTTCAATGGTAAAGATGTAATTGTCAAACTTTACCTTTTCATTTTTCGAAGGAATTTTTCCTGTGAGTTCAATGATGAAACCTGCCAGAGTATCTGATTCTCCCTTGGTTTTTTCAAAACAGTCGCCGTTAATATCCAGTACTTTGTAAATATCCACGAGTGGAGTTTTGCCTTCAAAAACATACGTTCTTTCGTCAAGTCGCGAATAGAATATTTCTTCATCGTCAAAGTCGTCGGCTATGTCGCCAACGATTTCTTCAATTACATCTTCAAGCGTTACAATTCCTGAAGTGCCTCCATACTCATCAACTACCACTGCCATATGTATTTTCTTTGTTTGAAACTCCTTCAGCAAATCATCCAATTTTTTGTTTTCGGGTACAAAGAACGCTTTACGCATAAGTCCTTGCCAATCAAAATTTTGTTGATCAGAATATGGAAGTAGGTCTTTAAGATAAAGTATGCCTTTTACCTTGTCTATTGATTCAGCAAATACCGGCACCCTTGAGTAGCCCTGTTCTAGAAGCCCGGAGAGCAATTCTGCGAATGGTGTATCTACATCAAAAGCTATCACTTCGGTGCGGGGAGTCATGATTTGCTTCGCATCAGTGCTACCAAACCGCACTATTCCTTTCAGGATGCGCTCTTCGCCTGGCGATGTTTCATGGTCGCGGGTAAGTTCAAGTGCGTGCTCGAGATGGTCAGATGAGTAGCCTGTACCTCTCTTGCGAATGCGTTTGTTGATTATATTGGTGCTTGACACCAATAGAAAGCTGATTGGTTTAAAGATTTTTTCAATTACGGTTAATGGTAAGGACATTGCCCTGCAAATTTTTAAACCGTTGGTTGTAGCATATACTTTTGGAACCACTTCGCCGAGCAAGAGAAGTATAAAAGTAACCGCCAGTACTTGTATGGTAAAGGGCAGCCATGTGGGGTAACCAGTAAAGTCAACCACACCTGATATGATGTATGTGGAGAGAATAACGATACTGATATTGACAAAATTATTTGCTACCAGAATTGTTGCGAGCAGTTGTTCGGGCATCCTGAGAAGCCGCAATATTCGCTGAGCCGATTTTGAGTTTTCATTCTCAAGCGTAGCCTTGTCGGTATGGCTCAACGAAAAAAATGCTACTTCGGAACCTGAAATAACTGCTGAAAAGAAAAGCAGCACAGATTCAACGGCTATTGATACAATCACATCGGGTGTGGGCGCAGAGAAAAGTGTAAGCGGGGTAAAAAGTAATTCTATACTGGGAGGTTCCAACTGGAGCTTTATTGGTTAATATTAAGTTGGTTAGAAGGGAAGGTCATCCTGATCGCTTCGGTTGCTTTGAGATGCCATAGATTGCGCTGATGCTTCTATGCCCTGCTGCCGTTCCTGAGTAGCAGACTCTGGTGTGCCTGGGCGATTTCCGAGCATTTGCATAGAGAGTGCTTCAATTTCAGTGTTGAATCGGTCGTTGCCTTCAGCGTCTTTCCAAGTGCGGGTGCGGAGCTTACCTTCTATATAAACTAGCGATCCTTTTGTCAAATACTTTTCTGCAAAATCGGCAAGATGCCTCCACATAGTTACGGTATGCCACTCGGTTTGCTCTATTCTTTGTCCTTCTTTATTGGTATAGCTTTCTGTGGTTGCAATTCTGAGCCTTGCCACTTTTGAGCCATTTTCGAATGATTTTATTTCAGGCTCCATCCCGAGCCTTCCTACTAAAATTACTTTATTTACTCCTGCCATTACTAATTGTTGGTTGCAAAGTTAAAACTAATGTCTTGCGGTGCTTCATATCAAATCGGCATCTTCAAGGTATTTATGAATAAGCCTAGGGATTGGGAGCTTCCCTATTTCATTTTTTGGGATGCTTAAATATAGAGAATTTGTTGAAATATCTCCGTCCATTTCAAATCTCCAGAATTTGGCTTCGATTTTTCGGTGGGTGAGCAGGTGGGTGTATGATTTTTCAGGGCTGTGCGGCACACGGGTAAGTGTGCCTTTCGGAAAATGTTCTTTCACAAATTGCTTGAGGTATTCTGCCCCGGGTTCTTCTAAAGTCTCTACCGATGGAAAGTCATGAAGACCTTGCCAAATATCTTTTTCACCCCTTCGCCTGAAAATTATACTGTTGCCAGATTCTACCACAGCATAATGAATATGCCTGACTGTGGCTCTTTGCTTTTTGATCTTCACCGGTCTTAACGCAACCGTTTTTTTTGCGAAAGCTTCACATTTAATGCTGAGCGGGCAACTCGCGCAGTCGGGTTTTGATGGAGTGCATAGCATTGCCCCCAATTCCATGATAGCTTGATTGTAAATGTCGGGATGAGTTTGGCTGAGACAACCCTCTGCAAGTTGGTCAACTATTTTTTTTCCCTGCGAAGCGTTTACAGGTTCACTTACGTCAAAAAGCCTTGACAGCACACGCATTACATTTCCGTCAACGACGGCATGAGGTAATTTGTAGGCAAAACTGGCAATTGCCGCGGCTGTATACGGGCCTATTCCTTTTAGCCCGAGCAGTCCTTCATATGTTTTTGGAAACACTCCCTCATAATCAGAAACGATAAGCCGTGCCGTATTTAGCAGGTTCCTTGCCCGTGAGTAGTAGCCCAGGCCCTGCCATAGCTTTAGTACTTCTTGCTCACTGGCATTTGCTAAATTGGAAACCTGGGGATAGGTATCTTGAAATTTTAGAAAATAGCCCAGGCCTTGCTCTACACGGGTTTGTTGGAGAATAATTTCTGAAAGCCAAATGATGTAAGGGTCGTTGGTATCTCTCCATGGGAGCGATCTCTTGTTTTGTAAGTACCACGAAATCAGCAATTCATTTATTTCCATCACAGCATTTGTGGGGTTTTATGGGTAGAAAAGACGAATTTAGCGAAAATGAATTTCATTCATAGCTAGAAACCAATATCTTTGCGCCCGTTAAATTTTTCTCAAACATATAAACACGCCTAAGTTTCAACACTATGACTAAAGCAGACGTTGTTGCCGAAATCTCGGAACAAACAGGAATTGAAAAGGTAGCTGTGCAAACAGCAATAGAAGCATTCATGACTTCAGTAAAGAAGTCACTTTCTTCAGGCCAAAACGTTTACCTACGCGGTTTTGGAAGCTTCATCGTAAAAGAGCGAGCTGAAAAAATTGGTAGAAATATCTCTGCCAAAGAGCCTATTGTGATCCCAGCTCACAACATTCCGGCTTTCAAGCCTTCTAAAACTTTTGTAGACAAGGTTAAGAAGAACGTAAAAGTAAAGAAGAAGTAATACTCTTCTGCGCAAATACACCGTCATGAAGCCGGGAGTAATCAATATTATTCTGATTTCTACGGCCATTATCTTGGTCGTTGGGTTGGTTTTGGCACCCCGTTTACCATCTGATAAGCGGATTTTGGCCGAAGCCAGCCCAACTGACTTGAGGTTGCTACAAGCGGTTGGCCTTGTTCAAAGCAGCGAGAATCCAATGGAAGGTATAGCCATGTTAAGGGCAATCCTTCAGGAAGATTCAACCAATGTGGATGCACATTGGCATCTGGCGCAATTTTCATTAACTTCGCGCCAGTTTGAGAATGCCACTTTTCGTTTTGAGAAAGTGGTTGAGTACGATAAAGATGTAAAATATCCCGAAGCGTACTTCTGGCTCGCCCAGTCTAAAATTGCGAACAATCAGGGAATGGAAGCAATTCCATTGCTCGAAAAATATTTGACCTTCGAAACTGATACAGTTGTGATAAACGGTGTAATCCGCATGCTGGATCAGCTTAAAACTGATTTATAAACAAAAACTTTACACACATGCCAAGCGGTAAAAAACGCAAACGCCATAAGATGGCAACGCACAAGCGCAAAAAGCGCCTTCGTAAAAATAGACACAAAAAGAAGAAGTAATATACTTCTTTCGAATGTAATTTCGTAGCGGAATGCCCCCTTGGATGGAGCTTCGCACGGTGTTAATTACTTAATTTCCAAACTCGTGAATCTTGAACTTGTAGTCAATGTCAAGGGCAACGAAGTTGATATTGCTTTTTTAAAAGATAAGGTTCTTACAGAGCTTCACAAGGAAAAAGGCGGACAGGATTTTACGGTGGGCGACGTGTACCTAGGTAAGGTGCATCGCGTACTCCCAAGCCTGAATGCTGCTTTCGTTGACGTAGGGTATGAGAAGGATGCATTTCTTCACTACCTCGACTTGGGGCCACAGTATAAGTCGCTTAGCAAATTTGTGAAGCGCACTACGACAGGTAAGCAGACAAGTCCCGACCTGGCAGATTTTCAGGTTGAAGAAGATATAGATAAAAACGGCAAAATCAATGACGTAGTTTCGGGTAGCCAGCACATCCTTGTGCAGGTTGCCAAAGAGCCAATATCTTCGAAAGGGCCCAGGCTAACTTCTGAAATTACCCTCGCAGGCAGGTACGTGGTACTGGTGCCTTTCAGCGATAAAATATCTCTCTCGCAACGCATCAAATCGCAGGATGAGCGAACCCGACTCCGCAGACTTATTCAAAGTATTAAGCCTAAAAATTTCGGGGTCATCGTGCGCACCGTGGCAGAAAGTAAAAAGGTGGCCGAACTGGATGGAGACATCCAGGATCTTGTGAACCGATGGAACAAAATGTTCGAAAATCTTAAAACTGCTACCCCTCCAAAAAGGGTACTCGGCGAGCTGAACCGCACTTCAACTGTGATGCGCGATCTACTGAGTGGCAGCTTTACAAAAATTCATGTAAACGATAACGATCTTGCCAACGAGATTCGTGATTACCTGCGCAAGGTATCACCTGATCAGGAGAAGATTATAAAGCTTGCACCTGGCGAAGACCTCTTCGATACACTTGGAGTTAATCGCCAAATAAAAGTTGCCTTTGGCCGTCAGGTAATCCTGAAAAGTGGCGCTTACCTGATTGTTGAACACACCGAAGCCATGCACGTAATAGATGTGAACAGTGGCAGCCGCAAAGGTGGTGACAAAGGGCAGGAGCAAAATGCACTTGAAACAAATCTTGAATGTGCTGAAGAAATAGCACGCGTGCTCAGGCTGCGTGATATGGGAGGTATTATCGTTGTTGACTTTATTGACATGCATTCGAAAGCAAATCAAAAGCAACTTTTCGAAAGACTCAAAGATGCGCTAAAAGAAGATAAAGCCAAACACAATGTGTTGCCCCCTAGCAAATTCGGGGTAGTGGAAATAACCCGACAAAGGGTGCGCGAAGTTACCGACATCAGCACTGAAGAAGTGTGCCCTTGCTGCGAAGGTGTGGGTAAAGTTCAGGCCAGTATTCTTATTACCGACCAAATTGAAAACAACCTGCGATACTACGCCGAAGAACTCAAGATGAAGAAGCTTACCCTCAGGGTGCATCCTTTTCTTGAATCATACTATAACAGAGGGTTCTTTACTTCAATTCGCAAAAAACTGTGTTCAAAGTATAAAGCATCGCTAACTGTTGTACCTGATAACGACTTCGCGATTCTTAAATACAAGTTCTATAACGACAAAGGGGAACCTGTTGACGATTAGCCTCTGGCATTAAAAGTCAACAAGGTGCTCACTGGCGTCTTTTACTTTATCGGCATCATCAAAACCTACTATATGATAGTACGCGCTGTATAATGCACAAAAGCTTACCGGAACGGTGATAAATAAACCAATGCCAAAGGCTATAAATCCGAGAAGGTTTAGAAGAAAAATCAGCATAAAGAATGCGAACCAGTGAAACCACTTTGCATTAACAAGCTTAATGCTCATCTTGATTCCATCCCAAAAATCGGTTTTGGCAAATACTACCATCATTGATGCGATAGAGGAAGCCACCGCAAACCATATACCCGGTAGTATGACGAATACCAATCCTATTATGGTTAGCACCGATGATACAATTCCGAGTATGCAAAGTTGAAGCACAAAATCAAAAGACTTAAAAAAATCGCCTATTTCGAGGGTGCCGTCAACTTGCAATTTTCTGCTTGCTAAAAAATACCCGGCTGTGAGCGCCGGCCCGATAACTAGCGATGCAAAAAAACCCAAAATTGGAATTAATGTTAGGCCAACACTAATGGCCAGGTAGAGCAAGGTATAGATCATATATTGCCCCGCAGCTTTTTTGAAAAGCTCCCATCCGGAAGAAAAGTACTTCTCAAAATCGAAGTTATAGCCGTCTTTTGCGAGTTTCTCAATGCGTTGATTTTGATCTGCGATATACATAGTCAGAGTATTTAATAGTTACAAATTAAATTAATCCCCGCGATTTTAGCTCCAAATACTTATTTATTGTATTCACAGAGAGTTGTTCGGGATAGCTTACAACCGTTTGAATTCCGTTGCGGCTCAGCCTGTAGGCTATTTCCTCACGCTTGCCTATCTGCTGCTTTGCAAGTGTGCTTTGGTAAATACCTTCTACGCTTGCATTTGTGCCCTGTGCCAGTTCGTCCAGATGCCGGTCTTTGAATAGCACCTGAACCACCAAGTGCTTTTTATTTATTTTCCGAAGTATCGGGAGCACCCTTTCCACCATTTGCGGGGTTTCGAAATTGGAGAAAAGCAGCAACATGCTTCTGCCGTGCACTACACGGTCAATGCTCTTGTATAGCAATTCATAGCTCGGTTCAATACCCCTTTCGGACTCAGCGTAAAGTGCCTCGAGTATTTTTTGAAGCTGTCCATATCTGTTGTCGGCACGCAGTGCCGCGCCAATTTTGTCTGAAAAAGTAATCAACCCCACGCGGTCATATTTTTTCAATGCAACATTGCTCATTGCCAGGGTGCTGTTTATTGCATAGTCAAGCATCGTCATTCCATTGAAAGCCATTTTCATAGACCGCCCTTTGCTGATGATACAATACACATTCTGGCTGCGCTCATCCTGAAATTGATTTACCATCAGCTCGCGGGTTTTGCCGGTGGCTTTCCAGTTTATATTGCGGTAGTCGTCGCCTTCTACAAAAGGAGTGATTTGCTCAAACTCGTAACTCTGACCTATTCTTCTCAGATTTTTAGAACCGGTAGCAACGCTCACCCTGCTGAATGCAAGCAATTCTACCTGATGCATTTGAAGCACGCTTGGATATACAGGTACATTTGCCGAGAGGCTTATTGACACCTTTCGCTTAATAAGCCCAATGGTGCTTGAAGCAAGAATTATCAAATTGCCAAATGAATAAATGCCTCGATTCACTGGTTTTACGCTGTATCGCAGGCGGTTGATTCCTGACTTAAGCAAGGTGTGTAGGGTGAAATTGCGTACCTGTAATTGCTCAGGTAGTTCATCAATAACCACGCATTTTAGTGGAATAGTTCCGCTGTAATATACGAGCAATTCAATTTGTGTATTATCGCCCAGCCCCAGTATTCGCGGTGTTTTTCGCACAGCCCTAAAGGCTACCTGCGGCTGAAACAGGATTACGGTGTCGGCAATTGATGCTGTGAAAAGCAAAAGCAGCATCGCCTGACCAACCCTGAAGAGCAAGCTTACAGAAAACCCCAGAACCAGCAGGAGTACAATAACGCCACCGGCATAGTAAAACAGTGGGGTGAAATGCACTCCTTTTACAGGGTTTTTGATCATCGGGGAACTTCTACTTTGCGCAGTATGCTTTCTACGATTTCTTTCATTTGCACACCTTCTATCTCGCGATCATAGCTGAGTATAAGGCGGTGGTTAAGTACCGGGTATACCACCTGTTTTATATCATCGGGTATTACGAAGCTGCGCCCCCTTATTAGCGCAATGGCTTTTGCTGCTTTCATAATATTCAGTGAAGCACGCGGTGAAGCGCCCAAATACAAATCGCTGTTGTTTCGGGAGCCGGCTACTATTTGGGCTATATAATGAAGCAACTCGTCTTTGATGTGAACGGCTTCTACATGCACCCGGTGTTTCATCAATTCATCAGCGGTGAGCACAGCCTTGATGTCGCGCTGTTGCCTTCCGTAAAAGTCATTCCGAAACCGATCGAGCATCCTTGTTTCTTCTTGCAAAGATGGATAAGTAGCCTGAAGCTTGAACATGAACCGGTCGAGCTGGGCTTCCGGCAATTTATAAGTACCTTCCTGCTCCACAGGGTTTTGTGTAGCCACTACAAAGAAAGGGGGCGTCATTGGGTACGTTTCACCGTCAACAGTTACCTGCCCTTCTTCCATTACTTCCATGAGTGCTGCCTGCGTTTTAGCAGGTGCGCGGTTTATCTCATCAATCAAGACGATATTGCTGAAAATAGGCCCTTTTTTGAAATAAAACTCTGAGCGCTTCATATCAAAAATGGTAGTGCCAATAATATCGGTAGGCATCAAGTCGGGGGTAAACTGAATCCTGGCAAAATCGATATGCAGCGTTTGGGCAAGCAGCTTTGAAAGAAGTGTTTTTGCGATACCCGGCACCCCTTCGAGCAGCACGTGACCATTGGTAAGCAGGGCCGCAATCATCAATTCTATAAGGTCTTCCTGCCCTATAATTACTTTCCCTATTTCGCCTTTTATTTTTGCCATAGTGGCTTGCAGCATTGCTGCTTCATTACTCAGGCTTTCGCCAAATGAATCATCGGCCGCGGGTGCTTCGGATGCGCTGTATTCTGTATTAACAGGTTGTATCGGGTCTGCTGAAGGGGATTCCTGATTATTGAGATTTTCTTCCTGAGGATTGTGTTCTTGTTCTATGGACATCGGGCGTAAAATTCTGTGATTTTCTTGTCTACCCTTGCCAAATCTTCATCTGTAAGGGTACTGTTGTTTCTGGCGCGGTCAAGTTCGGCAAAAAATTCAATTATCATCGGCTCATCTATTTTAAGTCTGAGTGCCGCTTCGCGAAAAAATGTCTTGTCAATATTGGTTACCGGAAGTTTGTACCGTATGCGTAAGTGGTGTAAAAGCAGTTTGAACTGCACTTGAACAACGTGCTTGTGCCGGCCTTCTTTTCTATACATTCGAGATACTACATCCAGGTATGCCAGGGTATCGTTAGGTGGGGCAGCAAGCACCGGTACAGGCCGCTGCAGCCGTCTGATGCCGGTAATCAGGAAGAGCAAGGCGAGCAGAATAAGGGTGTACCAGGCCCAGCGCAAGGGAGCATTGCCAAGTATAAACTTGAGTGGTGTTTCGGTAATCAAAGGTCTGTTTTGGGGTTGCGAAACCAAGGCCTTAGGGTCGTACCATATTAGTTCCTTGCCGGCGGTTGTTGCTAGCATTGCCTGGGAATGTTCAAATACCGGTTCATTTTTGAAGTGGTAATTGGTAAACATCAACGGAGTGCTGTGCAGTATAATGCTGCCCAAACCATATTCTATGGAAAGTGCATTCGTGTACCATTTATCTATGGCTCTGAAACTTCCCAGTTCCTTCAAGCCTTCTGTTTTGCAATTGCTAATGTCATACCAGGTCCATGGGTAGCGCATTACATCTTCTATCTCGTTATAAAATATTACAGCATTGGTATCAGCAGATGTCACCTTTGGGTAAATTCTTTTTGCTTTGGTGCTCTTCACAAGAGGCAGTTCTTTCGAAATGCAATCCTTCAATAGCTTCGTTATGAGTTTATGACTATTGGTGGAGCTAATGAAGAGTGTATTTCCTTTGGCTGTAAAGCTGAGCAGAATTTCAACATCGGCAGAGTCAAAAAAAGCACGGGAGTCAACATATATGAGGGCGGTGCCACTTTTGTGCACCAAGCCGGTATCGCTTTTCAAGTCGCTTATGGCGGTAAATGATTCCTTGTCTGCGGTGGCTTCCATTACCTTTCGAAACAGGCTCAGGTCATACGGTTCCACGCCCTGATTATCAAAAGTCTCGGCCCAGTCGTAGCGCGTTTTCCGATTGCTTACTACCGCCAGGATTGCTGCGGCGGCAATGATGATAATACCCAATAAAATATAGAGATTACGATTGCCGCTCATCTTTCATGGCTTTTGATGAACTCCATAAACCGGGGCTCGAAGGTTGTAAAGTCATTTACCGAAAGCGGCTTATCGCCATACCATATGCGCTCAAAAAGCATGGTGAGATAGGTAAAACGCTGTGATTGCAGTGGCTCGCGCAATTCAGAAACATATTCCCAGTTTGTTTTGTTGGGGTGGGCTATCACAGCACCAGCCATATCGAGTCGCTTGATAGCAATCTGGTAGAGCAGGCGGGTGGCCTCTTTATAATCACCTCTGATGCGCGCTTCATCAAATGCTTTTAGCAAAACATCAATGGGAGCGCTAGCGGTGGGTATTTCATCTTCTGTTTCTATAGATTTATTCTTCCTTGTTACGGGAGTGCCTCTATACTTTTTGATAAGTCTGATTATGATCGCTATCAATACAATGATGATAACCAATACGCCGAGCACGCGAACCAACTGCAGGAGCATATTCCCCAGAATAAGAGAGGTTGAAGATGGGTCGACATCTGCTTCAGGAAGGGCTTTTTCAATATACTCCATACCCTTACGTGCTTCATCCCAGGCCTTGCGGTCGAGGTCGCTCACCAGCATTGCTCCTTCGATTTTAAGAGCGCAATAAGCTATGATTTCACTCCCGCTCCAGACCATATGCACTCCTTTTTATTCCTATTTGCATCACCCTTTCGGAGAGTTGCTTTGCCTCACTGGCTTCGGCGGCTGAGTAGTATTCCAGCACCTGACTGTGAAGCAGCAGCGGAAGTACAAACGCCAGCCCAAGCTTATTGATGAATAGCAGTGAGAGCAAGGCAAGTTGCGTTTTAAAATCTTCATCGGCCTGTATATTCCATTGGAGCACATCCATATAAAACCAGGTGAAGGGTGAGTCGATAATAAACATTATAAGCACTGACAATAATCCCATTACAAAAAATGTAAGAAATACATACCTCCTGGTGCCGTTGAGCAGAGCGAGCATACGACCGAAACTGCTTTGAAAACTCAGGCCTTCGATGGTTGATATAACCAATATGAATAGCAAGAAAGGAATGAAGAGTATTCCGAGCGCAGCGACAAGTGCATTTCCCGAAAGGATAAACAGCTCGAATATGGTAACTACTACGGCAGTTTTGATCAATACTGAAGGGCCTACTTTTTGCATTTCAGGGAGCTGCGCAGCGAAGTGTTTGCTAAAGTGCCTGAGCGAAAAGTATATCACGGCTGTGATAAATCCAACATTGAGAAAAAAGTTCCAAAAGAAGGTGGTATAGCTATGAAATTGGTAAAGGTTGTAAGGAGAAAATTTTGTGAAATTGATTTTTTCAATTCCTTCAGTGCCGTATATAAGTCCGAAGGTGACGCAATAAATGAGCGCAAGTAAGAGGGCAGCGATGGCTCCGGGGCCTGCGAGCTTTCGCATAATTACGAATGTTCCTGAGAATATTTCCTTGAATTTGCGAAGTTCGCCAAGGTTGATGTCGAGCGATAATTCGGGCATAAGTTCTTCGGGGTTATAAAGGTCTACCGCTTTTCCGCGAAAGCGCAACCAGGGAAACCACCAAAAATAGACCCCGATAAAAAGAAAGCAGAGAAAAATGAAACTGCCTCTTATCAAATCGGGCAATTCGGTAACACGGGTGAAAAAGCCTTCAATAAAACCCGCAGCAATGAAAATTGGGACGAGGCCGAGCATGATGGTAACGGCCCTGCGGGCACCGAGCTGAAACGACTGCACCCGCGGCAGATTGCCGGGGTAGAGCAAACCTCGGCCGAGCGTAAGCCCCGCACCACCCGCTATTACAATGGCCGAAATTTCGAGCGCTCCGTGCATCCAAATGGTGAGAAAACTCTCTTGCAGCAACGCCCGCTCTGCGAAGAAGTATTGAAAACTGCCCAGCATAATGCCGTTGAAAAGCAGAATAACAATGGTGCCGATCCCAAAAAAAGCTCCGAGCACAAAAGTTCTGAATGCCACCAAAAGATTATTTAGCGTGATAGCCAGAAACATATCAATTTCGCCGCTGCTTTTGTATACAGCCATAGGGTCGCCTTTGGCTATATTGGCTTCGGTCATTTCTATATACTCATCACCAAGAATCGCACGTGCAAAATCAGGATCATTGGCACCTGAAAGCACGCCAATAAGCACGGCCAGCACAAATACGCCTAGCGAAATATTGAGTTCCCGGCGAGATCGGTACAAGGCAAGCGGCAGTATCTCAAACCAAAATTTGCCCAGGCCGCCAAAAATATTTCGCCGGTTTTTATACAGGTTCAGGTAAGCTTTCTGAGCCAGACTGTTCAGATAAACCCTTATACTCCGGCGGCTGTAGTATGTGCGGGCATAGGATAGATCGTCGGTAATATGCGCGTAGAGTTCGTTGAGCTCATCAGGGCCCGGATTTGATTCTCCTGACACAAACTGCTCAAAGCGTCCCCATTTTTCTTTATTTTGCTCTACAAATTGTTTCTCGCGCATAGTCGCTCAGCAGGTGCCGCTAAAGTACCCAAAAACCTATTATGAGAAAGATAAGCATACGAACTGCACAAAATGTTTCAATAGATTTTCAGGTTGCCGGTCTGGCGCAGCGCATCTTGGCCTATGTCATTGATTTAACCATTATGGGTACAATCATGATGATTTTGGCTTTTTTTATTTTATGGATCAATCAGATACTTATCTACGGCGTATTCGGCGTATTTCTTTTTTACACCCTGATAAGTGAATTGGTTATGCATGGCCAGACCATAGGTAAAAAAGCCATGCGTATTCGCGTGGTAAGTGTGAATGGCGGAGAACCCATCCCGCTTGACTATGTAATCAGGTGGGCATTCAGGATGGTAGATATTTACTTTTCATTGGGTTCATTGGCAGTAATTTTCATCAGCACATCGGCCCGGGCCCAGCGCCTAGGCGATATACTCAGCAATAGCATGGTGGTAAGCCTTCAAAGTGAAATTGACCTAAACCTTAACGACATATTGCGCATAGACGACCGCGATAGCTACGTACCAACTTATATAAATGCGTACCGCTTTAGCGAAGAGGAAATGCTTACCGTGAAGAACCTACTTGAAAGACAGGAGAAGTATCAAAATCAGGCGCACAGGCAATTGATTGAAATCGCAACCCGGAAGTGCGTCGAAGTTTTAGGTCTTAACAATGCTCCGGCTGACAAGCGCACCTTTCTGAAAACTGTAATACGCGATTATATTGTAATAACACGCAGCTAATGGCCGCTGAGCGAAAGTACCCCCCGCTGAAAACAGCCGAAGAAATAAAAAAGTGGTGCGACCGCCAGGAGCGTTGCCATACCGAAGTGCGCAGCAAGCTTGCATCATGGAGCGTATACGGCACAGAATCAGAGCAACTCATTGCCGATTTAATTTCTACCAATCACGTCAGTGAAGAACGCTTTGCAAGAGCTTTTGCCCGGGGCAAATTCAGAATTAAAAAGTGGGGCTGGCAGAAGATTCAATACGGGCTTAAATCGCGCGGAATTTCAGCATACTGCATCACCAAGGCCCGCGAAGAGCTGGGTGGTGAAGACATGGATGGCACCCTTAAGGCCCTGCTTTCGCGAAAAATGGCCGGCATTTACCGAAAGGGCACTGCTATGGAGTTGAAATCAAAACTCTTTCGCTTTGCTTACGCCAAAGGGTACAACAGTGATGAGATCAAATCAGCCTTGGAATTGCTGATTGCGGATGGCGATTGAACGCGCATTTCTTGTACTTTTGCGCCATGATTACTACCGACAATGTAAGCGATATTGCCGGGCGCCTGGAAGCGCTAAGGGGGTACCTTTGACGTACCCGGCAAATTGGAGCAAATCGCAGAAGACGAAAAGCATACCCTGAATCCCACTTTTTGGGACGACCCAAAGAAAGCTGAAGTCATACTCAAGCAAATTCGCAACAAGAAAATTTGGACCGATGCTTTTAAAACCATCGAGTCAAATCTTGAAGACCTTCGCGTACTGTATGATTTTTACAAAGAAGGCGAAGCCACAGAAAGCGAACTCAAACAGCAGTATGATACTACGCTGAAATCGCTCGAAGAACTGGAGTTTAAAAATATGCTCTCGGCCCCTGAAGATACCCTCAGCGCCGTAATGCAAATCACTGCCGGTGCGGGCGGAACTGAAAGTTGCGACTGGGCTTCAATGCTGATGCGCATGTACATCATGTGGGGGCAGCGCAACCGAATGAAGGTGAAGGAACTCGATATGCAGGAAGGCGACGTAGCCGGCGTGAAATCAGTTACACTCGAGTTTGATGGTGAATTTGGCTTCGGTTTTCTAAAAGGCGAAAACGGAGTGCACCGCCTTGTGCGGATCAGTCCGTTCGACAGCAACGCTAAGAGACATACTTCATTCGTTTCAGTATATGTGTACCCGCTTGTGGACGATACCATCGAAATAAATATAAACCCTTCTGATATTACCTGGGATACTTTCCGCTCGGGTGGGGCAGGAGGGCAAAACGTGAACAAGGTAGAAACAGGAGTAAGGCTGAAACATAAACCTACCGGCATTGTCATTGACAATACCGAAACCCGCTCTCAACTTCAAAATAAAGAAAAGGCCATACAACTGCTCCGCTCACAACTTTACGAAATGGAGATGAAAAAGCGCATGGAAGCCCGTGATGAAATAGAAGCCGGCAAAATGAAAATAGAGTGGGGCTCACAGATACGCAACTATGTACTGCAGCCCTACCAACTGGTGAAGGACGTGCGCACCGGCTACGAAACATCGAATGTTGACGATGTGCTGAATGGGGAGATAGACGACTTTCTGAAAGCTTACCTCATGGAGTATGGCAAGGCCAAAAGCAGCGCCCAATGAGCAAAGTAAAAATATACCACAACCCACGCTGCCGCAAAAGCCGCGAAACGCTCGAGCTTATCCGCAGCAAAGGGGTGGAGCCTGAAATTGTACTTTATCTCGATAAGGTTCCATCAGCGGCCGAATTGAAATTGCTATTGGCAAAGCTCGATATGAACATTCAGGATATCATCCGCGAGGAAGAAGCTCTGTACAAGCAAAAGTTGAAAGGGCTGCTGCTGAATGATGATGAGTGGATAGATATTTTGCGCGAAAATCCTAAGCTCATACAACGACCCATCGTGGTAAGCGGCAGCAGAGCCATCATAGGCCGCCCACCTGAAAATGTTCTCAAACTTTTTTAAATATGACCGAAACAATGGAATACCGCATAGAACATGACACCATGGGCGAAGTACAGGTACCCGCCGATAAATACTGGGGCGCTCAAACAGAGCGCTCACGTGGCAACTTTAAAATAGGCCTGGCAGGCAGCATGCCTCTTGAAATAATATATGGCTTTGCGTATCTGAAAAAGGCTGCAGCAGAAACCAATCACGCATTGGGCGTGCTTTCAGAAGATAAGATGAAAGCAATCGGTGCAGTATGCGATGAAATACTTGGTGGCAAACTCAATGATCAGTTTCCGCTTGTGATATGGCAAACCGGCTCGGGTACGCAGAGTAATATGAACATCAATGAGGTAATCTCAAACCGTGCGCACGCGCTTGCCGGCGGCAACCTGGGAGAGGGTACTCCCGCCATACACCCCAACGATGATGTAAACAAGTCGCAGAGCAGCAACGATACCTACCCCACTGCAATGCACATAGCGGTGTACAAGAAGGTGGTGGAACAGACCTTACCGGCTGTGCTTACCCTGCGAAATACAATACACGCCAGGAGTCAGGCTTTTATGGATGTGGTGAAAATAGGTCGCACGCACCTCATGGATGCTACCCCGCTTACCTTGGGACAGGAATTCAGCGGCTTTGTAAGCCAACTTGACCACGGAATGCGCGCATTGCAAAACACATTAACCCACCTCAGCGAGCTAGCGCTCGGCGGCACGGCTGTGGGCACCGGTATCAATACCCCAAAGGGGTATTCTGTGCATGTTGCAGGGCGCATAGCTGCACTTACCGGGCATCCGTTCAAAACTGCGGAGAACAAATTTGAAGCCCTTGCCGCGCACGATGCGCTGGTGGAAACCCACGGGGCGCTCAAGCAGCTTGCGGTATCGCTCAATAAAATTGCCAACGATGTGCGTATGCTGGCTTCAGGTCCCCGCAGCGGCATCGGCGAGATTCTCATTCCTGAAAATGAGCCAGGGTCATCCATCATGCCGGGTAAGGTAAACCCTACGCAGTGCGAGGCCCTTACGATGGTGTGCGCGCAGGTGGTAGGCAACGATGTGGCCATAACCGTAGGCGGGATGCAGGGCCACTATCAGCTCAACGTATTCAAACCGCTAATGGCAGCCAACACTCTGCAAAGCGCCACGCTACTCGCTGATGCCTGCTTTTCATTCAACGAGCATTGCGCAGTGGGCATAGAACCCAACAGGCCATTTATCAAAAAGCACCTTGAGAATTCACTGATGCTGGTTACAGCCCTCAATACACATATCGGCTACGAGAAGGCAGCCAAAATTGCCAAAACTGCACATAAGAATGGAACTACCCTTAAAGAAGAAGCTGTAAATCTAGGCTATCTTACCGCCGATGAATTCGACAAGTGGGTAATACCCGTGAAAATGACCGGGCTTTCATAGTTTGTCCAGGATTTTTTTAGATATCATGTTTTCATGCTCTTAGCAGGTCAATAGATGTCCCACAAAGACACCAAGCGCACAAAGTGTTTTTGAAACACAACTTCCTTTGTAGCCTTAGCGGCTTGGTGGGCGATAAAAATATGTCCCACAAAGACACAAAGACCACAAAGTGTTTTTGAAACACAACTTCCTTTGCGGCCTTTGTGGCTAGGTGGGCTATAAAAATGTATTCTAAGAAGGAACAGTCCGCTCACTGATATCTGTGAATTTAATATCGCAACGAAATATACAAGCTTACGATGCTCTATTCAAAAATGCCTGCTTAGACCTATTCGTTGCATTGAAGATTTCAAAATAAACCCGCTAATAAAGAAACTACCTAGTGCTACACATACTTAGCATTCTTACTCGCCTTCAGGTCTGTAACAATCTGCTTTATTTTCTGCTCGTCTTCCTTGGGGCAAATTAGCAATACATCGTTGGTATCAACCACGATATAATCGTTCAAACCCTGTACCACCACAAGTTTATCGGCAGGTACGTTGATCATATTGTCTGCGCTTTGCACCATTACCACATTCTTGCCTACAATGGCATTGTTTTCCTTGTCTTTTCTGATATGCGTAAAAAGCGAACCCCAAGTACCAAGATCGCTCCAACCGAAATCGCTCAGTACAACGTTTACATTTTTGGCTTTTTCCATTACGCCGTAGTCTATTGAAATGCTTTCGCAAACGCTATACACATCGGCTATTTTGCCGGCTTCTTCGGGTGTATTATAATAGGGAGTGATGGCTTCAAAGAGTTCTTCTATTTCATGGAGGTGCTCGTTGAATGCTTTTTGGATACTGGGAAGGGTCCAGATAAAAATCCCTGAGTTCCAGTAAAAATCGCCACTTTTCAGAAATTCACGTGCCAGTTCAATATCAGGCTTTTCAGTAAAAGTTTTTACCTTTTTCACCTGTTCGCTAACGGCATCTTTCTGATCGGTAAACTGGATATAGCCGTAGCCGGTATCCGGGCGCGACGGCTTAATGCCGAGGGTTACGAGATTGCCCGTTGTTCGGGCCTGATTCAATGCAGTTTCTATGGTAGCAATAAACGCGGCTTCTTTGAGCACGAGGTGGTCGGCCGGAGCTACGATAATGGCGGCTTCAGAATCTCGCAATTTTATTTTATGGTTGGCATAGGCAATACAGGGCGCAGTATTGCGGCGGCTCGGTTCCAGGAGTATTTGTTCATCATGCAGCCCGCTGATTTGTTCCTTCACCAAATCGCGGTACTGATCATTGGTTACAATGTAAATATTCTCGCGGGGGCAAATCGTTAGAAACCTGTCAAAAGTTTGCTGGAGCAGGGTAGCGCCGGTGCCGAGAATATCGTGAAATTGCTTTGGATTTGATGTGCGGCTCATGGGCCAAAAGCGGCTGCCTATACCGCCTGCCATGATGATGCAGTAGTTTTTTTGATTGACCATTTTTTTATTGGAGTTTTTTTATCGCTGATTGGAGTTTTTCAAATACCACAGGTATTTCTTCCGTGTGCGCTGTGCCTACGCTCAGTCGGTACCAAGGGTTGCTGCTGCTTCCGCCAAATGCGCTAAAGGGCACCATAGCCAGGCCTGCTTCTTCGAGAAGGTACTGGGTGGTATCGCGTACGCTGTCTATTTTTTTGCCGTCGGGACGGATTTTTCCTATCAGTTCCACTTTTACCGTAAGGTACAGCGCGGCTTGCGGGGCAATAGCCTGCACGGGGTATCCGTGCTCTTCAAGTGCCTTAAATCCGGCATATAACTTTTCAAGCCTTTGGTGAAGCTGCGCTTTAAAAGGAACCAAAAAGGAATCGGAGTTTGTAGCATGTGCCATAAATGCTGCGGTGCCTACCTGCTCAGGTTTTGGTGCCCAAGCGCCTACGTGTCCGAGTATTGATTTCATTTTGTCCATGATCAATTTCGGCCCGAAAGCCCAGCCCACCCGCACACCCGTGGCGGCGTATACTTTGCTTATACCGTCAATATATATGGTATATGCTTTCATTTCGGGCAGGAGCGATACCGGATCGAAATGCTTTGTATTTCCAAAACACAACTGCCAGTATATCTGATCATAGATCAGGTACAATGGCTTCCTTTTACCTTCGCGTCGGGTATTTTCGGCAAGGATCATTTCGCAAATTTTGCGCAGCTCACTTTCGGCAAAAACCGTTCCTGTAGGGTTCAGTGGCGAGCATAATGCTATGATGGCGGCATCGGCAATATGCGGTACGAGATCGGCAGCGGTGGGCATAAAATTTTGCTCCGGGGTGGTTTCTACCGGCACCTGCACGCCGCGGGTAAGCGTGGTATAGTGATTATTGTTCCAGCTTGGTACCGGAAATACAACTTTCTCGCCAGGGTCGAGTATGGCTTGAAATGCGGAGTAAATAAGCGGCCTGCCTCCGCTTGCTACCAAGTACTCATCCGGACTGTAGTCCAAACCCTGGTGTTTTTTAATGTATGCAGAGAGCGTTTTTCGCAAGGACTCAATACCGTTTGACGCAGGGTAATTGGTATGCCCATCGCGGTATGCTTTTTCAATACCTTCACGCAATTGAACAGGTATAGGGAATATTGCCGGATCAAAATCGCCAACTGTGAAATTGTAAATTTCGGCGCCTGCAGCCACCTTCTCGCGTATTTCACCGGCCAGTTGTATTATTTCAGAGCCTTGCAGCTCGCTTGCGAGCAGGCTTATTTTTCTTACTTCTGTCATGGCCGGGGTTAATTCTTGCATCGTAAAGGGTGTTTTTGATAAGGGACAAAAGTACAAAAACCATCGGGGTGACCGGTGTCAATCCTGCGAAACAGGCAGCACTTTTGCCCGGCCCGAAATAAGAAATTTGCGCCCGTCGGCCAATCGTTTGCACAAAAAGCGGGTGCGGCGCTTTTCTTCCACAGCGTATGTAACACCATTAAACACAAATGGTGAATTAAGGCTGTGGTCGTGGAGCAACAAGCCTGGGGTTTTATCATACCTGGCCAATGCTTTGGTCAATACGGGGCAACTACATGTTGATGCTTTGGGGTTGGCTATATGCTGGCGAATAGCTGCTTCTATATCATTCGGGTATAGGCCTGAACCAAGAAAGCTTGAAAGCATCTCGGTATAAATGCCCTTCCATTCCGGTCCGTGGGGAGCCACCTTGTTGCTGTATTTCAGATAGCAGCCTAGGTGCGCAAATTCATGTATGGTAGTGGTGAGAAAAGCATAGGGATTCAGGTCGCAGTTGATAGTAATCATATGCGGTCCCCCGTTCATCCCTACCCTGAAGTCGGCGAATTTTGTGTCGCGGGGGCGGGTAATCTTGAAATTTACCTTTAGATCAACAATCCACCGAGCGATGGTGGTATGCGCACCTTCCGGCAAATATCTCTGAAGTACTTTAGCGTTGGCAGCTATCGCTTCGGCTCTGTTCATGCAGTTAGGCGCGTTGGGGGTACAGGCATTTCACTGGTCCACTTGGGGCAGGTATCACATCTATTTTTAGGTTTTGACGCACAGGCATTTAGGGTAAGTATCGCCAAAAGCACGAGGGCACTAGTGAGTCTTTGCTTCATAATTCAAAGCTACTAAAGCGCTCATGAAAGCAAAAGCCTTTCGTAAAATTGTTATGCAGAATTGACGGTTCATTTTTTTTGTGGCGATTCAGTGGAGTGCCGGGTTTTCAAGGAACGCTATACTTGTCATTTTGCATTACATTTGCGATGTACCGCGATCATTTTTTCGCGAAAGCTGAACCGAAAAATAAACCTGATTAGTGGAAATAGTTTATCACATAGGAAGGTACGCCATTTTTATGGGGCGGGTATTTTCACGGCCCGAAAAACTGAAGATTTATTGGGTTCAGCTTATCAAGGAGATTGATAAGATCGGTATCAGTTCTTTGGGCATTGTGGCTCTTATGTCAGTATTTATGGGAGCTGTTATTGCCTTGCAAACTGCAGCAGCAATAGACAGCCCGCTTATACCTGCCTATACCGTGGGCTTCACAACACGGCAAAGTATTATTCTTGAGTTTTCGCCTACTATACTCTCGTTGATCCTTGCGGGAAAAGTTGGTTCTAATATAGCATCAGAGATTGGTACTATGCGCGTTACGGAGCAAATTGATGCGCTGGAGATTATGGGTGTAAACTCAGCCGCGTACCTGGTTCTTCCCAAGGTGCTGGCAGGAATATTTATTTTTCCATTTCTGATTGCCATCAGTATGTTTCTCGGAATATTTGGCGGCTGGTTTATTTGCGTTGCTACCGACATTACTACTTCAAGCGAGTACATTTATGGAATACAATATGATTTCAGACCTTTTCATGTTACCTATGCTTTTATTAAAACGGTGGTATTCGCTTTTGTCATTACCTCAGTGGCTGCATATCACGGATACAATGCCCGCGGCAGCGCTCTTGAAGTAGGCCGAAGCAGTACTCAGGCCGTTGTATACAGCAGTGTATTGATACTGCTGCTCAACTATATTCTCACCCAACTTATCCTGATTTGATAGAAGTACGCGACTTATCAAAATCATTTTCTGGTACTGAGGTGCTCAAAGAGATTTCTTTCACATTCAGGCCTGGGCAAGTGAATATGATCATTGGGCAAAGCGGCAGCGGTAAGTCGGTGCTTGCAAAGTGCATGGTGGGGCTGCACAAACCCGAACAGGGGCAGGTATTATTCGACGGACAAGATTTTGTGCCAATGCCACTTGACGAGAAAAAAGAAATCAGAAAGAATATCGGGATGCTCTTTCAGGCGAGCGCATTGTTCGACAGCCTTACCGTTGCAGAGAATGTGATGTTTCCACTCGCCATGTTCACAAATATGACCAAGGGTGAGATGCTGCGCCGCGCTGATGAATGTCTAGATAGGGTAAATCTCAATGGCAAAAACAAACTTTTTCCCGCCGAAACGAGCGGTGGGATGCAAAAGCGTATCGCCATAGCACGCGCCATTGCCATGAAACCGCAGTATTTGTTCTGTGATGAACCTAACTCGGGGCTCGACCCACAAACATCAATTGTAATCGATAATCTGATTTTTGACCTTACCCGTGAGATGAAGATTACTACAGTGGTAATTACCCACGATATGAATTCCGTCATGGAAATAGGAGATCATATAATATTCATTTACCAGAGTAAAAAGTGGTGGGAAGGCACAAAAAAAGACATACTTCGCAGCCAGAATCAGGAGCTTAATGATTTTGTTTATGCGTCGGAGTTTATGAAAACTTTGAAAGATGAGTTGGGGAAATAATTTTTCTTTTGAAAACATTAAAAAACCCCCTGCCGTTTTTCCGGCAGGGGGTTTTTTGTGAGTTTGATTTAAAGCAAAGCTTACTCCACAATCATTTTGCGGGTTACACGCTCACCATTTGTAACAATGCTGTAGGTATATATACCTGCTTCAAGGGTTCTTTTTTGGAAGCTGAATACGTTGACACTCATTGCTGAGCGGAGACCAAGATTTTCAATGTACACCAGCTTACCGGCTACATCGTACACTTCGAAAGTTACATTGCCAGTTTGATCCAATTGGTATTGGATGTTGGTTTCGTTATTAAAAGGATTTGGCCAGTTTTGCGTTACTTTGATACCGCTCTCGTAACTGATATTGTTTACGCTACTGATAGAGTTGGTGCGGAAACGGATCATTGCTGCATTGGTTCCAAGTGAAAACCAACCCTGTGGGCCGGCAGATGGAGCAGCGAAATCGTACAAACCGCTACAACCGTCTTCCTGAAGATTGGATGCCGCTGGTATTACAATATTTCCTCCGCTTGCAGGAACCTGAATTTCACCTTGATAAATGGTGTTAGGATCAATAAGCACCGCAGAAGGAAACTCATAGCTCAACCAATTAATCGTTGCTCCACTAGATAGGGTTCCCGCTTCGGTGATAACTTCGCATTCATCATCACCAAAATAGCGCGTCATTACATTCTGTGGGCCTTCGGCTTCAAATATTGAACCGCTGCGAATGTTGAGGTAGAAAGGCTCACCTATTTGGGTCGGGCCATTTGGAGAGCCTGAAAGTACATATTCGATATGTGTAATGGCAAGAGCTGTCGCATCGGTTTCATTGTAGGCAAATCTGTTGGCGAATATTACGTCCTGACCGAGGGTTGGATAAAGCGTGGTAAAGGCATTTCTGTCGTTCTGAAATATGGCTCCTGGGGTTGCTTCAGAATTGATTCTGGTAGTGCGCTGTAGGCCTATATTATTATCCGGGAACTGGTCATCCTGATCTTGACTTACTGAAAAACGGGAAGTGTATACTCCATTAGCCGGACTAACCCATGCCGCAGGAGTCACATCGTCTACACTTGGGTAAGCGGTTTCACCTGGAGCGATTGATATCGGTTCGCTGGTGAAAGTTTCAATTGCCAATGATGGATCTTCAAATTCAACTGTAAGAACCACGCCGGTTTGCACTGTAGAGCCATTGTTGGTTACTTCTGCAATGAAGTTGAATGGTCTTTTAAGATAAGCTGGTTGATCCCAGTATTCGAAAGCCTTTACGTACTCCACATCTGGGGCATCTCCTGATGTGAAGAAGTAGTCGTTGATGTAAGTGCTTCCCACAACAAGTTCATTTTGCGGTGCAGAAGAAATTTCGACATCGTCGATCATAAAGTAATAATGCGACGTGTTATTTGCAGCCCCAGTAATCGGATTAGGCGCTTCAAGTCCCAAATCATCCCACAAAATGCGAAATCTGAAGGTTGATAAATCAGTTGCATTTGTACTAATTGTGCCAAGATCTAGGATGGATAGTCCCTCAATAATCAAATTTCCCTGCCCTGCATTTTCTGTATATATATCGAGTTCGGTTCCTGTGATCCATGATCCGCCACCATCTAATGATACTTCTACAATGAGTTTGTAGTCATTACAGCACATTCTCCATCTTTGAGCAAAAGTAAGAATGGCAGGTGTACCAACCACCGCGCTCAAGTCTATAACAGGCGAAACAAGCATTGTGGTAATAGAATTCGATGTAGTAAGTGGAGCAGAATCACCACCTGTGGCGATGCGGGTGGAGTTAAACCTGTCGGCATCCATCATCATGAAGCCATTTGCTGCAGTTACCGATGCGATAGTTGTTTGTGTGCCAAAATAGTTTGGCAGGAATAGACCATACGCAGCCTGTTGTGGTACTGCAACCGGTGTTGTAGCGCTATATCCGTTAGGCGCACCAATGGGAAAGCTTTGAAACCAGAGGTTTCCATTGGCCCCATCTGTTGTCCAGGCGCCATTCGCTCCCTGTCCGGCAAAACCATTGGAGAAATCTTCGCTGAAGTAAAGCTGAGAACCCCCTCCTTTGGCTCCTGATTTAATAATTTTGGTTTGAGCATTGTTTTCACCAATAGTCAGTATTTCCTGTGAAAGACCTGGTTCAAGTAACGTTGCTTTTGAAGGCTGGGCATAGGATTGTGCAGCTATCAGGATGCCGGCACCTATGAGAAGGTAAGTTTTTTTCATAAGTTAAAGTTGTGTTTAAATGATTGACGAATTTAGTCAATCTTTTACTACAACTTAATTCGGAAAAATTTAAATTAACGCACCATCATTGAATCTTTAGCACATTAAAAAATAAACCCCCTGACAAGGAATTGTCAAGGGGTTTTGATAATAAAGAAAGAAACTGACCTTATTTCGTAAGTACCATTTTGCGAACAATACGCTCGTTGCCGATGGTAAGGCCGTACTGGTAATTACCGGCTGCAAGGTTCAGGTTGAGCTCAATAGGCTCTTGCACACCTGCAGGGCGGTCACCAAGGTCTTTGGCATAAACTGTCTTACCTGTTACATCCGAAATGGTGAATTGTACATTCTTCGCTGGAACGAGAAGTTCCCAGTCAATTCTTGTATTCCCATTGCTTGGGTTAGGGTAGTTTTGACCGAGCTTGAAGTTGAGGTCAGATGGCTCTCCTATTCCAACACCTGAAGTTTTACCCAATCGAAGGCTTGGTACGTTTGCACCAAGGCTCCACCATCCTTGCGGACCAGAAGAAAGATCATAGTAAATGTAGAGGGTTGATGCTATAGATTCCTGATTATTTGAGAAAGGCATCCAAAGGTACTCCGAACCGCCTGCAGGAACTTCAAGTTCAGCCTGATAAACTACACCCGGAGATACAGCAACAGTGGAAGGCAGCATCATAGTAATCCAGTTTACTTCATTGACACTAGAAAAACCAGCTTCTTCAGTTATGTATTCAATCTCATCACCGGCAAAGTATCGAGTCATTACGTTATTGGGCCCTTCATCTTCGAAAACTGAACCACTGCTCATGTTAAGGTATACCACTTCACCTGCAAGAGTTGGAGCCTGAGTAGTACTAATGATTGCAAACTGAATAAAATTAACATCATCAGCTTGCTCGTAGGCAAAACGATTACCCCAAATTACATCTTGACCCAAGGTTGGGTAAAAAGTAGTCCAAGCTGTACCACGGTCATTGGCCATATACTCAGTATTTACACTAAATGCCTTATTTATAGGACCGTTGTTCGATGGAAACGCGTCGGTTTGATCACCAGTTACAGTAAATGAAACTGCATAATCGCCAAGTGTTCCACCACCTGCAAATGATGCTGGTGTAATATTTGGAACTGTCAATACTGCAATTTCTCCTACGGCAATTGCAGCAGGAGTAGTTGTCCATGTTTGAGCCGGGCCACTTGGAGGTGTAAATGTAATGGTAACTACAACGCCTGTTTGCGCTTCGCTTCCCTGATTCGATACTTCACCAATGAAAGTAAGTGGTCGCACCTGACCTTGTCTGTATGAGCTGTATTCCATGTTAGGAATATAGTCCACATCAACAAAATCCACATCCTGACCAATAAGAATGTATTCATCGAAATAGGCGCTGAGGAGGGCTATATCGTTTGAAGGAGTCTGTATAAGGGCCACGTTATCGATCGCCCAAAACCAGCCCCAATTGGCGGTGAAGTTGAAACGAATTCTAACATTGGGTTGATTTCCAATAATACTTGAGACGTTCAAATTTACTACCCCAGGATTTGCTGTATTGGTATTTACAGCCAAATCTGTATTTACGGGAACTGAAATCCAGGTTGTACCACCATCAATACTGAAAAGAACGGTGTAAGTAGTTTGGAAATTTCTCGAAACTTGCTCGAAAGTAAGCGATATATTGCTGAAAGCAGAGCAGTCAATACTATTCGCTGAAGTAATATTCGCATTTTGAACAGAGCCTTCACCTTCAGGATCGCCGTTGATAAATGCAAAGCCATTGGCTGCAGACGTTAATCCAATTGGATTTAGAGCCGCAACGGGACTAGCATTTATGTTGTTAATGATTTCCCAGTCCAACGGATTCGGTGAACTCGTGTTATCAAAAGTCCAGTTCGCAGGAGCAGAGAAATCATCTGTCCAAAATGAAGTGCCTTTGGCAGCGTTTGCCATGACAGAAGCAGTTGGTTTTGATGCTGGTACAATATCTACCGATGCGTACTTTTTTGGAAGGGGTTGATGGGTTTGGTTTGTCTGTGCTACAACTGTTGCAGCAACAAAAACTCCCATAAGAGAAACGTAGAGGATTTTTTTCATAAGCTTAGTGTTAAGTTAGTGTTGTCATGCCGCGAATATAACAATCCTTTATTATATGAGCCAAAGGTATTTTTTGGCCTTTCTTGGATTTGTAAAGTACACGACAGGAATTTTCAAGCGTGTGCTTCTTCAGGACTGAACTCGTTTTTTTCGAATGCTGAGATAGGCGGGCAGGAGCATACAAGGTTTCTGTCGCCATACGCATTGTCCACCCTTCCTACCGGACTCCAGAATTTTGAGAAACGGGTGTTCGGAAGCGGATATACTGCCTTTTCGCGGCTGTAGCTGTGGTTCCAGTTGCTGGCTATCACTTCTTCTGCAGTATGTGGGGCGTTCTTCAGCACATTGTCGTCAGCAGAGTAAAGTCCCTGTTCTATTTCTTGTACTTCCTTGCGTATTTGCAACATGGCATCGCAGAAGCGGTCTAGTTCTTCCCGCGATTCGCTTTCCGTAGGTTCTATCATCAGCGTGCCTGCTACCGGAAATGATACCGTTGGTGCATGAAAGCCATAGTCAATAAGCCGTTTGGCAATATCCATTACCTCTATACCTGCCGCTTTGAATGGACGGCATTCGATGATCATTTCGTGTGCCACCCTACCATTCTTACCCTGATACAGCACGTCATATGCCTTGTCGAGTCGGTTCTTGATATAATTGGCGTTCAGTATAGCATACTTGGTAGCATCTGTAACTCCTTCGCCGCCTAGCATGCGTATATAACCGTATGAAATAAGCAGAATCAATGCACTGCCGAAAGGAGCCGCTGAAACAGCGCCGGTTTTATTCACGCCACCCATATCTACCACAGTATGTCCCGGAAGGAAAGGCACCAGGTGCTTTGCCACTCCGATTGGGCCCATGCCCGGGCCACCGCCGCCGTGTGGTATGGCGAATGTTTTGTGAAGGTTGAGGTGACATACATCTGCACCAATAAGGCCGGGACTGGTAAGGCCTACCTGCGCATTCATGTTTGCTCCATCCATATAAACCTGTCCGCCGTGCTGGTGTATAATCTGGTTTATCTCAATAATCGACTCTTCAAAAACTCCGTGGGTTGATGGGTAGGTTACCATCAGGCATGAGAGGTTTGCCGCGTGTTGCTCGGCCTTCTGGCGAAGGTCTTCTACATCAATATTTCCCTGATCATCGCATTTCACCACTACCACTTCCATACCGGCCATTACTGCGCTCGCCGGATTGGTTCCGTGAGCACTGCTGGGTATAAGCGATATATTTCTATGTCGGTCTCCTCGGCTGTGGTGGTAATTGCGTATTACCATAAGTCCGGCATACTCACCCTGAGCACCGCTGTTTGGCTGCAAAGAAACTCCCGCAAAGCCCGTTATTTCACACAACCACCTTCTAAGTCCTTCAAACATTTCGCGGTAGCCTGCGGTTTGATTTTCGGGTGCAAAAGGGTGAATATTCGCCCACTCAGGCCAGCTAATTGGCATCAGTTCACTTGCCGCATTTAGCTTCATGGTGCACGACCCAAGGGATATCATGCTATGCGTAAGCGAAAGGTCTTTATTTTCAAGGCGCTTGATATAGCGCATCATTTCCGTTTCGCTGTGAAACCTGCTGAAGGTAGGGTGGGTAAGGTAGCTGCTGGTGCGCTTGAAAAAACCCTCGATTGGCGAGTTGCTCTCAGAAGGAATCTGGTTTTGTTTGTTTTTAGAAGCTTCTGCAAATACATCATAGATATCCTGAAAATCCTGACGGCTTATTGTTTCGTCCAGGCTTACTCCCACATGGTTGCTGTGGAAGTAGCGAAGGTTTATTTCTTTGGCTTTGGCTTTTTCCGAAAGCAGCACCTTGCTGGTGCCTTCGGGCAATTCTATGTAAAGTGTGTCAAAGTATACTTCGTTGGTGATTTTATAACCAAGGCCGATAAGGCTTTGGGCCAGGCGCACTGCACGGGTATGAACATCCTGTGCTATGCCGCGAATGCCATCAGGGCCGTGGTACACGGCATACATCGAAGCCATAATCGCCAGCAGACTTTGAGCCGTACATATATTGCTCGTGGCCTTATCGCGGCGTATGTGTTGCTCACGGGTTTGCAAGGCAAGGCGGTATGCGGGCGCGCCGTGGCTATCTGTTGAAACCCCTACAATCCGTCCGGGCAAATGGCGCTTATAGCTTTCTTTGGTAGCAAAAAAGGCGGCGTGAGGCCCGCCAAATCCCATTGGCACACCAAATCTTTGAGAATTTCCTACCACTACATCGGCACCCCACTCACCGGGAGGGGTAAGCAGTGCAAGCGAGAGCAGGTCAGTAGCGGCTACTACACCGGTGCCATTGGCATGTGCTGCATCTGTAAATTTTCGGTAGTCATTTACTGAGCCGGTAGCGTCAGGATATTGCACAATGGCGCCAAAAACCTTGTCGTTGAAATTAAATGATTCGTGGTTTCCTACTATCAAATCTATACCCATAGGAAGCGCACGGGTTTTCAGCACGTCAATGGTTTGCGGAAAGCATTGCTCTGAAACGAAGAAAATATTGGCACCGCGTTTTACGGCTTCTCTTTCGCGCGATGCGAATAGCATACCCATACCTTCAGCAGCAGCAGTGGCCTCATCAAGAAGCGATGCGTTGGCAAGCTCCATGCCTGTAAGGTCCATTACCATAGTCTGGAAATTCACCAGGGCTTCGAGTCTGCCCTGCGCTATTTCGCTCTGGTAGGGAGTGTAAGCGGTATACCATCCCGGATTTTCTAAAACATTTCTCTGGATAACCGCAGGTACTATGGTATTGTAGTAGCCCATTCCTATATAGCTGCGGTAAACCATATTCTTTGCTCCAAGTTGCTTCAGTTCACGGAGGTAAAAATGCTCACTGCGCCCGCTTGGCAAATCGAGTGGCTTCTTTAGTCTTATTTTTTCGGGTACGGTCTGGTCAATCAATTCATCGAGTGAGGATACCCCAACGGTTTTAAACATGTGTTCAAGGTCGTGCTGGCGGGGTCCAATATGTCTTTGAGGAAAATCTCTTAACGGCATACAAAGGTGAGGTTTAGGTGGTGTTAATTACGGCCTGCAAATATAAGCAGAATTGGATGCATAACGTATTTTGAGAGGTCTTGTTTGCGGTAGTTGAAACACGCTAATTATCAAGCGGTATGTACTTTTGAATTTGCCTTTGTTATAGTACATGACTCACTGCGCATTGCGGCTTTGCCGCCAATCAATATGTAAGCATATCTTTGGCGCTTCAATTATGAGAACTCTTTCCCTTTTGGCATTCATATTTTTGGCACTTTTGGTGGAGGCGCAAAATCCGTCTACGCGCTTGCTGCTTATGAATGGCAGGGAGATGGCTGTATTCAATTTTAACGATACATCCTACACCGACCTCCGCTTTAGTTACGATAAGAACTTTTTTCGCCGCGAGCGGATGCATATCGATCAGCGTCGCCAGGCAGGAAAGTACTTCGATACATCCATTCGCTCACCCCGTGCCGAAACGCTTCCTGTAGTGCTGAAGCCGGGTAAGCTGGACCGACTGGAAGTATTTGCATCAAAGGATACCCTGGGCATTGAAAAGTTGCTCTACTTCTACGATCCTGATATTGGCAATGATATGGCTCCCGACGCTGCGCGTGCTTTTGTGTTGGGTGAGCGCGATGCGCGTATTGCGAAGAGAGGAATGGGCTGGTTCTATGGTGGCCTTGCAGCCGGTTTGGCAGGTGGGTATGCCGCACAAGGCAGCATCTGGGCAGTTGCCATCCCTCCGCTTGTATCGCTTACCGCCTTGATTCCCGCCGTTTCAATACCTGAAAGAGCCATTCACAATATGAGCTATCAATATAACGATGATTACGCCGCGGGCTTTGAATCAAGGGCCCGCAGCAGGAATATAAGGCAGGCATTGAAGGGCAGTGTAATCGGCACCGCATTGGGTTTAGTGGTGCACGCCATTGTAGACAACAATCGATGAGCGCCAGGCTGAAGCTAGCTATGACTGCCCGTTTATTTACTGAATCCAATTTGTTTATTTCATGCTGCGCTGCTTCATTTTGCGTAAGCTCTTATTGGTACTTCGGATACCATGCAAATGCATTGAACCTTGCATTTGTGTTTTTTGCCACGCTTTTCACCTACAATTTTCAGCGAATGGCTGCTGGGTTAAAAAGTTACGGCATACATAATTATATGCAGTGTGCCCTTGTGGGAATCTCTGTTTTCTCCATCGGCTTTTTGGTATGGCGTCTTTCTCTGGTTGCAATAATTCTTTTTGCGATAGCTTGCTTGCTTTCAGTTGGCTACTCATTGCGCTGCGTACCTAATAGAAATACCTGGATTTCACTAAGGCAGGTTCCACACCTTAAGCTTCCTGTTATAGTTTTGGTATGGTTGGTCGCCACTGCGGTGGTTCCTTATTCCGAAATGGTGCAGAGCTTGAGTTTTGATGCACTGTTAAATCTTTTGCTGCTCATTCTGCAGCAAGGAGGTATAGTAGCTGTAATTGCCGTGTGTTTCGATATCCGCGACTTACCATTCGATGATACATTGCAGCGCACCCTTCCGCAGCGGTTTGGGGTTGATGGTGCAATAAAAATTGGAAAGGGTATCCTATGGGTTTCAGCAACGGCATCGGCTGCGAATTACCTCTTGGGAAATTTCAGTTTGGCCGCCTTATGCGTAGCCATGCTTACCTTACCTGCGCTATGGCGGGTATTAAGCAATGCCACACCCTATCGATCACCTGTATATTTCGAGCTGTACGCCGATGGTATTTTACTACTTCCGGCGCTTGGCTTTATATTGCTTAGACTTCTGCAAATATAAGGTCGATGCACTCCTTGAAAGCTGTAGCACCCTTTTGCAAATCGTCCATACTGTGCGCTTCTGAAACAAAGCCTACTTCGTAACCCGAAGGCCCGAGGTATATCCCTCTGTCGAGCAATAAAGCGTGCATTTTGCTGAAGAGCGGGTTCATTTTCTTGCCGTCTATATCCTGGCTGCTGGCTATGTTTTCGCTCTCGGCAAATGAAACCCAAAAAATCGACCCAATATGAATTACGCGGAATGGATACGCCTTAGATTTTGCATACTCATTTATACCGCGTGCAAAACCATCGGTTTTAGCAGCGAGGGTTTCGTAAAATCCCGGCGCGAGACATGCCTGAAGCTGTGCTTTGCCTGCAGCCATTGCCACGGGGTTTCCGCTAAGGGTTCCGGCTTGATACACCGGCCCATCGGGAGCTACAAAAGCCATTATTTCCTTGCTCGCTCCATAAGCGCCTACCGGAAGTCCGCCACCTATTATTTTGCCAAAAGCGAGTATGTCGGGCTTTATGCCGTAGTAGCCCGCTGCACCTTCAAAGCCTACCCTGAAACCTGAAATAACTTCATCGAAGAAGAGCGGAATATTTTCCATGTCGCATACATCGCGCAGAAATTGTAAAAATTCTTTGCCCTGTATCAGCAGTCCGTTATTGGCAGGTATAGGTTCTATTGCAATACAGGCTATGTCGCCGGCGTACTTTTTCACAGCAAGTTCTACCGCCTCGCGATTGTGCAGGGGCAGCACTATGGTTTCGCTTGCATAGGCCTGTGGTATGCCTGCCGATGATGATGTACCAAGTGTGGCAAGGCCGCTGCCGGCATTTACCAAAAGGGCATCCACATGGCCGTGGTAGCAACCGTCAAATTTTATAATCTTATTTCTTCCTGTAAAGCCGCGTGCCAGCCTTATGGCGCTCATAGCAGCTTCAGTACCCGAATTTACAAACCTTATTTTTTCAACGTATCTGTGGTTGCTGATTATTAGCTCAGCAAGCTCATTCTCATAGCGCGTGGGTGCACCATATGAAGTGCCGCGGGCAGCAGCCTCAGTAACTGCCTGCACTACTGCCTTGGGTGCATGACCCAAAATAAGTGGGCCGTATGAGCAGCAAAAATCAATGAATGTATTGCCATCGGCATCGGTTATACTGCTGCCTTCGCCTTTGTCAATGAAGATGGGCGTGCCACCCACCGCTTTAAATGCACGAACCGGACTGTTCACTCCGCCCGGAAAATATTGCAGCGCTATTTCGTAAAGCGCTTTGGATTTTTCTCTTAACATGTGTTGGCTACCTTTGCGGCAAATGCTCGATAATTTGCCTCTTTAAAACGGGTGCAAATGTACACTATAAATCACCTTCTATAATGAACCACCTCAAGGAAAGAGCCCGGCAACTGGATGAGGCTGATACCCTCAGCTACTTTCGCGATAAGTTTCATATACCACAGCATAATGGCCGGCCATGTCTTTATTTTACAGGCAATTCACTTGGACTGCAGCCCAAGGCAGCCCGTGAAGCCATCATTCAGGAACTCGATGATTGGGCTAAGTACGGGGTGGAAGGTCACTTTATGGCCCGCAACCCCTGGGTGAGCTACCATGAATTGCTCATGCAGCCCGGTGCCGATTTGGTGGGCGCAAGGCATGGCGAAGTAGTGCATATGAATGGCCTTACGGCAAATATACACCTGCTCATGGTGAGCTTTTACAGGCCTTCCGGCAAACGGTACAAAATACTCTGCGAAGCCAAGGCCTTTCCGAGTGATCAATATGCACTCGAATCGCAGGTAAAATTTCATGGCTATGATCCGGAAGATGCTATAACAGAAGTGAGTCCACGACCCGGGGAGCACCTTATTCACGAAGAAGACATAGAGCAGGCTCTCGCCGCACATGGCGATGAAATTGCCCTGGTTTTTTGGGGTGGCGTAAATTACTATACCGGGCAGTTTTTTGATCTTGAGCGGATCACTCGTGCCGGCCACGCAGCGGGTGCGGTTGTTGGTTTTGATCTGGCACATGCCGCCGGCAATGTGCTACTACAGCTCCATGACTGGGGGCCCGACTTTGCAGCCTGGTGCACCTATAAGTATATGAACAGCGGACCGGGATCGGTTTCGGGCATTTTCATACATGAGCGCCATGCGGTCGATAGCAACTTGCCGAGATTTGCAGGCTGGTGGGGGCATAATAAAAAAGACCGGTTTCTGATGGCTCCCGGGTTTGACCCTATACCCGGCGCTGAAGGCTGGCAGCTTAGCAATGCGCCAATATTTTCAATGGCTCCGCACCTGGCTTCGCTTCGTATTTTTCAGGAAGCAGGTATGGACAGGCTAAGGGCAAAAAGCCTTCAACTTACCGCTTTGCTTGAAGATGTAATCAGGCAAGTAGCCCTTACGGCAAAGGCTGATATTGAGATCATCACCCCGTCTGACGCGAACCAAAGGGGCTGTCAGCTTAGCCTGTTGGTGCATGGATACGGCAAGGGCCTCTTCAACTTTCTCACCGAAAATGGCGTTATTGCAGATTGGCGTGAGCCAAATGTAATCAGACTTGCTCCTGTACCATTGTACAATACCTATATGGATACATGGCACTTCGGTGAAATACTTTCAGAAGGATTAAAGCGTTAAATCACTCAAGCATATTGCTATTATGAAAACTGTTCTTGTTGTAGGTGGAGGGCTCGTGGGAGCGCTTCTCGCGGCCAATTTTTCCCGAAAGGGTTACCGCGTGAAAATATATGAGCGGCGCTCTGATATTAGAAAAGCAGCAATAATAGCCGGTAAGTCTATTAATCTGGCGCTGAGCAACCGGGGCTGGAAGGCAATAGATATGATAGGCCTTCGCAGCGAAGTTCTCGATGTGTCAATTCCCATGTTTGGCAGGCATATACACGATACGCACAGCAACGAAATTTTTCAGCGTTACGGCAAAGAAGATGAAGCGATATACTCCGTATCACGTGGCGACCTGAATGCACGCTTGCTCGAGAAAGCAGAAAAGGGCTATGGCGTACAAATGCACTTCAACGAGCGATGCGTAAAGGTAGATTTCGAAAAATCAACGGCATGGTTCGAGAACTCTACAACCGGCATTGAGACTGAAGTGCAGGCAGACCTGATTTTCGGTACCGATGGAGCTTTCTCTCAGGTGCGCGCTGATATGCAAAAGACGGCCAGATTTGACTATCAGCAGGAGTATATTCCTCATGGTTACCGTGAGCTTCTTTTGCCGGCAGGTGAAGGTGGTACTTATCAAATGGAAAAAAATGCCCTGCATATATGGCCTCGCGGCGGGTACATGCTCATAGCGCTACCCAATTCTGGTGGCAGTTTTACTTGTACTCTTTTTATGCCTTACGAAGGTGCACACTCCTTCGCAACGCTCGATACTGATAAAGCCATCTCACATTTTTTCAAGGAAGTATTTCCTGACTTCTACAAACTTATGCCCGATTTGGTAGAGAATTATCACTCGCATCCATTGAGCGATCTGGTAATCATACGCTGCTATCCGTGGGTGCGAAACAAGACTTGTATTATAGGCGATGCCGCTCATGCCATCGTTCCGTTTTACGGTCAGGGTATGAACAGCGGTTTTGAAGATTGCTCAGTGCTGGATGGCATGATGGATCAATTCAGTCAGAACTGGGATGAAATATTGCCGCACTTTCAGAAAACCCGCAAGCCCGACGCTGACGCAATAGCATCACTGGCGCTGAGAAACTATATTGAAATGCGCGACCTTGTGGGCGAGCCCATGTTTTTGCTTCAGAAGAAAATTGAAGCCAAGATTTATGAAAAACACCCTGATAAATGGGTGCCCCTTTACTCGCAGGTTACTTTTAGCCATACCCGCTATTCCGAAGCACTTGAGCGTGGGCGACAGCAGGACAAAATTATGGAACCCATTATGGCCATGCCCGATATTGCTGCTATCTGGAATTCGGATATGGTAGAACAACAAATTTTGGCAGAAGCCGCAAAGCTGAAAGGTAACTCGAAGGCAGTTTTGACGTAAAAGTTCGTACCCCTGAGCTAACCAAAAGGAAAAACTGAAACCCATGCGTATTGCTCTTTTAGCATTGATCATCATCTTCATACAGTCGGTTACTGTGGCGCAATCCATGTACCGCAAAAAGAACCGTGATATTTTCCCAACCTATGGCAACTATGAGCGCAAAGGTTGGATCATAAGCCCAATGTTCACGTACACATTCAGACCTATTAAGAACGCCACTGAACAACTGCCTGTCAACGATGCACAGTACTACGATATGGAGTACAATGCAGTAGGGCGAATAGGTTTGGGCATTGAAGCAGGTAGGTTTTACGTACTTGACAATTCTCCGCTCATCAGCTATATTGATTTCACACTCGGCTTTAAAAACCTGCGCGGTGTAGAGCGCTTTACTGCAAATCTCGTTGACTCCAATGTCCCTACATCTACCGTTGTATCTGGCGATGGGGTGTTTGGCCAGAATTTCGTCAGCTTTTCGTTCAACGCCCACAAGATAAATCAGGTTTCTGATATGTCGTTTATTCAGAATTCTCTGGGTATTAACGCTGACTACAGAATATCAGATAATTTTACCTACAACAACCGCGGACTGCCTATTGAATTGTCCGCTACCAACCCATTATTCGCTCAAATTCACTACCGGTTCGGGATGGGATTTAAAATTGCACCAAACGTGATCATCGTGCCGAGTATTGAAACTCCCATACTTAAATTGTATGAGTTTGACGATTTCAGATCCACACTTTCCGTCTTCAATTCAAGGTACCGACCTATCATTGGGCGGGTTACAGTTATGTTGCATGATAGCAAGAAGGATAGACAATGTCCTGACAAAGGCGGCAGGAAGCGCGGCAAAACCGAATCTTTATTTGGGAAAAAATAAGTCCTGGTTCGCTGGCTTCTGCTTTTTTTCTTGCTGGAAAGCTACTTCAGAAAAGTATTGTAAAGTTTTTCAAAACCAATGGTAGTTGATTCCATATGCCCGGGATAAACCACGGTTTCATCAGGCATTACAAAGAGTTTGCTTCTGATTGAGTTCAACAATACATCCATATTGCCTCCGGGCAAGTCCGTGCGACCTATACTCTGCTTGAAGAGAACGTCGCCCCCAAATACAAATCCCTGTACCCTGTGATAAAGCGCAACGTGCCCGGGCGAATGGCCAGGTACATCCAGTATTTCGAATACTTCTTTATCTAAGAAAATTTTATCGCCTTCAATGAAACTCACCTCATCGTGGGGGGTGTAGTTGAGACCGTAAAGCTCTGCAACCCGCGGTGCTGAGTGCATTACTTCCTTTTCTCCTTTGGGTATATAAAGCTTCAATCCATAAGTTTTTGCCACATAGTCATTGCCGAACACATGGTCTATATGGCAATGCGTATTGACCAATAATGCGGGTTTTAGACCGTGGGATGTAATAAACTCGCTGAGCAATTTTTCTTCCTTGCGGTCATAGCAGCCTGGGTCTACAATCATGCAGGTGCCCGAATCGGTATAAGCGATGTACGTATTTTCCTGAAAAGGATTGAAAACGAAACTTTGAACATGAATCATTCTCTGAATTTTTACACGAAGGTAGGGAAATCAAGTAGTAGAGTGTTTTAATTAGGTTGAGAATTGGTGCAATAGTCACAGAGCATTTTCATTACCTTTACCTCAGTACACTTCGTTATTGATGAGCAGACGTATCTTAATTGCTATATTAATAAGCTTCTCATTTACAGGGGTTAACGCGCAATTTTATCAGGGCTCGCAAAATGAATTCGGAAAAAACCGTGTTCAATACCGCACCTTCCTTTGGCAGCAATACCGCTTTGAGCAGTTCGACACTTATTTTTATGAGGGTGGCCAGCAATTGGCCTCGTTTACTTGCAAGGTAGCCGAAAAAAATATTCGCTCACTAGAAGACCTTCTCGACTACACCATGCAGGACAAAATCCAATTCATAGTGTACAATACCCAAACCGAATTCAGGCAGAGCAATGTTGGGCTTACCGATGACGATCAACTGAATATTGGCGGTACAGCCAGGATAATCGGATCGAAGGTGTTTGTGTATTTTGATGGCGACTACGTGCGGTTTGAGCAAAATATACGAGAAGGTATAGCTCAGGTACTTATCAATCAGGTGCTCTATGGCGGGGGTTGGCGCGAAGTGGTACGGAGCTCTACATTGCTGACCCTTCCCGATTGGTATATAAATGGATTGGTATTATACGCTTCGCGAAATCTTGATGCCGATGTGGAGAGTAGAATAAGAAGCGGAATTAATTCAGGCGACTATAGAAAATTCAACAGGCTCGAAGGGCGCGAAGCGCACATAGCCGGATACGCCTTGTGGAAATATGTAGCCGAAGTATATGGTGAGAATATTATACCCAGCGTATTGTACATGTCGAGGGTAAGCCGAAATGTAGAGAGTGGCTTTCTGTTCGTTCTCGGCAAATCGCTCGATTCAATCACCAAAGAGTTCGTAGCCTATTATAAAGGCGAATACGCGTACGGCGACCTCACCAAAACTGAAACCGACCTCGAAAGGGTTTCTATCAGAAATAAAAAAGGTTATATCTACACACAGTTTGAAGTGAACGCCGATGGCACACAGGCCGCCTATGTGAGCAATATCATGGGTCAATACAGACTTTATCTGTACGACCTTGACCGCAACAAAAAAAAGAAAATACTCAAGGCCGAGCACAAACTCGACCGAATCACTGACTTTTCCTTTCCGGTTATTGCCTGGCACCCTTCAGGATCCGCACTTACTTACGTTACAGAGCGGAGAGGTAAGCTGATGATGGTTACACACAATCTGGAAAAGCACAAGTCAACTTCGCGTGAGCTTTTTGAATTGGATAAGGTGCTGTCCATGTCCTACAGTCCCAATGGTCAGCAAATGATTTTCTCAGGGGTCGACAATGGTCAGACTGATCTATATCTCTACTATACCATAGGCAACCGGCAGGAGCGCCTTACCAACGATATGTACAGCGATTTTGATCCGAGCTTCTCAAAAGATGGTTCAAGAATTATTTTTACATCAAACCGAACTGACGATACCCTCCGGTCCGGTATGAAGGTGAATGTAATACCCCGAAATCTTGATGTTTTTGCCTACAACCTTAAATCCAGATCACCTAATCTTGAAAGAATTACTGATACACCAAACCTTATAGAGCGCGATCCTTATCAATATGATAGCATCAGATATACATTCAGGGCTGACTTTGAAGGGGTGATAAACAGGTACGTGGCTACTTATGATAGTGCGATAAGCCGCATCGATACCACCATTCACTACCGCTACTTCACTACCGCAAAAAACATTAGCGACTATCAAGCCAATCTGCTTAACTACCGCGCCAGTCCTTCCACAGGCAGATTTTCGGTAATGCAGTTTGAATCAAAAAAATACCATTTTTATACCAGCAGGTTTAAGGACGATGCCCTTGCGAGCCGTAACAAAGACGCAGCACCTGAACCTGATAATCAAAACCCCGTACCCGGAAAAATAATCGACTATAACCGTGATCCAAAAATTGAGGAAGTTACCCCGCTCATCCTATCAAAGAAGGAGAAAACCCCTGCGGTAATTGACATTTCGAATTACATCTTCGAAGGCGAACGCGATTTTGCATACCAGCAGGAAACTATCAATATCACTGAATCGGTGGGCACGAAAAAACGCTATAAACCCACGCAGGAAAAGGTCACAAAACTTGACTCACTCACCCTTCCGGGAGCGCGCAATTACAATCTCAATTTTGCAACCGACTATGTTTTGGGCCAGCTTGACAATACATTCATGGCCGATTTCTATCAACCGATTTCAGGAGCTGCAAACCTTAATCCGGGGCTGAGCGGATTGATGAAATTGGGTATAAGCGACCTTTTTGAAAACTATAAAATTGTAGGTGGTTTCAGAATACCATTCGACTTCGAGAACAGCACTTATATGATCAGTGCGGAGAATCTTACAAAACGCATCGACAAGCGCTTTACGGGATACCGCCAGGCAACCCGCTTTTTGCGTGATCAAAGTTTCCTCAAGGTTGTAACATATAATGTTGCGTTGAGGCTTAGCTATCCGATCAATGAAGTATTCAGCATCAGGGGTTCTGCCCTTATCCGCTTAGATCAGGAAATCAGTTTGGCTACTGACGTAAACAACCTCCAAAACCCAAACACAAATTCCTATTTCACCGGATTAAAGGGAGAAGTGGTATTCGATAATACCCTGCCAATGGGCTTGAATTTACGCAGAGGAATGCGTTGGAAGGTGTGGGGCGAATACTATAAAGATCCACTTGATTTTAATACCGACCTTATTGTAATGGGTCTCGACTGGAGAAATTATACTAAGATACACCGTCAGCTCATATGGGCCAACCGTGTTGCGTGGAATACTTCTATCGGCAAACAAAGACTTTTGAGCTATCTCGGCGGGGTTGACAACTGGATGTTTACCAAGGTTGACAACAGCATACCCGTTGATGCCAGTCAGAATTTCGCATTCCAGACCCTGGCAGCGCCTATGCGTGGTTTCTTCTACAATTCGCGCAATGGAAATACCTTTGCTGTAGCAAATACTGAACTGCGCTGGCCAATATTCAGATACCTCTACAACAGGCCTATCAAGAATGATTTCCTTGAGAACTTCCAGATTATCGGATTTGCCGATGCCGGTTCCGCGTGGACTGGCACTAGCCCATTCTCATCTGAGAACAGCTTTAATAATACCACCATCACTACCGGTGCACTCACCGTAGAAATTGAAAATAACCGAAACCCTATTGTATACGGATATGGATTCGGTTTCAGAAGCAGACTTCTGGGCTATTTCGCTCGTATTGACTGGGCATGGGGTGTGGATGATGGCATCACCTTGCCGAGTGTTTTTTACTTCTCTCTTGCACTTGATTTCTAATGAAAATTCCGAAAATGGACATTTCTGTAATTTTGGTTTTGTTGCTGATTGGGCTATTTGCCGGGATGCTTTCAGGTTTTATCGGCGTGGGTGGTGGAATTGTTATTGTTCCTGCTTTGATCTATTTTCTAGGCTTCTCACAGCATATGGCACAAGGCACAAGCCTGGCATTGATGCTTCCGCCAATTGGCATTCTGGCGGTATACAATTACCACAAGGCCGGCGAAATTAATTTTACGTATGCCATCGTAATAGCCATTGCATTTATTCTCGGTGGTTATTTTGGGTCTAAAATTTCACTCAGGCTTTCGCCACATGCTGTGAAATTCTTCTTTGGCTTGTTTTTGCTGTACATTGCCTTCAGAATGATAGGTACTTCTTACAAAAACTTCTTTGAGGAATTGTGATGAATAAAGAAACCCTGCTTGCAGCAGTAAATGAAGCCCAACAGAAACTTGTTGAAGTACGCCGTCACTTGCACGCGAATCCCGAACTTTCATTTCATGAAAAGAACACATCGGCATTTGTAGCACACGAACTTGATGCACTCGGTATAAAGTACACTGAGGGCATTGGCGGTTATGGTATCGTAGCTCATATTGGTAAGCCTGATGGCAAATTGGTAGCATTGCGCGGTGACATGGATGCCCTTCCCATCACCGAAGAGAATGACGTGCCCTACGCATCGAAGAATCCCGGTGTGATGCACGCCTGCGGTCACGACGTGCATACTACCTGCCTGCTGGGTGCGGCTATGGTTCTCAAAAAACATGAGGCGCAATTGCCGGGCGCCGTGCGATTGTTGTTTCAACCGGCTGAAGAACGCATACCGGGTGGTGCATCGCTGATGATTGCCGATGGCGCATTGCGCAATCCTGATGTGAATCTCATTTTCGGGCAGCACGTGTACCCTGATATGGAAGTAGGTCATGTGGGCTTCCGGCCCGGCATATATATGGCATCAGCCGATGAGATTTACCTTACGGTGAATGGCAAAGGAGGGCATGCTGCACTTCCTCAAAAGTTGAATGATCCGGTACTCGCTGCCTCACACATCATTGTTGCCTTGCAGCAAATAGTAAGTCGCCGCAGCGACCCCACCTTACCATCGGTGCTTAGCATAGGGAAAGTAATTGCAAATGGCGCAACCAACGTAATACCCGATAAAGTGGTAATGGAAGGTACTTTCAGAACACTTGATGAAGGCTGGCGCGAACGGGCGCATGAAGAGATACGGCGTGTAGTGCGCCATACCGCTGAGGCGATGGGTGTTACGGCCGATCTGGAAATAAGAATAGGCTACCCTTGCCTTACCAACAATCCTGAACTCGCCGTATGGTCAATGAAGCAGGCTGAAATGCTTTTTGGCGAAAGCCGCGTGCATGAACTCCCCATTCGCATGACAGCCGAAGACTTTGCATATTTTGCGCAAGCTGTACCCGCCTGTTTTTACCGCTTGGGCACATCCAACAAGGTGAAAGGGATAGGCGCACCCTTGCACACCAGCAAATTTGATATAGATGAAGAAGCGCTGCAAACGGGCACAGCCCTGATGGCCTGGCTCGCTGTAAAAGCGCTCGAAGAAGATTATTCGCCGCCGGCTTAGTTGGCTACTTCGCTCATAAATTTAATGCGCATCAGACGCAACTGCTCTTCCGAAAAGTCGCCATCAAATTCATCATAAGCGTCCTTGATATTATCGCTGTCAGCTTCCATGAAGTAGTCGTATATATCGTTTTGCTCATCTTCGTCGAGGATGGTATCGATATAATATTCAATATTAATCTTCGTGCCTGAGCCTACAATAGCTTCGATTTCAGCGATTACATCTTCAAATTCTTTGCCTTTAGCGCGGGCTATATCTTCGAGCGGAAGTTTACGGTCAATGTTCTGGATAATATGAACCTTCAGGCCAGATTTATTCACCACCGACTTCACCACCATATCCTGAGGGCGTTCTATCTCATTGTCATCAACATATTTTGAGATCAGATCAAGGAACGGACCTCCGAATTTTTTAGCTTTTCCTGCCCCTACACCCACTATATGCGTGAGCTCTTCTTCATTAATGGGGTATTGTATCGCCATTTCCTGAAGCGATGGATCCTGAAAGATAACGTATGCCGGTAAATTTTCCTTCTCACTGATTTTCTTGCGCAATTGCTCAAGCATCTTATAGAGATTCTCGTCGGTAGCACCTTTGCCCATGTCTTTGGATATCACATCATTTGAATCATCCACATCGCTGTAGTCACGCTCTTCAAAGAAAATCACATCGTGCGGCGCTTTTAGGAAAGCGTGCCCTTTTGGCTCTATTTTGAGTACTCCGTAGCTTTCAATATCCTTTGATATAAATCCCTGCACAGTGGCCTGACGAATAACTGCATTCCAGAATTTTTCATCTTTTTCGCAGCCTACGCCAAATATATCGAGCTCGTGGTCTTTGTATGTTTTTACATCAGACGATTCTACACCTGCCAACACTTGGGTAATATGTTTGGCCTTATGGCGCTCCTTGGTATCGCGCATTGTCTCAATAAGCATGGTAACATGCTCTCGTCCATCGTACTGTTCTCTTGGGAAACGGCAATTGTCGCACATATCCGTACAATTATCGCTGTCAAACTCTTCGCCGAAATAGTGAAGGATAAATTTACGACGGCAAAGGCTGGTTTCGGTATAGGCTACAATTTCCTGCAGCAGTTGCTTGCCAATTTCCATTTCGGAAACGTGTTTTCCCTGGAGGAATTTCTCAAGCTTTTCAATGTCTTTATAACTGTAGAATGCGAGGCAATGGCCTTCACCACCATCACGACCTGCCCGGCCTGTTTCCTGGTAGTAGCTTTCTATACTTTTTGGAATGTCATGGTGCACTACAAACCGTACATCCGGCTTATCGATACCCATCCCAAAGGCGATGGTAGCAACGATTACATGTGCGCGCTCGGAGAGGAAGTCATCCTGGTTTTTTGCTCTTTGATGTGCATCGAGACCTGCGTGATAAGGCAGCGCTTTGATACCATTTACATTCAGTGTTTCGGCAACTTCTTCTACTTTTTTGCGGCTCAGGCAGTACACAATTCCTGATTTGTTGGAGTGAGATTTTACAAATTTGATGATTTCGCGCACCACATCTTTCTTGGGCCGTACTTCATAGTAAAGGTTTGGCCTGTTGAACGATGCTTTGAAGATGTTGGCATCGAGCATGCCAAGGTTTTTTTGGATATCCTGCTGTACCTTGTCGGTAGCTGTAGCGGTAAGTGCTATCACCGGGGCATTGGCGATCTCGTCAATAATATTGCGCAGACGGCGGTATTCGGGCCTGAAATCATGACCCCATTCAGAGATGCAATGCGCTTCGTCAATTGCAAAAAATGAGATTTCAGACTCGCGGAGAAATTCAACATAGTCGTCCTTGGTAAGGCTTTCAGGCGCCATGTAGAGCAATTTGGTGATTCCACTTTGGATGTCATCTTTAACCCGCTGTATTTCGGCTTTGTTGAGCGATGAATTCAGGAAATGGGCCACTCCTTCGTTTTCGCTCACGGCCCTTATAGAGTCTACCTGATTCTTCATTAAGGCAATAAGTGGCGATACTACTATGGCCGTGCCACCCTTCATAAGCGCAGGCAATTGATAGCAGAGCGACTTGCCCCCGCCTGTGGGCATGATTACGAAGGTATGCTGACCATTCAGAATACTTTCAATGACTTGTTCTTGTTCACCTTTAAATCTGTTGAAGCCAAAAAATTTCGATAGGGCTTCTTTTGGTGAGAGGGTTTCGGTAATTATCATACTGTTGCAATTTTTCAAATTTGGTAGTGTCGATTCGACACAGTGGCTGTTGGTGCCGTTAAAGGTGGGTTTAAGATAATACTTTAATCATTACAAACAATTCTTTGGGCGGTTTGATCGAGGTTTTTTACATCCGTGTCAATTTGACCTGAATAAACATGGCCAACCGCAGTGGTATATTAAACGTGCACGGACTTATTTATTTTAGCTTTGCATCCTTTAAAAAACTTCAATATGGGCGATCAAAACCAAATGTCTTTTCTTGAGCATCTGGAAGAATTGCGCCGGCGCTTGATCAAATCAGCCATTGCCATTCTTGCTTTCGCAGTGTTAGCCTTTGTATTTAAGGGAGTTGTGTTTGACCAAATTATTTTGGCCCCCAAAAATACAACATTTATTACTTATCGGGTATTATGTTATTTTTCTCGCCTTATTGGTCTTGGCGACGAGCTTTGCCTAGCCTCGTCATTCAAGCTCCAGAATATTGATATGAGCGGTCAGTTTACATCCCACCTGGTGGTGTCGGTTGTGGCGGGTATTGTGGTATCATTTCCGTACGTGTTCTATCAGGTTTGGTCATTCGTAGCTCCGGGTTTGAGCGACAGGGAGCGCGGTACCGCCCGTGGCGTGGTGTTTTTTACTTCTTTGTTGTTTATGCTCGGTGTGGCGTTCGGCTATTTTGTGGTGGCGCCGCTTTCAGTTCAGTTCCTTGGCAGCTACACGGTAAGCGATCAGGTAGAGAATATTATTGCACTCAATTCATTTATTAGCACTATTACTACTACTACCCTTGCCAGTGGTTTGGTATTTCAATTGCCTATTGTGGTGTACTTTTTTGCCAAACTTGGTATTGTAACGCCCCAATTATTGAAAACGTATAGAAAGCACGCTATTATTGGGGTGTTGATTATCGCAGCCATTATTACTCCACCCGATATTGCAAGCCAGATTTTGGTGACGTTGCCTCTGCTGGTGCTATATGAAATAAGCATCTATATAGCCAAAGTCGTTGTTCGCTCCAATGAAATTGCGTCATAAAACGTTCTAATAATTAGGTAACTTAGCGATCGGGAATTTGTCTTAGAGACGTTATGTGCAGCAGCCCATTTAAAACTTACCTTTCGGCAGCAATGAAACCATTGCTGTTTATCCTATTGTTGGTTGCTGGAATCGATGGCATTGCTCAGAAAACAATTGTTTCCGGAAGGGTAACCGACATCAAAACCAACGAGCCACTTCCATTTGTAAATATCGGTTTCAAGAACAGCAAACTCGGTACTTCTACAGACCTAAATGGATATTTCCGCATTGAAACTTATTACGCCACCGACTCTTTGGTAGCGAGTTCTATTGGCTATAAGCGAATGGCCCGAAAGGTGAAGGTTGATACAGAGCAAACCATCAACTTTAAGCTCGAAGAAGGATCAGTAAAACTCGGCGAAGTGGTGATAAGCGCGAAGAACTATGAGAACCCCGCTCATGTGATTCTGCGCAACGTGATACGCAATAAACCTATTAATAATCGTGAGAAACTTGACTCTTATGAATTTGAAACATACAACAAGATTCAGTTTGATATCCATAATTTTGGGGAGAAGTTTATCAAAAACAAACTCTTCAAGGACTTCGATTTTATATTCGACAATATTGACTCAACACGCGAAAAGGTAGCCCTCCCGTTTTTTCTCACCGAAACGCTTTCCGATTACTATTTCCAGCGCAAGCCCAGGGGAAGAAAAGAAATTATTCGCGCCACGAAGGTTTCAGGTATTAACAATGAGAGCATCTCTCAATTTCTCGGGCAGATGTACCAGGATGTGAATGTTTATGAAAACTCCATTGGTATTTTTGGAAAGAATTTTGTCAGCCCTATCTCCAATATCGGATTGGTATTCTACAAATACTATCTCGTTGATAGCGCCTACATCGACTCAAAGTGGTGTTATCGGCTCGACTTCCTGCCCAAGAATGAAAACGACTTGGTGTTCGAAGGGCATATGTGGATTAACGATACCACATTTGCCGTTAAGGAAATAGAAGCGCGAATCCTCAAAAGTGCGAATATCAACTTTATCAATGACCTGCTCGTAACCCAGCAATTTGATGAAGTGGAACCTGAAGTGTGGATGCTCCGCAAGGAAGAGCTTATCGCTGATTTTACACTACTTAAAAGGGAAGCGGGTTTCTACGGACAGAAGACAACCACCTATAGGAATTTTGTAATCAACAAGCCCAAGGACCCTGAGTTTTACGGCGGCGCCGATTTCATTATCACCGAGTCGCAGGTAAATGAGAAAGACAATGAGTACTGGCAGGGCGCGAGGCACGAAGATATAACCACCAACCAGCAAGCTATATATGATATGGTGGATAGTCTGAAAACCAATCCCAAGTTCATGACGTATATCGATGTCATCAACTTTATCTTTATTGGATATCATGTTACGGGCAAGGTGGAGTTGGGTCCGGTCTTCACCTTTCTCAGTTATAATGAAGTAGAAGGGCTACGGCCAAAATTCGGTATGCGCACCAGCAATGATTTCAGCACAAAACTGATGCTGGAAGGTTATGCCGCATACGGCACCAGAGATAAGCAGTTGAAATATATGCTTGGGGCCACTTTTATAGCGAGCAAGAAACCTCGGCAGGTGTTTGGAGCCTATTACAGCGAAGAGATGGAGCTCATTGGGCAAGTAGTGAACTTGTTCCCCCGCGACCACTGGGTGATGCTTCTCACTGCCCGAAATCCGCAGGATAGGCTTATATTCAATAAGTATGGGCGCTTATTTGCCGAAAGGGAATGGTTCTCTGGGTTTTCAACCAAGTTGCAATTTTCGCATAAACAGCTATACGCCAGGGGCGACTGGGCTTTTGTGCGCATACCTACCGAGCAGCCTGACCCGGTGCCACTATCAATCAACAGCATTACCACAACCGAAATTTCAGTAGGCGTTCGGTTTGCCTACCGCGAATCATTCGTAAGCGGTGAGTTTGAGCGCGTGAGCCTCGGCAGCAGATATCCTATTATTAAGGCAAATATTGACTTTGGTATGAAGGGGGTACTCAACAGCGAATATGAGTACAAGAAGCTCGTGCTTTCAGCCTACGACCGTATACCCCTTGGCCCTTTCGGAAATGTAAATTATACGCTCGAAGCTGGTAAAACCTGGGGTGTGGCGCCATTTCCGCTGCAATTTGTACATGCAGGCAACGGAACTATATTCATCAATTCGGCATCATTCAATACCATGAACTTCTTTGAGTTTGTGAGCGATCAGTATGTTTCGTTGCGGGGTGAGTACCATATGGATGGGTTATTCTTCAATAAAATTCCGCTCTTTCAGAAGTTGAAATGGAGAGAGCTCATAGGAATTAACGTCATTCAGGGCTCTATAGGATCTACCAATCTATCTGAAATGGAATTGCCAAATCGCACCTTTGCGTTCAGCAACAAGCCTTTTGCAGAAGCTTTTGTAGGAGTAGAGAATATATTTAAATTCATTCGCATTGATGCTATCTGGAGGTTGAGCTATCTAGACAATCCTGAAGCGCTCAAATTCGGCCTGCTTCTTGGTTTCAACCTGCAATTTTAACTTTAGCCCATGATATTACGCGCCGAGAACCTGGTAAAGAAGTATAAAAGCCGAACCGTTGTTGGTGGCGTTTCAGTAGAGGTAAAGCAAGGTGAGATTGTAGGGCTGCTCGGTCCGAACGGCGCTGGTAAAACCACCACCTTTTACATGATCGTAGGCCTAGTATCGCCAAATTCGGGCAAAATATTTCTCGATAACGTTGATATTACCCACCATGCCATCTACGAGCGCGCTCAACTCGGTGTGGGCTATCTGCCGCAGGAAGCAAGCGTATTTCGAAAGCTTTCGGTTGAAGATAACTTGTGGGCAGTATTGCAAATGACTAAGCTCACTAAAAAGGAGCAGTCCATGAAGGTGGAAGAATTGCTCGATGAATTCGGGCTGGGGCATGTGCGTAAAAACCGAGGAGATTTTCTATCGGGAGGTGAACGCCGCCGGACCGAGATAGCCAGATCGCTGGCTGTATCGCCAAAATTTATTCTCCTCGATGAGCCCTTTGCCGGTGTAGACCCTATTGCGGTTGAAGATATTCAGAATATTGTAGCAACACTGAAAAACAAGAATATAGGGATACTCATTACCGACCACAACGTGCAGGAAACGCTCTCTATTACCGACCGTGCTTATTTGCTTTTCGAAGGTAAAATACTGAAAGCCGGAAGCGCCGAAGACCTGGCCGGCGACGAAACGGTGCGCAGGGTTTATCTGGGTCAGCACTTTGAACTGAAGAGGAAGTTCTGATTGAAAGTTATGACCATTGAATTGAAAGCATCTTCTTGTTCGTTTTAATAGTTCAAAGTTAGAATAGAATTAAAGCCCGTTTCCTGGATTGTCTCTATTAAGTTATTATTGCAATATGACCACTTCGCTAAGCAAATTAACACGAGCATCACTTATGGAAGTAATTTTTGAAGTGAAGGGGCTTCATTCAAGTGAAGATGAAACGTATCAATTTGGCCCTGACCTTGAGTTATGTCTTGGTAAATTTCATGATTTGGTGAAGGTGGAATTTCCATTTTACAGAAAGAAGTGGCCTGACAATTACTTCAAATAATTTTCTGCCTTCGTTGCTAATTATCAGTTTTGGAGCGGCGAAAATTTATGGCCTTTAATACAGTTAGGGCACGGAGTGCCTACACCAAATCATACAGAATCTCAGTATGAATGGCAAAAGACATTCTATCCGGGTATAAAAGAGAGCTTACGCAGAATTGAAAAGGCGTATGGTCGGGAGCTGATATACAGATGTTGTAGTCTCCGATACATTGATTCCGTTCGCATTCATGATTATAGTCAAACTGATTTTGATAAATTCATACAAGCCAACATCAATTTTAATTTCCAGAATCACTTTGAGCCAACAGGAAGAATTAATAATTTTAACTTTCAACAGGTTTTTGATCAGGAAAAGCTAGGGGAATTTCAAATAGAATTTGCCAGTGCAAAGGATGATAAACTACATGATTGCTTTGTCTGGCAAAATACATCACAGTGTGATGAAAGTGTAAATTTGTCGGAAGTAGTTTCCTGGGTCGAAAAAGCCCACATAAATAACTCAAAATTCTTCAAAACATTCTGTAAACCGCCTATTTACGAAAGCTCTATACAATTATACAACCAATGATAAGCTATATTTAAAAAATAAAGATCAGCGTTATTCAGGTGCGCATATCCCTCAATTCTTACCTGATAACGGAACTGCAAAAGTGCCTACCAATCAATTCAACTCAATTATAACAAATACCTTTTATCCGGATACCAGGAAGATTAAAAATGTATTTCATAAACTTGATGCCATCAGAATGCTTCAGACCAATAGGGATAGCTATGACGCAAAGAAACCTTCACTGTCAGCTATTTCGTCGGCCCAGCGTTTTTTGATGGATTACAGACGCCTTGATCTTCCCTGTTATTTCACATCTCCGGGTGTTAATGGTGAAGTGGTATTGGAGTTTAAGGCCGGCAATAAGTCAGCAGAGATTTACTTCAACCCTGACGGTTCCCCGGATTTTTATTTCTACGATGGAATTAACTTAGTGAACTCTCTTGAGAGTGGGTTCGCGCTTAATCAATTGATCCAACATTTTGAGAATAATGTCTGATCTGATTGTTCTATCCGATTCTGATAGGTTATTGAGAAGGGTACAACATCTAATCCAAATTTTATCAAGGAATACGGCCCCTTAACATCCGCAAGTTTTTCATTAAAAAAAGGAGAGTGATGATTATCAGTAGATATTGAGAATCTTACAACTTACAACAACAGTATTCGAAATCCGGATAGATTTAGATTGCATGCGATAACTATTCGGACAGTTTGCCAATTAGGTTTGGGCTGTGAACATGATCCGCTGCCTGAAAACTTCGCACATACTTTAGATTTTAGGAAATATCACAAAACCTATTGCGAAAGCTATCGCTCAAAGTTCAATTAGAATTGTTTTTCCTTAAAAAGAAAGGGCAATTATGCTACCACCTCTTCCTTCAACACAAAGCTATAGCGCTCCATGATTTGATTTGCCAGCAGGCGACGGCATGCCTCATCAACCTTTGCTTCGGCCGTTTTTTTATCTGGAGCCATCACCGTAAGGGTTATATGCTTGCCCATACGTACGTTGGTTATTTCGTCAAGACCCAGATTTTTCATGCTTGAAGTTACTGCCTTGCCTTGCGGGTCGAGCAATGCTTCGAGTGGCATAATGTCAATTTCGGCTCTGAATTCCATGATTGGTGTGGTTTTGAATAATTGATAACGCAAGGTACAAAAGTAATATTATCGGAATAGCTTCCACCCATAGCCAAAGAAGCAAAATTGCCGAAATACCCAAAAGCAGATAGCGTGAAAGATTTTGGCCTACAGCCAGATTTTTGAACTTCAGCGACATCAGTTTCAGTTCCGAGACCATAAGCACCGACGTAAGCACCGAAAGCAGGGCAATAAACCAACTTTCAGAGAGCATACTTTCGTAAAATGCTTTCATCATACCATCGCCTCTCAATATAAGCGGAAATGAAAGCCACAGCAGCGCATTTGCTGGGGTTGGCATTCCAATAAACGCATCACTTTGGCGCGTGTCTATATTGAATTTCGCAAGTCGGTAGGCAGCAGCAGCAGCAATAATAAGTGGAAAATACATCAAGATCATTTCACCAAAGGGATAAGCCTGCATCGGCAGCGCACCGGTGAAGTGAAGCCCTATAAAAGCCGGTGCCACCCCAAAGCTTACCATGTCGGCCAGTGAGTCGAGCTCCTTTCCGAGCAGGCCTTGGGCCTTTAATAGCCTGGCAGCCAGCCCGTCGAAAAAATCAATAAAGGCTCCTGCCACGATAAGCCAAGCCCCTGTATCGGCATCGCCCTGAGCGGTGAAAGCGATGCTCAGTACCCCGCAAATTAAATTGCTAAGGGTTAAAAAGTTAGGAATTTGAGATTTCACGTTCATTTGGGGCGAAATTAACCATATTGCGTGCAATTTTTTCGGCAACCTGCCGTATAGAACAGGAATCGATGGATAACTTTGTGGTATGCTGAGGACCTTCTGCCGCGCAACTAGCGTGTTTTTTCATTTTACAATGCTCATTGTGAGCCTTTCGGCAAATGCGCAGACTAGAAAGTACAGCAATGAATTTCTAAGTATCGGAGTAGGAGCGCGCGCTCTGGGTATGTCGGGCGCCAATATAGCCAGTGTGAATGACGTTACAGCCGGCTACTGGAATCCCGCTGGGCTTACTGATATCAAAGCCGATCTTGAAATATCTGCCATGCACGCCGAATATTTTGCGGGTATAGCCAATTACGACTACGGTGCTATTGCCAAACCTATTGACTCCACCAGCGTGATTTCGCTCAGCGTGGTGCGCTTCGGGGTCGATAATATTCCCAATACCACACAGCTTATCGACGCAGGCGGCAATTTTAATTACGACCGCATTACCACCTTCAGCGCAGTAGACTACGGCTTTATGCTCGGCTATGCCAAAAACCTGAAAGTTCAGGGACTCTCAGTCGGGGGTAATGTAAAAGTGGTGCACCGCATCATCGGCGATTTCGCCCGAAGCTGGGGTTTTGGAATTGACCTTGGCGCAATATACCGTCACGATAAATGGCGCTTTGCATTAATGGCCCGCGATATTACCAATACCTACAACTCATGGTCCTACAGCCTCGACGAAGCCACCCGCGATATATTCCTTGCCACCGGTAATGAACTTCCCGAAAACGGACTCGAGATAACCCTTCCGCGGTTTGTACTCGGAGCAGCCTATACCACTAATTTCAATAAAGTAACCCTTACCGGCGAGGTGAATGCTTCATTCTCAACCGATGGTCGCCGAAATACACTGATCAGTGCCGAACCAGTGAGTATTGACCCACTGCTCGGTGTGGAAGCCGGATACCAGAACATCGTATTTCTGCGCGCCGGACTCGGAAATATTCAGAGGATTAAAACCTTTCGCGGCACCGAAGAATTTACCATCCAACCCAATATTGGAGTGGGGGTAAAGCTGGGCAATTTCTTTATAGACTACGCCCTTACAGATATTGGCGATCAGTCGGATGCGCTTTACAGCAATGTTTTTTCTCTCAGATTTCAGATTTTTAAGCGGGAGGTTCGGTGAGAATACGTTTACTCGCACTCTTATTTTCATGTGTTACCATCACTGCCCTGTCACAGCCTTACGGCAATGAGTGGATAAACTATAGCCAGCGCTATTACCGCATTCCCATTGGCACTGATGGCGTGTACCGCATTACCTTCAATGATCTTGCAAATGCCGGCATACCCATTTCGGGCATTAACCCGCAGCATTTGCAAATGTGGGCCTCAGGGCAGGCAGTACCCATTTATGTGGCCGGCGAAGACGACGGCATTTTTAATATCAATGATTATGTAGAGTTTGTCGGCAACCGAAATAGCGGTATGCGCGAAGCAGCACTCTACCCAAATGCCGATGCACAGGCCAATGATGCTTACAGCCTCTTCAATGATACACTTCACTATTTTATCACCTGGTCCACCACAGGCGGCAATGTGCGTATCACCACCGAAACCGACCAGAATTTCGGCAACTATACTCCTGCGCTCTTCGCCTGGCGCAAGGCTGAAATGGTGTTCAGCAACAACTACTACCCCGGCATGCTCGACGGCTTTGGCGTGTCGCTGGCCTACTATACCGAAGGTGAAGGCTGGATGAGCTCGCGCTACGGTTTCCCGCAGGGCAGCTTGCTGCTCGACACACAAATTCCTACCACCGGCATTTACCGCGGAAGCGGTGCGCCCGATGCCGAAGCCTACAGTGTTTCTGCCGGTGCATCAAATGCCCCCGCCGGAGGCACGGTGAATCACCATTTACAAGTAAGGTACGGCTCTTCCAATGCCCTTGCGGTAAACCAGCAATACACAGGCTATAAGGTGAACAGGTTCAACTTTGCCATACCCAATGCTGCCATAGGCGATGCCCAGACCCGCATACGCCATGAGGTGAGCAACTCGCTCGGGGTAGCGAGCGACTATCAGGCTGTCGCCAAAACGGGAATCGTATATCCGCACCAGCTCAACCTTGCCGGAGCCGATGCCTTTGCTTTTCAGTACAAGCTGAACACCACTCAGAATAAAACCAGGTTTGAGTTTGAAGGGGTGAGCGGAGCGAACCCCGTAATATACACCGCCGGCAGTGTGGTACGCCGCATACCGCTTTCGCCAAATGGCACTGCTGTAAGGGGGTTGGTGCCAAATAGTGTGAGCGAACAGGAGTTCGCCTGCCTGCTGGTTACAGAGCAAAGCATAAGGGCAGTGCCGCCCTTGCAACTGGTAGCCAACAATGGGTTCTTCACCAATTTCGGACAATCGCCCGTTGATTCGGCATTTGTAATTATTACGCACAAAAGTTTGCTCTCCGTTGGGCAGAGCTACGCATCTTACCGTCAGCAGCGCTTTGGCACCGTGCTAGCCGACGTAGACGAACTTTACGATCAGTTTGGATGGGGCGTGCGGAAGAGCGGCCTGGCCCTTCGCAATTTTGCAAATTACCTGCTCAGCACCTGGCCTGCTCCCCCGCAGTATATGCTGCTCCTGGGCAAAAGCGTGCGCGATGCCCGCGAAGGCAACGTGGCAGGCTCGCGGCAAAATCTTGATTTCTATGCGCAGAATCTCGTGCCTTCACTTGGGTATCCATCGAGCGACAATTATATAACCGCTGGACTCGCCGGTACCACCCTGCAGCCCGCCATTCGCACCGGCAGGATAAGCGCCCGAAACAATACAGAAGCACAATGGTACCTTACCAAGTTGCAAACTTTCGAAAGCCAACCCCACGCCGAATGGATGAAGAATGTATTGCACTTTGGCGGTGGAAGCAACACCAACGAACAGCAGAATTTTGCATTCTACCTGAACAGCTACCGCACCATCGTTGAAGATTCGAGTTTTGCCGGTATCACAGCTACCTTTCTAAAGGACAATTCAGCACCGGTGCAAATCAACGTATCGCAAAATATCACCAACATCATTGAAGGAGGCACATCGCTCCTTACATTCTTTGGTCACGCCAGCTCTGATGGTTTTGACCAGAGCATTGACAATCCGCAGAATTTCAACTGGAATGGCAAGTACCCGCTGCTCATCGGCAACTCGTGCTTCACCGGCGATATTCACGCACCGGGCAATTCCAGTACAAGTGAGCAGTTCACCCTGCTCAATGCCAAAGGGGTTATTGGATTTCTTGCCTCTACCAAGCTGGCCTTTGAACCTTATTTAAATATTTACAGCAATAAATTTTACCAGCATCTTTCACTGCTCAATTATGGCAAAACCATAGGCGACCATTTGAGGCGCACAGTAAGCGATATTCAGTTTTCGCTGGGCTCCACGCCCAATATGTTTATGGTAAACACCTGCCTCAGCTTTACCCTGCACGGCGACCCCGCCATCGTTCTCAATTCATGGCCTTACCCTGACCTTGCCATTGCCGATCAAAGCGTGTATTTCACCCCCGCTGAAATCACTGCCGATGTGGATACATTTACCGTAAGTGTAGCCATCACCAATATAGCCCGCGGCACCAACCAGCCATTTACAGTAGTGGTAGAGCATGCAAAACCCGACGGTACCCAAGCATTGTACAACAAAACTGTAAACGGCCTGCTCTACAAAGATACTGTACAGTTTAAGGTGCCCCTCGATCCGCAATTCGGGCTGGGGCTGCATACCTTCATCGTGCTGGTGGATATGCCCGATAACCAGATACAGGAGATGCCGGGCTTTGAAACGGTGAACAATCAGGTTCTTGGCAAGCAACTTCTTGTGAGCAACGGCGGCATTGTGCCGGTATATCCCTATCGATATGCTGTAGTACCCGAGCAGAATATAACCCTGAAAGCATCAACCGGCAATCCGCTGGAAGCCCTCTCAACGTACCGCATAGAGATTGATACCACCGACCTGTACAACAGCCCCCTGCTGCGCACCACCGAAATAAACCAAACGGGAGGCGTGGTGCAATGGACCCCGCCCGTAGTATACAACGACAGTATAGTTTACTTCTGGCGAGCAAAGCAGCCCCAGGGCGATGATCTATGGCGTGAGAGCTCCTTCCAGTACATCCCCGAAAGAAAAGGATGGGGACAGGCGCAGTTTTTTCAATTCAAAAACAACAACTATTTCCAAACAGAATACAACCGTCCTGAGCGTCAAATTGACTTCTTCACCGGTACTGCTAGGCTATCGCATTCGGTATTTGGCAATAGCGCCGCCTTTGGCAACGAGATTTTGCTCAATACTGAAGTGGTGGAATACGGCATTTGCACCACCACACCGAGCATACACCTTATGGTAATGGACCCGCTTACGCTGAAAGCCTGGGGCACCAGTTTCGGCGGGCAAAATCCGCAAAACGATTTCGGTAATGCAAATAACAATGGGCAGTGCAGGCAGCGGGTTGAGAATTTTTTCATATTTAGACAAAACAATCCTACACAGATGCAGGCCCTGGCCAACCTGCTCAATTCAGATATTATCCCCGCAGGGCATTACGTGCTGCTCTATACCGCTAGGTTTGTAAGCTATGACAGTTGGGACAATACACCCGATATGTATGCCGCCGTGGCAGGCCTTGGTGCGCAGATGGTAGGCAGCGCCGGCGCGCAGGACACGGTGCCGTTTTCGTTTTTTGTAAGAAAGGGCGACCCAAATTTCATCTATGAACTCTACGGCAGCAGCATTTCAGATACCCTGTACAATGTTATAGACCTGCCTGCCAGCGGAAGCCTCGGCACCACCACCACCCCGCGTATAGGTCCTTCGCAGGGCTGGGAGCAAGCAAGTTGGCGGGTGCGCACCCTCGATGCCGCGCCCGGTGATACCGCACTTATCCGCATTGTCGGCATAAAGAATGATGGTGCTGAAGTGCCTGTGTTCAACGGCGAGTTTGACCCATTTGCCTTACAGCAAACCGACCTGAGCAACCTGATAGACCATGCCGAATACCCTCTCATGCGGCTTGAAGCACAGCTAAAGGACGCCGAATTTCTCACCCCAACTCAAATTGACCGATGGCATGTACTGTACAATCCCGTGGCCGATGCGGCACTTTCACCCAGCGACCACTTTGTATTTAAAGGCACTGAAATAAACGAAGGTGAAGAGGGCTATATATCAGTAGCCATCCTGAATGTAAGCGATGTGGACATGGACTCACTGCTGATAAAATACTGGATTGAAGACCCTGCACGCAACGTGATTCCGATAGACTATACCCGGCAGGACTCTCTGCGTGCCGGTGCTGAGCTTATTGATACCGTGTACTTTAATACACGCTACCTCAACGGTGAGAATGCCCTGTGGGTGGAGGTAAATCCTATGAATCCCCTCACGGGAAATTACGATCAGCCCGAGCAGGTGCGCTTCAACAATATGATGCGGGTGCCATTCAAAGTGAACAATGACAATACCAACCCAATACTCGATGTTACCTTCGACGGGGTGCATATCATCAGTGGCGAGGTGGTATCGCCATCACCTGAAATTCTGGTTTCGCTCAAAGACGAAAATCCTTTTCTGCTTCTCGATGAACCCGCCGATACATCTTTCTTTAAGGTGTTTATTGCAAAACCCAACGTGCAGGACTACCAGCGCATTTATTTCAGCACTGCCGCCGATCCCGATCAGATGGTGTTTATACCCGCAGCCGATCAGCGTAACAAAGCCAAAATACTTTTCAAGCCCAACCTCACCGACGATGGGAAATATGCCTTGCTTGTGCAGGCCACTGATAAAACGGGAAATACATCGGGCAATACCGACTTTAAAATGGATTTCCAGGTGGTAAACCGTTCTACCATCACAGAAGTACTCAACTATCCAAACCCGTTTACCACCAGCACACAGTTTGTATTTACCCTTACCGGTAGTGAGATACCCGATGAGTTCAAAATCCAGATTATGACCATTAGCGGCAAAGTGGTACGCGAGATAACGCTTGCCGAATTTGGCCCCATACGCATAGGGCGCAATATCTCTGCATACCGCTGGGATGGCCGCGACGAATACGGCGACCGCTTAGCCAATGGAGTATACCTGTACCGCGTAACTGCCCGCCTTTACGGCAAAGACATTGAACTGCGCGACAATGGCACATCGCAGTACTTTACCAAAGGGTTTGGGAAGATGGTGTTGATGAGGTAAAAACCTGAAATGAATTCTTCAACGGATACAAATAATTCACAGGATACAAATAATTCACACTACAAAGACGCGTTTGACCGTTTGATTTTCGAAGGGAACTTGCGCCTCAAACAAGTTTTAATAGACAAAGAACTTGATGTATTGGTTGTCCTTTTCAACAACTGAAAGCTAATTCATGTAAAGCCTTCAGACTATCCCAAACTACATAATGCAAGTGAAGCAGAATTACAGCAGTGGGAGTCAATTGGTGGAGCATTGGATTGCACTGGCAAACGCTGGATGAAGACCTCTCGATAAAGGGGCTTATTCAGGCTTATTCATACAGCAACACCCTTCGTGATTTGATGCAGGGGAACTCTTAAGTATTACTCCGTTTTGCAACAGGCTTCATGGCGTTAGAGGTGCTGCGCAGAGTAGTTATTAGAAATGTCTCTGCATTTCGTCCTCCCTTTTCTTTGCTCCGTAGCATGATTATATATGCAGCAATTGCCCGGAGGGAACGAAGTTGCGGGGGTAATAATTAGAAATAATCTGCGAACTTAATGTTTCACAAACTTCTCCGCCCCGATTTTCTCGCCGGCAACATCCACAAGGTGCAGAATGTACGCCCCTGCCGGTAGCCTGCTCACATCCAGCCCGGGTTGCACCGCAGTGTAACGCACTTGCAGCACCACCTTGCCCTGAGCATCCAGCACGATGGCTTCATACCATGCACTTGTACTTTCTACCCTCAGCAGGTCTTGCATAGGGTTGGGGTACAGCTTCAGCGGACGTGGGGATGGCAGAATGTTGGAGCTCGAAAGCGGATTGCCCCAGCCCCTGCTCATGGTGCACATGAGTGGGAATTGATCCTGCGAACCCCACGAAAACCAGGGCATCTCCACCTGGGTATCATACAGCATGCAGTAGGATGGCCATCCAAGATTTGCATGGTAATTAAAAAAGTAATCATTGTTTAACAGCGGGGCATTGATGGGTCCAATTATGTTTTGTAACAGAACCGGAGCCCGAAACAGCGCAGTATCCCAAGAGAGTGTGATGGGGAGTACGTAGTTGTTGGCGTAGATTGTGGCACCTGGGTAGTAGTTTAGGGGCAATGCAAAAGTTTTAAGAAAGATTCCTATTCCACCTGGAGTCCACACATTAAACCCTTCTGGGTCTAGTTCAATAGGATATTCTCCAAATTGTGGGTCAAAGCCAGGGTTGTTATTATCGACAAGAGGTAATGCATCGCTGTCCAGTACAAGCCAGAGAGTATCTTTAGCCCCAGTAGCATTTAGAAGGCAAAATAGAACTTCCATTGTGGTTCAATGTAGTCTTGTGATATTCCGTTCAGACGCGAAACCAAGAATACGGTAACCGTGAAAAAGATTCGATTTTTCAGGACAGTTGATTTAACGATTAAGAATAAGAACAGTTTTTTTTACCGGCACTTCACCAACGGATATCGCTGCAACGTAAAGACCTGAAGGAATGGACTGCGGAAGTTGTATAATTCCGCGTTCATTAGCGAATTGAGACTTGAATACCGATACACCCAAGGAATTGCACAAATGGAAAGTGTACAGATCGTCGGTTGGGGCGTCAAATTCGATTTGAATGAAACCTGTGCTCGGATTTAGATAAATCTTGAAGGTTGATAGTACAGATGCAGTACCTTCATCCGGGCTTGAATTGTGGGTCATTTTGGCACCCGACTCAGCTGCTGTGCAGGTGGCCATGTGGTTCAAAAACGATTGGGTAGTCCAGCATTTCGCCGGCTAACTGCAGATCGATGTAGCAAAGAAGGCGGTTGAGCACTTCAGCATCGTTCTCATCCATTTCGTTTGCATAACCGAGCAGATATGCTTTTGCAGCAGATGGCGATGTCCAGTTGCGAATCAACGAAGCCTTTAGTTTCAAAGGTGAAAGGCTCGCTTGGGCTTACCTTGGACTTCAGCCAGATAAAGGCCTTGATCAATTACATCTGCCAATCCTGAAATATTGAATGCCCCCGCTTCATCATCTGCTGAGGTGGTGGAGTGATTTATTATCTTTACCCCACAATGGAAATATTCTACAGCAGCAAAGAAGAGAGCAACCGTGCGCAGGAAGAAGCATTTTTGCTGCTCCCACCGGCTGAGCGGTTCTTTGCTTTCCTTGACTTGAGCCGGCGTATTATGCAGTTTCCGGTAAACACAACCGATGAATCGCGCTGGAAAAACAATTTTATCATCGAACTGCCCGCACGTGGAGCAGCAGTGGAAGGAGAATATTGACAATTTTATTTCCCGATAAAATTTTCCGCCTGATCCGCATTATTTGCAATGCTGCGGCTATTTTTCTGAAATGAAATTGCACAATTCTGCCACAATCTGCTTCCCATGCTCTTCAGCATAATGCTGCGGTCATTTGCGATGCTGCGGAAAATCACTTTACCGAAACCCTACTGACCCTAATTTGTACCTTTGGCCACGAAAATTGTTCAATACATTATGGAATCATTTGATGTTGTAGTTATAGGTTCAGGTCCCGGCGGATACGTATGTGCATTGCGCGCAGCGCAACTCGGCTTCAAAACAGCCCTTATTGAAAAGTATAAAGCGCTTGGTGGCACATGTCTGAATGTGGGCTGCATTCCATCCAAGGCTATGCTCGACTCTTCGGAGCACTATTTCAATGCAGCACATAATTTCAAAGAGCACGGCATAGGCCTCGACAACCTAAAGGTAGACCTTGCTCAGATGATAAGCCGCAAAAATAAAGTTGTGGAGCAAACCGTGGGTGGTATAGAGTTTCTGATGAAGAAAAACAAGGTGACGGTATATCACGGCACAGGTAGTTTTGTTGATTCCACTACCGTAAAAATAACCCCTGCTGAAGGAGAAGCTACCACCATCAAAGGCAAGAACATCATTATTGCCACAGGCTCAAAGCCAAACTATTTTCCCGGTATGGAGCCCGACAAAAAGCGCATCATCACCAGCACCGAAGCACTCGAGCTCAAAGAAATACCCAAGAAAATGATCATCGTAGGCGGTGGCGTTATTGGCCTTGAGCTTGGGTCGGTATATGCCCGCCTGGGTAGCGAGGTTACCGTAGTGGAATTTACTGATGCCATCATCGGCACCATGGACCGCACCTTGGGCAAGGAACTTCAGAAAGTGCTCAAGAAAGAAGGCTTTACTTTCTACTTCAGGCACAAGGTGCAAAAGGTGGAAAATACCGGAAAAGGAGTGAAGGTAACCGCCCTCAACGACAAAGAGCAGGAAGTGATTTTTGAAGCCGATTACTGCCTCGTATCCGTTGGGCGAAAGCCATACACCGCAGGGCTGGGACTCGAAAATATAGGGCTTGAGCCAAATGCCAAAGGACAGATTGAAACCAATGACCACCTCGAAACTTCTGTGAAGGGAGTATACGCTATAGGCGATGTGGTAAAAGGTGCCATGCTGGCGCATAAGGCCGAAGAAGAAGGCGTATTTGTGGCCGAAGTAATGGCTGGACAAAAACCGCATATCAACTACCGCCTTATACCCAACGTAGTATACACCTGGCCCGAAGTAGCTGGCGTAGGTTATACCGAAGAAGAACTTATTGCAATGGGAAAGACCTACAAAATAGGTTCGTTTCCCATGAAGGCACTTGGCCGAGCACGCGCCAGTGGCGACATCTACGGCCTGGTGAAAATACTCGCCGACAAAGGAACCGACGAAGTGCTTGGGGTGCATATGATTGGACCGCGTGTGGCCGACCTGATAGCCGAAGCTGTAGTGGCTATGGAGTACCGCGCCAGCGCTGAAGACATAGCCCGCATGAGCCATGCGCATCCTACCTACGCCGAAGCAGTGAAAGAGGCTGCGCTCGCGGCTACGGCAAACAGGGCTTTGCATATCTGATGTGCCTTGCAACCTAATACACTTACAAGTGTTTTTTGACCATGACCAAAAAAATAGGCGTTCTTCTTATTAATCTCGGCACACCCGATAGTCCTTCGGTGGGCGATGTGCGCCGCTACCTTTCTGAATTTCTCAACGACCCGAGGGTAATTGACATACCCACAGTGGCCAGAATGCTGCTGGTAAACGGAATCATAGTGCCTTTCCGCGCGCCTAAGTCGGCAAAGATTTACAAAGAACTTTGGCATAAGTACAATGGGCGCTCGCCCCTGCTGGTATATGGCGAGATACTTCGCGACAGGTTGCAGGAATTGCTGAAGGGCGATAATATCACCGTAGAACTCGCCATGCGCTACGGCAACCCGAGCCTCAACGATGTATGCGCACGGATGGAAAAAGAAGGCTACGACGAAATTATTGTACTTCCACTTTTTCCGCAATACGCATCGGCTAGCACGGGCTCAGCGCTTGAAAAGGCCATGAAGTTGATCCGAAAATGGTACGTAATTCCCGAAATAAAAATAATAAGCCAGTACTGGGACAACCCCGGCTATATTGATACCGTGGTGGAACGCGCAAGGGTTTATACACTCGCCGATTTTGACCATGTGCTGTTCTCATATCACGGACTGCCTGTGCGGCAGGTTGACAAAATATACGAAGACCTGCGCTGCGAAAACCACGCTTGCGAAAGCGAAATAAATGATGAGAACCGCTTCTGCTACAAGGCTACTTGCTACGCCACTACACGGCTTATCGCAGCCCGGCTCGGCCTTTCGGGTAAGGATTATACCGTGTGCTTCCAATCGCGCCTCGACAAAAAATGGCTCGAACCATTTTCTGATAAGGTGGTGGAAGAATGGGGTAAGAAAGGCGCTAAGAAATTGCTGGTGTTCTCACCCGCTTTTATTGCTGATTGTCTTGAAACTTCCATAGAAATTGGCGAAGAGTACCAGGAGATTTTTGAAAAACACGGAGGCGAAAAAGTGCAGCTTGTAGAAAGCCTGAACGACCACCCTCTGTGGATCGCAGCCCTTGAGAAAATGATCAGAGAGAGAATCTAGCGTAGATTCCCACTGATAATTTTTCTCGCGAAAAACCACAGAAAGATTTGATTCATGCGCGAATTAACTTTGTGCGCCTGGTGTCTTTGTGGGACATATTTTTATAGCCCACCAAGCCACAAAGGCCACAAAGGACAAGATACCTTCATAGCTTTGTATAAATTTTTTCTTCACAAAAAAAATTAATTGAAATACCGCCGCCAGCTCGAAATTGAAGATGTAGAGCAACTGCTTGAATCCGTAGCTTATTGGGCGGCGGGGTATAGCTACTTTGCGCTGTTTGTTACAGGTAGGTTGCAGTTTCGCTGCGCCGTTAGCGCTGCTCAAT
>JBBQZU010000008.1:0-112563 GCA_038207425.1 Flavobacteriales bacterium | reverse complement strand
ATTGGAACAGTGGCCACGGGGGTTCTCAAAATGAAATATTATACATTATGAAATTCGCTTTTTGGCAAACAGGACACCCTGATTTTCAATTAAAATAGAAGTCGGTTACCAAGCCACCGCCATCAAACAAGCGCTCGTGAGTCAAGGAGAGCCCCGCGTAAAAGTCTGTTGCATCCGTCGAGACACTTCCACTTCGCTCATTGACTGACGTTCGGTGCAGGCGGATTTTGAAACGGATTTAATTCGGTCAGGCTTTATTGGCTATGGGTAAAGTGAAATCCGTGCAAGTCCACAGTTCGCCACCAACTACATCGGCCATTTCGCCCTTACCATCCTATTGTTACCCATTCTCATTCGTACTTACGACTCTCGAATTATCACGCTGAGCAGTTTATCATTTAAATGGGCTAAAATTCAATTTGAAGACTTACATGCACAGAAAGGTTATAGCGAGCGCAACGCTTATGGTCAGAGCAAGCGGGCTTGTATCATGCTTGCATTTGAACTACAATGTAGGCTCTCCCTTGGGAAGTATAAAACACTTTCACTCCCTGCTCATCCGGGGCTTTCTAAAACCAATCTATATCAGTACTTCCCCAGTTTGATTAGGCCTCTGGGTAGCCTTTTTCTACAGAGTGCACAAATGGGCGCACTGCCGGTTTCATATGCTGCTTTGAGTAAAGATACGAAAGGGGGTGAGTTTATTGGTCCTGATGGGTTTCAACAACTAAGAGGATATCCTGCAGTAGTCGAATCGGACGAATACAGTCACAATAAAGAGGTTGCGCAACATCTATGGGAAGTGAGTCGGGAAATGACAAAGGTGCAGTATCTGCCGGACGATGGAAGAAGTTAACGACCGAAGCATCTGAGCCAAAACGGAACATTCCAACAAAACATTTGCCCAGCATGAAAGTCGTACGCATATATGTTTTCACCTGTTTGTAATCCAGACAGGAAATTAGTCGCATGATTTAAGTTTCTGAAACTCTAAAAAAGATGCCAAATCAAATTAATGGCAACGCCCATTCTCAGCAGTGGCAGCTATATAGTCGCTCGCAGCAAGATACCTTACTCCTTCACAATCCGGGCCGCATATACCGCATTTCCGGTTGTAATTTGAACCACATAAACCCCTGTATCAAAAGATGATAAATCAATGCTCGTATTCAAAGCACTGGGTGTATAACGGGCAATTTCTTTACCAGTTATATCGAATAACGAAATGGCTGAAATGTCATCTTTAGCGACGATATTAAAGGCTCCTTTGGATGGATTGGGAAAGATTTCGATACCCAACATATGGAGCTGGGTGCTGGATGTATTCAAAGTTGACGGGGCGTATTTATAGAGATATCCGAAGCTGTGGGGGCTATCGCCAGAAGGAAGCCGAAGCCCACAAGCATAAACGCTCCCATCGGAAACGGGTACAACTGAGTAGCCCAAGTCCTCCTGACCGTTGCCAAATCGAGATACCCAAATAAATTCCGCATTCGAATTCATTACCAATACGAAAGCGTCCAAAGTCACCCCAGGCAAATTTACCACACCTGGACCTAAATCGAAATCAACATTTCCGGTAACGACGCCCGTTAAATACAAATTCTGATTGGCATCTACACTTAAATCCAAACCAAACTCCTGCGACTCAGGCACACCAAGTTGGTGAGCCCACACGAGATTTCCCTCTTCATTTAACTTCATCATAAATAGTTCGCCCATAGCTCCGCCATCTATCAAAAGCTCGTCATCGCCAGGGTCGAAATCTCCAGTGCCGGAGATGTAACCCGTAAGATACGTGTTGGACTGGGCATCAACCTCGGTACTTCCCAAATTCATATTGTAATCGCCTACTACATCTTTGACCCAAATGAATTCGCCCATAGCATTGAACTTTGCTATGAACAAAACGCCATCACCTTCGGTGTTTAGTTCTACAACTTCTCCATTTGCATTGAATAATAAGGTATTGGTGTATCTTCCCGCCACTATTATATTTCCATCTGGATCTATACCTACTCCGTTGACTTCGTTAAATTGGTCGCCTGGAATGACAGTAACTGCCAAAAAATTTCCGTCGGCATCAAATCGAGAAAAGAAACCATCAGTGGAATTATATGCGGGTTGATTTATAATTGTCTCGCCGACACCCGGGTCAAAGTCAATAGCCAACTGAAAATCGCCTGCCACAATAATTTCTCCGTTTGGCGCTTCAGCCAAAGCTTGGATACCATCATTGATGATAGAGCCGAAACTCTTAGCCCATACCAGCTCACCACCGGAAGTATATCGAGCCAAAAAGGAATCTGCGAGTCCAACATTTGTCAATAATGTAGTTCCTGAACCCGGATCAAAATCTACAGGATTACGAAATCTACCTCCGAGCAATACATCGCCCGACGCACTTATTTTTATAGCCGTAATGGTTAATTCGACGGGATAAGCAATACTCCAAATGTATAATCCTTCAGAACTTAATTTTACAATAAATCCGTTGAAACTCATTGCTGATGTGGCATTTACTATTCCTATCCCCGGATCTAAATCGACCGTAGCTCGAAAGGTGCCGCTCACATAAATATTGCCTTCACTGTCGGGAGCAATTTCGAAGCATTGCACGGCTTGTGAAGAATTCCACGTGCGTTGCCATTCAAATGGGGGTGTTTGCGCATACAGAATTGAAGAAACAAAAAGTGCCGCTAATAGGAAGGAAACTGTTTTAATTGATTTCATGGTTGTTTGATTTGGTTATTGCTGGTAAATGGATTTGATGATAAGACTATAAAGCTACAAGGATTTCACGGATTTTTACACCCATTAATACCCATCTAATATTTAAGGCGCCCCGCACTCAATTCAAGTCATAATTTAGCTTGGCTTGTTGGTCGGAATGATTTTCTGTCCTTAGCTTTTGCCGAAAAAATGAACTTCTCCATGTGCGGCTCGGCACTGCGAGTGGGATACACTGGTATTTTACCGAAATCGCTAAAATCCGGCAGGCAGCCTGCCCTGTGTGACGCTCAAATCAAAATTTAAATTGTGATCATGCGCTCTGTGAGTTTCCAAACCACATTCTTAGCTTTTCAATAATCTACTCCGAGAATTATGTTCTTTTGTCCACATCCTTTTATCTTGCGGGCTGTAATCAATCGTATTAGACCACCTTCAAACATGAAACTCATCCACTTCGCCAGGGCCGCGGCTTCTCTTGTTTGAATTTTCGGGATCCATGCTCCACTCACTGCCCAATCCAACCAATACCTTCAATACGACGGTGTGAACGACTATACCGAGTTGCCGGCGGCGGCCCAATACCTCACCGGGCTGAACACCGTATCGATGACGGGCTGGTTTAAAACCGACGTGCTCATTTACGGGCAGGGCATGATGAGCATACGTGGCGGCGGCACTGGTCAGGGCGAAATGCACCTAATTCAGCTTAATAATGGAATTGTCGAATGCCGCGTGATTACCAATACCGGCCTGCACCAGGTGGTAGTGCCAGCGGGTACCGCGGTGGCTGGAGAATGGCAGCACTACGCTTGGGTGTTCAATCAAAATACGATTCAGCTTTACGTAGATGGGGTACTAATTGGAAGCAGCTCTGCCTCAGGTACATTTCAATCGGCCAACCGCCCGTTTACGGTGGGTATTACGTTGCAATCGGGTTTTAATTTTGTTTTTAAAGGCGGCGCCGATGAAGTAAGTTTATGGGCCAAAGCATTGACGAAAAGCGAAGTGCAGGACATGATGGTGAATGAACTTAGCGGAGATGAAACAGATTTGGTGACGTATTACAAGTTTAATCAAGGCACGCCAGGTGGAAATAATCTGGGCATATCTCAATTGATTTCGGAAGTGGGAATGGGCGATCGAAATTCCAATTTTGTCAACTTCGCAGCATGAACAGCAACAATACTTCCTAAAACTGCAACAAAACCAATCTTCAAGAAATGCGAAAGGCATGAAGGATTTTCTCAGGAAATGTTTTAAGTGCACCTTTTTTTAGCCTTTATTTTTCGCGACCGAATTCCCACGAATTTGCTGTTTAAACTCCCTCTTCGAATTCTTGTTATATTCTCATCCGAAAAACCAATTAACCATGCATTCACTCCCCCCGATTCCCGAAAACCATAAACTTAGCGCTACACTAAAACAGGATTCTTATCTCGTTAATGGGGTCTTAAAGCCCTGGAAGGGAGAGTTTACCGATGTTTACTCAACCATAGAAAGTCTGGGTTCTGAACAAGTATTGGGCCCTACACTACTGGGCAGCATACCCCGTATGGATGAAGCTGCGGCCCTGGAATGCCTCCATGCAGCATCGGAAGCTTATGCAAGGGGACAAGGGGAATGGCCCACCATGAAAGTGCGACAGCGCATTACCTGCATGGAAAATTTCGTAGCAAAAATGCGCACAAAGCGCGAAGAGGTCGTGCACCTTCTTATGTGGGAAATTGGCAAATCGCTCATCGATGCACGCAAGGAATTTGATAGAACCGTGGTGTATATTGACGATACCATCGAAGAGTACAAAAACCTGGATCGGAGCAGCGCCAAATTCACCCGCCACGAAGGCATATATGCCCACATCAGGCGAGGGCCCTTGGGAGTGGTGCTATGTCTGGGTCCATATAATTATCCACTCAACGAGACGTTTGCCTTGCTTATCCCCGCAATTATCATGGGAAATACCACCGTGTTTAAGCCAGCCAAGTACGGCGTACTTCTCATCAGTCCGCTTCTCGAAGCTTTTCAAACTTGTTTCCCGAAAGGTGTAGTAAATGTAATGTACGGCCGTGGACGTGAAGTGGCTGCCCCGATTATGAAAACAGGCAAGGTGGACGTGCTGGCCCTTATCGGCAACAGCAAATCGGCAGTGGCTTTGCAAGAGGTACACCCCCACCCCAACAGATTGAGGCAAGTAATGGGACTCGAAGCAAAAAATCCGGCCATCATCTTGCAAGATGCCAACCTCGATCTGACCATTAAAGAGTGCATCTCGGGGACACTTTCGTTCAATGGGCAGCGTTGCACAGCACTGAAAATAATTTATGTACACGAGAGCATCGCAATGGAATTCAACCAGCGATTTTCTGCTGCAGTTGATGCACTGAAGTTTGGCAATCCATGGGACGATGGCGTAATGCTTACCCCATTGCCCGAGCCAGATAAGCCGGCTTATATAAAGGATCTAATAGACGATGCCGTGGATAAAGGTGCTGCCATTCTCAACAAAAAGGGCGGTAAAATAAGCAGCAATTTCATCTTCCCGGCGGTGCTGTTCCCGGTGCACAAGAGCATGCGCGTGTACCACGAAGAACAGTTTGGCCCGGTGATACCAGTACTTTCATTTAAGGATATTCAGGAGCCCCTTGACGATATGGCCGATAGCAACTACGGACAACAGGTTAGCTTATTTGGCCAAAGTGCTGATACGCTCGCCCCGCTTATAGACACGCTGGTAAACCTGGTATGCCGCGTGAACCTGAACAGCTCTTGTCAGCGCGGACCCGATGTGTATCCCTTTACCGGAAGGAAGGACTCTGCAGTTGCCACACTCAGCGTCTACGATGCCCTACGTTCTTTTTCGATTCGCACCTTTGTGGCTTCAAAAGACAATGAATCAAACAATGAAATACTCCGGGAATTGCTCCGCAAGCGCGGCTCCAATTTTGTGAGTACAGACTATATTCTTTGATTTCTGAATAAAGTAACTCGAGCGCTCATAGCAAATAGAATCGGAGTTGGACATTCTTCAAGACAGCAGGGACATTTCTGGATTTACCATTACCATCAATCCTTCACAATGGATTAGATAACCATTCATTCCGCGATTTGAAACTGAACGCGGGCACTGAAAATTGAGTATGTTCGACAACTCCCGAAACAATTTCGGTTTGCAAATTCCACCATCAAATCGACTTGAAAAACTGATGGGAAAATTAGGAGAGTTTTAAGGTTTTAGGGGAGGAAATAAAGAAGTACAGAAGGTAGCTTCAAAAATATAAGCGAAGCAATCCCTGTCATGCTTCGACTTAGGGCAGGAAAGGAAAGTGAATCCTTTCAAAAATGCAATTCATGAAGGACTGCATAGCGCAATAAATTAAATATTAAACACTTTACTTGAGCCCAAATCAATAAATAGTTTGAAGGAGAAAACGCAGCAATTAATTTGCGAAATTTCCTTCATTCTATCGCAAATTTCTGAAACTAAGTAGTGAATATATTCGATGAATCACCTTCTGATTTAAATAAAAAAAAGAAATAAATAAAAACTCCTTAAATTTCTTTAAGAAGCTTTCTAACAAAAATAATGATTTTTACTTACTTAGGAAGGACAACCCCGTCAATAACGTGAACTACACCATTACTGCCTTTTAGATCGGCAACAATTACGTAGGCAGCATTACCAGATTCGTCGGTCAATTTTACTTTATCACCTTCTAATGAAGCAGTTAAGGTTCCGCCACTCACTGTTTTTAATGCAGCCTTACCATTTCCTTTCTTGATTGCGGCTACAACAGCGGCAGCATCTAAATTTCCACTCACCACGTGGTAAGTTAAAATTTTCGATAAGTTGGCTTTATTTTCAGGTTTTAGTAAACCTGCAACCGTTCCTGCAGGCAATTTATCAAAAGCGGCATTCGTAGGAGCGAATACCGTAAAAGGTCCTTTTCCTTTCAAGGTGGTAACTAAATCGGCCGCTTTAACGGCAGCTACTAGGGTTGTGTGGTCCTTTGAGCCAATAGCGATATCAACCACATCTTTTGTTTGGCTGAAGACAAGCGATGATACAAGACTGAATAATACTACAAATGATGTTTTCATGATTTGAATTGTTTTAGATTCTTCAACAACGATCGGAAGGAGATGTTTTGAATTGTATAATTTTAACTTAATCGAATTTCGCTTGAAATTATAAGTTCTAAAAAAAGACATAATGAAATAAATGCTGGCCATAGAAACTACAAAATTCGAGACTACTCCTATTAAAAATGACTCTGTGTTCAAATCAAAATTCTATTCAATGAATTTTCTTACTATTCCTTGAAAAATAGTGCGTGGTACCTTTGAAGGTTATGCCCTTAACCAAGCAGTTTCTAAAAGGCGAATGTTGCCAACAACCGCTCTATAATTATTTCGAAGTCAGAGTTGTATTCGATTTTGTACTTAACCAGATAGTAAGCCAATTCCAGAATCTATAGTTCAAAAACCATCAGTGCTTTCAATTTTATACCGTGTTTGGAAGCTTTTCGAGCTACAGCTTTTGCACAGGCGCATCCACAAAAACAAACCATACCATTACCACGTGCCTGTGATTCAAAACTTCCAATCTGCTTCTGATCCTGTTTATGTCTTTAAATAACGCTCATGTGCTTTTTTCTTCTAATTTTAGCGGATAGATAAAATCAATGATATTCATTGCATCTGAACTTATTGAAATGTGAAGAGGAAAACAGAGGGTTCAGGGGCTGACGATGTGCGTCATACGTTACACGAATAGCGACTTTATTCCGATTGTAATTAAACAAGCGACAAAAATCGTTTGACGCGGTAAGAAAGTAATTTTTCAAATTCACGAAGACACAAGAAGTAAAATGCAAATTGTAACAAAGAATAAAATCAAAACAAGTGAAGTTAGCCTTCGAAAACCCGATCGAAAATGAATGTAAAAAAAATAATGATGGCCGAAGATGATGATGAAGATGTTGATATCTTTAAAGATGTGCTGACGGATCTTGCATTTGCCTTAAACCTAGAAGTGGCTGCCAATGGGATTGAGCTTATGAAAATGCTGGAAGAATCAAATGTTTCTCCGGAGCTCATTTTTTTAGACCTTAATATGCCTTTAAAAAACGGCATGGTTTGCCTGCAGGAAATTAAAGCCAATCAACGCTGGAAAGATATCAAAGTAATTATACTATCCACTTCTTCTCACCAAGACCAAAAAAAAGCAGCTTATGATAACGGTGCTGATTTCTACATGGTGAAGTTATCTAACTACGTTGATTTTAAAAACGCTATTGCAAGCTGCCTTCAAAAAAACTGGCAGGTAATCGAAAATAAATAACTGACAAATAATTAGATCAAATGAGCGCGTTTTTACAAAGATTACGAAGTCGTACAGCACACCAACATAGCTTGCTTGAGCAAAACACGGCGTCAAAAAACCTGCTTGATTTGCAAGTAACTGCTGCTGATTATGCTTTGTACTTGTCATCGCTTTATGGGTTTGTTAAAGGTTTTGAGAACATTGTATTTCCTTTGGTTCAACACAGCATTGGGGACCTTGACGAAAGGCGCAAAACTCATTTACTTGTTTCCGACCTAAATATGCTTGGCACTGATGCAGCGGGCATTGCTGTAATTCCCGAGCAGTTTTTTATAAAAGTCTACCATTCAAATGCAGCAGCACTTGGCGGCATGTATGTGCTTGAAGGGTCGGTTTTAGGAGGCGCTTTCATTTACAAACATTTACAAGCAACATTGGGCATGGAAGTGATAGCTGGCAAAGCAACTTATTTCACAGCTTACGGGCCTGAAACCGGCAGCCGATGGAAAGTTTTTCTACAGGCATTTTGCCTGGCATCATCCGGCATGGAAGAAGAAGTCATTGAAAGCGCATCACAAACTTTCAGCATACTGCATCAATGGTTTGACAAAAAATCATTTAAACTCATGCTATATGAATCTTAAAAATATCACCAATAAAGACGCCATTGCCATTACCAATTGCGAAGCGGAGCCCATTCACATTCCGGGCAGCATACAGCCCTATGGTTATTTGCTGGCATTGAATAAAATCGATACCACCATTCAGTATTGCAGTGAAAACTGTACGACACTTTTTGACAAGCCGCTGAACCAAATTCTTGGCAAACACTTATCTGAAATTTTCAATAAAGAAGATGCCGACTCTTTTACAGCTTATTCTGCAAAATCAGATGATACAGTAATGCCTTTTATTTTTAGCGTTGGTATCCAAAGCTTTCATACTACTTCCTTCTTGACAAAAGAAAATCTGGTAATGGAGTTTGAACCTTTAAGCCAAGAAGTACTTGAACTTCCCGATCTTTTCTTTCAAACAAAACGTTTTGCCTACTCCACAGAAAGAGTTGACAACCTGCAAATACTTTGTCAGGATGTAGCTGATGCAACAAGAAAGATAACCGGGTACGACAGGGTAATGATTTACCGCTTTGACAAGGAATATAACGGGCAAGTTTTTGCCGAAAGCAAAATAGACAAAATTGAGCCTTACTTAGGATTGAATTACCCAGCCACTGACATTCCTGTGCAGGCTAGGGATTTTTTTTTACTGAATCGCATACGTATGATTGCCAATGTGCAATTGCCCAACATACCCCTTTATGCTTTAGATGAAAATGCAGATAATAAAAGTTTAGACCTCACGCTTTCCACGCTGCGCAGTTCTTCACCTATGCATATTCAGTATTTAATAAACATGGGTGTTGGTGCCACTTTCACCATCGCCCTTATCAATCAGGGAAAGCTGTGGGGCCTGATTGCCTGTCATCATTATGCACCCAAACGTATTCCATACCATGTTAGGCTGGCGGCGCACTTGCAGGGCGTTTTCCTTTCATCTCAAATCGATGTGCGCCAAGTGGCCGATGAATTTGAGCTTGTAAAAGAAACAGAAAAAAAAATGGAAAACCTGCATATTATATTGACAGGCAGCGAACAAAGCCTGGCGCAAGAACAAACCCTTGTTCAATTAAAAAACCTGTTGAATGCAGACGCTGTGGTCATCGTTTTCAAAGAAACTTATTATAAAAATGGCCTGCTGCCACAAGATAAAAAATTAATTGACCTCATGAATTGGCTTGACACTTCAATTGATCAAGGCATTTTTCATACTTCAAAACTCTCCGACAGTTATCCTGAGGCAGCGGGCTTAGGTAGCAAGGTTGCCGGAATAGTGTATTTGCCAATAGGCAAGCAGACTAAAAATGGTATAGCCTGGACAAGGCAGGAGGTGGAAAAAACAGTGAACTGGGGTGGGGATCCATCAAAGCCCATGAACATAAATACTGAAAACCAAAGCCTTACCCCACGCAAATCTTTTGCTTTGTGGAAAGATGCCGTAAAAGGCCAGAGTGCAGCATGGCAAAAGCCCGAAATCAGAGTAGCTTCCGTTATCTGCACCTACATCCAAAATCAGTTCCATTTGGCCGATATGCAAGATGAAGCGCGTCGCTATCTGAGCCTTAACGAAAGGCTATTCAAAGCCTACGATGAACTTGCAAATATGAACTGGATTAGCACCCACGATTTAAAGGAGCCGCTTCGCAAAATACAGATGTATGCTTCCATTATTTTACAAAAACATCAGAGCGAAATACCAGAATCAGTAGTAACAAATATCCTTCGTATGCAGGCTTCGGCCGGCCGCATGCAAACCCTGGTAGATTCTCTGCTATCTTACACGAAAATTTTCTATGAAGAAAAAAAATTGGTCGATGTTGATTTGAATGAAGTACTGGACGAAATACATGCCGACCTCAAAGAAAGTTTAGAAGAAAAGGGAGGTAGTCTGCAATTGAAAAACTTACCGGTGATACAAGGCATCAGGTTTCTGATAACACAGTTATTTGAAAACCTGATAGTCAACTCGCTGAAATTTGCCAGAGAAGACATGCCACTAATTATATTCATTAGTTGCCAATTGGTCGATAAGAAAACCATGAAAGGCACAGGGCATGAGAGTGGACATGAATATTATAAAATTACCGTTGCCGATAATGGTGTTGGCTTTAACCCGTCTTACAAAAAAGATCTATTCAAAATATTTCAGCGTTTTCATGGCAGGCAATATAAAGGCTCAGGAATTGGCCTTGCCATTTGCCAAAAAATAGCAGAAATACATGATGGATTTATAGAAGCTGATGGTGAAGAAGGCAAAGGAGCAATCTTCAACGTTTACCTTCGGGTAAATAAAATAGCTCTCACAAGTCTACTAGAAGTAAAAGATGAAAGAAACAGTATCGCTTAGCACTCGAAACTAAAAGTAGTAGCTGTTGCGCAGCCTTCCTACATCCCGATTGTCGTCATTTTAAAGCGCAATTACAGCCTGAATACTATCATAATCTCGAGCCAGAAATAATTTTAAATTATTCTACTACAAATTCCGGAGTTGTATTAGTTGCTTGGAAGTGCTTTGAAAGCGCTAATGACAAAACTTAAAGCTCCTTCACTTTGAAAAAATGATTCTCGGCTACCTGAAGGGTTGTGCGGAAATGCATCTACAAAATGAACCATACTCCATGGACTCACCTGCAATTGAATAATCATAATCTGCACCTTATCCCAGTTTTATCATGCATACCATTCATCTAAATTCTTCATCCAATCAACCTCAGCAATAAAATCAATGACTTTCTTCCCTTCAAATTTCATTGAAAATGTGAAGAACAGAACAGGATGGGGTTGCAGTTTGTTAAAAGGCAAAATACGTCAATATGACCAAAAATATGAAGATACTGCCATTCCTTTTCGATAAACTTCTTTCGGATCATGCGCGCGGCATAGCAGGAAATATAATTCTAAAAGTAGCGATACTCAGTTTTTTTATCCATTTAGCAATCATCTACTTTTTGAAATTAGATTTTATCGATATTCCATTAAATTCAGAATTACTTACAAATCCTATATCCGCTGCCTACACCCCTTTTTCTTTTATCCTTATCTATGAGGTATATCTCTTGATTTATTATTTACCTAAGTCGTTTACCACCTATATAACCAAGCAGTATGAAATCATAACGCTCATTATTATCCGTAAGTTGTTTAAAGATTTGTCCGCTTTAGAGCTTTCTGCAAATTGGTTTGAAATAAAAGGTGACCTGCAATTTACTTATGATTTAATAGCTTCGGTTCTGCTATTCTATCTCATATTTCTATTTCAAAAGCAAGGTAAGCGAATAGCAGCGCAAGAAATCAGCATTCAACCTATTGTTGCGAAATTCGTTGAAAAGAAAAAATTAATTGCAGTTATTTTGGTGCCTTTGTTCTTTGTTATGGCAGCATATACACTCATCGATTGGTCTGCAGAAATTGTCATTTCAGCCAACGAATCGGTGACATTTGAAAGCATCAATAATCTATTTTTTGATCATTTTTTTATGGCACTCATTTTAGTAGACGTGGTATTACTCTTAATCTCGCTCTTTTACACAAACCAGTTTCATAAAATTATAAGAAACTCAGGGTTTGTTATCTCGACTATCTTAATTCGAATGTCGTTCGGAGTAAGTGGATTAATTAGCACAATTTTAATTGTTGTGGCGGTGCTTTTTGGATTGGCAATAATAACAATCCATAACAAATATGAAAAAAATTCCTTGCCCAATAACTAATCCTTCTATCGGCACGGATGGCCAAGTAGGAAGGAGCTGTTGCAGCCTTCGGCTGAGTTCAGTTCATATCTATTCAACTCACTAACCTTTTCTGGCTGGCCGCTCTTCAGAGCATGCTACCTTGGTGCTTTAGCGTAATCAAGACCATAATATTTACTTACGGATAAAGCGGCAATGGTTGATACTCGAATATTTAAACCTAAGCAAGATTCTATGAATATTTGATTCTGAAAATCTTTCAACCGAAGTGTGAAATTCGGAATTTTCAGTTAGTTTTGAAGCTGTTAGGAATGATTCGAGAAAAGACTAAAATTGTATACCACTTAACAAAAACATCAGCATGAAATATTTGGCTTTATTTTTTTTCTCTTTTACAATTACTTCCTGTGTTTATCACACCGGTCTTATCACGTCTTCAACAGTTTCAAATGATAAGGCGAATTGTGAATATTCTGATATTGCCATAGGTTACAAGAAGGTGTCTTATCTTTTTAGGAATTGGAAAATTTAAAAACGTTGCATTTATAAATGCAGCGAAAAGAAAATTGTACTTCACCTATCCCATATCGAATGGTCAGTCGTTCGAGAATATGAAGCTTGATATGAAAACTACCTTCTTTTGGCCTTATAAAAAGGTAGAGGCTTTAGTGGTAGCTGACATCATTCAATGTGACACAACGACTAGAATACGATACGGCCAGGGATAATTAGATTTATTGTCCGAAAACAACCGCCAATCCCTTAATTATATTTCGTTAAATGAGAGTATCAGGTTCATGATTGTGAAAAACCCGGAACATTCTGGAAAAATTATCACACTTAATAAAAGAAGGGCCACAATATTTTTATCAATAATAATGGAGTAACACAGATTGAAAACAAATCTTATCGTGGTCTATTTAAATACAATAATTTGTCAGAAATTGAGTCGGAAGTTGGCTTTAAGGCATGCGCTAACGCAAATTATACCGGAAAAGATTCTGCCCCGAAACCGATATTGCTAGAAGGTGTAACACTTGGATTAAATCAAAAATTCGCTTTGATTAAATCGCCCAATGGTTTAGAAACAATGAAGCTAGCTAAATTGAAAAATAAATAACCAGTATCAACCTGATGAACCTCGATTGTTTTGGTGCAATGCCTTATTCTGCTTGTATTCTACAAACATTATTGAAAAGCCGACTGTGACCGGTTTTTTTTCGCAACAATAATCTCACTTTTCAATCAATTGCAACACCAAGAATATACCAAACCAGTATTTACTGTTATCCAACGTATACGCTGTTTATAGAAAATAAACAGATGGTTTCACAACAAGCCCTATAGTTATCGCTGCACGGATAGCAACTTTGATGAGTTTTCACCTTTTCGGATAAACCGTAAAACATACAGCCCGGGATTCAACTCACCGGGTTCAATACGAAACTCAAGACCGGGAGAATAATATTCATGCAGTTTACGTCCTGCCAAGTCAAATACCTGTAAAGTAAAATCAGATGAACTTGCTTTGATGCGCACTTCACCCCTGCTTGGATTCGGATATATGGCCACATTAAATTCATCGAATTGCACATTAGATGCGTCAGGTGGTGAGTATATGCCGGTGAAAATATTCGCAGACCAAGGGCCTGGAATTTCAGGATCGCCCGGACAAAAACAGCGTACCCTCCATCCGTATAAATTACCAACTATGAGCGCTTCGGCAGGAATAAAAGTTTGACTAATATCACTGCCGGTAACATTGATGTATTGAAATGGACCGTTTATATTTGATCCTGCTTGTATTCGACATCGAGAAGCGCCCTCAAATGGAGTCCAAGAAAGCTGCACTCCGCCAGCTACATATGTTATCAATAGGTTTGTAGGCGCTATTGGAGTACAGGTTGACTCTAAAGCATAAACGAGCACTCCTGAACTTGTGCCAATAATTATTTCCAAAATACCATCGCCGGTCACATCCTCAACAAGTAAATCTCTCACACCAATTGGTATCACTTCATCCAATGTAAATACGCCTGTGCCATCATTAAGAAGTATGAATACTTTATATCCAAAATTCGAAGCGCACAAGACAACATCAGTAAATCCATCATTATTCATGTCCTTCGCCACTGCATTCATGAACGGCGATGCAGAAACTGCAGCCCCATTTATAGAGTCAGCGATAGTAATTGGTTCGCCGAAGGTATTGTTTCCCAGATTTGGTAACCATGCATACCTATTGTTTGCTTCATTTATACCTATTATATCGGTAAATCCGTCCCCATTGATATCAGCGATATCAAGCGGAATAAATTGGGTTTTTATAAACTGCGCTGGCTGAAACTGAATATTGCCGGGTGTGCTCATATTCTCCAGCCACATGAGGTTACTGGGCGTGCCAAAATCGTTTATTCTCATTCTATATAAAATGTCCTTTCGCCCATCACCATTAATATCGCCCAAAGTAATGGCTAATATCTCAACTGAATAATAGGGATAAATTACACCATTTTTGAGTTCCCAAACGCCGCTATTATTTTGATTGTGAAGGATTTCTATCGCATTAGAATAGTACTCATCGTCTAGTCCGAATCCAGTTGTCCGCAGGATATCTACAGCCCCGTCCTCATCAATGTCGGCAGCAATCACCTCATTTACGCCAGATGTATAAGTCGGAACTCCATCAATGGTGGTACTCACAGGTGTAATAGAGAGAATATTCCCAGAACCATTGTTCATATGAAGATATGTTCCTGTGGAAGAATCATATAAACTATTTCGCGCAATATCCTTGAATCCATCACCATTAAAATCTCCAACTGCTATAGCTCGGGTTCCAAATCCATCAAAATTCGTAAATTCGGTGACGTTGAAATATTCAGGACCAGCCCCGGAATAAGAAATTCTAACAAATTCAGAAAGTATGTCTTTAATTCCATCGCCGTCAAAGTCTGCAACAGAGATAGGGTCTTCATAAAATAAAGGTGGCCACGGAGGATTTGAAGGCCAGTACTGAAACAATTGTGTGTATTGAGCTGTGCAATGATAAGACACTAATACGAAAATGACTGAAAGACCAAGGTAAGTTTTCATAATTCTTGATTTTAGTAGAAACGATAATATAAACGTAGTCAAAACTATTGAACTACACAAGTTTACCGCTACTCACATCGAAGGTATAGTTGAATGATGCACTGATACTTATACACGCTTAAGAACGATTATATTTATAATTCGCAGCAGCAAACGATTATAGGATACCTTTAGCAACCAATACTCAAAATCCTGTTTAGCATTATTTTGCAGTTTTTCTAGGTCGCATTTAAAAACGGTTCTGCATATGTCCGCACAAACATTTGGCATACCAGGTCTCACGAGCGAACAGGTACTTAAATCACGACTAGCGCACGGTCGCAATCAATTCAACTTTAAAAAGGAAAACAGATTCATTGACGTATTGAAAAGAATTGTAAAAGAGCCTATGGTTATTTTACTCATTCTGGCCTCTGTGATTTACTTTCTTACCGGTGTTCCTGCCGATGGTTTTTTTCTTTTGTCGGCCGTTATACTAGTTTCATTGATCTCAATATATCAGGATTCTAAAAGCCGCAATGCACTCGATAAACTAAAATCAATAACCCAGCCTGCTTCTAAAGTAATCAGAGATGGAATAACTATAGAAGTGCAAATTGAAGACCTTGTAGTTGGCGACAGTATGCTAGCCGAAGAAGGTACTTCGATTGCTGCAGATGGCGTAATTGTCCATTCCAATGATTTTTCGGTAAATGAGTCTATGCTAACCGGTGAGTCTCTTGCAATATTTAAAGACCTATCGACTACCGACAATCACGTATACTCAGGAACAACGGTAGTAAGTGGATTGGCCATAGCAACCGTTACGGCCATAGGCAACCAAACAAAATTAGGGCAAATAGGCAAAAGTATCGAAGGTATAAAAGATGAAAAAACTCCTTTGGAGATTCAAATAGCCAGCTTTGTAAAAAAGATGGTCATTGTCGGGGCCATTGTATTTCTTTTCGTTTGGGGTCTTAATTTCTTCAAAAACCATGATATAATCATTAGCCTATTATTTGCACTCACACTTGCAATGAGCATCTTGCCGGAAGAAATACCCGTTGCATTCACCACATTTATGGCGCTTGGAGCATGGCGTTTGATGAAAATGGGTATCGTTGTAAAGCAGATGAAAACCGTTGAAACCTTAGGCAGCGCCACCGTAATTTGTACTGATAAAACCGGGACACTTACCGAAAATAAGATGAGCCTGGCAAAAGTCTTTTCTCTTCAAAATCAAAAAATTTCAATGCCTGATGCACCGCTTACCGATGATGAAAAGCACCTGATAGAAATTGCCATGTGGGCCAGCGAACCGATACCATTCGATCCTATGGAACTCGCCTTGCATGAATGCTATAAAAACATAAACACCCTGGATTTGCGCCCTCAATACAACCTGATACATGAATATCCATTAGAAGGTAAGCCGCCAATGATGACCCATGTATTTGAAAACCAGGAAGGCAGTAGAATTGTTGCTGCAAAAGGTGCTGCAGAAGCACTGATGGCTGTTTCAAAGCTTTCAGAAATTGAAATTACACAAATCAAGAAAATCATTACAACGCTGGCCAAAGATGGCTACCGTTTATTGGCCGTCGGAGAATCGCAAATAGAGAACAAGGAGTTTCCAGCTTTGCAACAGGATATCAAATTTCAATTCAAGGGAATTGTAGCATTTTATGACCCTCCAAAGAAAAATATAAAAGATGTACTAGCGCATTTCTACAACGCCGGAATTGCAGTAAAAATAATAACCGGCGACAACTCAGAAACTACATCCGCCATTGCGAAACAAATAGCTTTCCGAGGTTCAGAAAGCAGCATTTCAGGGGATGAACTGATGCAAATGGATATCAATGAATTACAGCTTTGTGTGATGCGAACTAACATTTTCACCCGCATGTTTCCGGAGGCAAAATTGAAAATTGTTGAAGCCCTCAAAGCCAATGGACAAATTGTAGCAATGACCGGCGATGGCGTGAACGACGCTCCAGCACTGAAATCGGCTCATATAGGCATCGCAATGGGTAAAAAAGGTACTGAAATAGCCAAGCAGGCTGCTTCGCTCATACTGGTAAGCGATGACTTGTCAAAAATGGTAGATGCCATAGCCATGGGAAGAAGAATATATACCAATTTGAAAAAAGCTATTCAGTACATCATTTCCATACATATTCCTATTATACTCATCGTGTTTCTGCCTTTGGCACTTGGCTGGGTGTATCCCAATATCTTTTCGCCAATTCATGTAATTTTTCTGGAATTAATTATGGGCCCAACTTGCTCAATCATTTATGAAAATGAGCCTATGGAAAAAAACACGATGGCAATTCCGCCAAAACCAATTACCAACACTTTTTTCAACATTAAAGAACTTTCATCCAGTATTATACAAGGATTGATTATTGCAGCAGGCACGTTATTTGCCTACCACTATTCAGTGCGAAATGGGTGGAGCGAAGAACTCACCCGCACAATTGTTTTCACCGTATTGATCGCAGCCAATATATTTCTCACCCTTGTAAACCGCTCTTTTTACTACTCGGTATTTATGACCTTCAGGTACAAAAATAATCTAGTGCCCATCATCATTGCAGTTACAATCTCAGCCGTAGCACTTATTCTTTACGTACAGCCTGTAACAGAAATTTTTCAATTCGAAAAACTTGATTGGAGCCAACTTTCAATTGCCATACTCATAGGATTCATTTCTGTTATTTGGTTTGAATTTGTAAAACTCTTCAAAACTCCTAAAAAGATCGTGAAGCTACAATCAGCTTAAATTCTCATAAATAAATCCTTTGAATTAATTTCAGAAACACAAGATACAATCGCGCCTGAAATGCCTCCCTTGATGAATTGATTTACCCTTATTTCTTCTCTCCCCTAAGATGAATAATAAGGCCATTCAGAAAATTGCGCAGTACCTGATCACCGCATTCCATATACTTCGGATGGTCGGGACTGCGAAAGAATGCACCTAGCTCGCTTGTGGTAATTTCAAATTCGGCCAACTTAAGTATAGCTACTATTTCATCATCGCGAAGCTTGAGTGCCACACGAAGTTTTTTCATAATATCATTGTTGCTGAGCATGGGCTAAGGATAGATTGTGAGAGCGAATATAGCCCTATTCGTAACATTTTTAAAATGGCGCAAGCTACCCGCATATTTTGCCTTTTCGGAAAAGCGTAAAATCAATTGCTTCGTGTATCTTTGGCCCCCGATGGAATTTTTGTACCCCGGCTTTCTGTACGCACTTGCTGCCCTGGCCATTCCCATTATTGTGCATCTGTTCAACTTCAGGCGGTTCAAGAAAATCGCCTTTACCAACGTGCGCTTTCTCAGAGAAATCAAGCTCAAAACCCAATCGCAGAACCAACTCAGGCATTTGCTCATACTGCTGATGCGCCTTCTGGCCGTTGCATTTCTGGTTTTTGCCTTCGCACAACCCTTTATACCGAACTCCGATAGCACTGCCAATGATGGTACCCGAGCGGTTTCGGTTTTTATTGACAACAGCTTCAGCATGGAAGGCGAAACCGAAGCAGGATCGCTGCTTGAAACAGCTAAAAACAGAGCCATTGATATTGCCATGGCGTATGAGCCTACAGACAGGTTTCTGCTGCTCACAAACGATTTTGAAGGCCGCCATCAGCGGTATGTAAGCCGGCAGGAGTTTGTACAGTGGGTGCAGGAAGTAGAAGTAAGCCCTCAGAGCCACAGCTTACGCGAAATAAGCACACGCCAAAACGATCCGCTAAAAACTTCAGGAGATAGCCGTAAAATGAGCTATCTGGTTTCAGATTTTCAGAAATCACAATTCGACCTGGAAAATTTTGCGACCGATACCACAATCGCCGCAACATTTGTAGTACTGGAGCGCAACTCACCGGGCAATTTGTACATTGACTCAGTATGGTTCAATACCCCCGTGCGGAAACTCCGCGACGCCGAACAACTCAACGTACGAATCCGCAATGCCGGAAGAGAGCGCGTGGAGAACGTACCACTCAAACTTGCCATCAATGGAAATCAAAGCGCCGTGGCAACTTTTGCCGTAGAGCCGGGCGCCGCTTCTATAGCCACATTGAGTTATATCAACGAAACTCCGGGATTCTACGCCGTTGAAGTGTCGATCGAAGATTATCCCATTACTTTCGATGATAGCTGGCACTTCGGCTACAGGGTTTTCGATAAAATCATTGTGCAATCGCTTCGCCCCGAAAACGCAAACCGCAATGATGTGCTGAAAGCCGTTTTCAGCAGTGATTCCGTATACCATTATACGTCGGCAACCGACCGCTCGGTAGACTATGCAAATCTGGCCAATGTAAACCTGATGATTTTGAACGGGCTTACTGAAATCTCTACGGGTCTTTCAGCTTCGCTCGTTACTTTCGTAAAAAATGGCGGTAGTTTGTTCATCATTCCCTCAGCGGAAATAAATGCCGACAGCTACAATGCAATGCTAAACCAACTCGATGCCGGGGCCTATTTGCAATTTAGAAGAACTGAACTAAAGGTAAAAACCATAAACCTTGAGCACCCGGTATACAAAGGAGTATTTGAAAAAATACCCGATAATCCCGACTTGCCTACTTCTAGCGCTCATTTCAGCATGAGCCGCTCACTCAAATCGGGTGGTGACGATATTATGGCCTTTGCAAACGGAGCGCAGTTTCTTTCTACAAGCAATTCGGGAACAGGCAAAGTATATACCCTCGCTGTGCCCATTCAGGCTGAGTACAGCAACTTTGCGAGGCACGCGCTTTTCGTGGCCACCACACTGCGTATCGCAGAGTTGAGTCAGAATACAGCAATGACAAATACCTGGATCAGTGCTGAGAGCTACTTTACGATACCGGCACCTGCACTGCAGGGCGATGCAGTTTTTAAGCTCCGGAAAATAAACGGTCAAACGGAAGTAATACCACAACACCAGCTGCGCGATGGCTTGCTCGAAATAGGCCCTGGGCCTGACATCAATGTATCGGGCAACTACATTCTCACCCTCGGTATCGATACGCTTTGCGTGGCCGGACTCAACTACAGCCGCAGCGAGAGCAATCTGGATTCTTATATGAATGAAGAAATAAAAGAATTAATAAGGGCCAATCCCGATATCAAAGCGGAAGTATTTGATGGCAATACACAGTCGCTCACAAGAACCATAGCCGTGCAACAGAAGGGTACAGAACTTTGGAAATGGTGTCTTTTTCTCGTTCTTGCGTTCCTCTTGCTGGAAAGTTTGTTAATTCGCTTCTGGAACAAAAGGTCAACATGAAAATACGCATCTGTCAGGCCACCATCGTTGATAAGCGCCACCCCGACAACGGAAAGGTTGTAGACATTATGATTTCTAACGGGGTGATTAGCAAAATTGCCGACACAATAACCGAAGAAGCAGACAAAGTGATAACCGCCAACGGGCTGTGTGTTTCAATAGGCTGGATGGATATGCGTGTAAATTTTCGCGACCCGGGGCAAGAACATAAGGAAGACCTTAATTCAGGACTTCGGGCAGCCGCACGAGGCGGTTTTACAGCAGTTGCGCTCTCGCCCGACACGAACCCTGTGGCTGACAGTAAGGGTGCCATAGCATATGTGCTGAACCGATCACGTGATGCCGCCGTTGAAGTATTTCCAATAGGCGCACTCTCAAAAGGGCTTAACGGCGAAAGCCTGGCCGAAATGTATGACATGTACGAAGCCGGTGCAGTAGCATTTGGCGACGACAAGCGCAGCATAGCCACATCAGGTTTATTGCACAGGGCCTTGCTTTACGCAAAAAACTTTGGCGCGCCGGTATTGCATTTCCCATATGATGCTACACTGATTCCCGGAGGGCAAATGAACGAGGGTATAGAAAGCACAAAACTCGGACTCAAAGGCATTCCATCTATAGCCGAAGAAATTGCAGTACAACGCGATATCGCCCTGCTCGGCTACACCGAAGGACGCCTGCACCTGGGCCCTATAAGCGATGCACGATCAGTTGATTTGATACACTCTGCTGCTCAGGCAGGACATACGCTGACCTGCGAAACCACGGCTGCACATCTCGCCTACAGCGATCAGAATGTAGCTGGTTTTGACAGCAATTTCAAGTTGATGCCGCCACTTCGCACCGAAGAGAACCGCAAACAATTGATTCAAAAGCTCGCTGAAGGCAAAATACAGGTCATCTCATCTGACCACAGTCCTGAAGACGAAGAGCATAAAAAACTAGAATTCGACTATGCCAACTTTGGTGCTGCTGCAATTGAAGTTTTCTTTCCATTGGTTTATGGAGCCTGCGCAGACAGTATAGCTATCGACCAATTGGTTGCAGCTTTCAGCATTCACCCCAGGCAAGTACTCAACATCAATTGCCCTACCATCGAAGTTGGCGAAATGGCCAACTTAACCCTCTTTAGTACACAAGAACCCACCCACGTAGTGCGCCCATTACTCCAAAGCAAAGCCTATAATATTGCAGAAATAGGAAAAGAAATGAGCGGCCGTGTGGTTGCAATTATCAATCAGGGAATACTCGCTGAACCCAATCCTTAAAATCCGATATGCTTACTGGCCCATCAGGCTGCCCACAGAAATCATCTGATAGGAAGATGTCTGAACCGATTGCCGTTTATTAAGATCAATTTGAGTGACTTTTATCGTGGCACTTTCATTTGATTTTTTGTCGGTTGTTGACATCTCCATTACAAATCCTTCAGGATAACCCGGCACATTGGCGAAGGTCTTGTGTTTCTTTTGGCCATAGCCAAACATTCCGAAAAAACCCACGCCCTCTAATTCTTCTGCGTCTGAAATCCACATTTCGCCATTAGCATCAGGTGAGCTATAAATGAATTGATCACAATTGTAACCATTAATTTGCCTGATAAGGCCGGTTTTTCTAAAACTTACATTCTCTGAAATGGAATTTCTATCAACATCAAGCTCAATGGTTTTGGCAGCCATACTTTCAGGATCAAACGTCATTACAATCCCATTACGGTCACCGCCTTCATCAATCAGGCTAATGAGAGATTTATTCTTGTGATCAAAAATCATCCTGCCTCGAGTGTCTGATTTCACGCCGTCGGTAGAGATTATTTCCATCAAAAAGCTCTCTCCGCTTTCTGAAGCAGCCATTTCATACACCGTTACACTTTCATTATTGCTATCCGTTTTACTTAGCACATCAAACATGAATGAAGAAGCAAACGAATACACTCCCTCAAACTTGGCATCGCTTCCAAAAAGCTTTGACATCATCTTCATTTGCTCATCGGTCATTCCGCTGTCGTCAGTGCCTTCAGCAGCCTTCTCGCCAAAGACTTCCATTGCTTCAGAAAGACTACCCTTTTCTTTCTCCGACTTTTTGCCCGATTTGGTCTTAGATTCATTTTCAGCTTTTTCCACCGGCTGTCCGCTGACTGTGAAGCATATCAAAAATGAACCTATAAATACTGCGGTTATCAGATTAATAGCGTTTTTCATAGTTTGCCACTTTGTATTTAGCAAATTTAGCATTCTACCGCATATATTGAAATTTCGTCGAATATTTGAGTGTTTCAGACGGAGCGTTCAAAGGCTTTGTCTATAGACTTTTTGAGAAAATCCAACCTTATTCTACATCAACCGAGAGCATATCATACCCCAAATACATATTGGGCGGAAGCTCAGCGTTTACCTCGCTATGGAGACCCATAAGGTGCGATATATGCGTAAAATAAGTGCGTGAAGGTTTTAGAATTTCCGAAATTGCTACAGCTTGTTGCAAATTAAAATGCGAAATATGGCTTTGCCTCCGAAGCGCATCCAACACCAGTACATCAAGACCCTGAAGCTGGGCCATAACCGAATCAGGAATCGAACTGGCATCAGTGATATAAGCCATATTGCCAATGCGGAATCCCAAAACGGGCATTTTATAATGATAAACCAATAAGGGGATAATTTCCACATCACCTATGTGGAATGGCACTGATGGGTCAATTTCATGAAGCATCACTTCTGGCACTCCCGGATATTTCATATCAGAGAAAATATACTGAAACTCCTGTCTGATGGCTGCCTGCACAGTAGGAGTGGCATAAAGGTTCATTGCCTTGTGATGTTTGAAATTGAAAGCCCTTACATCATCAAGACCTGCAATATGGTCCTTATGCTCATGGGTATAGATTACGGCATCCACATCATGAGGCCGGGCACGCAGCATCTGCTGCCTGAAGTCAGGGCCGGTATCAATTACTATTGTTGCACCGTCAACCTCAACCATTGCCGAAGTTCGAAGCCGGTTATCTTGTGGATTAGTAGAAGCACATACAGCACATTCACAGCCTATTACAGGAACTCCCTGAGAAGTGCCGGTACCCAATAAAGTAAGTCGCATTTCACCGCCTAAAATAGCTTTTTTTGCCCTATAAAACTTCCTGTTAAAAAGCCTGAAAATGCTATTTTCTTTGATATAAAGGGTTTAATTTCGCAGCGCATCACTAAAACCACCAATTTTGGAAAGGGTAATACTCGCAGCAAAGCAAAAAGCGTTACGAATGAATCTTGATCCGGATGTGTACGGAACTTTTGCTGAGATTGGAGCCGGTCAAGAGGTGGTGCGTCACTTTTTCAGAGCGGGTGGTGCTTCAGGCACTATCGCGAAGGCCATGTCAGCCTACGATAAGGATTTCAGTGATGCGATATACGGAAAAGAAGAAAAAAACAGGTACGTGTGCGAGCCCCGCTTGCGCAAAATGATCAACTACGAATACGGTTTGATCGAAGAGCGCCTCGACCGGGCAAAGCACCCATCAAAGAAATTTTTTGCTTTCGCAAATACCATCGCCACCATTGACTTTCATAAGCGCTATCAGGGCCACGGCTGGATGGGTCTAAAGTTTCAAACGAGTGCCGAGAAAGAGCCGAATGAAGTTATAGTTCACATACAGCTCCACGAAAATGATGCCGGGCTGCAGCAGGAAACCGCAGGCACCATTGGTGTGAATATGATTTACGGCTGCTTCTTCTATTACCAGAATCCAAGTGAATTTCTGAAATCACTCTACGATAGCCTGAACCGCGATCAGGTTGAAATTGACATGGTTTCCATGACTGGCCCTGATTTTGAAACAGTTGACAACCGTCTCCTCAGTCTGCAGCTTGTTAAAAACGGCATGACCGATGCGGTAATTTTCAGTCCTGACGGACGCAATTTGCAACCTGCTGACCTCCTTTACAAGAAAAATATTCTTGCTATTCGCGGCAGCTTCCGTCCGGTAACCAAAGTAAACATTGATATGATTATCAATGGATACAACGCTTTTGTAAAGGAAAACCGCGTGGATTCGGATAACCTGCAGGTATTATTCGAAATTACCCTTAGTAATCTTCGCGCAGAAGGCGATATTGATGAGCAGGATTTCCTTGACCGTGCTGATGTGCTTTGCTCACTCGGGCAAACGGTAATCATATCAAACTATCAGGAATACTACAAGCTTATACAGTATTTCTCTACGTTTACAAAAGCGAGAATGGGCCTTATCATGGGCGTTACCAACATGATAGAACTCTTCAACGAGAAATATTACCGCGAGCTGAATGGGGGTATTCTCGAAGCCTTTGGTGTACTCTTCACCCGCGACCTGAAAGTGTATCTATATCCAAGCAAAACCGAAGAAGATACAGAGATAATGAACAGCAAAAATATGCCTGTTCAACCCAGACTATTGCCTTTATACGATTACCTCATCAACAACCGCCGAATAGTTGACTTAACTGATTTCGACCCCGAAGTACTGTGGATTCAAAGCCGCGAAACCCTGCGTCGCATAAGAAATGGCGAAGCTGGATGGGAAAAGATGGTACCAAACTACGTGGACGTTATGATCAAAAACAACCGCTTGTTTGGTTACGACCCCGACCTGTTTGAAGAAAAAGCTCTGGCAGAGCAGAAATCGAAAGAGAAAAACTGATTTTGTAAAAACCCAAGAGCCTTATCACGATGACCCAGCCAAAAACAATTCTTGCTTCAGCAGCCGCACTGATGGCACTGGCAGTAGTATTGGGTGCACTGGGTGCTCATGCTTTGCAAAGTCAACTCAATCCATCTCAGCTTGCTTCTTTTGAAACCGGGGTTCGCTATCAGGCCTGGCATTGTATTGCCATTTTAGCATTGCACAGCCTTCCGGTAAACGTTCTGGCCACAACCACCAAAAAAAGAATATCGATCATGTTTTTAATTGGTATCATTTTGTTTTCGTTTTCAATCTACATTTTGAATACCCGATATCTTTTGGGAATTGAAGATTCTGCCGGGCTATTAGGGCCAATTACCCCAATAGGTGGATTGTTTTTTATAGCCGGTTGGATATGGCTTGCCATGTCGCTTTTAAGAAATAAACCAGAATCGCTCTGAACGGCATTCAGCATCACAACCATCTGCAGCTAAAAATTTGATTAAAACAAAAATCCCTGCCTCGTTAGGCAGGGATTTTATGAATTAACCAATCATTTTAACCAATTCAGAGTAACCAGCTCTGATGAATAAGATGCTTTACATATTCTTTAACGGAGCATGTGCCCGTAGAGTTACCTAATTGTGATAATTTTTGATTTAAATAATATTTCTGTCTGAGTATCAATAGCAAAAATATTATGGTCTGTTCCCTGGGTATTTATTTTGCAACCGATGGAGAAAAATTTGAAACAGCCTATCCAGGTTCTGATATGAAATTCCGAATCAAATTTAGGAACGGCGCTAAATATTGCAATAACAAAAATCCCTGCCTCGTTAGGCAGGGATTTTGTATTAACCAATCATTTTAACCATTTCAGAGTAACCAGCTCTGATGAATAAGATGCTTTACTGATATATAAACGGTAATAATGGACATTGTGTTTCGCTGTTGTGATACTTTTTGATTAAAGGTGCTCATATTATGATAAATGGTACAAATAATCAGAAAAGCGGTAAGGCATAATGATAAAGACCTGCCTCTTTAGGCAGGTCTTCGTTCAATTAACCAATCATTTTAACCAATTCAGAGTAACCAGCTCTGATGTATAAGATGCTTATAAAAGAATAATATCAACAAGCATGCCAAAACAGAAATGGCATGGTTAAAAAAATAAAATCAGGTTTAGCAGATGTTCACACCTTCTTATCGGGCCACCGCCATCTCGCGCAACAACGAAGTTGCAGCATGCTCAAACTGATCGAAGAAACGAGCCAAATCCGTTTCTTCCAGGTCTGGGTTTAGCAGAATAAGCCTTATTGACAGTCCATTATCAAGCTTACAAAAATTTACCATAGCCTTGCCTTCATGAATGAGCCGGTATCGTACTTTCTCGTTGAATGCGTCCACATCAATTCCAGCAGGAACCTTGTATCGGAAATTCACATTCAGCGTTTGCGTAGGAAACAAAAGCTCCAGGTGTTTGCTGTTTTCCACTCTCAAAGTGGCAAAAGAAGCTAAATCAAAAAGTTTTTCGATACGCTTTGCATAGCCATCATCGCCGTAGTATTTCCAGGCCAGCCATAACTTTAAAGAATCTACCCTTCTACCGCATTGGAGCGATGCAGGCCCAAGGTCATACGCGCCATCTTCAGTGTCATGGTATATATAATCGGCATCGTAACTTTGAATCTCTTCACGCATCACATTGGTATCCCTTACCAGCAGGGCAGAACAAATCAGTGGTATGTTCATGAGCTTATGCGGATTCCAAGAGTAGGAGTCTGCTTCTTCAAGCCCGCTGAACATGCTTTGATATTTCTTGCTGAGTATGATGCTGCCACCCCAAGAGCCGTCAACATGATGCCACAGCTTGTGCTTTTTTGCAATAGGTGAAATTTCATCAATTGCATCGAACGAACCCGTTTCAGTGGTACCAAGGGTAGAGCAAATCATAAATGGAACCATGCCTTTGCTGCGCGTCTGCGCAATAGCTTCTTCTATCTGTGGGCCGCGCATTCGGCCATTTTCATCAATTTTCACTTTTATCACCCCATCTTGCCCAATACCTATGGTATTTGCACCTTTCAACATGGAGAAGTGACTCCTTTCAGAAACCAAAATAGCCAGTTTCGGTAGCCCCGATAATCCGGTGTACTTGGCGCCTTTAAAAATACTATTTCGCGCCAGCAGCATGGCCACCATATTGGTATTACTGCCACCGGTAAGCAGAGAACCTGTGCCACTGCCCCACCCTGTGTAACTCACCATTTTATCGATCAATGCCATTTCCATAAGGGTAGCCACAGGTGCCACCTCATAGGTATACATGGATGTATTGGTAAGCGATGTGATTACTTCGCCTATAAATCCGGGAAAGTTAAACCCTCCAAACAATTGATTCAGGTAGGCGGGGTGTGCTGTTTTTACTGAATACTTTAAATACTTGTGTACTTCTTCAAGCAAGGCAGCATCGCCACTGCCTTTTGCACTGATTTTCAGGTCGAGCTCCCTGATAAGTGATTCAGGATCGCGGTATTCCAATAATGGTATATCGCTCTTCTCACTCTCTTTGATCCAACTATTTATAAGTTCGAAGACTTCTTGAAGGATTGCTTGCTGCGATTGGGTGTATGCCATAATAAACGGGCCCCGGAGGCCACTTCATTTCAGGAGCGCAAAGATACTATCTTTTTTAAAGTTCGGCTATTTCTTCGCGCCATATAAAGCGCTGTTTGGCAATAGAGTAGTAGTGCATACTGCCATCAGCGCCCTTGAATAACAAGGTTTTGCCATCAATGTTCTCTACCGATTTGTAGCGCATCGGAACCCTGACTTCTGCTTGTCTGTTGATGACACCGTAAGCTGTGTCAGCTACAAGACATAATGAGTCTATCAACTGAAGGTATGAATAAACCAGATTGAGTGCTGGTTTACCTTGTTTATCAATAAGGCCGAACTTACCCTTTATTGACACCATTGCCAGGCTGTCAGCAAATGGTCCTGCCGCGTCATACTTATAAGGTATTACCAACTTTAACGCTTTGTCGGCATAGCCCCATTGGTTCTTTTTGCGAACAGGTATCAGATCGCTGTTAGAATAAGTAAGATCATCGAACATAGCAGGAATCACTTTTTTTCCCAATGTATCAATGAGCCCCACTTTCACTATGTTTTTATCCTTCTGATATACTTTGGCATAGCCGTTTATAAATTTTGATTGCAATAGAGCCGCCGGATCCAGGTCGAAAGTAAATGGAACAGCAGTATCGCCCTGGGCAGTAATGAATCCATACTTACCGCCCTTTGCGGCAAGGTAATAACCGCCCGAATACTCACCCAGTGCGTCGTACTGCACCGGGGTAATAAGCCTTCCGCTATGGTTCATAAGTCCGAACAACTTTCCCAATCGCACGCGGCTGCTTTCACTTTCGTTAAATGGCTCTATCCAGTTATAGGCAAATTGAATAACCACATTGCCAAGGGAATCAATGGCTCCATGAACACCATTTTGCTGCACAATGGCTCTGCCGAATTTAAAATCATTTGCTTGATCGAAATCGAACGGAATGACCGCTTTGCCTTTTGAATTAAAATAGCCAAATTTCCCTCCTTGGGAAGCATATACAAAGCCCTCCGAAAACTCGCCACATTCTTCATACTCCGGCGCCAGAAGCCAATTTCCTAGGCGGTTCACAAGCCCTACTTTTCCATCAGTCTCTACAACAGCATAGCCGTTTTTGAAGGAGTATACTTCGTCAAAGTCATCAGTGCTCAATTCGCGCCCATCCTTGCCCACAAAATTGGCTTTATCGTCCTTGCCTACCGATGCAAAATTCTCTGCGAATGGCTCACACCAATCATAAACAGGTTCAATACGCATCACTCCATTTTCATCAATGTACCCCCACTTCGCGCCTTTTCGTGCAGGATAAAAACTTGTTGCTGAAAGGTTAAAATCCTGAAGTAATTCTTCCATAAACGGATAATCAGGATACTTGAGGGTGAAAGCTGCTATGGCCCGAGGCGACGTATCGCCAATTTCAGATGCGTATATATTGCGCCATGCTTCATCGAGGTACTTATTGCCGTGATTCTCTTCAATAAAAAGTAAGTATACTTCAGGTGTGCCTGAACGGGTGTACTTTTTAAATACTTCAAATTCCGCTTCATCCCGGTGTACACTATTCGGATAGTTTTTGATGTAGCTGCGGTATTCATCAACATGTTTTGAAACGGTCCACTCTTCGTAGGTACACTTTTCGAAAAGTCTTTTCGCCTCTGCATGTTGATTTGCAGCAGGATAGCTGTTCAGAAAATAGCTGTACGCCATGGCGGTGTTTGCTTCCTGAGCAATACTGTATGCGAGCGAATCGCGCTGCGTAGCGGCCCGCTCGAGAAAATAGGATGTGTAATGCCATTTCAAATACGCTGACCACATTGAAGTATCGGCAGCAGCATAAGTTTCGTTGTATGCTAGGGAATCTACTTTGCGCACCTGCCGGTAAATGTTCACACTGTCAATGGAACTGAGTGCATATTTCGTTTTAAGCTTTGCATCTAGTGCCGGGTATTGCTTTCGCGAAATAGTAATAAACTTCAGGGCCGAGTCAAGATTAGTAAACGGATTGTCGAACCGACTGTAGATAATGCTAAGGCCGTAGGATGCAGGTACTTTTTCCTTTTTAAGGGCTTTGTAGAATCCATCCTTGGCTGCAAAGTAATTGTACTTCTCTAACTCATCAAATGATTTGGCTAAAGCTCCTTTGATCTGCGCATCGGCATTTGCCGAAAAGCTCAGCGCCATGCACATACATGCAAAGATTCTCAAGGCAAATTTCATAAAATCAATTGCGGATTACTCGATGTGCAGGGATTACTTGGCGCGGCGCATCAGCATGTCAAACTCACTATCGCCCGCAAGCACAGGCTCGGCCTTGCGAAGCGTGGCACGGGCTGAGTCGCGCATACCATTCTCAAGGAGATAATCACTGTAGCGCACTACACCTTCGCGGAAAATTTTCTTGTCACCTGCGCTCATTCGCTCCAAATCAGCGGTGTACATAAGGCGACCGGCTTCTTTCAGTGCAATGCTGGCTTCCATTGCTGCTTTCATTTGCAACTGGCAGTAGCCCAGCATAAATCGGGCGCCGATATCTTCAGGATCAAACTTGGCGATAGCATCGTAATATCTCTTTGCCCTAGAAAATTTTTGGTCAGACATAAGGCCGGCGGCTTCACCCATCGCAGCCTTTTTAAGCTCGTCAAAGTAAAGTTCATTCTCTCTGAATAAAGTACCATCAGGGTCTTTCTTGCGGTACTTCGAGGCCCACTTCAGCGCATTCGTAAATGCCTTCTCAGGTGGATAATCCTTGGCGTATTCTTCCAAACGGCTAATTTCATAGTAAGCTTTAGATAAGTATAGGTAGGGCGTAGGATCCTTGCGTGTATCATCATTGGCGAGGTACTTCTCACCTTTGGTAATCAATTTTTCATACTTCTCGTCCATGTATAGATTTCGAAGGTCTTCAAAAACTTCGTCCTTCTGGGCATGGGCGTGCAGACCGGTAATGATAAGCGCAATAAGGATGCTGATTCGTTTAGTCAAATTCATCTTTCTAGGTTTGAGTTACCTTTGTGCCTTCAAATATAGTACCTAAATGTTGTGATCGCATGAAAATGTAAATTTTACCACAACAATCATTCACAAAATTCAATCAGCAATATGCGTATCGATATCCTCACAGGATTGCCTAGTTTGCTACATAGTCCATTGAACGACAGCATTGTGAAGCGGTCGCAAACAAAAGGAATTGTAGAGTTGCATGTGCACGACCTCAGACATTTTAGCACCAACAAACACAAAACCATTGACGACTACGCCTATGGTGGTGGAGCAGGAATGGTAATGCTCTGCGAGCCTATCGCTGCGTGCATAGACCATTTGATGGCTGAGCGCCGCTATGATGAAGTGATTTATATGAGTCCTGATGGCGAAACCTTCAACCAGCGGATTGCGAACACGCTCAGCACCTGCAAAAATCTGATGATACTTTGCGGACATTACAAAGGTGTGGATCAAAGGATACGCGACCTCTACATAACCCGCGAAATATCTATTGGCGACTACGTACTCAGCGGTGGTGAACTGGCTGCCGCCGTACTGGCCGATTCGGTGATAAGACTATTGCCGGGTGTGCTCAACGATGAAACATCGGCCCTTACTGATTCATTTCAGGACGATCTGCTTGCCCCGCCCGTATACACCCGCCCTGCAGAATTTAAGGGCATCAAGGTTCCTGACGTATTGCTTTCAGGCAATGACAAAGCCGTAGAAGATTGGAGAATGGACAAAGCAATGGAACATACCCGAATGCGACGCCCTGACCTTTGGGCAAAATTCATTCAAAATCAGGATGATGAAATATAGTCAACAATTTGGGGAATTGTAAAAATAGTTTCGTAATATTGCAGCCCGAAATTTGAGCGATTAAAACACGAACCGTCATGGACATTTTAAGACAATTAAGCGAGCAACTCACCCCGATTTCACAGCATCCTGCATTTAGAGCAGGCGACACTGTGACCGTGCATTATAAAATCAAGGAAGGTAATAAAGAGCGTATACAGCAATTTCAAGGTGTTGTAATTCAGCGCCGTGGTTCAGGCCCTACTGAAACTTTCACCGTAAGAAAGATATCAAGCGGTGTTGGCGTAGAACGTATCATTCCTGTGTCATCTCCGTTTATTGACAAGATTGAGGTGAACAAGAAAGGTTCAGTGCGCAGAGCGCGTATATTCTACCTTCGCGATCTACGTGGAAAAGCTTCGCGCATCAAAGAGCGCAGGTATTCTTCGAACAAAGCGTAAGAATAACCTTATCAAATACTATTTTAAGCCGGCCGTTTGTGCCGGCTTTTTTTGTTTCACGTAAGGCTCGGCGAAGTTATTGCCTGTAGAAACTCAGGCCGGACAGATCAATGATGTGCACATCGCTGTAGTAAAAATGCAGGATATCAGTGTATGTAAACCCGATTTCGGCCATGCGCATAGCCCCTTCCTGACTCAGACCTGTACCATGTCCAAACCCGCGACCGGAAAAGCGCAGCGAATCGCCTTCATTAATAATATCGAAGTAAGTTGAATTGAGCTTCCAGTCCTTGCGAATTTCCTTTAGAGGTATCTTAAATATTGGGTCAAGAAAGTACGCCTGTCTGCTGTTTTGCTCATAGCTGGTGGCCAATTGAAGCAGCAGTGCATCTGAAGCTTTGTATCCATATTTCTTTTCAAGATAACTGAGCCAGCCTTCCTTGGCAACGGTAACCGACCATGCGTAATGCGCTCCAAACTGTGAAAACTCGTCTTTTCGGGAAGTAAGATAAGCAAGAGGAAACGACCATACCCAGTCGCTTGCAACAGTTTCGCCTCCGCTATTGCTGTGAAAAGCAGCAGTAATAAGTTTCATTTCACTATCCACAAGTACCTTTCCAAGTGTCATTTCTACTGCATCAATAATTTCAGGCACCCAGCGGCACTTTCCATGGTATACCTGGCAATCGACCTGATCGTTGAGATTAAAACCTTCGTATAGGTGTTTTCTGGAATTGCTAAGGGCATAGGTGCGCGATATCACCGCCTGTACCTTGTAGAATTCGAGTTCTTTCTCTTTGCCCGTCTCCGCTTCCACTACGCCGGCTACGTATTTTTCAAGGCCCACCCTATTTACCATCCTGATGCCTTTACCGTTCGGTAAAAGATGCAAATCGTCATCATAAACGCGCTCATCTTTCTTAGGCGCGAGAAGGTATATTCTGAATACTCCATCATTTTCACGGGCTTTCAGCTTCACGCTCTTGTACTGGCCCACTACCCTGCCTGGAACGCTTACTTCCAACATAGTTCCCTTTTGTGACACGGATACCCGCTCACGCGAGCGAAGGGTTATTACCGAAGTGCCATCGGCTACCACATTATAAACCCCAAACTCTACTATAACTTGAATGGCCGTAGGTTTATGATTTACTAAAATGCCTATATCCAGCGTATTTAAGTCGCCTGCTGATACCCCCGAATACATAATACAGAGCAAGCACGTTGAAAGAAGTCGAACCATAGAAGCCGAAAGTAGATAGAAGATGAATCCTGAAAACCTGCCTAACGGAGTTTTTTCAACATGATGTCGGCAGTATTTTCAGCAGCTCCTGAGCCGCCCAGTGTTATTCGAAGCGCATCGTAGTCCGCAAATATTCTATCGCGGTATGCTTGGTCATTACACAATCTGTCAAGCTCGGCGGAAAGAGACGCTTCGGTAAGCTGTTTTTGAATAAGTTCCACCACTACTTCACGGTCCATAATTAGATTTACAAGCGAAATAAATTTTACTTTTACAAGCAGCCGGGCAATTTGGTATGAAAGCGTACCACCTTTATAGCAAACCACCTGCGGCACATTGAAAATTGCGGTTTCGAGCGTGGCGGTTCCCGAAGTTACCATAGCTGCATGGCTGTTGTGCAGCAACTCGTAAGTGGCACCGAAAACTACTTTCACATCGGCAATGCCGGCAACCTGCTGGTAAGCTGAAAGCTCCTGCGATGGAGCGCCGGCAATTACAAACTGATATGATGTGAATCTCCGCGATGCAGCCAGCATCAAAGGAAGCATTTTTGAAATTTCCTGCTTTCGGCTTCCGGGAAGCATGGCAATGACGGGCCTTTGGTCAAGTTCATGCTTTTCGCAAAATGCAGCCCTGTCGGCAAATGATGGTGAAATGCGCTTAACGGCATCAAGAAGCGGGTGGCCAACGAAATGCACATCAATGCCAAAGCGCACATAAAAATCCTTCTCAAAAGGAAGAATAACAAACATCTCATCCACGCTGGCCTTGATTTGGTGCACCCTGCTCTGTTTCCATGCCCATATTTGCGGCGAAATATAGTAGAACACCTTCAAGCCCTTGGCTTTGGCAAATTTGGCAATCCGCAAGTTGAAGCCCGGATAGTCTACCAGTATTACCACGTCGGGTTTGTACTTCAGCAGATCATCTTTGGCAAAACCTAGGTTGCGTATGATTGTGCGCAGATTGGCAGCTACTTCCGTAAATCCCATAAATGCGAGATCGCGGTAATGCTTTACAATTTCAACACCTTCATTTGCCATAAGGTCGCCCCCCCAGCCGCGAAACTCTGCTTGATCATCTATGGCTTTGAGTGCGGCAACAAGGCCTGATGCGTGCAGATCGCCTGAAGGTTCACCAACAATGATGTAGTACTTCATTTAATAGTAGAAACGGAGGTAAATGACCAGCGGAACGTAAATAAACAAAGCCGCAAGCACTCCGCGCGCACTATGGTAGCGCTCTTTGCGGATAAATAAAAAGAAAGGAAGCAGGTTGATAAGCAGGCTAAGCGATACAATACTCGACTGAAATACAGGCGTGCCAAAGAAAATATCATTCACGAAATAGCTAAAAGTCCGGTTATTATAATGCCCCCAAAACAAGCCATAAAGCACAAAACCAAGCACAGGCGAGAGCATACCCAGAGTGATTCCGAGCAACATTTTATCGTACTTTTTATTCTTCATAATTCCAGCTATTGAGCACTGCCATCGCGTGGTAAGCAGTAAGATCGTATTGAACGGGCACTACCGAAACATAATTGTGGTCCAGAGCCCAAATATCCGTATCCTCGCCATGGTCTTCATTGTGCAGGCTTCCGGTAATCCAGTAATAATTTTTGCCGGAAGGGTCGGTACGCATGTCAAAATCATCTTCCCACCATGCCTTGGCCTGCCGGCAAATTTTGATGCCTTTAATTTTACTTCTCGGTATTGCCGGAATATTCACATTAAGGCAAGTGCCAATGGGCATTCCATTTTGAAGCACATTTCTGATCATAGTTCTGGCAATTTCCTTTGCACCGGAGAAGTCGGCTTCCCCACTGTGGTCAAGCAATGAAAACCCGATGGAAGGAATACCTTCCACTGCTCCTTCGACCGCTGCCGACATGGTACCGGAATATATTACGTTGATGCTGTTATTACCACCGTGATTGATACCCGACAAAAGCAAATCGGGACGCCGCTTCAATACTCGGTATACGGCAAGTTTTACACAATCTACAGGAGTTCCCGAGCAGGCGAATTCACGCACATCTTCAGGCTCATTGTGCACTTCGGTAAGCCTCAATATATTGTTAACAGTAATTGCATGCCCCATTCCGCTCTGCGGACTATCAGGCGCCACCACCCATACATCGCCAAACTCACGCGCTACATCAATCAAGGTGCGGATTCCGCGGGCAGTGATACCGTCGTCGTTGGTAACCAATATTAAGGGGCGTTCTTTCTTGGCGGTCATACAGCCTACAAAACTAATCAAATACCCTATTGGCTGCCCTTGCAAAAGCCTTTGAATTGCTACCTTCGAAGCCTGAACCCCTACCCTACTTATAATTTCATGAAGCGAATTATTGAATGTGTGCCCAATATCTCTGAAGGGCGCGATATGATCAAAATCCGAACCATCGCTCAAACAGTAGAAACCGTTGAAGGTGTAAAGCTGCTCGACATAGACCCCGGAAAAAGCACCAATCGAACAGTTATCACCTTTGTAGGTGAGCCCGAAGCTGTGATAGAAGCGGCATTCAGACTCATCAAAAAAGCCACCGAGCTCATTGACATGAGCAAGCACAAAGGCGAACACCCACGCATGGGTGCCACGGATGTATGCCCACTCATACCCATATCGGGAATCAGCATGGATGAAGCAGTAGGCTATGCGCACCGCCTCGGTGAGCGGGTGGGTAAGGAATTAGGTATACCCGGCTACTTTTACGAGTATGCTGCAAAAGATCCGAAACGCAAAAACCTTGCCTATTGCCGCTCAGGCGAATATGAGGGATTGGATAAACTCTCAAAACCCGAGAGTAAACCCGATTTCGGACCTGCTTCATTTAACGACAGTGCCAGGAAAACCGGAGCAACAGCCATAGGAGCAAGAGATTTTCTAGTAGCTTACAATGTGAATCTCAATAGCACATCAACCCGCAGAGCAAATGCAATAGCATTTGATATACGCGAAGCAGGACGCATACTCCGCGAGGGCGATCCGGTAACAGGAAAGGTAGTAAACGATGCCAGCGGAGATCCGGTGCGCATACCCGGTACGCTCAAGTCAGTAAAAGGCATTGGTTGGTACATCGAAGAGTACGGTATTGCCCAGCTTTCGCTGAATCTCACCAATATCAACATCACCCCGGTGCATGTAGCTTTCGAAGAAGCTATGGCCAAAGCCGCTGAGCGTGGCATACGCGTTACCGGTTCTGAAATAGTAGGATTGGTTCCATTACAAAGCCTGCTCAACGCCGCCGATTATTTTCTGCGAAAGCAGGAGCGCTCGCTCGGCATATCTGAAAAGGAAAAAGTAAAAATCGCCATCAAAAGCTTGGGACTTAATGATCTGGCACCATTCGACCCTGAGAAGAAAATAATTGAATACCTCATTAAAGATGCGTCTCAGCGCAAGCTGGTTTCAATGACCCTCGATCAGTTTGCTGATGAAACGGCCTCTGAATCACCGGCGCCGGGTGGTGGAAGTGTTGCTGCATATTGCGGCGCATTGGGCGTTTCGCTCGCCACGATGGTGGCCAACCTATCGGCCCATAAGCGAGGCTGGGATGATCGTTGGGAAGAGTTTTCTCGATGGGCTGAAAAAGGGCAGACGCTGAAAAGCAAGCTACTCAATGCAGTTGATGAAGATACGCGCGCTTTCAACCAAATAATGGAAGCCTTGGGATTGCCGAAAGATTCTGCTGATGAAAAAGCAACGAGAAAAACGGCTATCGCAACAGCTACAAGGCATGCAGCTCTGGTTCCGCTGGGTGTAGCCCGCCTGGCTTTGGAGAGCTTTGATATATGCGGGGAAATGGTGGAAAAGGGAAATCCAAATTCCATAACCGATGCAGCTGTGGGAGCGCTATGCGCCAGAACCGCTGTAAGAGGAGCAGTGATGAACGTAAAGGTGAATCTAAAAGGTTTTGAAGATGTAGAATTTGTAAAAGCTACAATCTCAGAAGCCGAAAAAATGGAGCAAAAAGCTGATGAACTTGAAAAGCATATCATCGAAAAAGTCAATAAAAGTATTATGTAACAGCAACGTTCTGAACCATTGGAGGGATCTTTGCGTAGGAACGGTAAATCACTCCCCTCATGGTAGCAAGGCTCACAAGCCAGCAGAGGCTTAACCGCTTCATCTACTTTTTTCCTTTTCAGTTGGTGCTCGTGCACCTGCAGAGGGGCTTCTTCTTGCTGATTTTTTGGGTCATCCTGCTCGCATTTATTACACAGTCATTTGCCACTAAATTCGGTGTACCATATCTCTTCCTCGCACCGGAATACCGCGGAGAAGTCGGCTTTTGGTCTTTTGGAATACTCGGTTTCTCGTTGGGTGCATTCATTATGGCCTTCAACATACACAGTTACGTATGCCACGCCAATAAATTTCCTTTTCTGGGCACCCTTGCCAGGCCATTTTTCAAATTTTGCATAAACAATTCTATTATCCCACTGACCTTCGCGGCTGTTTACATGTACAATTCATCAAAATTTCTTCTTCAGATTGAGCTGCTCAGCACCGGAGCAGTAGCGCTCAATATGGGCGCATTTCTTTTGGGAAATATTCTCTTCATATCCTTGGCATTGCTGTACTTCTTTCCCACAAATAAGAACATATTCAAACTCACCGGCACCACCGAAGCCGATGTAGATACCCTATTTAAAAAGCCCACAACGGGCCTGCGGCGCAAGGACAAATTCTACTTTGCACGCAGCAATAAAGCCAAATGGAGAGTTGATACCTACATGACTACTTTTATAAAGATTAACCTTGCACGCGACATCAGCCATTACGACCGCGATACGTTGCGAAGGGTTTTCTTTCAAAATCATGTGAATGCATCCTTCTTTGAAGTTATGGTCATCGTTGTATTTCTCATCATCGGAGCGTTTCAATTCAGTCCCGTATTTGTGATACCCGCTGCATCGAGCACGCTGCTGGTATTCACGGTTATAATCATGCTAATAAGTATCACTATGTCATGGCTTAAAATGTGGACCTATCCGGCCATATTGCTTTTCCTGCTCGTAATAAACCATGTTTCGGGAAAGTTCGACATACTGAACATGGCCAATTATGCCTATGGTCTCGATTATAGCGCCAAGCCCGTTGCTTATAATAACCACACTATTGACAGCCTGAGCAATAACCTGCTGCGCGTAAGGCAGGATGCCGATCTGCACATCATGACCCTGAACCTTTGGCTCAATAACCAGCGCAAGACGAAAGGTGATCCTGCCTACAAGCCCAAAATGGTCATCATAAATACCAGCGGTGGCGGACTTCGATCTACCATGTGGACCATGCTTTCAATGCAGCTCTGCGACAGCCTTACCGGCGGAAAGTTTTTTGAAAATACCCGTCTCATATCAGGCTCATCAGGTGGCACCATCGGAGCGGCATACTACCGTGAACTCTACCTCCGAAAAGATACGCTCAAGCCCGGAATATACAGCCAAACTTATGTTGAAAATGTATCGCACGATATACTAAACAGAGTGCTGTTCAGCTTTGCTACCAATGATATATTCATACGCTTCCGCAAAAAGAATATAGCCGGATACAACTATGTGCTCGACAGAGGAATGATGTTTGAAGAGCAGCTCAATCAAAATACGGGATTTGTGCTTAACAAAACGGTTGAGTCCTATGCGGATGATGTATCGGCAGCCAAGATACCACTGCTGGTACTCGCACCATCAGTAGTAAACGACGGTCGCAGGCTTCTCATAGCCTGCCAGCCCATTTCATACCTATGTTATGAGTACCCCGAGCTGCGGCAAAACCTGAATCTGACAATAGAAAATATCGAATTTAGCAGGCTGTTTGACGCACACAATGCCAAAGGACTTTTGCTGACAAGTGCCCTCAGGTTAAATTCTACTTTCCCATACGTGCTGCCATATGCCACGCTGCCCACAGAGCCGAAAATAGAAGTAATGGATGCCGGGCTGCGCGATAACAACGGCACCAAAATAACTGTGCAATATCTCTCCGTATTCAGAGACTGGATTGAGCAGAATACATCGGGAGTGATCATTGTACAAATGCGCGACACAGAAAAGTTTTTTGAACCAAAAGGAATGAATCAGACCATTGCTGACAAATTGCTAAACCCAATAGGATCATTTTATGGCAACTTCTTCAACGACCAAGATTTCAATATGGACCAGTTGCTCAAGACCCTTGGAGAAAATTACAACGTACCCATCCATCAGATTCCTCTGGAAATAGCCTACGACCCGGGCGACCATATCGCTTTGAGCTGGCACCTTTCTGCGCTTGAAAAACAACGTATATTCAAGTCGGCACACCATCCCACAAATATCGAATGCCTGAAGCGTCTCAATGAATTGATGGGAGAATAAGGCATAGAAAAAATGGTTAATTTCGGCGCATGCTGCGCTACTTGCTGCTCGCCGCCATTTGTCTGGCAGGGCTCCAATTACATTCACAAAATATCACCGAGTATACGCGGGTATCGCTTATTACCTGCGGTGCCGGAAATGATCTCTACTCTACATTTGGCCATACAGCCATCCATATTTACGATTCCAAGAGCGGTATTGACCGCATGTACAATTACGGTACATTCGATTTCGACACCCCCAATTTTTACTTTAAGTTTGCACAAGGAAAGCTCAATTATCAACTCAGCGTATCGACAATAGACCGTTTTATGCGCGGCTATGTGTACGAAGGGCGTTGGGTACACCGGCAGGAACTCAATTTGGCAGAAGGCGATGCCGAAGCACTTTTCAATTTTCTTGAAAACAATGCCTTACCAGAGAACAGAGAATATCGCTACGACTTCTTCTACGACAATTGCAGCACACGCCCCCGAGATGTATTCGAACAGGTGCTTGGCAAGAGACTCGTATACGGAAATGCCGACCGCGATACCATAGCCACTTTTAGGGAAATGATAGACCTCTATCTCACCAACCACCACTGGAGCAGGCTCGGCATTTATCTCGCCCTCGGCATACCCTGCGACTATCAGGCAGGCTATAGACAAAAAATGTTTTTGCCCGATTACCTGATGGCAGCATTTGCCGAAGCGCGAATAGAAATTGATGGTGAACTCGTTGACTTTGTAAAAAGTGAAGGAATTATCCTTCCGGAAAATCCGGCTGTGCGCAGCGCGCCTGCAGCAGGAATAACCTGGATTTTCTGGACCTTTTTCGGATTGTGCTTTTTGGCTACCCTTCTGGGAAATCCCGAAAGATTCAGATGGTTTGATATTTCCTTTTTCACAATAACAGGTATACTGGGCATATTTGTAGCATTGCTCTGGTTTGCCACCGACCACAGCGCCACCAAATGGAATATGAACCTACTATGGGCTTTACCTACATGGCTTTACGGCGCATGGCTTCTAATCCGAAAAAACACAGGCGGCGACTTTTTCAAATGGCATGCAATCATATTATTTTTCGTGATGGTAAGCTGGATGTGGATACCCCAAAAATTACACCCCGCTGCAATACCGATTGTACTCGCCTTGATGGCGAGAAGCTGGGCTTGGCAAAAGAAAAAATTTACTGACCTCAAAACAAACTGAAATGCTCCCAAAACTTGATGCGCAGCACAAAAGAATCAATCAAAAGCTCGACGAAGCACTGAATTATCTTGAACATTTACAGGAAGAAAAATTGCATGCAGCAGGCACCGGGCAGTGGAGCGCTGCCCAGATTATTTACCACCTGCTGACGGCCGAAACCGGCACCACGAATTATCTAAAGAAGAAAATGCTGGCTCCCCCCGAAGAAGTAGGCAATGGCGGAGTAATGGCCGCAATCCGCTCATACCTGCTCAGAAGAGCGCTGCGCAACTACACAAAGAAATTCAAAGCGCCAAAGGTGGCTGCTGAAGTGCCTCCCCGCCCCGATTATGAAACCACCCGCGATGCGTACCTTGCGCTGAGAAAAGAACTCGGCATCATACTGCATAGCTTCACCAAAACAATGGAACCGAAAACGTACTTCAAGCACCCTGTGGCTGGCAAACTTACCATTGGCCAAACGTTGGGGTTTATGGAAGACCATTTCGACAGGCATTTTGAGCAGGTAAAAGAAAGAAGCAAATGAAGTGTGCGGTCCTTGACCTCTGCTGAGCTTAAAATGGAATTAAAGATTGCATATGTCAAAAAAAGAAAAAGGCAAAAACTACGTGGTGTACAGTACCAATCCTGACTTCGCATATACATACAGCAAGAGTGGCGAAGCCGACACATTGCCTTCAGGCGCGCAAGATTTGCGTATTTGGCTCGACCGGAAGAGCGGAGGTAAAGTTACTACAGTGGTAAAGGGTTACGTAGGAAGAGAGCAGGATATGAAGCAATTGGGAAGCACCCTTAAAAGCCTGTGCGGTGTAGGTGGCACCACCAAAGATGGAGAAATAATGATACAAGGCGACCACCGCGATAAGGTGCTTGCCTGGTTGATAAAAGAAGGATATGGCGCTAAGAAAGCCGGGGGGTAAACCCAATTTTACTGAGCGCAAACCCGTGCAGGAACGTTTCCCCATGGTGGCCCAAACGCTGCAAGGGCTTGAGCCTGCGCTTGTAGACGAGCTGCGACAGATAGGTGGCAACGATATACGGCCCGGAAAGCGGGCTGTGTACTTCACCGCCGATATGGACCTTGTGTACAAAGCAAACCTACGACTGCGCACTGCACTGCGGCTACTCAAGCCCCTGAAAAGCTTCAGAGCCCGCGACGAAGAAGAGCTATACCAGGGAGCAAAGGCCATAAACTGGCCTGAACTATTTGATGTAAAGAAGACTTTTATTATAAAATCGACCACCTCGGGACCGGTGCACACACACAATCACTACGCTGCCTTAAAGGTAAAAGATGCCATAGCCGACCACTTTCGCGATAAGCTGGGCATACGACCCGATGTGGACAACCGCGATGCCGACATTGTGATTCACTTGCGCATTTACAATGATGAAGTTACCATCTCGCTCGACAGCTCGGGCGAACCGCTGAACAAGCGCGGGTACCGCCATAAGGATGCCGAAGCGCCGCTCAACGAGTGCCTTGCGGCGGGTATGCTGCTGCTGGCCGGCTACGATGGCCGATCAAATTTGGTGGACGGTATGTGCGGCTCTGGAACGCTCTGTATTGAAGCTGCTATGCTTTCGCAAAATATTTCGCCCGGCTTGCTGCGCGAGCGTTTCGCCTTTATGAACTGGAGCAATTTTGATGATGAGCTATATTCTGTGATTCACAATGCTACGGTAAATAGAATTACCGAGCGCGAGGTAAAGATAACCGGAATTGAAATAGATTTTGACACCATAAACCTGGCCCGGGAGAGTGCACAGAAGGCCGGCGTAGCCGAAGTGATCGACTTCCGGTTTGGCGATTTTTTCCACGAAAGTGTGCCCCCACCTCCGGGATTGCTATTAATGAATCCGCCCTACGATGAGCGTTTGAGGCTGCACGATGCTGGTGATTTTTACAAAAAAATAGGAAGCCGTTTGAAGGATGCATATACCGGCTACAATTGCTGGGTTCTCAGCGGGCATCTTGAAGCTATGAACGAACTCGGCCTGCGCTCATACGATACCCACCATCTGCTCAATGGTATGCTGAACTGCAGGTACAGCGGATACAAGCTATACAAAGGGTCAAAAACGCCCTCAGCAACTCAATAGGCAATAAGCTTCGCAATGGCTTGAACCAGTCGACTTGATGCGAGGAACTGAGCCTCAAGCGTGCCGGAGAAAGGTACCGGTGTGTCCATGCTCGCGCAGCGCACTACCGGTGCATCGAGGTGCATGAAGCAGTGCTCGTTGATCAGCGAAGAAATCTCCCCACCAATGCCCCCGAAAAGGGTGTCTTCATGGAGAATCAGCACTTTTCCCGTCTTTTTCACTGAAGTGAAAATTGTTTCAGTATCCAGAGGAACCAACGTGCGCAGGTCTATCACTTCTATAGATGCTTCAGATTTTTCGGCGGCAGCCATAGCCCAGTGTACACCCATTCCATAGGTAATTATGCTCATATCGGTACCCTGACGCACGGTGGCAGCCACACCAAAAGGAATATTATAATAGCCTTCGGGCACTTCTTCCTTTATGCTTCGGTACAAAGCCTTATGCTCAAAAAACATCACGGGGTTAGGGTCTTCAAACGCAGTGATAAGAAGTCCTTTGGCATCATAGGGAAAAGCCGGATACACCACCTTGAGCCCGGGCACATGGGTAAACCAGGCCTCGTTGCTTTGCGAGTGAAAAGGCCCAGCCTGCACACCAGCACCTGTTGGCATACGCACTACCACGTCGGCATTCTGACCCCAGCGGTACTGTATTTTGGCGAGGTTGTTTACTATTTGGTTGAATCCTTCAGATACGAAGTCGGCAAACTGCATCTCGACCATGGCCTTGTATCCCTTGATGGAAAGGCCGAGTCCGCTGCCAATTATTGCAGCTTCGCACAGTGGGGTATTGCGCACGCGATCGTGGCCAAATTCTTCTACAAAACCCTCGGTGACCTTAAATACACCTCCATATTCTGCAATATCCTGCCCCATTAGCACAAGCCTTGGATGCCGAAGCATTGCTTCATGAAGGCCATCGCTTATAGCATCAATGAGCCGCATTTCTTTTAGTTTCTGCTTGGGTAGAGAGGATGTGAATTCAAAAGAAGCATATACATCGGCAAGTTCGGCCTGCGGGTTTGGAGTTACAGGCGATTCTGCATAGGCTTCATCGAGCCCGGCTTCAATTTCAGCTTTGAATGCAGCACGTATCTCCTGAATTTCACGTGGGGTTATTACCCCAGCTTCAAGCAACCAGTTTTCGTAATTTACCACAGGGTCTTTGGCTGCCCACATTTCCATCAGCTCGGGGGGAACGTACTTGGTGCCGCTGGCTTCCTCGTGGCCGCGCATGCGAAAGGTCATACACTCCACCAGAACGGGGCGCGGATTTTCGCGCATATCGCGGGCCAGGTCACGCAAGGTGGTGTACACTTCCAAAATATTATTTCCTGCTATTTGTATGGCTTCCATGCCATAGCCCGGACCTTTATCGGTGAAGCTTTTGCACTTGAACTGCTCACTGCTCGGGGTGGAAAGACCGTAACCGTTGTTTTCGATAATGAACATTACAGGCAGGCTCCATACCGCGGCCACATTTACACTTTCGTGAAAATCGCCCTGGCTCGTCCCGCCATCGCCAGTGAATACCGCTGTAACATTCTTTTCGCCGCCCAGCTTATGAGCAAGAGCAATACCATCTGCTATGCCCATTTGCGGACCGAGATGGGAGATCATGCCCACAATACGGGCTTCTTTCACGCCAAAATGGAAGGACCTTTCGCGGCCTTTGCTATAGCCGTTCATCTTACCTTGAAACTGACTGAAGAGACGGCCCAGTGGGAGTTCTCTTGCGGTAAAAACGCCCAGGTTGCGGTGCATGGGTAGTATATGCTCCGAAGGTTTTAGCGCCATAGTGACCCCAATGCTTATAGCTTCCTGTCCTATGCCCGAAAACCACTTTGACACCTTGCCCTGGCGAAGGAGTATAAGCATTTTCTCCTCGATCATCCGGGGTTTCAAGATGTTTATGTATATATCCTTCAGTTCGGTATCGTTCAGATCTTTACGGTCATAAACGGTTTGCCTGGTGTCAGCGGCTATCATGGCGTGCATTTTTGGCAAAAGTATAGAAAAGGCTTTAGAGTAGGCGGGTTTTTGAGTAGAAGGTCTTGGGTCGTGGGCCTTGGGCCTTGTTGACCTCTCATGAAATAGCTTGACAGGTCAGCTACCTAAAACCTAAAAATTGTGGAGAACATTTCTGATTAAATTTAACTGTAGGCATTACGTTTGTTTCATCAAGGCTCAAGCGGAGATGGGCTCTATTGGGGAGCAACTCATCAAGGAACGGCCTTGATCGATGGAAAAGGCCTATGGCCACGGGCGGCCTAAAACAGTTTTGGGCCTCCCTTTTGTTTGTGCCCTTTTTTATCGTTTTATGCCTTCCAAAACCCATTTTTTCAGTTTTCAAATGTAGCCAACTTCTTTGATGGGGGCATGGCCATTTCCCCGACCTTCTGTTCGTACGCTTCCGGGCTCAGCCAGCCGAGGGCTTCCTGATTGCGTTCCTTGTTGTAGAACCGCATGATCATCCCGAACCCCTGCTTTATGCCCCGCCCGGTCTTGGCCCTCAGGGTGGGCAGGAAGTGGTGCTTGATCAACCCGTTGCGCTGCTCGGCATAGCCGTTCTGCAGACAGTCTGCGGCACGGCTTATTGCGGCACCTAGGCTGCCCAGCCTGGAGAGATATAGGTCGGAAAAGTATTGGCCTTCGCCATCGGTGTGGTGGGTGCAGTCTTCCAAGGCAGTTTCCCCCCGCAGCGATGCCCACATCTCCAGCGCTGCCAAGGCTTCTTCTTTCCTCATGCGCCGCCCTAGGTTGAAGCCTGCGATCAGGCCGCTGTATATGTCCGTCAGGCAGAACAGGTAGTGCCTTTTCCCGTGTGTGGACAGATAGGTTATGTCGCCTACCACCAATTGGTTTATACCGTCTATGCGCTTCCCGTTTATCAGGTTGATGTAGTTCCAGCTCTGCAAGCTGGACTTTGTGGTGACCACCTTGGTGCGCAGCGGCGCCAAGGTTATCCCAGCACCTTAAATGAGCTGCTCGAACTTTGTGCTCCCGATGCCAAACCTTGCCCTGATGCCCAAGTTCTCGTGCAGCGTCATCGACCCCGCCCTGCGGTCCTTGGCCGCCCTGTACAAGCGCACCAGCTCTTTGATCTCGCGCATCATTTCCCCTTGACGGAGCTGCGCCAACGCGGCCTGCCAGTGGCCCTGCCGGCTGATGCCAACGTGTTCGCAGAACTTGGACATCGGGATACCATAAACGTCCTGAGCACCCTTGATCATGGTCAGCAACCGGGCCATCATTTTTTTCGAAACCGCCCCCCAGTTTTTCCTTCGACAGAGCGATGAGCTGGTCCTTGTAAACCATTTCCACCTGCTGTTTCTCTATCAGCTCCAAGAGCTTTTGGTTTTCCCTTTTGAGCTCGCCTATACGGTCGTATTCCTTTCCGTCGCTCACCAATATGCGCCCTGGCAAAGCTTTTGTGCCATAGCACTCCGGCCAGCGTTTCACGCTGTCCCACTTTACTTCGTAGAGCCTACAAACCCCTATAGCGCCCATCTCACCGCGCTCGATGACTGCAACCTGCTCTTTGCGGAACTCCACGCTGAAACGCCTCCTGCGCCTTTCTTCTGCTGTCAGAATTGTTCAAATTACGAAAGTTCTCCACAATTTAAGTGTCAAGCTATTTCATGAGAGAACATTTAACGCTCCCACACAGTTGCTTTGCGAACTTCGGGTCTTACTTTGCGACCTTCGCGGTAGAAGCAGAATCGCTGCTACGTAAGAGAAAAGATGTTTATCCACAGAGAGTTCTCAGAGTAAATCTCATTGACATATGAAACTTTCGCTGTGAAAGTAGCTACAGAGTTTATCTGATTATTCCTTTGCGAACTTGGCAAAACCATTGCAGGCCTGAAGAGTCTGGCGTTTAAACACAGATTTGGCAATTAGAAACAATTTTCTGAAGCGATAAAAAAGGGCCGTCATACTTGGTATGACAGCCCTAAAGCGGCAATATTAAAATATTTAGTCCTTAATAATCACTCCATGTGCTTCGAAGTTGATACCAAATTCAGGCTCATTGATGGCGAGTATTTCTTCTTCGGTTTTGCCGGCATCTTCGGCAAGGTGGCGGAGGTCGTCAACAGAAACTGTATCGTTGTAGGCATAGCCTTCCATAATTACTGTTTTGCCATCAGCTCCTTCAGTAGGAACAAAGAAGCCGTAATCCTTGAAGCGCACGCGAAGTTCTTCGCCGTTGCCGAGGTCTACTGTCATCCAGCAACCTTTCATACGACAGGTTTGGATAATGTTGGCTTCGAGCTTTACTTCAAGGCTGTCTTTGCCGGCCATAAGCGCAACAAATTCAGGTGCAGGTACAGCACCATCGGCAGTAATGGTATCGCCATAGTAGTTGAGCACTGCTACTTCTTCAGTGGTGGTTTCAGGTTGTGGTGCAGTACAGGCTGTGAAGATCAAAGCGGCTGCTGCAAATGCAAAAAAGTGGCGCATAGTTTTAAAATTTGCAGCAAAGATAGATAGAAGATTCTGCTCGGAATACGAGAAAACCGCTATAATTGAGTGAGCTAAATGCATGTTTAGCCAATATATCCTAAACCACAGCACGCGGATTAATAAGCGTTTATGATTCATTCTGTGTTCGCACTGAGCCGTAGAATTATCCACTCCTGATGCTATCTTTGACGCATGGCAGGAAATACCTTCGGCACACTATTTCGGCTCACTACCTTTGGTGAGTCGCATGGCGCTGGCGTAGGCGGTATTATTGACGGATGTCCTGCCGGGTTAAAAATTGATTTTGAAGTAGTGCAGCAGGAGCTCGATCGCCGTAGGCCCGGACAAAGCATCCTTACCACTGCGCGCGACGAGTCAGACCGTGTTGAGTTCCTCAGCGGAATATTTGAAGGTATTACTACGGGTAGCCCCATTGCCTTCATCATTCCAAATAAGGATCAGCAAAGCAAAGATTATGATTCATTGAAAGACGTCTATCGTCCTTCACATGCCGACTATACCTGGCAAAGCAAATATGGCCACCGCGACCATCGCGGAGGCGGGCGCGCCAGCGCCCGCGAAACCGCAGCGCGGGTAGCGGCAGGAGCCATTGCAAAGCAATACCTCGCTTCATTTGGCATGCGCATTATTGCCTTCGTGAGCAGCATCGCTGAAGCCGCAATCCCAGTGAAGCTCTCAGACCTGAATCTAAGCCTTCCGGAAAATGAACTGCGCTGCCCGCACCCCGAAACAGCCGCACTGATGCGCACCCTGATAGAGGATGCACGAAAAGATGGCGACACCCTTGGCGGTATCATAACCTGCATAGCCCAGGGAGTTCCCGCCGGCCTTGGAGAGCCTGTTTTCGACAAACTGCATGCTGATCTTGGCAAGGCCATGCTCAGCATCAATGCAGTAAAAGGTTTTGAAACAGGCAGTGGCTTTGCCGCTGCTGCAATGAGGGGTAGTGCCCATAATGATTCATTTGCCGTGAGCGAAGGCAACGCAGTTACCACCAGCAACCATAGTGGAGGCATTCAAGGAGGTATCAGCAATGGCATGGATATAGAAATGCGTATTGCATTCAAACCTGTGGCGAGTATTAGCAAAAGCCAAAATACCATCAATAAGGAAGGTGGTGCTACTACTATATCTATTCAAGGCCGCCACGATCCTTGTGTGTTGCCGCGGGCTGTGCCAATAGTAGAAGCTATGGCTGCGCTTACGCTGGCTGATCATCACCTGCGACAAAGAACTGCTACAATATGAAAAAACTTCCCCTCCACATAAAAATAGTAATTGGGCTCGTGCTTGGTATTATTTGGGCTTTTGCAGCGAGTTACCTTGGGCTTAATGAATTTACCAAGAACTGGATTGACCCATTTGGCGTAATATTTATCAGACTGCTGAAATTCATAGCTGTGCCATTGGTTCTGTTCAGCGTAATTAGTGGGATATCTGGCTTGCAAGATGTATCCAAACTGGGGAAACTTGGGTTAAAAACCTTGACTATCTATTTAGTAACCACAGTGATAGCGATTTCTGTTGGGCTGTTATTGGTGAATGTAATAAATCCTGGAGGCTTTGTTGATAAGGAAAGCCGCATTATAAACCGGTTGAGTTATGAAGCATGGGTGGCGGAAACCGATGGTGTAGAAATCATGGATGGCCAGTATCTGAGCGGCGATGAAAATTACCGTCACCTACTTAGCGATGAGCAAAAAATATCGGCCCAAAAAGCGACCGATGCAATACTTGAGAAAGTGGAAAAAGCCAAGGCATCCAAGAAACGTCCGCTGGACTTTCTGGTGGAAATGGTTCCTGAAAATGTACTGCTCTCTATCTCAAATAATGGCCTGATGCTTCAGGTAATTTTCTTCGCGATATTTTTTGGCGTAAGCCTGGCGCTGCTGCCGCATGAGAAAAGCGCTGCTGTAAAGGATTTTGTAAATGGGGCCAATGAGGTATTTCTGAAAATGGTAGCCCTTGTTATGGATGCAGCGCCCTTTTTTGTTTTTGCATTGATGGCAGGTGTACTGGCGCAAATGGCCAACACACCTGCCCAGGTTTTTGAAATATTCAAGGGTTTAGGTTCCTACAGTTTGGTGGTGGTAACTGGTCTTGCTATAATGACCTTCATATTTTACCCCCTGCTTACACGGGCATTTGTAAAAGAAGTGAAATATGCACAATTTTTCAAAAACATAAGTCCTGCGCAATTTCTCGCTTTCTCAACAAGCAGCAGTGCTGCCACACTTCCGGTTACTATGGAGTGTGTAGAGGAGAATATGGGCGTCTCGCGCAAAATCACGAGCTTCGTGCTGCCTATAGGCGCCACGGTAAATATGGATGGCACCAGCCTTTATCAAGCAGTTGCGGTGGTATTTCTTGCACAACTTTATATGGTAGATCTCAGTTTTACTCAGCAGCTTACCATAGTGCTTTCCGCCACTCTTGCTAGTATAGGTTCGGCTGCAGTGCCGAGTGCCGGTCTGGTAATGCTTATCATTGTACTCCAGAGTGTAGGGCTCAACCCTTTGTGGATCGCAATAATATTTCCGGTGGACCGTATACTCGATATGTGCCGCACCGTGGTGAATGTAACCGGCGATTGCGCCGTATGCACCGTAATAGCTAAAGGAGAAGGAGAATTAAACTATAACGCATCAAAATAAAATTCCAAAAATGAAAAAGTTTCTAAAAATCGCAGGCGTCATTGTAGTGCTCTTCATAGCAGCACTAATAATAATTCCCATAGCCTTTAAAGGCAAAATTGTGGAGCTTATTAAAACCGAAGCAAATAAAAATCTGAATGCAAAACTCGGATTTGCTGATGTGGATCTGTCGCTCATACGCAGTTTTCCAAACCTTTCGGTGAAAATTGAAGAGCTCAGCATTATAGGCATTGAAGCTTTTGAAGGAGATACCCTCACCTATATGAACAATCTCCGGCTCACGGTTGATGTAATGAGTGTAATTAGAGGAAACCAAATAGGTGTAAAGCGCATTGAACTTGATAATCCTATAATAAAAATAAAAGTACTGGCCGATGGCAAAGCCAATTATGACATTGCAAAACCAAGCGAAGAAACAGAAGTACCCGTAAGCGGAGAGGAAAGCGCACCTGTAAAACTTGACATCAATGAGTACACCATAACCAACGGCCGTGTAGTATACGATGATGCCACACTGCCTATGGTAATGTTGCTCGGTGGCCTTGAACATACAGGGCGCGGTAACTTTACTGATGATGTTTTCACGCTACACACCACGAGCACAATCAAGGTGGTAGATGTGGTATATGACGGTGTGAGGTATATCAAAAACGCAAAAGGTGAGCTTAAAGCCGACCTTGCCATGGATATGGTAAATATGAAGTTTACATTTATGGAAAATGAGCTGCTGCTAAACAGGCTTGGTATAGGTTTTGACGGATGGCTCGCCATGCCTGCCGACGACATTGACATGGACATCACATTTGCCGCAAAGCGCACCGACCTGCTTGCCGTTCTTTCACTCGTTCCTGCTGAATTTGCCGCTGACCTCGATGGAGTAGATGCCCGCGGAACTCTTGCTTTTGACGGATATGTAAAAGGCATATACAACGATAATTCTATGCCTGGATTCGGGATAAATATGGCTGTAAATGAAGGGCGAATAAAATACCCCGACCTGCCGCGCAGCATTGAAAATATTGCCATTGACATGAAGGTAGTAAGCCCTGAAGGCAATGACATGGACTTGCTCACCATTGATATTCCTAAGTTCTACATGGAAATTGGTAAAATGTCGGGTAAACCCAATACCATTGATGCAGAGCTTTACTTGCGCCGTCCTATGAGCGACCCTCTTATCAAAACCCGTGTAGATGCCGACCTGGACCTTGGAAGCTTTAAGGATGTAATACCCATGGATGGTGAATTCTCGCTTGCCGGACTTTTTGCTGCCCATTTTGTGCTCGATGGAGCCTTGAGCAATATTGAGAGTCAGCAATTCGATAAATTTAAAGCCGAAGGTAATGCCAGCCTTAATGACATGAGTTATACCGATGTCGATATGAAAGTGGCTATACCTGAAGCGCGCGTTACCTTTAGTCCGCAGCGGCTTGCGGTTGAAACTTTTCGCCTAAGCTATGACGAAATTAATATGAGCCTTGATGGATATCTGAACAATTACGTGGCCTATGCGCTTACCGACACTACGCTTCAGGGTGTGTTCAATTTTGCAGCCGATAAGATCAATGCCAACAAGTATATGAGCGACACTGAAACGGCTGCAGGCGAAACTGCAAAAACAGATTCTACTGGAACCGCTGATGCTGATACTGCCGCTACTGGCATCATGGAAGTACCCGGCAACCTTGACCTTGTGCTCAACGCTACCATCGGCGAAATTCTGTATGACAAAATGGTATTGAAGAATATTGCCGGACAAATAACCATAAAAGACCAAATAGCCGCTCTACGAAAGCTCACCTTCGAGACCCTCGACGGTACAGTGCAAATGGACGGCTCGTACAATACCCAGGACCCTGCTGTGCCCAACATGGATTTTGGGTATGATATTCGCAACGTAGATATTCGACAAACCGCAGATGCCTTGAAATCTATTGAAAAAATGGCCCCTATTGCCAAGCATGCCAACGGTAAAATAAGCTCAACATTCACTTTGAAAACTGAACTCGATGGCAATATGGAACCCGTATACGCCACCATGCAGGGCAAGGGCAATTTGCGAAGCAACAGCCTGGTACTCGAAGGTGGAAAATTCTTGGAAAAACTGAGCACCACCTTGAAATCGCCACAATTGGCTCGCCAGGAAGTGAGTGATGTAAATGTGACTTTTGTGATAGAAGACGGCAAAATTGTAACCGATCCATTTGATGTGAAAATCAATAAAATGAGTGCCAACGTATCGGGCTACAGCAGTTTTGACGAGACGCTAGACTACCTGATGAAAATGAAAATACCGCGCAGTGAACTGGGTGGTGAATTCAATAAAATGGCTGAAGGTATGCTGGTTCAAGCCAATGCATTTCTGGGTGGCGGCATCACCCTCGGTGAATTCATAAACATGAATGTGCGTGTGCATGGCAATCTTTACGACCCCACCATTTCGCCAAGCTTTGCGGGTATGGAGGGCATGGGCCAATCGCTCAAAGACCAGGCAACTGAAAAGGTGAAAGAAATAGTAACCGAAAAAATTGACGAAACCATTGACAAGGCGCGTGAAGAAGCAGATAAAAAGGCCCAGCAATTACTTGCTGACGCGCAGAAACAAGCCGACAAAATAAAAATTGAAGCTGCAAAAGCTGCCAAGGCAATACGCGATGAAAGTGAGAAGAATGCCCAAAAGCTCGTTGATGACGCCAAGAATCCTATTGCCAAAGCTGGGGCTAAATTGGCTGCCGACAAATTGCGCACGGAGGCAGACAAGCGGGCTAAGCAGGTAGAAGCTGAAGCGGCCAAACAAGCTGATGATATGATGAAAAAAGCACGGACTGAAGCAGATAAAATCAAAGCGGAGTAAAGGATGGTAAGAGACACAATACGCAAAGTTGTATTGTTGATTTGTTTATTTTCTATAGCCTGTCAAATGTCGGGGCAGGACGCTTGTGCGCAGCCCCCGTCAAAAAAAGCACAAAAGCTGCTCGATGAAGCTGCGGGTTCACCAAAGCTTTCTGATAGTGACAGACTCGACCTGATCATTAAGTCACTCAGCGCCGACCCCGATTGCATAGCTTGTCTTTTCGCTAAAGCCAGGCTGCAATACCAGATAGCCTACGACCGCAATGGCAATACAGAACCCGCATGGCGCACATTTGGCGAAGTGATAGAAGCCTGCCCCCTTTATCACGCTGATGCCTGCTACTACCGCGGCATAATATCATACGGCATACAGGAATATGAAGCTTCGGCGGAAGCATTGGAAGCATTTCTACTTTTTGACATATCAAAGGGCAAATCATCGCGCGACCACCTTGTGAAGCGGCAAGATGCGGAGAAACTACTCCCTGAAGTGAAATTCTACACTGAATTTTACGCCAATCCAGTGCCTTTCAATCCGGTAAAAATAGGTGGTGTAAACACTGCCGGCGATGAATACCTGCCCATGCTTTCACCCGATAACGAGTACGTATATTTTACCCGCAAAAGCACTGAAAAATCCAAAGGCGATATATACGCACGCGAGGTAGAATTGCTCATGCAAAGCTTTCGCAAAACAGGGCTAACAGATTTTGAAACACCCACTGCGCTTCCCCCTCCCTTCAATGTAGGCGATAATTACGGAGGTGTCAGCATTTCGCTCGACAACAGAGAACTGTTTGTAACAGTGTGCAAACCGGTTTCGTCATCCTACAAAAATTGCGACATTTATGTGACACGCTATCAGCGCAGTATTGGTAAGGACGGGCGGCCTGTATTCACCTGGTCGGGACTGGAAAATCTCGGTGATAAAGTAAATACAACAGATGGATGGGAAGCCCAGCCCAGTATCAGCGCTGACGGAAGTACGCTCTTTTTTGCTACCAGAAGGAGCAATACCACCCCCGATGAAAGCGGAAACCCAACCATAGATATTTTCTACACTGAGCGGCAAAAAGATGGTATGTGGTCAGCCACCAAATCGCTGGGCACCGGTATCAATACCAATGGAAATGACAAAAGCCCATTTCTGCATACCGACAGCCGCACCCTGTATTTTTCGAGTAATGGCAGGCCAGGTGCCGGGGGATACGACATTTACTATTGTCGTCAGGATGAAAAAGGTGCTTGGAGCCAGCCCAAAAATATTGGCTATCCTATAAATTCACCTCAAGACGAGCATGGCCTAATAGTGAGCACCGATGGCACAAAAGCCTATTTTGCTTCCGCAAATAAGGACAAGTCACAGGGGCTTGACATATTCTCCTTCGAGCTTCCGCAAAAAGCGAGACCTGAAAAAGTAATGATAATAAAAGGCGAAGTAACCACTACTGATGGCACACCACCAGCAGATGCCCGTTTGGAAGTGAAGTACGCCAAGACGCAGGAGATAAAAGAATTTGCGGTTGATAAAGATGATGGCACCTATGCGGCAGTATTAGATCTGAAAGCTGACGGAGAAGTACTCGTAAGCATAAAAAGCGATACTGAAGCCATCGCCTTCAACTCAAGGGTGTTCACCCTAGCAGATACCGCAATGGCGGTGCAAGAGATTGCTATGACTGCCGAACCTGTAAAGCAAGGAATGGCTTACCGTATGAATGATATTCGCTTTGGCACCAACTCATCGGACCTCGATGAAGCATCAAAGCGGGTGCTCGATGAGTTTGTAATTTACCTTCAGGAAAACCCGAAGCTGAAAATTGAAATAGGTGGACATACTGACGATGTTGGCGACCCCAAGAGAAACCTTGTTTTAAGCACCGACAGAGCCTTTGAAGTATTCGGTTATTTGCAGTCAGCAGGTATAAATTTTAACCATATGTCATTTAAAGGTTACGGCGATACAGTGCCGTTGGCACCAAATAATTCAGCGGTAAATCGCGCTAAAAACCGACGTACAGAGTTTAAAATTACCTCAACAAGGTAGTTATCGCTTACCTTCACCATGATAAGGACTTATTATGATTCAATTTCGACAATACAACGTCATCGTGCCCATCTTTAAGATAGAAGATGCCATAAGCGGCGGTTTAAAATCTGTGGTAAAAGCATTTGGAAATTCTGATTTTCAACAAGATGAATATCTGGTGGCAGTAGGAGCTTCGAATGCAACTGAAGTGAGAACCATCTTTGAAACGTTCATCTCATTGGGGCTTGCATTTGACGGCCGTGCAGACCGTACCGACGACTTTGTAGTGTTGGCCAAAGAAGGTATTTGGTGGGATGTGCCCTGGCTTGTAAGTACCGATGAAGGTTCATGGTTTATTGCCGATGTAAATGCACCGGCCGTTCAAAAACAGTCAAAGCGTTAATTGAAATGAGAGATATGGAACTGAAGGGAAAAGTGATATTGATAACCGGCGGAACCCGCGGAATAGGTTACGGAATAGCCGAAGTACTCTTGAACAATGGCTGCGCAGTATCAATTACAAGCAGAAACAGTAAGGCAGTTGCAGACGCCGTAGAAAAACTTCGAAAAAAAGGCCATAATTCAGTACTCGGTATGGCAGCCGATGTGCGCTCTATGAGCGATATGGAACGCGTTGTGAAAAGCACTGTAGATCATTTCGGAAAACTTGATGCTGTGGTGGCCAATGCCGGCCTTGGGTATTTTGCACCCATTGACCAAATGACTTCCGCGCAATGGAATGAAACAGTAGATACGAACCTTACGGGTGTATTCAATACTGTAAAAGCTTCTATAGATTCCCTTAAGAAATCAAAGGGGTATATCATAACAATCGCAAGCCTTGCTGGAGCAAACTTTTTCACGCAGGGCGCAGCTTATAATGCAAGCAAGTTTGGCCTGGTTGGTTTTTCTCAGGCAATCATGCTCGATTTGAGACCTTACGATATAAAGGTTACTACCATTATGCCGGGCTCCGTAACGAGTGAGTTTGCAGGCCATGAGCCAAATGAATCTGATGCATGGAAGATTCAGCCCGAAGATTTGGGGCAAATGGTAGCTGACCTTATGCGAATGCACCCGCGCACCTTGCCATCGAAGATCGAAGTGAGGCCTTCGAAGCCGAAAAGCTGATGCACATCCTATATCATTTTAGCTTTAAAAAACTACCAGAGAAAAAATTTCTGACTAACCAGTACGAAATTTCAATTTGTATTTAAAAATGGTTTATCTTCGAGTGAGTATTTTCAAGCACTGTTATTGAACTAATAACAGAAGATGCTGAGGCAAACAGAAACAAACTAAAAACGTCAACTATGGGACGAGCTACGGGATTGTGCATGCTATTATCTGCATCACTTATTTTCAACACGACGAAATCTGAAACACCTTTTTTTAACACTGAAAGATCAGAATCGGGAGATTGTAATCCGATGAAAAAAATTACAGCATCTCCTGCAAATTCGGCTGATTGTATTCAAAATGATCCGAATTTCGGCCAATTTCCGATATACTATCTCAAAAATGCGGGGCAGGTAACCGACGAAAATGGGAATCCGGTAAAGGACGTTCTTTATTTGGTAAAACAAAAGAACATGACCATTTACATCCGTGAAAATGGATTATCCTATGTGCAGGAGTTTCTGGAAATAGACAATACTATTGACGATTTGGACAATACAGATTCTTACTCGGCTGTAGCAGCTAAGATTACAGGCCATCGCACTGATCTGGATTTTGTTGGATCAATGAAGCCGAAAAGAATTGTCGAAAGAAAATCACACAATTACAGCGAACGCTACTATCTCTCAAAAAATAAAGTTTTATCGACAGCTTATGGCTTTGAGTCGCTCGTGCTTGAGAATGTATATAGCAATATTGATCTGATTTTGTATATAAGTGAAGGCAAATTAAAATATGACTGGTATGTGAAGGCTGGCGCAAACCATGAACAGATAAAGGTAAAGATACGTGGTAGCAATAGTCAATTCATTAACGCTGCCGGCGAATTGGTTATCGAAACCACTTTGGGAAGCATCACCGAGACTGCACCCGAAACCTTTCAGGCCGGAGTGATGCTCAAAAGCGGCTATACACTTAATGGAAGTGAATTAGGTTTTTCCATTGAATCGTTTAATCCTCAACTTGATTTAATCATCGATCCTACCCGCGAGTGGGCAACCTTTCACGGCGGAAGCTCCGGTGATTTTGGCAGTGACGTTGTTGTCGGTTCTGATGGAAACATATACACCTACGGCCATACATTTAGCAGCGATTTTCCTTCAACTACTGGGGCATATCAAACAGTAGGAGCCGGTAAGATAGACCTTACCATCACCAAATTAAGCAGCGCGGGTATCCCTGTTTGGGCTACTTATTTTTGAGGATTGCAAGATGACATTAGTCAGGGCGGAATATCACTTGATGGTGAAGGGAGTATATACTTGCATGGTTTTACAGAAAGCTCAAATTTCCCGGTTACCACGGAAGCATTCCAAACAGAATATGGAGGCGGTGATTATGATTCATTTCTGATAAAACTTAACAATGATGGCTCAAGAAGTTGGGCAACCTATTTGGGTGGAGCTGATACAGACGCCGGACGAGGAGGTTGTAAAATAGATCTTGACGGCAATGTCATTGTTCAGGGTTGGACAGCAAGTACCAATTTTCCGATAACTGCAAATGCCTATCAACAAGATCATGCGGGGATAATCGATATATACCTGGCAAAATTTAGCCCTGATGGCAACTTGATTTGGTCGACTTTTTTCGGGGGAAGCGCCAGAGATTTCGGAAATGGCAACTGTACCATAGATGCTAATAATAATATATATATTCATGGCAATACTTTAAGTTCAGATTTCCCTGTTAGTACGCAGGCTTTTCAGTCAATTTCAGCCGGTTCGCATGATGTATATGTAGCGAAATTTACTTCGGCCGGTGCGATGGAATGGTCAACATTCTTCGGTGGCAACGCTTCTGATTACGGCACAGGAGGGTGCGTGGTTGATCAGGCAAATAACGTTTACATACAAGGTTATAGCCGAAGTACTGATTTGCCAACAACGAGCGGTTCTTTTCAGCCCGTGTTCGGCGGAGGTTTTCGGGATGCTTTCTTAGCTAAATTCGATCAGACAGGGCTTTTGAAGTGGAGCACATACTTCGGTGGTTCAGGCGATGATTTAGGCTCAGGTGGATTGGCTTTAGATAATTCGAACAATATTTATATGCAGGGCCGAACGCTGAGCAATAACCTTTATACCACCCCCGATGCTTTTCAATCAAGTGCATCCGGAGGCTGGGATATCTATTTTGTCAAATTCGATGAACCAGGAAATGTGCAGTGGTCTACCTATTATGGAGGTGCGCAAAATGATCAGGCTGATGGAGGCCTTGCATACGGACCTGATGACATGCTTCTGGCTTTTGGATGGACCCGAAGTGCCAATTTTCCGGTATCAATTGATGCAAGCCAAAGTCAGTTTGGAGGCGCTGCCGACCAATATCTTATTAAGTTTAGTACGATTTTGGGGACTTCGAATAATCCACACATAGTTTCTGATATGGCCATTTGGCCCAACCCTTCAAATGGTGTGGCGACCATTTCCATAAGCCCAATAAATTCAGGGATCATAAAACTTGATGTGGTTGATATTAAGGGCAACATTGTAAAACATATCCTTACCAAATCGTTGATATCCGGGCAAAAGTATAGCATCGATGCAGACTTCGCGGATTTGGCGGCAGGCATTTATGTAGTGCAATTATCGGGTTCAGGCGAATTGACGACCAAAAAGTTGATAATTACCAAGTAGATACTTTATTGATATCCGGTTTTTTTGAAATCAGGCCCCTACTTTATCGGCCTTGTGAATCTTTCCGGCATACTTCTCAATACAGCGAATTACGGCACCGGCTATATCCTTTCCTGTGGCTTTTTCAATGCCTTCAAGCCCGGGCGATGAGTTTACTTCAAGCACGAGAGGCCCCCGTTTCGACTCAATCATATCAACACCAGCCATCGTTAGCCCCATAGCTTTCACAGCCCTCAGTGCCAGGGTGCGCTGCGCCGGAGTTAGGCGCACTGATTTTGCTCTGCCGCCCCGATGCAGATTGGACCTAAACTCACCTTCAGCGCCCTGACGCTTCATAGCACCAACCACTTTTCCATCTACAACAAAGGCGCGAATGTCGGCACCGCCAGCTTCGGCAATATATTCCTGAATAAGCATGTTGGCATTAAGCCCGTGAAAAGCCTCAACCACCGAGCGGGCTGCCTTTTTGGTTTCGGCAAGAACTACCCCAATACCCTGTGTGCCTTCGAGCAACTTAATAATTACAGGAGCGCCGCCTATTTCCTTAATAAGAACATCCACATTCTTCGGTTGGTTGGTAAAGATAGACTTGGGAATATCGATATCATGGCGTGAAAAAATCTGCATGCTGCGAAGTTTGTCGCGAGAGCGCACAATGGAAATTGATGAATTTACCGAATAAACATCCTGCATTTCAAACTGCCTTACCACTGCTGTACCATAAAAGGTTACCGATGCTCCAATGCGCGGCACTATGGCCCGAACCCCGATAAGCTCTTCGCCGTTGTATGTAATTCTCGGATTTTTATGCTCGCCAATCAGCGAGCACTTCAGGTGGTCAACAACAATGGCTTCATGCCCCCGCTTTTCTGCAGCTTCGCGCAGGCGATTGGTGGAGTATATACTCGAATTTCTGGATAAGATAACAATGCGCATAACTATTTTTTGCTCTGCAAATAAATTTTAGAAACGTCTATAAGAAACTGGTCTTTGAGAAACCGCCGCCCGAGAAGCACTGAGTAGTTCATGGTTGAACGGTCTGTTAAAGTAACATCGGTAAATTTGATAACGGTATTAAGTTTTATCTTCAATTTCACCACATACCGGGCCTGCACATCGCCATTGGAACTTTTAACACGACGCTTTCTGAATTTCTCAAACCGGGTTACGCGGTTCGAGCGCTTCAAAAACTGACAGCAAAGCACCCGTTTTCCGCCCATTCTCTCTATCCAGATTCGGTCGCAATGTGCGGCGCTCGACCTTGCCCCGCTGTCAATCCGTGCTACCACGTTGCGCCGTTTCAAATCCGGAAATTCAATTTTCTCTTTTTTGCCTACTATCAGCTTGCCTTCGTGTACGAAGCTCTCCATAAAGGTTGGCCTTAAACCGGCACCAAATATACTGTTTTGCCTTGCGGCAAATAGCAAAGCAACAATACTTCAAAACAGAAACCGAATATTCTATATTTGATCAAAAAAAAAGTGTCAGTAAAAGATGTGATAGAGATCAGCGGGAAGGTAGTTGTGCCCGGTGAAAACCTGAAGATTAAATCCAAAATTGCCAGGCTGCCATCCGGAACTGAAATTGAAGTACCTGCATATATATACCGGAGTATGAAGCCTGGCCCGGTGGTACTATTGAGCGGTGGTTTGCACGGCGATGAAATAAATGGAATAGAAATAGTGCGTCGAATGCTCGAAAGTGGCACCTTCGAAAAGCTGCTCATAGGTTCTGTGGTCGCAGTTCCGGTTATGAACATCTACGGATTTTTGAATTTCAGTCGAGATGTACCTGATGGGAAAGATATAAACCGCAGTTTTCCAGGCCATATTACCGGTTCACTTGCGGCCCGTTTTGCGCATTTTCTTACAGAGCAAATTATTTCACAAGTAGATATAGGTGTAGATTTTCACACCGGGGGAGCATCAAGATATAACTACCCTCAAGTAAGGTATGCCCCGAATGACCCGAAAGCCATCGAATTAGCTAAGGCCTTCGGAGCACCGTTGATTTTGCAAAGCAGATTCATTGAAAAAAGTCTTCGCAAACAGGCTTATAAAATGGGCAAAAGCATCATAGTGTACGAAGGCGGAGAAAGTTTGCGCCTTGAAGAGCCTGTAGTGCAGGAGGGAATCAATGGAGCCCAGCGTTTGCTGAAGCATCTAGGCATGTTAGCGGAAGCTCCTGTAACAACTGTTCCTACCATACATATAGAAAGTTCTACATGGCTTCGTGCTAAGCGCTCCGGTATATACCAGGGCATTGCGAAAAGCGGCAATCACGTAAAAAACAGAGAACTACTCGGCTATATTACTGATCCTTTCGGTGAATTTAGATTGAAAATAACCAGCAAGCAAAAAGCTTTTGTCATAGGCCATAATAACATGCCAATTGTAAATCAGGGCGATGCGCTCTTGCATCTTGGTATCTTCAATGAAATGCAGCCATCAGGATAGTGGTATGTGAATCTCTCCATACAGGTTTTGGCGCAGAATTGGTGTTTTTCTTCCAATGCCTGAGAAAATAACCCATAGTTTCTTCCTCAGATAGATTTGATCGGTCGCTGATTTACTTTAGCCCGCATAATAAATCTAATATTCGTAACAAATGGCCAACAATTTCATCACCGAACCAGAAGCAAAATTGCTCACAGAGGCATACCGCAACCACCCAAGAAGGCTCACAGTTCCCACGGGCAGTGGAACCAGCGTGCTGAAAGCACTGGTGGCTTCAAAGGATGATGTGGGTGAAATTCTGGCCCAGACAGGAATCAAGGATGTAATTTTTTATTTCGCTTTACGACCCGGCGATTTAAACAAACCGCAATCTGATCAATACTTTACGCTGATTTTGGCCGGTATTGATGCAGATAATAAGGTAATGACATCAAAAATACTTGAGCATCTCATTCCTTGTCCTTTAAGCTGTCCGATTACAGGATTATAGTATATTTAAAATTCGATTTAACCTGTGAATGACTTATGGCTCTGCTAAAATTCATGAACTTATACTTAATAATCCTTACCCTGATAGCGATATTCAGCATAGTGCGCTTTTATACGTTCAATATGTTCGGAAGATGGGTAGCAGGTATAGTAATTTTTGGAGCAATCTGCGAATATGGGCATTTTACAATGGGCTATTATTTTAGAAACTCAATGCCCGTAGCACATCTGGGTCTTATTGTTTCAACAGCAATTTACACCAAGGTATACTATGATACTTTCCATAATAAAAAATGGGCAAGGCTAATAGGAATACTGGGCATTGTTGCGATTATTGTTTTGCTTATCAATTCGCTCTTTATAAATGATATCAAAAGCTGGCCGGTAAATTCAATCATGGCTGCCAATTTTCTCATTGTATTTTTTGCATTGGCTCAATTTACTGAAATGCTGAGATATCCGGGTGAAGATGGGCTCGAAAAACAGGCGCTTTTTTGGTTTAATACTGCCAACCTGATTTTTTATAGTTCATCACATATCTATCTAGTACTCTATCAGTACTCGAGCCAAACCGGATTACTCCAAAATTGGATGATTCATCTGGTTGAATTTCTGGGAATCATCTATTATATCGGCTACTTTATTGTGCTCAGATTGAGCACCATACCACAAAGAATTGAATCAGCTTTACAACATGGATAATCAGTTTACGACCTATATCTTACCTATTGTATCAGGGTTGGTATTGTTCACCATGATTGGGGCCTTCATGACCTACTTTGTGCTGCTGTACCGGCGGATGAGAGTAAAATTCATTCAGGAAAAAGAAGCACTGCAGCGGGCGATTCTGGAAACTCAGATTGAGATACAAGAACAAACACTCAAGGATGTATCGCGTGAACTTCATGACAATATTGGCCAGATTGCTGCCTTGATAAAACTCAATCTCAATATGGCCATGCTCGAGCCACCTGAAAAAAATAATGAGAAAATAGCAGAATCTAAAAAGCTTATTTCGGAGCTGATAAGAGATATTAAAGAGATATCGTCAGCAATGAATAACGCATCGCTTGAGCGGCACGGCATCCTATCCATGATAAAAAGGGATGTAGACAGGGTAAACAGAACGGGCACAGTGAAGGTAATTTTCAACGCGGATAGCAACGAATTGAAACTTGATAAGAATCAAGAAATAGTAATTTACAGAGTCTGTCAGGAAATGCTCAGCAATATGCTGCAGCATTCACAGGCAACCGAAGCAGTAATTACCCTTTCCGGTGATGCAAATTCATTTGTCTTAGAGTATCAGGATAATGGGATAGGATTTGAACCCCGCGATGCCGGCCTGCTCCCATCCATTGGTGGAAACGGATTACAGAACATATACGATAGGCTAAAGCTCATAAAATGCAGTATAAGAATCAAGAGTACAAAAGGTAGTGGAGTCGGGATTAGAATAACCACAAATTAATCCAAGTATCATGACCAGCCCTTTGAGAATAGCCGTAGTAGACGACCACCAACTCTTCAGACAAGGAATAATAAACCTGCTTTCAAAATATAGCGAACGCTATGAGGTGGTTGCTGAAGCCTCCAACGGAAAGGATTTTCTTCAAATGCTACCCCAAGCGGGGCCTATACATGTGCTGCTGCTCGACATAGAAATGCCCCTGATGAATGGTTATGAAACTGCTGCTGAAGTAAAAAATAAATATCCTGAAATAAATGTGGTAGTAATAACCGGCAGCGACCACGAACTTTCAATAATCCGAATGCTACAATATGGTGTAAAGGCCTTTCTTAGTAAAGATATAAATACTGAAGAGTTATTAGATGCCATCGACGCATCAGCCAATGGAGCTATATTTATTACAGACTCCGTTCTCAGCGGAAATATATCAAGTGATAAAAATGCTGGCTTGAAAAGCCTACTCACCAGCAAAGAAATTCAAATTGTAAAATTGTGCTGTACTGACATCACATACAGAGAGATGGCCGAAATGATGAAACTTAGCCCTAAGACCATTGACAATTACAGAGCTTCCATTTTCGAAAAACTTCAGGTAAAAAATCGTGTTGGAATAGCGCTATATGCAGTAAAGCACGGAATCATGACATTGTAATAATCAGCGAATATCTACAAATCCTTTTCTGATTGCGTAAATGGCGAGACCTACCCTGCTCTTTACGTTCAGCCGGGTGAAGAGTGCATCTCGATAACCATCAACGCTTCTGGGACTGACAAACATTACATCAGCAATTTCTTTATAAGTAAGCTCCGAGCAAGCAAGCTTCAGAAAATCTGATTCTCTTTTTGATAGGGTAATTGATTCAATGGTATCAGCCTGCTGCGAAACTTTCACGAGGCTTTCAGTAACAATGCCAGTATAATAAGAACCTCGACTAAATACTGTTTCAATCGCTTTTATTAGTTCTTCGGGTTCCGAATCCTTGGGTATATAACCTCTGACACCTGCCCTCACCATTTTAATAATTGAAATTTCATCGTCAAACATGCTTAATGCCAGAATCCTGGCATCGGGATATTTGGCAATAATTGATTTGGTAGCGTCAGGTCCGTCAATAACAGGCATATTGATGTCCATTAGAATCACATCGGGTAGCCCTTTGCTTAAAATCTCAATTAATTCTGACCCATTGCTGCACTGATATATAACATCGAAACCATTGGAAGTCAATATAGATGCAATTCCATTCCGCACAAGCTTGTGGTCATCTGCAATAGCTATGGTTATAATCATGCTCTTTCAATTTCTTGTGTGTAAGATATGAGAAAAATGGTAGCTTAAAATTACGTCGATCACATTTGAAAATTCAACTGGAAGTCCAAAGGAGATTAAATTCTCGCTTTGACCGAATTGTAACTGAAAAAAATCTGCTTCAGAGAGAATTACTGCGATACCATTGCACAAATTTCGAGAGCCCTGCATCTATTTTTGTATCAGGACTGTAGCCAAATAAACTGCGCGCCTTATCAATATTTGCAAAGGTAATCTCTACATCACCCTCCTGCATTGGTTGTTGTTCTATGATCGGTTCTACTCCGAGCGCTGCGCCAATACCTGCAATAAGATCCGTTAATTTCACCGGAGTATTATTCCCTAGGTTTACGGTGTCAAAAACCCCCTCATTGCTCCATAGGTATTGAATTGCTCCGTATATACCTTGAACGGTATCACTTACATAAGTGTAATCACGCGAGGTAGAACCATCACCAAACATCGGAATAGGTTTGCCTTCTGAGATGAGTTTAACAAACTTATGTATGGCCAAATCGGGCCTTTGCCGTGGGCCGTATACCGTGAAAAAACGCAAGTTGAGAATATCGAGATTGTATAGGTGGTGATAGGTATAGTTGAGCAACTCATTGCTGCGCTTCGTAGCCGCATACGGCGATATAGGTGCGTATTCATGACCCTCTTCCACAAAAGGAATATGCTTTGAATTACCATATATACTTGAGCTGCTGGCAAAGGCTATTTTGCGGCAGCCTCGGTCCACGCAAAGTTTCAATAAATTGTGGGTGCCTGTAATATTGGTATCGATATAATCCTGCGGCGCTTCGATAGATGGGCGTACACCGGCTTTTGCCGCAAGGTGCACCACGGTGCCGAATGTCGGAATTACAGCCAATTCAGAATAGAACCTGATATCCGATTCAAAAAAACTAAAGTTGGGATGCTTGAGAAACAAAGCGAGATTATGCTCCTTAATGGACCGCGGATAAAAAGGATCAAAATTATCAATACCGATTACCTTGTGGCCTTTATCCAACAGAAAAAGGGTCAAATGTGACCCTATAAATCCTGCAGCTCCAGTTACAAGTATTGTGTTTTGCACGGAGGCGAAGATACAAATCAACCCCGCACTTCAATCTTTACTGCACTTCAGTATATGAAGGACGGTTGTCAGTATCGCTTTTGGCATATGCCGCGCAAGATTTGGCGCCACCACTGCATGATGATGCAAAGGCTGCAAAACCAATTAGGGCAATTATTACTGCAATTCGTTTCATGATAAAAAATTAAGAAATGGTTTCGCAACTGTATACCCCATAGAAGTAAATAAGGTTGCAATAACACGGATTGTACAATAGCAGAAACAAAATTTGAAGGCAAGAACACACCGCAATGCCTATGATGGTTCGAAAAGTACAGTTCCCTATAATTCTCAAACCCCGCTTATCCAACATATTCACCAACCATACAATACTATAAATAAAATTAGTACATGGTATTGCATAGTACTAAAATTAGCTATAGATTTGTGCCATACAAGAAAGTAAAACCAACAACCCATGAACATAGAAAATACCAAGGCGCAAATGCGAAAAGGGGTTTTGGAGTTTTGCATACTTCAATTGCTAAAAAACAAGGAGATGTATCCTTCTGAAATAATTGACGCGTTGAAGGAAGCAAAACTCATAGTGGTAGAAGGAACGCTCTACCCCCTGCTTACCCGCCTTAAGAATGCAGGCATTCTTGATTACCACTGGGAAGAATCGAAATCAGGACCACCCAGAAAGTACTACAAACTAACGCCAATAGGCAATGAATTTCTCAATGAGCTACTCGCCACATGGGACGAACTTGTAATAGCAGTGAACCAAACAATCAAGAACTGAAGCCATGAATAAGACCATAAGTGTAAATATAGGCGGCCGCGTATTCAACATCGAAGAAGGCGCTTACGACAAACTGAACCGCTACCTTGCGGCAATACGTTCCTACTTTGAAGGGAATGACAGCACGGACGAAATCATTTCAGACATAGAACTGCGCATTGCCGAACTATTTCTGGAAAGGCTAACTGAACAAAAGCAGGTAGTAACCAGTGCCGATGTAGCCCATATAATATCGGTAATGGGCAAACCAGAAGAATTTGCCGGGGAGCAGGAAGAAAACGCAGGCCCTCGAAGCAATGAAAGAGCAAAACAAGGCAGGCGGGTTTTCCGCGATCCAGACAATAAAGTTGTTGCCGGTGTATGCGGCGGATTGAGTGCCTACATGGGCTGGGATCCGATAATACTCCGGTTGATTTTTGCTGTCGCTTTTATATTCTTTGGCAGTGGCCTACTTATCTATATTATTTTGGCCATTGTTATTCCCAAAGCCAGGACAACTGCAGAAAAACTACAAATGAAAGGAGAGCCGGTAACGGTGGAAAATATTTCCCGAAAAGTGGGTGAATCTTTTGACGATGTGAAGGAAGACATCAAAGATTTTGGAAAAAAAAACAATATTAACGAAGAGCGCATAAAGAGCCTCGGCGAGCGTATTGGAGATTTCATTGGCGATGTTGCAAACTTCCTGGCAAAAGTTCTTACAAACATCTTCGCTGTATTGGTGAAGCTTATAGGAGCAGTGTTTTTCTTCGTAGCTATCATTGCAATTGTTGCCATCATCACCGCCCTGTTTGGCTTTCATTTCGGGCTGAGCAATTGGCAAGATGGTATTTATATGCAGAATGAACTTCGAGGTATCATGAGTTCGGTTTTTGATAGTGGTGTACAGCTCAATATATTTTTGGCGGGCGTTGCACTTATTACATTAATTCCTCTGATAGCGATGCTGTTCGCTGGAGGCAGAATGTTATTCAACTACAAAAGGCTTCCCGGTTATACAAGCGTAATACTTACCACGTTATGGTTCGTGGGTATTTTTGCAGTGGCGAGCACTTCCGTGAAACTTTACTCAGGGTTTAAAATTGAATCGAGCTACACAGAGTCTTTGCCCCTGGTGCAACCCCAAGGCAACGTGCTTGTAGTAGGAGCAACGCCTGCCAATGGCCCCGAGTACAAATTCAGATCGAGTTTTAGCGATGGACGATTTTTTTATCGCGATGATGTAACATTTCCGGGAATAGATTCGACTGATATAGTGTACCTCGGGAGAAATAACTTCACGGTAGCAATGAATCAAACCGACAGTCTATATAAACTTGAGATTGAGCGCGGGTCGAAAGGCTCAAGCCAAAAAGAAGCCATCAGCTATGCGAAGGCAATAGAAACTAATGAAATAAACAAGAACGACAGTCTGTTCATTTTCCCATATTACGCTTTGCGCAAAGGGAGCAAAATAAGAAATCAGGAAGTTCACTATACGCTTTACGTGCCTGTGGGCAAAAAAGTAAGGTTTACAGAAAATGCCGAATCCATATTGAGCGATGTACCCAATGTAAGCAACACCTTTGACCGTGATATGGTGAATAAAACCTGGACCATGACAGAGAAGGGCCTTGAATGTGTCCAGTGCCCTGACAATACAAACGAAACAACCGAATACTAAACACCACAACAAACCAAACATAAATGGGCCGCGCCTGCGGCGCGGCCTGCCAAACCAAACCAACATGAAAACCAAAGTACTCCGAATTGCCACGCTCATCTCACTAAGCATAATAATAGCCGCCGGCTTTATGATCTATTTAGCCACGAACGCGGCTACTGCCAAAGAAGAGCAAAATAACTCTGACCAACCTTCAAAACAGACAAGCTACAGCCTGCCCAACTTTGTGCCAATGGCCAAAATAGGCTACTGACAATTTTTCATTCGCAACAGAAAATCCCGGCTCTTCGCAACAGGCCGGGATTTTTTTTGCCATAGAAATCAGGATTTAAGCGCAACCTACTTACATACCACAACTGCCTTTGTACGGTGGAATAACCTGAATCCCTATCTTTGCCATGCCAACCCTACCTAATATGCAAAAAACCAAGGAAGACAAAAGCCTCCGCGAAAAGATATTTCTCGACACTGTACTCGCTGATTATAAACTAGCTTGCGAAAGCCGAGAAGCATCGCTATTAGGCCGAAAGGAAGTACTCACCGGCAAGGCCAAATTCGGCATCTTCGGTGATGGCAAGGAGGTGGCGCAGATTGCGATGGCAAAGCAGTTTCAGGATGGTGATTTCAGATCAGGATATTACCGCGACCAAACTTTTATGATGGCCATTGGCCAGCTTACTGTTAAGCAAACTTTTGCGGCTCTTTATGCGCACCCTGAAATCGAAAATGAACCTTCGAGTGCCGGCAGGCAAATGGGTGGACATTTCTCAACCCGCAATTTAAACCCCGACGGCAGTTGGAAGCAGCTCACCAAACAAAAAAATTCTTCGGCCGATATTTCGCCTACCGCCAGCCAAATGCCACGATTGCTCGGCTTGGCGCAAGCTTCAAAAGTATATCGTAACCACCCCAACCTGCCCGAGAGTTTTAAGACTTTCAGCAATAACGGCAATGAAGTGGCCTTTGGAACCATAGGCGATGCCAGCACAAGTGAAGGTCTCTTCTTTGAAACGATCAATGCTGCCGGAGTTCTTCAGGTGCCAATGGTAATGTCAGTATGGGATGACGGCTACGGCATATCGGTTCCCAAAAAGTACCAAACCACCAAAAGCAGTATTTCAGAACTTCTTAAAGGATTGCAGCGCGATGCTGAACATCCCGGCTATGAAGTAATAAGGGTAAAAGGATGGGACTATCCCGGCCTTGTGAGCGCGTATGAGCATGGCGTAAAAATAGCCCGAGAAGAACATGTACCCGTATTGATACACGTGGAAGAAATGACCCAACCCCAGGGCCATTCTACCAGCGGTTCGCACGAGCGGTACAAGACGAAGGAACGGCTAGAGTGGGCCAAGGAATTTGATTGCATTACAAAAATGCGCTCCTGGATAATAGAACACGAACTATATACAGCCGAAGAACTTGATGCCATAGAAGCGCAGGCCAAAAAGGATGTGCGCATAGCACAAAAAGAAGCCTGGAACGACTTAAGAGCAGATATTGATACCGATACGAATTCGCTTTTGCAGGTGCTCAATACCTTTGGAAGTGCTTTGCCTTCCGGAAATGAAGTACTTGCATTGAGAGATACGCTCACTAAAACGACCGAACCGATACGCCGCGATTTACTTGATGGAGCGCGCAAGGCACTCTGGATCACACGCCATATCCAGACGCCTGAAAGAAATGCCCTTCAAAGCTGGATAAAAGTGCAGATGGATCAAAATTTTGAGCGATACAGCTCACACCTTTACTCTGAAGGCAGCCGTTCAGCATTGCTTGTACCCGAAGTGCCACCCACATTTGACGAAAGTGCCACCAAAGTGGATGGCCGCGTGGTGCTGAGAGACAATTTTGCAGCCCTTTTTGAAAAGCATCCTGAAATACTCACCTTCGGCGAAGACGTAGGAAAGATAGGTGGTGTAAACCAAAGCATGGAAGGCATGCAAGAGCGCTTCGGAGAGCTGAGAGTGAGCGATACCGGGATTCGCGAAGCCACCATTGTGGGTCAGGGAATTGGCATGGCCATGCGTGGTCTTCGTCCTATTGCCGAGATACAATACCTTGATTACCTGCTCTACGCATTGCAGATAATGAGCGACGACCTTGCAACGGTGCACTACCGCACACGCGGAGGTCAAAAAGCACCACTTATAATAAGTACCCGTGGACACAGGCTCGAAGGGGTATGGCATTCAGGTTCGCCCATGGGTGCCATCATCAGCGCTTTGCGTGGTATTTATGTTTGCGTTCCACGAAATATGGTAACCGCTGCAGGCTTTTATAATACCCTGATCAAAAGCGACGATCCGGCATTGGTTATAGAACCACTGAATGGATACCGCAGCAAAGAAGCGCTCCCTACCAACCTTGCGGAATTTACCATACCCTTAGGTATACCTGAAATAGTGACCGAAGGAACAGATATTACCATAGTATCGTACGGCTCTACATGCAATCTTGCGGAGCTGGCAGCGCATGAATTGAAAGCCTTTCACATAAGTGCAGAACTCATAGATGCACGCACGCTCATTCCATTCGACAAAGGCCATATGATAGCCGAAAGCCTCGAAAAAACGTCGAGACTTCTTATTGTTGATGAAGATGTTTCGGGCGGAGCCGCGGCCTACATACTCGACAAAATTGTGAATGAGCAAAACGGGTATGAGTTGCTCGATAGCAAACCCGTGACGCTTACCGCAAAAGACCACCGGCCTGCGTATGGCAGCGATGGCGACTACTTCTCAAAGCCTTCAGTAAGCGATATGGTGGAAGCTGCATACGCTATAATGCACGAAGCCGATCCGCAAAAATACCCCCCGATCTATCACTGATCAGGTTGTGTTGCGAGGAATTCACTTCCTGTTGCTTTCAAAGTATGTGAAGAAAATGTTGTGCAAATGTTTCGTGCATATTGCAGATGTGCCTGCATAATTCTTTAATTTGGCACTGTGATGGTGTTCGAAGTAAACCTCACCTATAGCCGATGAATACGATTATCTCCGCAATTAAATACACTTTTTGCCTGCTATTTTGCCTTTCTGCAAATACGATCTTGGCCCAAGGTACCATACGTGGTAACGTAAGCGACGATGATACCGGCGAAACACTCATAGGCACAGCCGTTGTAATTAAAGGAACCACCATAGGCACCACAACCGATTTGAATGGAAATTTTGAACTTCAAGTAAATCAAAATCCGCCAATTACGCTGGTCATAAAATACATTGGCTACGTGGACAAGGAAGTGACCGTTCTGAATTTCACCGACAGGGTGAAAGTGAAACTAGGTACAGACAGAGTATTGATCAATGAGGTAGAAGTAGTAGGCAGCCGCATCAGCGAAAAATCAAAGCAGGCACCGCTCACTGTTGAGTCTATGGACCTTATTGCCATTAAAGAAGCACCAAGCGGCAATTTTTACGAAAGCCTTGGCAACCTGAAAGGTGTAGACGTTATTTCAGCCAGTCTTGGATTTAAAATAATCAATACCAGAGGTTTTAATTCTACATCGCCCGTGCGCTCATTGCAGCTTATTGATGGTATTGACAACCAATCGCCGGGGCTTAATTTCTCATTGGGCAACTTTCTGGGAGCCTCTGACCTCGACGTACAGAATGTAGAAATCATTGCCGGCGCCAGCTCAGCGTATTATGGCCCTGGGGCATTTAATGGCGTAATTGATATGCGCACCAAGGACCCCTATCTTTTTCCCGGACTCTCAGTATCCATGAAGGTAGGCGAGCGCAGCCTGTTTGAAGGAGCTGTGCGCTGGGCCGAAACTTTGGAAAACAAAAAAGGAGAAAAACGTTTCGGCTACAAATTAAACCTCTTCTACCTCACCGCCCAAGACTGGGAAGCCACCAACTATAATCCTGTGGATGGAAGCACTGTGCCAGCGAGCAATTTCTCAGGATTCGATGCAGTAAACGTGTATGGCGATGAAGTAACCATAGGGGGAAATGACTTCAACGGCGATGCTAACAAACCAGGACTCACGGAAGTATTCCGCACCGGCTATCGCGAAGAAGATATTGCCGACTATGACACCCGAAATACGAAGGCAAACCTTGGGCTCTTCTACAAACTCAAAGAAGACCTGATATTAAATTACAGTTTTAACTACGGCAACGGCACCACCATCTATCAGGGCGACAACAGAATAAGCCTGCGCGACATTCAGTTTTACCAAAATAAGATTGAGTTGAAGAAGCAGGACAAATTCTTTTTCAGGGCCTACAGCACACATGAGGATGCAGGCAACAGCTATGATGCCGTACTTACTGCCAACATCATGTCCGACCTTGCAAAGTCAGAGTCGAACTTCTACAAAGACTATGGTGATTTTTATCAAGGAAATGCCCAGCAGCTTTATGAACAAGGTATGCCACAGTTGAGTGATTTTAGCTCAACCCAACCCAACCCAATAGATTTTATAATAAACGGACAAATAGATTTTGATGCTTTTGCTGCAGCCAACAGAGCATGGCGCACTTCAGTGGCCAACGCCCAAAACGCATGGGCTCAGGGCAATCCCAATGCCATGACTGAATACAATGCCTTCGTACGCGCCCTTACCGAAAATACTGCCCTCAGCGGAAATTTACCCTTTTTCCAACCGGGCACCCAGCGGTTCGATTCGCTTTTCAATTCTGTAACCAGCAGACTTTTTACCGAAAACGGGTCGCGTTTTTATGATAAATCAGCCTTGTACCACGCTCAGGGCGAATATATTGAAGACACAAGATTTGGAAAATTTATTGTAGGTGCAAACGGCAGGTTATACAGGCCTGACTCCAGAGGCACCATCTTTGAAGACACACTTACATTTACAAGAGTGCGCATAGAAGATATTGATCCTATTACCAATGAATCAACCTTCAGAACGGTAAAAACAGATTCATCCTATAGAAAGATTACCAACAGTGAATATGGAGTGTATGCAGGCTATGAGAATAAATTCATAGACGATAGGCTCACCTTCAAGGCTACTTTAAGGATGGATAAAAACCAGAATTTCGATGCCGTATTTTCACCTGCGGCATCACTTGTATATGTGCTAAACGAAAATTCAATTATACGCGGTGGTGTTTCTGCGGCTGTGCGAAACCCAACCCTTGCAGATCAATTTCTTTACTACGATATAGGTAGGGCAATCCTGATAGGAAATCTAAACGGATTTGATTCACTTGCTACCATTTCGTCATTTACCGCGGCCCGAAATGCAGGGGCAAGTTTCGCCTGGAACCTGCTCGAATTTTACGATGTAGCACCGATAAGGCCTGAGAGGGTGCGCACTTTTGAATTGGGTTACCGAACCACCATCTCGAATAAATTCTACATAGATGCAGGTTACTATTATAGCATTTACAAGGATTTCATCGGTTTCAATATTGGCCTTGATATTCCATACACGCCAAATTTGCCGCTACCTCCACCAAACTTCAGGGCGCTCCGCCTTGCTGCCAATGCCACGGAAGATATTACTACACAAGGTGTACAAATTGGGGTGAATTACTACTTTATGAAAAACTACGCCATAACAACCAACTATTCATGGAATAAACTGGTAAGTGGCGAGGATGATCCTATAATACCTGCCTTTAATACACCTGAACACAAGTTTAATGTAGGTGTAAACACCAGAGACCTGAGAACCGACTTCGGATTATTCACCTTAAAAAGCTGGGGTTTTGGAGCAAACTACCGATGGATTGAAGGCTTCATCTTTGAAGGAAGCCCACAGTTTACTGGTTTTGTACCAAGCTATTACATGATTGATGCAGCCGTATTCAGCAGTTTCAAAAAAATAAATACCACCATAAAGATGGGTGCATCCAATATAACAAACAACAAAGTATTCACTGCCTACGGGGGTCCGATAGTAGGTCGCATGGCTTATTTCTCCATTGTATATGAATGGCTGAATCGTTAATTTCTTTACCTTCGACAAATAAATAAACCCTTTTCACCACACCAACAAAACAAGCAATTATGAAACAAATTCTACGCTTAGCTGGCTTGGCTCTCCTGCTCGGAACGGTTTTCACTGCCACAGCACAAACACGCTACCTCGAAGAGGTTTTTACCAATGTAAACATTCAACCTGCCGTCTCTTTCGGATTTAATGTAGATGCACTTCGCACTAATTTTTCAAACCCTGCCGCGTATCAGGCTGATTTTCTTGCGGTGTTGGCCCTTATAAACGCCGGCGAGACAGTTCCTCTTAAATACTTTGTGAGCAACGGAACTCCCGGTCAGGATCCAACGGTGTTGAAACTTTTTCCTTTGAGAATGGATGTCTACACCCCTGCAGGTGATACTGAAACCAACCGTCCTGTAATTCTTTACCTCCACACTGGAAACTTCCTTCCGCCAATCATCAATGGAGGGATAACCGGCAGCCGTGCCGACAGTGTAGTTGTAAACCTTTGCAAAAAATGGGCGAAGAGCGGATATACAGTAGCTGCGGTATCATACCGACTTGGCTGGAACCCTATTTCAACAGATGCTGATGTACGCCGTGGAACCCTTCTGCAAGCGGTATACCGCGCACTTCATGATACACAATCTGCGGTGCGCTTTATGAGAGCTTCACACGCTACCCAAGGCAATCCATTTGGAATTGACCCTGGTAAAATCGTTCTTTTTGGCCAAGGATCAGGAGGTTATGTAGCTCAGGCATATAATACCCTTGACAACTATGTTACGGAAATCGCGGGCCTCCCTAAGTTCGTTGGCCTAGATGGTTTTCCCTACGTACTTGAAGCCCGCGACGGAAATATTGATGGTGGACCTGGTGCACTCCGTCTTCCCGACCCACTTCAACAAGCAGGTATACCAAGAAATATAAGTATGGCGATCAACGCAGGTGGTGCACTTGCTGATATTTCATGGCTCAACGGCGGTGAAGCGCCTATGCTAGCTCTTCACTGCGTGCGCGATCCATTTGCTCCCTTTGGTGACGGAACTGTAGTAGTGCCAACCACCAACGAAAATGTGGTAGATGTTTCGGGTGCCAATGTATTTATGCAGCAAGCTGTTGCCCTTGGCAATAATTATTCATTTGTAAATTTCCCTTCAGGTGATCCTTTTACCGACAGAGCGCGTGCTACGTACGGTGTTACCTATGAGTATATTCTACCTGCCCAGCCTACCATTACAGTAGCTTCAGCCCCTGAGGGTCTCTTTCCAGTGGTGCGCCCGATCAATACCCTTAATGGAAACAGATTTACCAATGAGAGTGATCCATGGACATGGTGGGATTTCCCAACGCTACAGGCTGTAGTTGCCGCTACCAATACTGCGCTGGGTCTATCAGGTGCTAATGCTTATAATGCAGATCTTTTGAATGCCCAGGGTCTTGCCGGTAATCCCGGCATGAGCGTGGCCAAAGGAAAGGCTTATATCGACACCATCCAGGGGTATGTGAATCCACGCATTATGTGTGCGCTTGGTTTGGCAGGTGTAAACTGTGGTCCTGTAAATACCAACAACCCAAAAATTGAAAACACCACGAGTATATTCCCAAACCCTAGCAGCGATGCACTTACCATCCGCAATAATGAGTTTGTCATTCGCCGAGTAGAGCTCTACGATATCACCGGAAGGCTTGTATCGCAGCAAATTGTAAATGCCAATGAACTGCGCCTGGAAAGAGGCAACTTTAACGATGGGGTGTATATGCTCTCCATAATATTTGACGATCACCGAATTACTAAAAAAGTAATGCTGAACTAATCAACGGTATCTTTAGAATAACTACCCCCGCCCCACTCCGGCGGGGGTTTTTTTGTGATTTATACTATCATCACATACTCTAAACAGCTTTCTTACTAACTTTGAGCCCGTGCAAAAAATTACCGAAAAAACATCCCTTTACGACCATCTCGAAGATAAGTCAGTAAAGGAAATTCTCACCGACATCAATACCGAAGATGCCAAAGTAGCATTTGCCGTAAAGCAATGCATACCGGCCATTGAGCAACTCGTGGAAGCCATGCTGCCCCGAATGCAGCGTGGCGGAAGACTCTTCTACACCGGCGCAGGTACCAGCGGCAGGCTAGGAATTGTAGATGCATCTGAATGCCCGCCCACATTTGGAGTTCCCCATGGCCTTGTGGTGGGTATCATTGCCGGTGGAGATGAAGCAATACGCAAAGCGGTTGAGTTTGCTGAAGATGACCAGGAACAAGGCTGGGCCGACCTGCAGCAGCATACGATCGGAGCCGACGATTCGCTCATTGGTATTGCCGCTTCGGGTGGAACCCCATATGTACTTGGCGCGCTTCGCAAAGCAAATGAAGCAGGTGTGCTTACAGGCTGTATTACATGCAATCCCGGCAGCGCTGTGGCAAAGGCAGCAACATTTCCAGTAGAGGTAAATGTAGGCCCTGAATATGTAACCGGCAGCACAAGAATGAAATCAGGAACTGCCCAGAAAATGGTGCTCAATATGATCTCTACCTCTCTGATGATTCGCCTTGGGCGCGTAAAAGGAAACCGCATGGTTGATATGCAACTCAGCAACAACAAACTGATTGACCGCGGCACCCGAATGGTAATGGATGAGCTTGGTATAGCATACCCTCAAGCCAACGAATTATTGCAGGCACACGGCAGCGTGCGAAACGCCGTTGATAAATATAAGTCGCAAGAAAAACCGCACTGATTGCATGCACAACCTTGAACCATACTTTAACTGGCGGCAATACTATACCGCAGAAGAAGATCCAAGATCGCCTTTTTACGGAAGGGAATACAGCGAATTCGAATTCACCAATGTGCTGTACAATCACTACATACACCCGCAATGGGATGAGTTTGGCACTCCCACCCTTTTCATGAAAATTCTTTTTGCTGATTACATAAGAGGCTACGCTGTAATAGAACTGCTCGGGGAGTGGAACGATTGCCTTCACAACGATATCATGTTCATGAAGCGCGATATAGCTGATGCAATGATCGAAAACGGAATCAATAAATTCATCATAATCGGCGAAAACGTGTTAAATTTTCACTACTCTGACGATTGCTATTATGAAGAGTGGTTTGAAGATGTAAGCGACGATGACGGCTGGATAGCTCTGGTCAATTTCCCCGAGCATGTGATAGAGGAGTTTGAGCGCGCAAATGTAGACAGCTACTTTCTACTCGGCGGACAGCTCAATGAAACCAACTGGCGAACGCTTACACCGCAGAAATTTTTCGAGCGGGTGAGTAACTATGCCGGCAGGAGGTTTCTATCAGCATGAATTACTGCAGGCTTTTGAGCATGCCTGCCACATGTTTATCAATAGGAAATGTAAAATCATTGGTGCTTAATTCTGCCTGTTTTTTCCAACGCAATACCTGATCGTCAAGCACAGCATTCAGGTGCGGTAAATGATCTGGTGCAGTACCAAACTTCACCCGGTAGTATATTGAAATAACCTGATGCGATTTATCAAATGCCGAAGGCTGAAAAAAATCAGTGGTATAGATGTGATCATGTACCTGAACTTCAACCCCGGTTTCTTCAAGAAATTCGCGCTTTAACGCATTGCGCAGGCTTTCACCAAATTCGAGCCCGCCGCCGGGCAGTTTTGTAAAAGCTACGCCTTTATACACCTCATCGCTCAGCAAAATGTAACCTTGGTGAATTAAAGCGCCATATACACGCACATTAAATGGAAAGCTCATTTACCGAAAGGTTTGGTAGCGCGCATCATTTCACGCTTACCTGGGGGGCCGGGTAATTTCTCGACCAGAAAACCCATTGCCAGCATTGAACGGCGCACATCCCCTTTGGCAGCGTAAGTAGTAAGTACACCTCCGGGAGCAAGCAGGTCATAGCATTTTTCAAAAACAGCATCCACCCACATATCGGGCTGGGCGCGAAAGCCGAAGGCATCAAAATAACACAAATCAAAACTATCGTGGGCAATCTGCTCCACATGCATATCGCCAGCCAATTTGGTAAGGGCAAATTCAGCGGTGATTTGTACGTGTTCATTCCAGGAACAGGCATGCATTTCAGCAAATATTTCTTTGCCATTGCCATTGCCTAATCGGGCGCAATAGTTCAGGCTGTCAATCACATTTGCAGGAAGCGGAAACTTCTCTATACCCGTGTATTCGATACAGCAGTGAGCGTATACTGCCGTGAGTAGCGCGTTAAGGCCGGTGCCAAAGCCCACTTCGAAAATGCGTACAGTATTCTTCCCTTTCGGCAAATGGTAGAGGCCGGCATCGATGAATACGTGCATACTTTCCTGTATGGCGCCATGCTGAGAATGGTAGTGCTCATCAAGGTGAGGCACGTACAGGGAGTGGCTCCCGTCGGCAGTCATTACACGTTCAAAATGCTCCACCGTTTTAGGTTTTGAAATTCCAGAGTGAAAGGTATTAAAAAAGCGAATCTAACGACAATTGGGTAAATTGCGCTCTCTTATTGCCTAGAAATGAAAAAAACGTTTTGGCTGCTCGCTTTTTCAATATGGAGTGGCGTTGCATTTGCACAACCTTGGGTCAACTTGATGGATGACCAAAACACCAATTTTTACGATGTTCAAAATGCCTTCAATGAGCATTGGGGCGATGCCATCTACGAGCGAGGCAAGGGCTATAAGCAATATAAGCGCTGGGAATATTTCATGGAGCCACGGGTATATCCTACCGGCGAAAGGCCTTCAGGAAAGACGCTTATGCAGGCTTTGAAAGACAAGGAAAAAATGCCTGCCAAATCAAATTCTGCCTGGCAACCTGTGGGCCCAACCTATTGGCTAAGCCAGGCGTGGAATCCCGGTTTGGGGCGCGTAAACGTCATTGCGGTTGATCCACAGATTGGTACGCGAATCTATGTAGGCACACCCGGTGGAGGCTTGTGGCGCAGCAATAACAACGGAAACACGTGGACTCCGCTCACGGATTATTTCATGTCGATAGGTGTGTCGGGAATAGCAATAAACCCTTCAAACAGCAACGAAATATACATTTCTACCGGCGACGGAAATGCTACTGATACTTACAGCATAGGTGTGCTGAAAACAACCGATGGAGGAGCTACCTGGCAACCTACCGGATTGCTGCACGATGTATCAGAAAATATTCGTTGCAGCAAGATAGTGATGCACCCCAACAACCACAACATACTTTGGGTGGGTACCAGCAACGGACTCTACGTTACAACAAACGGAGGCGACACCTGGGTGAGACCGATTGCAGAACAAATACGCGATATAGAATTGCAGCCCGGAAATCCTGAGATCGTCTATGCTTCAGGGAGGCGATTATTCAGATCAGAAAATGCAGGTACTTCTTTCAGCAATGTGAGTGATGGCGTACCTAATCAAAGCGAGGTGAACAGGCTCGAAATAGCCGTGACTCCGGCCAATTCACAAATCGTATATATGGTGGCCGGCTCAGAAGCAAACAGCGGATTCTATGGTCTGTACCGAAGCACAGATGGCGGCGTAACTTTCGAACTCAGAAGCAACACTCCCAACATACTCACCTGGGCCCAGAATGGCTCCGGTGAAGGCGGACAAAGTTGGTACGATCTTGCCATTGCTGCATCGCCGGTAAATGCCAATGCAGTGCTGGTTGGAGGCATCAACGTATGGGCTTCAATCAATGGCGGCAACACCTGGAGTATTCGCTCGCACTGGGCATGGCCAAGTAATATAGGCTACACCCATGCAGATATTCATACCCTTGAATTTTTCAACAATGTACTTTATTGCGGCAGTGATGGCGGCGTATTCAGAGCAAATAGTACTGTATCAGAGTGGACAGATAGGAGCGCAGGACTTCAAATATCACAGTTCTATAAAATTGCCGTTTCTGCCACCGACCCTTCACGCATTTTAACCGCCGCTCAAGACAACGGAACGAATATTTTTGTATGGAATGGCGACTATCTGCACCTGCTCGGCGGCGATGGAAATATGGCAGCGATAGACTATTCAAACCACGATGTGCTCTACTCTGCCTATCCTGGTGGTTCATTCCAGAAAAGCACCAATGGTGGTGATGATTTTGAATCATTCAATGATGGTGTAGATGAAACCGGTGCATGGGTAACTCCTTTCGAAATACACCCAACTGACCCAAGTATAGTGTATGCAGCTTTTGAAAATGTATGGAAACGCGCCGGAAATAATCCCTGGGTGCGCATAAGCGACCTGCCGAGTACGGCTACCTTGCGAACGCTCGAAGTAGCCAAAGCCGACCCAAATTATATCTACACTTCATTAAGCGGATTGCTGTATAAAACTTCCGACGGAGGAGGAAACTGGTCAACGATTTCTGGCGGTCTTCCCAACTTATTTATAACAAGTGTAAAAACCGACCCTGCGGATGCCAACAGGGTTTGGGTTACTTTCTCAGGTTATACTGCAAATGCCAAGGTGTACTTCTCACCTGACGGCGGCACAACCTGGGAAAATCAAAGCTTTAACCTGCCAAACATACCAGTGAATTGCATCGGCTACGGCCCCGAAAGCAACGACGGTATTTACATTGGTACAGACATTGGCGTTTTTTACAAAGAAGCAGGCCAGTTCAACTGGATTGCTTATAACAACGGACTACCAAACGTGAATGTAAGCGACATTAAATTTCACCAAAGTACAGGTACGGTACTGCTCGGTACATTTGGGCGCGGCGTGTGGAGCAATACCACCTTTAACACGGCCGAAGTAGCTCCCACTGCCGGTTTCACTTCTGGCGCCAGGCTCCTTTGCGAAGGTGATAGCGCCAACTTCACCAACCTTTCGGTAAATGTTACCGACAATTTACTCTGGACTTTTGAGGGAGGCATACCCGACTCGAGCAATGAAATAAACCCCACCATTACGTACCCCGTGGCAGGCAGCTATCAGGTGAAACTCGTAGTTCAAAATCAGGAAATGGAAGACATCCTTGTTCAGGAAAACTACATAACCGTAATTTCAACACCAGGCGGCGCAGTGCCCTTTGAAGACAATTTTGAAGCTTCTACCGAACCCTTAGAAATAGCAGGTTGGTACAGAAGCGGCGGCAATACGAACTGGCAACTCAATGAAAACACGGGATTTCTCAGCAATAAAAGTTTGTGGGTGCCTAATCACAATGGCATACAGGACGTTGACCATATAATCAGAAGCCGGGCTTTTGACCTCAGCGCGGCCGATACTGCTGTAATCACCATGAGGGTTGCTTACGCTAAAAGAGAAAATTCAGGGCTGGAGCAATTGCGTGTTTTTACCAGCACTGACTGCGGTACAACATGGAGTTTTAAAAAAGTACTTACATCTTCAAACAGCCTTCCTACTGCCCCACCTCAGGATACTCCGTTTGCGCCGCAAAGTGAATCTGAATGGCAGCTTGTTACTATCAACAATATTCCACCTTCAGAACGAACATTAGATTTCAGTATGCGCATAATATTCAGAAGCAATGGCGGAAATAATGTATTTGTTGACGACATCAACCTGATAACTGATGCAACCATAAATACGGACAACTCCTACCAACTATTTGGCAACTGGAATATTTATCCAAATCCATCTACAGGCAGTACCACATTAAGCCTTGACCTTATGGAAAACCAAGTTTTGCAGGCAGTGTTGATTGACCAGCTCGGCAGGCCGGTAAAGCAAATTTGGAATGGACAATTGGTGCAAGGCAACCACACAATGGAATTTGATACCAATGGAATGCCTGCCGGAGTGTATTCAGTGCGAATCAGTAGCGAAAAAGGTACTTCAGCCAGGCTGCTCGTTATTCAATAATTTTAAATTCGGTGCGTCGGTTTTCCTGCCGGCCTTCGGGGGTATCGTTTGTGGCAATAGGTTGCGACTTGCCGTAACCTTTATAGCTAAGCCTATCAGCAGGCACGCCCTTGCCAACGAGGTATTCTACCACGGCTTTAGCCCTGTTTTCTGAAAGGTCCTGGTTGTACTTATCGCCGCCTACGTTATCAGTATGGCCCGATATTTCTACTTTTATCTGTGGGTTCTCGATGATCAAGGCTCCAAGGCGCGCTAATTCAGCTTCTGATTCGCCCCTTATCGTGTAAGCTTTGTAATCGAAAAAGATGTTTCGCAGTACAATACTCTCGCCAATTTTAATTCGCTTGAGGCGTATTACTGCATAAAACTCACGGTAGAATGCAGTGTCGGGAATATCGAAATTCATCGAGTTGAAGAGGTATTTATCGGCGTTCACATTTATGCCATAATTGCGGCCCGCCGGCAGCGACACTAGGTAAGCACCTGTTGATTTCTCCGTAGTGAAGGTTGCGAGCACTCCTGAAGTGCGGTTGTCAATGAGGTCTATTTTGGCTTCTACAGGTTCGCCGGTGGCATCGTCGAGCACTATGCCCTTGAGCAGGGTCATTTTGCTGGTGCGTATTTTCACTTCGGGCTGTATCGCTACTTCTATGTTGCGTTCCGGCCTGCCGGCAAATAATTGTTCTTCTACATTGAGCACAGGTTGTTTTTCAGGTCCCAGAAATGTAATGCGGTAAACATCTTTCTCACCGTAACCTTCATCGCGGATAGAGCTGTAATAAGCTGTACGCCCATCAGCAGCCACCACAAAAAATACATCATCGTCGGGGGTATTGATGGGGTAACCAATATTCACTGGCGACGCCCATTTACCCTCTTTCATTTCAGAATAAAAAATGTCATTGCCCCCCATACTGTTGTGGCCTTTTGATGAGAAGTAGATCGTTTTTCCATCGGGGTGAATGTACACCCCATCTTCGTCATACTGAGAGTTTACAATACCACCAAGGTTTTGAGCCACGCCCCACTCTTCCTTTTTGCCATCCCATTGAGAAACATAGATGTCGCGACCACCCATACCGCCATCTCTCTCAGAAATAAAATAGAGCAAGGTACCATCGTATGAAAGCGATGCAGCCGATTCATGCGCTGCAGTATTAATATTTTTGCCCAGGGTTTTGGGCTTGGACCATAGACCCTGATTGAGATTTGACACATATATATCGCCCCCGCCTTTCAGGGTGCCTTTGAAAACAAACAAAGTCTTACCGTCAGGCGAAAGCCCACTGCTGGCATCATGCGCAGTGCTGTTTACCCCTTCGCCCATATTGGCAAGCGGTGCCCACTCGCCACCCACATTTCGGCTAAAGTAGAGATCCTCATTGGGAAGGTTGTCCATTTCATCACGCTGACCGCCTGTGGTATTCTCACGGCGGGCGGTGATGATAAGCAGGCTTTCGTCGGTTGATATGAGCGGGGCATATTCAGGTGCTGCTGTGTTTATAGCCGGGCCAAGGTTGTCAATCCAAGCACGCTCGGGATTCTGAGAAAGTAATTTACCATTTTCCACTTCAGCAAGATACTTGCGTATTACCTTATATTCCTCTTCCTGCCCATTTTGCAAACGCAGCACTTCGAGCTGCTGCCGGTAGGCTTTCAATGCTTTGTCCCACTCTTCGTTGAGGTGGTAAGCCCGGCCCAGGAGATAATTGATATTATAGGTATCATAATTGGGATTGAACCCAACAGACTTTTGCAGATAGCTGATACTCTTGCGCTTGTATGGAGAATAGAGATAGCATACACCTAATTTGTAATTTACTTCGGCATTATTTGGGTTAAAGTCCTGTGCAGATTTATAAAACGGCAGCGCAAGGTTAAAATACGCGTTGTTTCCTTGACTGAATATTTTGTCGCCGGCTTTTATATTGTCTTTGGCTATTTTCAGTCCTTCCTTATCCGCTGGAAAAAACTCCTTTTCGAAAGGTGTATCAGTTTGAGCGGTGGCCTGAGCGGCAAATGCAAGTGCGAGTATAATGAGCAGTTTTTTCATGTCTCTTAGTATTTGCATGGTCCTGAACGGTAGGCATCGGCACCGGGAGTTTTCATTTGCGAGGCTTTCTCCCAATCTGCACAGGCACCGGGAATATCCCGCACCATTTCGCGGGCTATGCCACGGTTCAAGTAGGCATAACCGTAGTCAGGACTTAGCTTTATGGCTTCACCGGCACTTTTCACAGCATCCTGATACCGTTTCTGTTTGATTAGTGTTCCCGCCAGGTTATTATGGGCGTAGGCATATTTGGAGTCGAGTTCTATTGCCTTCCTGAAATCGGCTTCGGCTTTTTCGTATTGTCCCAGCAAGTGTAGCACATATCCGCGGTTATTGATTACCAGCGCATTTTTTGGTTCTAGCCTCGCAGCTTGATTGTATTCAGTCAGGGCATCATCAAGTCGTTCCATTTTACGGTACACCCCACCGAGGTTGCTGTAAGCAATTGACATACGCGGGTCGAGTTCTATTGCTTTATTATAATCATCGGCCGCGGGTTGCAGTCTGTTTTGCAGCTTTCGCACCGTACCTCGGTCATGCCACGCCTGTGCATTTTTTGCATTGATGCGAATGGCGGCTGAATAGTCGGTTTCACACTCCATAAGATCGCCGGCACGGTAGTACAATTCAGCGCGGTACAGGTATGATTCTTCAAGAAATGCATCGCGCTCTATGGCATTGGTATAGGCTGTGATGGCATCAGTATCATTTCCTGAAAGTTGGAGAGCGCGGGCTATGTAGAAATGCACCTTCCGCGCGGTGTCAGCGAGAGCGATGTATGCGTCAAAATCAGCTATAGCCTTGTCGTAGCGTTGCAATCGAAGATATATGGCACCGCGGTTGTAGAGCGCTTTCGCGAAAGCCGGCTCGGCATCGATGGCTTTATTGAAACTCGCCAAAGCCGAGTCTGCGCGGTTCTGACCGAGGTTGCGAATGGCTTTGTTGTAGAAGGTAAGCGCTTTGGCAGAAATGCCCCCTTCCTGCATAGAAGCTGAGAGGGTATCGGTAGGAATTGCCACACGTACCGTATCGCCCTGGGCAAAACCCCATTGGGCGAAAGCTACGCACAAAATAAGCAATATGAAGTGCTTCAGGTTCATAGAAAATGTTTTTCGAAAGGTAAAAGTAATTCGCAGCGAACCTACCCCTGAAAAACCAATTTATGAAAGTAACGGCGTGGAAAAACTTAATTTTGGCGGCAAAACATTCAAACAATGGCCGAAAAAACCCTACTCACATCAGCGTCGCTCACCTTCCTTGAAAAATACCTCAACAATGCATCGCCAACCGGATTTGAAACTGCCGGTCAAAAAGTATGGCTTGACTATTTGAAACCCTATATTGACGGTTACGAAACTGACGTATACGGCTCTGTAGCTGCGGTGATAAATCCGGGTAAAAAATACAAGGTAGCCATCGAGGCCCACGCTGATGAGATTAGCTGGTTTGTGCATTACATCACTGACAAAGGTTTTATTTATTTGCGCCGAAACGGCGGCAGCGACCATATGATAGCTCCAAGCAAAAGGGTAATCATACATACTGACAAAGGGCCGGTGCGGGCTGTATTCGGATGGCCAGCTATACATACCCGCAATACAGCCGCCGGAAAAGATGAAGCACCAACCATGAAAAACATATTTCTGGACTGCGGCTGCATGACCAAGGACGAAGTGGAGGCTCTTGGCATACACGTAGGCTGTGTGGCTACATTCGAAGATGAATTCATGACGCTCAACGACCGCTACTATCTGGGCAGGGCACTTGACAACCGCATGGGTGGATTTATGATTGCGGAGGTTGCCAGACTGCTTCATAAAAACAAGAAGAAACTTCCCTTTACATTGTATATCGTGAACTCGGTGCAGGAAGAAATTGGGCTTCGTGGCGCTGAAATGATAAGCCGCGCAATTAACCCCGATGTGGCCATTATAACTGACGTATGCCACGATACGCAAACCCCGATGATTGATAAAATAGAGCAGGGCGACTTGCACAGTGGCAAAGGCCCGGTATTGACTTACGGCCCGGCAGTTCAGAACAACCTTCTCAAAAAGATTATAGCTACAGCCCAGGCCAAGAAAATACCATTTCAACGGGCCGCTGCGAGCCGCAGCACCGGTACCGACACTGAATCATTTGCATACTCGGGTACAGGTATAGCTTCAGCGCTTATTTCGCTGCCGCTGCGCTATATGCATACTACTGTGGAGATGGTGCATAAGGACGATGTGGAAAACGTAATCAAGCTGATTTATGAGAGCTTGCTCACCATCAAGGCAGGTGAAGATTTTAAGTATATGAAGTAATGCAGGGGTCGCGGAAAGGTGCAGCAGTGATCTATTAGTTATTTAGTGGCAATCTGCCCGCGTGCAAGTCGCGGTATGCCGCGGCAAGCTGGGCGAGATACTCTGTAATAATGCGCACCGCGGCACTGGTTTCTTCGCTAATTTTTTTGCCGGCAAGGCGAAGCGTAAGAAACCCATACGTAGCTGTAAGGGCTGTTTCTACATCGCCTTTCGGGATTTTATCTGCTTTGAGTCTGAATTCATCTATCAGTGGCTTAGCGGCAAAATACGACGTGCGGAAGCGCTCATCATTGATCACTGTAAGCATGGTATTCTGCAATAGATGCAATTCAGAAAGTACTTCGTAAGTTTCGCGGTGGTGTCCGCTTACTTCCGCTTTATCGCTGCGCATTTCCATTGCCAGTTTCTGAAACCATTTCTTCGAGTTGGCTCTTTTATCATCGTCATCAATGGCAGCCAGTATGGTGTTGTTGAGTTTCTCTACATCAAAGTCAACACCGCGCAGCAAATCTTCCATTTGCCACATGAAAATAAGGTACTCAGCTATGTTTTCCCGCTTCTTCTGAGCGGCTATATGGTACATAATTTACTTCTTGGACTTCGACGATTCGTCGGCTGCTTCGCTCAGTTCTGTGGCGTATTCATCATTCAGACCTTTAATTACCAGTTCAGTAATATCGAATGAGCGCTTTATCCAAAGTAGGTTACCGCCAAACTGGAAATTCAGAATCATATCATAACCCGCTGTCTTGTTGTATTCATCCAAATATTTGTCAACGCGTCCGAGGTATTCTTTCTGGAGCTCTAACTCGCGCTTACGCAAATCGCCGGCAAGTTTTTCCTGAAACTGTTGCATATCTAATTCCAGGCTTTGCAATTCGAGTTGCGCATCCTGCATTTGCGATTGGCTCATGGTTGCTGCTGAGCGCTGAAGTTCCTGGGCGCGCTTTTCAGCGTTCTCAAGCTTGCGGCGCAAACGTTCTTCCATGCGGTTGCGCTCTTCAGTTAGCTCCGTTTCCGCATCTATCAGAAAGTTATATTTAGTATTGATTGAGTCGCCATAGATATAAGCTACTTTAATACCCGCTCTTGGCAAGGTATCAACTTCACTCGTGGTAGTATTGGTTGCATTTTCATCGGTGGCAGGGCTGCTGCAGCCGGCTGCTGCGGCCAAGGCAATGATCATCAATGCCGGTAGTGCGTTTAGTTTCATGGCTAGGTATTACTATTGGTTTTTACATGGCGCATCCGCCAGGTTTCGTTAAAGTCGCGGCTCATATTACTGAATCGCTCAAGACATGTGAGTAAAAAAGGTGTGGAAATCATATTCTCAATATTGGCAAGGCCTTCTACCTGCTGCTCGTCAATTTTATAACTCTGTTCCAAATGCGCATCTTCAATTTTGATGATGTATTTATTGTTCCACGAAAAAACCGTGATTTTAAATCTGGGATGTGGTATTTCCTTTACGATGCGCATATTGGGCGGCAAAGATAGAATTAATTGCATGTTTCAATTCAATTGAAAACAATGTGGCTCAGGTACTACATTGAGCCATGCCATCAGCGCTGCAATTTATCAGCGTTGAGCTGTGAGAGATTTAAGACCAGACCATCTACCTCTCAATCTTTTCCGGAAAACCATACTTATCAATAAGGTAAACCATCGAGGCCATTCCGGCGGCACCCAGCTCCAGTTCGCGTTTATTTACGGTTTCAAAAGTATCATTCGCTGTATGGTGCACATCGAAGTAGCGCTGCGAGTCGGGTACCACGCCAATAAGCGGGGTTCCAAATTCCTTCAGCGGATTTATATCTACCCCGCCGTATCCGGGCCTGATAATGTGCACCAGATAAGGTTCGAACAGTGGCAGCCACTGTTGCATATAATCCACGTGCATAGGGGTGGCATCTATATGAAACCCGCGAGGAGCGAAGCCACCCCGGTCGCTTTCCATGGCTGCGAGATGGGTTTCGTCTCTTTCCTTGCACATTTGCGCGTAAGCTTTGGCGCCACGGCTGCCATTTTCTTCATTCATAAAAAATACGCAGCGCAGGGTATGCTTGGGTTTTATTCCCAATACCTTGAAAAGCCTGAGTACTTCGAGAGCCTGTATCACGCCGGCCCCGTCGTCGTGCGCGCCTTCGCCCACGTCCCAGCTATCGAGGTGCCCCCCGAAGGTGAAAATCTTATTTGGAAATTCAGTGCCGCTTATTTCTGCGATTACATTGTGCGATGGAGCATCAGGCAGCATGCGGCAGTTGGTTTGCAATTGCAGCTTCAACCCGGGGTTTGCAGCAAGCTGTCGCGAAAGATAGAACGATGCATTGGTGCTCAGCGCAAGCGCGGGTATGCTGTCGGTATCATTTGCATATACCAGCACCCCTGTATGCGGAAAATCATCGGCCCGCATTCCTGCAGAGCGCATCACGAATCCAATAGCGCCTTTTCGCGCTGCCTCCGAAGGGCCCCAAACACGGCCACCTGCGCAAGTTCCGTAGGCGTTGAATGCATCAATCACCTTGGCATTCATAGCTTGATTAAGGAAAACGATTTTTCCCGAAAGTGAACCTTCAGGAGCATCTCTGAGCGCCTGCATGGTGCGAAACTCCTCAACCTGCGCTTCTGTCATCCCATTGCTACCCACACTGCCGCCGAGAGCAAGTGCATCAAGGGTGGAGTCTTTTCCGGCAATGGCAACACGCTCAGGTGCACCCCGCTCCCAATGCGGCACCATCATGGGTTGGGTCCAAACCTTGTCGAAACCGTAGGTATTCATCAGCACTTCTGACCAAATTACCGCCTTGCGGGCACCTTCAGAGCCACTAAGTCTATGACCTACATCCTTACAAAGACTGCGCAGATTCTCGTAGGCATGGCCATTCTCAAGAGCTTCGAAATATATTGTATTGAGCATGGTGCTATCGGTCTGCGCATGGCTCCAATTGGCGAAAGCTGTAGAAAGTAAAAATAAGCACAGCAGAAACCTGAACGCTTTTTGTGGTGTTATCATTTAATTATTTGAAAGCCGAATGTACACCTTTCAGGAAAAATCTGCGCGGGTTAAAATGTGGTTGAAAGCACAAACAACATTTGGCGAAAGTCTACCTTTGCACCCTTATATAAAAACATGAAGTACGATCTGAGCGAAATCACCGAAGTAATACGCAACCGTCGAACTATTTTTCCTGAGCAATTTACCGAAAGGGAAGTGCAGCGCGACATGATACAACATATACTCGTAAATGCCACTTGGGCGCCCACCCACGGCAAAACCCAGCCGTGGAGGTTTAAGGTATATACCGGAGAAGGCCGGCAGGAGCTTATTGCCACTGCAGAGCGTCTATTTATTGCTGCCAATGGTGCTGAGGCAATCAACGATAGCAAGCTGACCAGATTGAGAACACGTATTGGGCGCACCTCGGCCCTGATAGCACTGGCCATGGAGCGCACCAATGAACTCCCAATACCCGAAATAGAAGAAATAGAAGCGGTGGCATGCGCCGCGCAGAATATGCTGCTTACAGCTACGGCCTATGGTTTGGGGACTTTCTGGTCATCGCCAAAGTTTCTGTATTTACCTGAGGCGGCTGAGGCTTTTGGATATGGTGAAAATGATAAGATGCTCGGCATTGTATACCTCGGTTACCCCGATGGTGAATGGCCCAAGAGCCACCGCAAGCCACTAGAATATGTAACCACATGGGTGGATAAATGAGCCGAAAACCCATACACTATACCAACTACGAAACCCACCATAAGCAGCGCAGCTTTCTGGTATTTTATTTCTATGCCAAAGAGCCTGCCGATCACTATGAGAAACTACTTACAGAAAACAATATCCCTTTTGAGCGCGGCGGCAGTCAAGACCTGATACGGCGCCATCTGTTTGGCATTCACTCTCAATATGAAACAGAAGTGAAGCGACTCAATGATGAGACCAATTCCCTGTTCAGAAAACCCTTCTTGAGCGATAAACCAATGCGCAATGTGGTGCTTATAATTACCTTGCTGGTTATTGCCCTTGCACTTGCGGGTTGGTTTTTGAAAAAATAGGCAACAAATTGGTACTGCTAGAGTAAAAGTTTATACCCTAAACTAATTGCATCATGCGTTTATCAATTCTCTCGGCCGTTTTAATGCTGGTTTCAGCAACTGCCATAGCCGGCGGCCCGGGCACTGGCAATCCCGCAATACGCGATACAGCCACCGCCGTAGTGGTATACAATGCCCACACGCGATTTATACCGGAGCGGCATTATACATCGCAGTATTATGAGCACATGATTGACTCGCTGGTGCGGCTTGACAAAGTACCGGTATCGCTGGTAAATCAGCTCAATGTGTACCTTCACCTCTCTAAGCGCGATACCGATGAACTAAGGCAGGTAATTGACAGCATTTTTGAGCTATCATCCGTACCACAGTCTGTGCTGAATGCGGTGAGTTTGTACATGACTGCCATGGAAAATTCACACATCGCAACTACTGGATTTGCAGCCTATGTGCCTTCCGACGGAAGTCCCTACCCCGCAAATTCATTCTACAAAAACTGGAATACGCAGGTGCCTTACCCGGAGCGCAACGACCTAGCACAATTTGACAGTGTACTTACCTTGTTGTTGGTAGACAATGAAAAAAACTGCGGTTTTCAAATTCCTTCACCGGGCATCGTTACGTCGCATTTTGGCTGGCGCTATGGCCGCAATCACAATGGTACCGATATTGACCTTCAAGTGTGGGATCCTGTTCGCGCCGCGTTTCCCGGTGTGGTGCGTGTAGCAAAAAGCTATAAAGGCTACGGACGTGTGGTAGTAATACGCCACTACAACGGACTGGAAACACTCTACGCCCACCTGCACCGCTTCAAGTGCGAGCCGGGTACGATAGTGGAAGCAGGCGACATAATTGGCCTGGGCGGAAGCTCAGGAAACAGCACAGGCAGCCACCTACACTTCGAAGTACGTTTTCAGGGTGTTCCTGTAAAACCCAATGCCATTATCGATTTTAAGCATAATTGCCTTCGAAGCGAAATTATTGATTTGCGAAAAAGCGGAGCATTTCTGGCAGTGGTTATACCTGCTCCGGCAGGGCCAAAAAACAACGTGCCGGTTTATCAGGTTCAAAAAGGTGATTACCTTTACAAAATAGCCCGCGAGCACGGCACTACGGTTGATAAGCTTTGCGAAATAAACAGTCTCACCGAAAATGAGACCCTCACCGTAGGTAGAAAGCTCAGGCTTGGCACCTGATGAAGCAACTTGTTGCAGCAGTATGTATTTCATTTTTTCTTTGCCTCTCGGCAAATGCCCAAGATGAGCAAGGCGTAGAAATTACTGCGGGGGTAGAGTTTCGCGCCCTGCTGAGCACGTCCATTTTCAATATAGATTCTGTGGTGTTAATTGATCCCGGAAATAATTTTCGGGGCGTATACAATTATTCTGGTGGTATGGGCTTTGGCGGGGTTATTCGCGTGAAGCTTACCAAACTACTCAATGTAGAATCAGGGCTTTACTTCACCCGCCGTAGATACAATTTCAGGATTGAAGACCTCACTACCGACTTCAGAGATGAAACAAGTTTTCGTGTGGTAGCTTATGAAATACCTATTAAAGGACTTATATATATCCGCATGGCCAACAGGATATATATGAATGTAGCGTTGGGCTTTGGTGCCAACTTTTTTGCAAGCGATGTGATTTCAATAGAGCAGATATACAATATTAAGGCATTTAAACTGGCATGGATGCGCGGTTCGGTATTGGGCAATGTAGGTGTAGAGTACCGCACCGAAAAGGATGGGTTTTTCTATTTAGGATTTACCTTCAATCAAATGCTGAATGATATTATGATAACCGAAGCCAACTACTTCCGCGAGGGCATACCTCCGGCTTACCGCCAAAGAGGGCCACTCGACGGCACCTACCTCAGCGCCGACCTGCGCTACTTCTTCCCAATGGCCAAACCTAAAAAGGCGGTGAAGTACGTTACACCCGACTGGAAGAATATGGGGAAGTGAGGGTTGGGTCAATGCCCTGACAGGGGCCTTTGGTGGTGGTTTTAAGTTGTTAGTTATTGGTTTTTAGGCTTCGTGTGCTTTCATGAAATAGCTTGACAAGTAATGAGATTGTGTTACTCCAAACAACCATAATCAAAAACAAAAAATACCCCGAAACAAAAAACTCCTCCCTACCTTTACCCGTGCATTATTTTCTCGACACTGAATTTATTCCCGCTACCGGTCTGCTTTGCGAAGAAGAAAGCCACCATGCCACCCGCGCTCTGCGACTGGGCGTCAATGACCACATTCTGGTGGGAAATGGCCGCGGACAGATATTCGAATGCACGATAGCTGATCAGGGAAAGAAAAATTTATTGCTTACTACACTTACAGAAAGTGATATTCCCGCTGCACACCCTGCCATTTCCATTGCTATAGCGCCATTAAAAAATGCTTCGCGCCTTGAGTGGTTTGTAGAGAAGGCAACTGAAATGGGTGCTGACACCATCATACCCCTCCTCACCCACCGCACGGAACGCCCAAAGCTCAACGCCGAAAGGATGCACCGATTGATACGCTCGGCCACAAAACAAAGCAACCGCGCATGGATGCCACAACTCGATCTGCCCACCAATTTCAATGACCTTATAATCGACACAAAAGGATTGAAAATAATAGCCCACTGCGACAGCAATTTTTCGCGAAAACCGTTGCGGCAATGCCTTCCTTCAAAGCCACCTGAATCTGCAACCATCCTTATTGGCCCCGAAGGCGATTTCACACCTGCTGAAATTAAATCAGGATATGAGGCAGGATTTGAAGGTTGCGAATTGGGTCCCAACCGCCTGCGCACCGAAACAGCAGGCATTTTTTGCGTATCATTGCTTACCGGTATTTACAGATAACTTTCCCCATGCGAATTCTTGTTTTGGCCATCTCCTTTGCGCTCTACCTTTCGGCAAATGCCCAACAGGCGGCGTCGTTTTCACTCGCTGTAATGCAGTACCGCGGCGGGGGCGATTGGTACGCAAATCCAACATCAGTGCCCAACCTGGCGGAGTATTGCCGTAAAAATCTTGGAATGAACATCGGCGAAACCCAATTTGTAGATGTGGGAAGTCCCGCCATTTTCAATTACCCATTTGTGCACATGACCGGGCATGGCAATGTGGTATTCAATGCAAGCGACCGCGACAATCTCAGGGCTTACCTTCTTGGCGGTGGATTTTTGCACATCGACGACAACTACGGAATGGATCCTTTTATCCTCCCGCAAATCAAACAGCTTTTTCCCGATAAGGAGCTTACTGAAGTGCCCTTTGACCACCCGATATACCGGCAGAAATACAATTTCCCGAAAGGGCTGCCGAAAATACACGAGCATGATGACCTTCCGCCCCGTGGATACGGTATTTTTCACGAAGGGCGAATGATACTCTTCTACAGCCACGAAGCCGATATTGGCGATGGCTGGGAAGACCCTTCGGTGCACCGCGACCCCGAAGAGCTAAGGCAACTCGCTTTGCAAATGGGCGCCAACCTGGTGCAATATGCCGTGATGGGCCAAGATGAAACCGGCGAAAATTAAGCCGCTCCGTTTCTCCGCATTTCATTCATTGCCCTGCAATCACAGTAGCTGTACTTCGGCCTGAAGTACCGATAAAACCGAGTGCATTTCTTTTCTCGTCGGCGAGATTGCGTACATTGCCGGATATGGGCGCCGGCGGCGTATCAAACGGCCCTCCTACAAATGCAGTTTGCGACTGAATAAGCAGCAGAAAGTTATACGCTTCGCTGGTTATACGCTCCTGAATAACGGTAACTGTGTCGCCAAGGAAGAAAAGCTCGAAGAATGGCTCGAAATTGACGATTGGATTGCCGTCAACAAACTCGTCAGATGAAATAGTAAGATTTTGAGGAAGGTCTTTTTCTACGCCATTAACGATGAGTCTCCAACGGTAAAAATCGCCCACTCCCGGAGGCTCAAAAGCGTCGATTACCACTTCGTAAATTTGGTCAGGATCTTCATCGAGCAGGGTGCTGGGGCCGCGTGATGAAATACGCCAGCGAATATCTACAATCTCCACTTGCTCGGCCAGCTCTTCAAAATCGCTCATATAGTGCTTTCCATCGGGCAAAGTAATTTCTACCTGATATGCAGTACCCGCTTCGCCGCCCTGCGGATAGGTATATATACCGGGTGAAGTTTCGTCAAGAACTGATTCTATTCCATCACTGTCGCGGAGTATTACCGTGGCGTCATTCACTGCAGGGGGGATGCTCGCGTCAAAATACTGCTGTGAATAATTGAGCCTGAACTGGTGTGGACGGTCTTCGTTGGTAAGCCATCCCTGTGCTACCAGTAGGGTTTCGCCTTTCGGCAAATCGAGTTCTATTCTGTCTTCGCAGGCTGTGGTAAAGGTGGACGCAATGGCCAGAAGTATGAGAAATTTGTATGTCGTGTTTTTCATGGCTATTAGAAATTAAGGTTCCAGGTAACGCCCGGTATGATTGATCCGAAAATGCTTAGGCGGTATGCATCGGTTTGTTGGGGGTTGTCAGCATCCTGCCTGAAGAATATGCTGTAAGGATTTCGTCGTGCATACACATTGTAAAGCGAGAAGGTCCAGGAACTTTCCCACTTTTCAGGTCGGTCGAAAAAGAAAAACACCTTGTCCGCCTTCTTCTGGCTCACTACCGTAGCTGAAAGGTCGAGGCGGTGGTATGCAGGTGTGCGGGCCCCGTTGCGGTTGTTGTATACAGGCACTACAATATTCTCAAATACAAAACGCGAATCGGGAAAAGTGATAGGTCGGCCGGTCATATAAGCGAAAGTGCTCCCAAACTGCCATTTATCATTCAGTCTAAAAAGGCCAACCACGGATACATCGTGGGTTTTATCATAATTGGTTGGATAAAACTTGCCGAGATTTATTTCATCGACCTGTATTTCGGTGCGGGCGAGGGTATAGCTCACCCAGCCTGTGAAGCGTCCTTTGACTTTTTGGAGTTGAACTTCCAATCCATATGCCCTACCCTTGCCGCTCAGCAACTCCGTTTCGAGATTATCGTTGAGCAGTAGTTGTGCATTATCACGGTAGTCGAGCAGGTTCTGGTAATTCTTGTAGTACACTTCTACAGAAAGCTCGTACATATTGTCCTTCATATTGCGGAAGTACCCTAATGAAATTTGGTCTGCGATAGCCGGTTTCACGTATTTACCGGCAGGTGTCCATATATCAAGGGGTGTAGCCGCGGTGGTATTGCTTACGAGGTGCAAATACTGTCTCATTCTGTTGTAGCCTAGCTTTATGGAATGCCGGGGGTCCAGTGTATAATTTATCGAAAGGCGTGGTTCTAGCCCACCATAATCTGCAATCACCTCACCGCGTTCATACCTGCGGGTACCGATGATGGCGTCATCGCCGGTTGGCTTGCCATTTTCATAAAGAAAAACATCTCGCTCACCCACATTCATAAAATAGCTGTAGCGAAGGCCATATTGCATGGAGAGCTGCTCAGTGATGGTTTGTTTATTGCTGATGTACACCGCCAATTCGGTGGCAAACTCTTGCTGTACTGCTATTTCGTTAAAGAATGACTCATCGCCAATACCTCTTGCCTTTCCGGGTGAAAACCGGTAGTATATTGCTTCAACGCCATAATCAATGGTGTTTCGCACATTGGGAAAATAGCTGAAATCGGCTTTTAGGGTATAGTTGCGTATGCCTGCCCTCCAGTCGAAGGCATTGGCGCCGGTGGGCACTCCAAGGCTGTAGGTATAGTCGCTGTACACTGCCGTGAAATTAGAGAACATTCGATTGCCGAAAAGGTGGTTCCAGCGCAGGGTAGCGGTATTGTTACCCCAGGAGCTTGCAAACTGTTCTGAAAACACGAATTTATCAAGCCCAAGGTACCCGGCCAGGTATACTCTGTTTTTGCTGTCGATCTCAAAATTTACCTTGGCATTCACATCGTAGAAGAAAAGTTGGTTTCCCTTGAGATCGGGGTTTACGAGCGGAGCAAAAATATCTCCGTACGATCTTCGGCCGGCCACCATAAAGGATGCTTTGTCTTTTTTAATAGGCCCTTCGAGCATAAGCCTGCTCGATATAAGACCTATGCCGGCAGTACCGCCAAATTTTTTGTTGTTTCCTTCCTTCTGTCGCACATCGAGCACGCTGCTGAGGCGGCCTCCATACTGGGCAGGAATACCACCTCGGTAGAGCGTAAGGTCTTTCACCGCATCGGCGTTGAATACCGAAAAGAATCCAAAAAGGTGAGATGAGTTGAACACGGTAGCCTCATCAAGGAGTATAAGATTCTGGTCAATATTACCACCGCGCACGTTGAATCCCGTGGCTCCTTCGCCCACTGTTGACACACCCGGAAGGAGCAGTATGGTTCGAATAATATCTACTTCGCCCATAAATTGGGGTACATCGCGAATGGTTTTCGAATCGAGGCGATTGATCCCGGTTTCTAGACTTGTTACATTCCTGTTCACCTTTTCGCTGGTTATTTCAACGGCCTGCAGAAGCAGTTCATTGGGCTTCATCTCAAGAGTATAGGTTCTGTTTGCCGTAAGGTCTATTGTTTCGGTCACCGCCGTATAACCGAGGTAATTATATGTCATGGTATAGCTGCCAGCCGGCAGAGAAAGTGAATAATATCCGTAGGTATTGGTTACTGTACCGCCTTTAATTTCATCTACATATACGGTAGCACCTATAAGGCCTTCGCCATTGCCGGCATCGCGCACATAGCCGCTCAGGGTGTATTTTGTTTGAGCTGAGATCAGTGTTGGTAAGATTGCGAAAATTAGAGCGGCATATTTGAGCCGATAAATTGCAAGGAATCGTAAATTTCTCATTCTAAATAATATTCTTCAAATTATGCAGGGCAAATCACAATCTTTTCATGCTATAAATCTCTATTATTGTTATGGGCGGTAATCTATCATGATGATGGATCATGAATTAAAAAAACCATTGACCTTAAAAATTAACATGCCGAAGAAATAAATATGTTAATATAATTAAATGTTGACAAATTTATTGACGCTCAGTATATTATACCTATAAAAATGTAGTTTTGGATAGATTTAAAACCTAAATTCAACAATCATGAAAAACTTACGCCTCACGCCTTACGCCTTAGACTTTACACTATACACTTTAAGTTGTAAAATCTGTCAAACCTTTCTTAATTTTTTTTTTGACTATTTGTTCTATTCATGGGCAACTACCAACTTCAGTTGGATTGCGCCGCCTGGCGCAGTAAGTTCTACCTTAGTGACACCATGTAACCAGCCATTAAATACTGTAACAATAACTGTCAGTACTTTTAGCGTGAATCCTGATGGTACGTTTAATGCGCCTCTCAATCATTCATTATCAATTAATGGAACATTTATGTATGTACCAACAAATAATTCCTTCACCAATACTCGGATTGGTTTTCGAATAGCTTTTTCGAGCCCAGTTAATAATATGAGTCTTTCAGTGAGTGATTTAGATGATGTAAATCCTTGGCCAACAATATGGTCAGAGTTTCTCAGTAATTTTACGGACGCAAATGGAAATCAAAACCTACCCACTTCGATCACTCAAGTTCCCGGTAGTACTGTATATGGTTTCCTGAACAATGGCATCTACCCTCCTTCAAATGAAGAAAATTGTGGTGGAATTTTAAATTGGACGACTGCGCAGACTGAAATAAATTTCATTTACAACAGACCAAATAATGCAAATGCTGGATTATTGATCGACTTTGTACCTTTCGACTGTCAGCCATCATGCAATTGCAATAACCAAACGGCAGATATAATTAATCCTACACTTGGATATTTAAATACTGGATTTAAAAATGTATCTCTGAATCTAAATAGTAGCGAACAAGCTATTAGTAAATTAGTTGCTACTGTCTCAAATTATGAAATTCTGACCGATGCAGATTGCCTCAATATTAATCCAACTCTCATTAATGGATATGGGAAAATTGTTACATCGGGTAAAATCAATGGCATTTCACCAACTTTTGGAAGGTCTTCCATTTTAAATTCTGCTTCAAATGAGTTAATTTACATATTTCCCTAACCAGTAGTGTTGAATAATGTTAGCTTAAATCTTAAACTATTATTTCCTCTGTCAAGTTGTAAGCGCGAAGCTGATATTGCATCAGAACGACTTCTTTCGATGTTAATTGCCGGGCATGTGACTATATAAGCTTTGCGAGTAATCCAAGTGGAGCGAACCCAAGGCCTGCAAGTGTGGTTAATTTGACCAACAATTTGCTCTTACCTAAAAATTCTTCAACAAGCCTAAGAGAAGATGGTTTTCAAGATGATTATTTTCAGACTCCGATCAGATCACTTGATCATATTTCAATCTATCCTAATCCAGCAACTGATGCTATTTGGATAATTTTCAACAATTCAAGCGAAAGAACCACTCAGACCCTTGTGATAATAAGTGATCTGAATGGGAAAATTCTGAAGGAATCAGCAATAGCAACTTCTAATCTTGAAGAAAATAGAATTAGTTTAGAAATAAGCTCTTTGCAATCAGGCCACTACAATGTCACGATTTATTCTCAAGATAAAAAAGAAATGGCCTCGTCCAGTTTTGTTAAGCTTTAATAAGTACCAGAATTATCTAAATAATTTGGATATTTCCAAAATATTGTAAATTCGCGGATATACTAAAGATTATTGATCCGGAATTTTCTGGAATACATTTAATATCCGTCAAGGACATTCAGAAAATTGAAATTAACGAATATCCTTGACGGAATATAAAATAACAACGATGGAAAACAGATCACTTTACATTGGAATGTTAGTGAGATCAATTTATTTCTTGGTCAGTTTTATTCCAATAATAAAAGGTTCAAAAACAGAAATATACCCATTCTTTTCATTCTAGTTATATTCAAAAATCCCACAAAATTTCAATCACTATGACGTACTACTTAATGGAAGCAATTCCAATCCAAAATTTCTACTACTTAAAAATAGAGAATTAAACAATTTACAACTGAAATACTATTCTGCAATTATCGCTTCAAAAGTAAATTCCTATAACATTACTTTGAATGGCACCCATACTTTATTTGATTTAGACGGGTATTAAGGGAAAATTGTCACCCTAAAAAGTGACTATATCAGGTATATTAAATTTGGAGAACTTTCTATAGATTATCTATTGAATTAGATTTTACAAGAATACATTTCTTATGATACTCCTTCAATACTTTAATCGCAGACTTAGCATATTTGAAAATATGTTTGCTAATTCTGAAATCCAACGCAATATTAAATTATTGCTAAATTTTTTCTATTTCATTCAATTTACTGTGGCTTTTCAGGCATTAAGTTTTAACGCATAAATGCCAATCTGGAGTGAAATAATTGAGTCAGAAAGTATGTTCATGCCTCTATGGCCAGTTAAATGGATTCTTTTTCTCGACTATAAGATATCGGTCAAAATCATTCTGCTTGGGTTTTTAATTTCTTCTATTCTATCTATGATATTTTGGAACAAATCACGCTTACTTCGTGGTCTGAGTTTTTTGACGATTTTCCTCTATTTATCCTTTATTAGTTCTTTCGGAAAAATCGACCACTATTTGCACCTAATGACACTTACCAATTTCTTTTTAATATTCTTGCCATCTGACATAAATACTGAAAAGAATAAAATATCATAATCGAGAGTTTTCTTTCTGATACAGATTTTTATTCTTTTGACATATTTTATTTCAGAAATATTTAAAATATTTGGAATACTTGATCAAATATCTCGCGGTGAAACTTCCGCACTTTCGGCATTTTCACTTGGCCAAACTGTAGCAAAAACTGAATTTTATATTTCACGCAGCACGGTTTTTGGTGAATTTATAATGACTAACCTAATTATTTTTTTTCGTTATTACTAATAACTGGGTATTTAGTGGAAGTATAAGCAATTATTGCAGCATTCATACCAAGGTTTCATCGCATAACCGGGATATCTTTGATCTTGCTTCATACAAGTATTTTGCTATCAGTGGGACCCGACTTCTACTATCAGGTTTTAATGATAGGAATTTTTATTTTTTTAAGTCCTTTTTCTCAAGCAGTCAAAATAATTTGAAAATTAAAATTGCCTTAAGCGGAAAATTAGCCCCTTAAGTGGGAGAAGTTAACATGCGGTTTATTTTGTTGCCTTGTCCTTGATTCAATCTGTGCAATCACAATCTGCTTTACGGTAATGACAGCACAAGCGCACTTTACCCCCATGCTCGTTGAGCCATACAATTAAAAAAAGCTATTATATCTGCGGCAAAGCCAACTCAAGAGCGCGTTTTATTTCTTCAGCTTTATCGAATATCATAAAGTGATTACCGCCTTTGATCGGTATTACTTCCTGTATTTTCCTGATCGGAAAAAGCGCATCGAGCGTACCGTGAACCCTTGTAGCGGGGATACTTCGGGTACCGCAAGGTTTCCAGGTAAGAGCCGCTTTTGCGCCCCACTCGAAAATTTCCGGATCGGCTTCGCGTACCATACGGTAAAAGAGTTCCCTGCCATCAGCGCTTTTTCGCGTAAGCTTATCGCCCAGCCATGCCAGCTTTTCGAGTCGGGCCTTTGTGAGGTGGTTGCTTACTATTGCATTTGCCGAAAGGCTAAGTATAAGGGGCCACTCAGCCTGCCGGCAAATGGTGGAGATAAGCACGATGTGTTCCGGCGCTTGCAGCTTAGCCCACTCTTGCGCCACCATACCGCCGAGTGATACACCACCGAGAATAAAAGGTGGTTCAAGGTGGTAATGCTCAGACATTAAAGCGGCATACTCGGCCAGGGTAGTTGCCTTGCCGGGATGAATCCATTCAAGCGGCACTACCTTGTGGTTGCCTATGGTTACAATATTACGATATATGCGGCCATCGGCACCCAAACCTGGAAGCATGTATATATTTAATGGCGCTTGCATTTTTCTGGCAAATTTAGGGATGGAAATCCAGGATAGATATGGTGATTCAACGCATTTTATTTACAAAATAAATTGAGCAAATATTTCTAACCCTGAATCTCGGTAAGGGTTGAATAAACTTTCAATAAATGAATTAAAGCATTTGAAAATGCCGACCTTTAACGTTGACAAACCCAACGGATGCACTTCAAAATAGTTCTTGCCATTTTGGCCATCTTTGTTTCGCAGGAGCTGCTGAAATGCCAAGCTGCGCAGCATCATGTTTTAATATTGGAAGCCGCTGAGCTTTCTATATGTGGTAAAACCAATGTGAATTCTTTCAATTGCAGCATCAGAAAGCTCAACATCCATGATACGTTGGTCTCCTTGGTGAGTATGGAAGATACGCAAAGTGCCTTTGATGGGCTCGAAATAGGCTTTAAGATTGCTGATTTTGGGTGCGACCTGGACCTGATGACCCGCGATTTCAGAAAGTTGCTCAAATCAGACTTATACCCTCAAATAAAAATGCGCATAGATGAAATACACTACGAAGGCAACAGCCGCAATGGCAGCGGCGGAGCGGTTTCGGCAATTGTAACGTTGATGATAGCCGGTGAAAAAAGAACAGAACACATCAGCAAAGCGAGTATACACAGGATACAGCGAAAAGTGATATTTTCAGGCAGCCATGAGGTGCTTATGACCCGGTTTAAGATTGATCCACCTACCAGACTGTTTGGAGCAGTTCGCGCTGAAGATTTGCTCGAAATAGAATTTGCCATTCAGATTCGATGATTCTTATTTAGCCAAAAAAAAACTGCTCCGATACCGGAGCAGTTTTAGTTCTAACAAAGACATTCGATCAGAAACCTATTACCGCTTCTAGCATCACACCCTGAAAATTACCACCGCCAAAACGCTGGTTCCATCCGTTGCCGGTGTAGTTTTGGTTTACATATTCCAACTTAGCCAGAACGTTTTTGGTCAAAAACCAACCTCCGCCAATATTGAGCCTGTCGGCATCGGTATTGTCGCTTACAGAATTAGACTCACCGGTTACGGTATTATAACGGCCGCCCAAGTAGAAGTTTTCAGTAGCGCCGAAACGGTAGATGAGTTCAAGACCCAACTGGGTATATTTACCTTCGCCGAGGGAATTATCGGCAAGTGTAGCCGGGGTAGAACCGGTAGCCACTTCGAATATACCGAAGAACTCAAATCCTTTGAACTTTACAAAAGGGTTTATTTGAAAGGCCGTAAGCTTTCGGAAGCCCGGGTTGATGCGGGGATCAAAATCTGATGCGCCCCCCAGGGTATCTTTCATAACGCTGTAATAGCGTGCACCGGCTCTGTCGCCATTGTACAACCACTGTCCGGTAGTTTCACCCCCGTTTGTATAAATACTCGCCGTAAGCCGCACGCGAAGGTCTTCGCTGAGCTGCTTGTCATATCCTATCTTTCCGTAAATGGAAGGCATATTGTCAGACACAGCAGTAACCACTACGTTCTGGTTGAGTTTGCCATTTGTAAGACCCACCAAACCTATGAATCCATTCTTCTGAATGATTACCTCTCCAAAAGCTTCTGTCGAAAATGCATCCATAAGGTAATTTCCTACAAAGGGATTGTAGATGCCGCGGGCGTTGTCAGTGCGTCGGTACACCGCATCGCCGTAGCCAAATTCATCCATACCAATTCGGATGGTGGCCATTTCCATAAATCCTTCAAGAAAACCTTTCTTGATAAAATCGAGCTTATCGATCTGAATGTATCCTCCTTTCACCCATGCTTCCTGGTGGTGGCGTGATGAAAGATAGGTACGCAAGTGCACGCGCATGCCGTCAAAGAGTTGTGCATCGATATTAAGGTTTGCTGTGGGCAGGTTAAAGTCCGAACCCAAATCTACCAGCGTATTGGCATCATTGGAGTGGTCGAGACTTTGAAACTGCAATGCAAAATCGGCACCTACCCTCACCTTGAACCCTTCGTAGGGAATGGTATCGGTTTTTGTGGTTTCGAATACATTAATACCCCGCTTGTCATTGTTCCTGAAGAATTGCAAGTCGGGTTGAAGCTGGGCAAATGCCTGAATACCGGAGAGAAATAACGTCGCTAGGGACAGTCCTTTGAAAATGTTCATAGTGTTAGGTTAAGGTGAATTGTGTTTGGGTTTATTTGCGGTAAAGGGTAATATCAAAGCTTATAGTAACATCGTCGCCGGTGCGGATAGCACCCATCATAGCCCGTGGTGGTTCTATACCGTAGTCCGACATTTTTAGTTGATACGAAGCCTTAATTGTTATACTTTCTTCTGACCATTGTGCTAACACCGCCTTAAATTCAACCTTGCGGGTAGCGCCAGCAATGGTAAGCGAACCTTTCACAGGCAAAGATGGGCCTGTATAAGGGAGCGGGCCTGACGTGAATTCTATATTGGGAAACTGCGATTCATTCATGGCCTTGTAGGTATTTGAATCCATAGCCGATGAGCCGCTTTTTATGGAATTGACCGTGGCCTTAAACGCTGCGCTTTGAATGGTTTCACCCTGCATTCGGGCCGTAGCGGTAAAGGTTTCTACCTTCGATTCCCAGTCGTGAAGTGTGGAAGTGCCTGATATCTTCATACTGCTTTCAGAAGGTCGGGAGGTATATTCCTGTGCAGAGGCTAAAAGGGTTGAGAATGATAGTGTAACGATGATAAATAATTTTTTCATTTTGTTTAATTTTGAATTTTCTCGCGAGCTCCGTTAACTGGAATTTCATGCTGAAAATTGTTGAGACAAATTAAGGTAATTTATCTGGTTACCAAACTGATAATTATCAGTTTCACTACTGATCTACGTCATTTTAGTATGTAAGTCCAAGCCTTATACTACCGCAAAAAGCACCTTATTTGTGGTTAAGAAAATAGATAGAATGCTAAACAATATTGGTTGGTATCGCTTATCTCATTCGCGAGCAAAACTAATCTCAAGGTTTTATTCTAGCTTTTTTAGCAATTGATTAATTCCGTTAAATAGAAGTTTGACACCTGAGCAACCGGTCATGGGTGGTTATTAACGTTTAAATTAAGAATTCTAGAGGTCGTTTAATAGAAGGCAGCCATTCCGTTTAATATGTATCAGCATAAAAAAACTGTAATATTGCCCGTTGTAGCCATTGTTACAGTAAAATTCTCGTATCGCATTATTCTGAATATTTTTACCATCGCAGTCCCCAGGTGCATTGCCACAGATAAAGTATATATTGCATAAACAGCATAAAAACTATGAGTAACGAAGAAACACGGTACAAAAGTTTAATAAGAAATGTGCTTCACTATTTCAACATAGAACGTGAAATAGAGAGCCACGACAGCATACATGAAGAAATTCAGAAAGGCATTGTTTTTAAGGGCACCAACCTGTGGATTCTCTTCTTCGCAATTATCATTGCATCAGTTGGTCTTAACATGAATTCAACGGCTGTAATTATTGGTGCGATGTTAATCTCGCCACTCATGGGGCCTATAAATGGTATAGGCTACGCCATGGCCACCTATAATTTTGGACTCTTCCGAAAAGCAGTGAAAAATTTCACTTTTGCAGTAGGTATCAGCCTTGTAGCTTCTACGGCATATTTTGCGTTAAGCCCTATAAGTACAGCCCATTCTGAGCTTCTTTCGCGCACCAGTCCTACAATTTACGATGTAGTAATAGCCCTTTTCGGAGGCCTTGCGGGCATAGTTGCCATAAGCAGCAAGCAAAAAGGCAATGTAATACCCGGCGTTGCCATTGCCACTGCCCTTATGCCACCTCTCTGTACAGCGGGCTACGGAATTGCAACCGCTAATGCATATTTCTTCCTCGGTGCGCTTTTCCTGTTTACTATCAATGCGGTATTCATGGCCCTTTCTTCAATGGTAATTTCGCAGGTACTCAACTTCCCGATTAGGACTATTGTAGATAGCAGACAACGCAAAAGGGTAAATAGCATGATATCAGCTCTCATTATTATTGTGCTACTGCCAAGTATTTATTTTGGTTACGGGCTTGTACAAAACGAAAAGTTTGGTGCCAAAGCAGACAAATTTGTAGAATCGGTAAATACATATGAAGGCAATTACCTGCTTAAGAGCAAGGTAGATACCAAACAGAGAAAAATAAACCTTATTTATGGTGGTAAAGATCTGTCAGATTATCAAAAGGAGAATATAAGGAAGTTGGCAATTGGCTATGGAATTGATGGCACTAGGCTCAATATTGAACAGGGACTAAAATTCAGTGAATTCGGTGATAAAGAAACCGAGCTATTTACACTGCGTAAAGAAATCAGCATATTGCAATCGTTGCTAGGTGAAAAAGAAGCTGACCTGGCTGAACAAAATCAGAAGAATTACATCGGCGAATCATTGCTTAACGAAATACGAAGCCTTTACCCTCAAATTGAAAGCTGCGCATATTCAGAAACTTTGGTATTTAAGCAATCTAGCTCTGAACCGCAAACGCTGGGTATTGTTGTTTTTAAGCTGAACAAACAATTGCTTACTCAACCTGAACGAGAGAAAATTGAAAAATGGATTCGTGCGAGAATTAAGCACGAGAACTTGAAAGTTATCTTTGAGTAACAGCTAGATTTCTGTAGATTATGAGCCATTCAATTTGGCAAAGATGAAGGTATATCACCTATCGCTTTTGTAGAACTGAGAACCGTGGCCCGCTGCATGGTGCAGACTGCAAGCCACAAATACAAGGATCATTGCTTTGAAAAAAGCATCATCGACAAGCTCGATCTCGCACTTGAATTCATTTTGAAGCTGCAACAAGAAACCAGGTTTCAAATATACAATACAGCAGAGAGCGCGCAGCTCAACTCACAAGTGCAGCTTGATGAAAAATGGGCTTCAATGATCAATGCTTACACGGCTCAAAACAGGGAGCCAACTCAGCAGGTAAAAGCATTGGCTTAGCAGTTGCGCAAAATGGAATGAAGCGAGAGGGAGTTGGCTGAATATCCGGCTCCCTTTTTATTTGTAGAAATATTTTAATTGTGTGGCATACATTGCCACCCATACGCCATTCCAAACCAATGCAACTAGAAGCGAAAGCTGGCCTACAATATTAAAACCTCCAAAAAGTACCGGCGAAAAGGCGAGCCCGAGTTGAGCCAGGAGATACAATACGAATCCAATTCTATTCAGCCTTGATATAAGCATCACTCCTACGATGTTAATTCCGAAAAACAAAAAACTCGCGCTGCCGAGATTGCCCATGTTGAGCATCAAATTCAGGTAGTATTCTTCCACGGCCGATTGAATTCCTTCAATGGGAACGCTGAAGCGCGCTAACCGCTCAAAAAGTTGGTCCATCAGCTTTTGATCTACCTCAGGAGGCGATATTGCATTGAGTAATCCTGAAACGATACCATATATCGAATTCACGGTACTCATGGTGCATATTACTGCAAGAAACCGTGTGCGCATTGGCTTTACAACTTCATCCATTCAGAAGGATTTCGGTTTGTTACAAATTTACGTGCTCCCTCGATGAGCTCATACATAGGCCGGTCGTTTTGCATGAATGGTACCGCAAGTCTGAATTCCTTATGCAGCGCCAGCAAGGCCGGTGCGTATTTATAACCACTACCGCGCAAATCAAGAGCCTGCATGGCTTCCAGCAATTCTATACCCAGTAAAGTGTATGCGTTATCGCATACTTCAAGTGCTTTTACAGCGGCATTCGCTCCCATGCTCACATGGTCTTCTTGTCCGTTGCTGCTGTCAATGGTATCGATGGATGCAGGCGTGCACAATTGCTTATTCTTGCTCACAATGGAAGCTGCAGTATAATGGGCGATCATAAAGCCTGAATTAAGGCCGGGATTGGCTACCAGAAACGCGGGAAGTCCGCGATGACCGTTCACAAGTTTATAGCTTCTCCTTTCAGAAATGTTGCCTATTTCTGCAAGGGCAATACAAGCAAAATCGAGCGCCAGGGCGAGCGGTTCTCCGTGGAAATTTCCCGCTGAGATCACAAGGCCTTCTTCAGGAAAAACAGTTGGATTGTCAGTTACAGCATTTATTTCATTTTCGAATACATTCAGCGCATACTGCAATGCATCAAGCGCGGCCCCGTGTACCTGCGGCACACAGCGAAAGCTATATGGATCCTGCACATGCGCTTTCGGCAAATGTATGGTTTCGCTACCCTGAAGTATGGATCGAATACGCGCCGCCACATCGCGCTGCCCTTTGTGGTGACGCACAGCGTGCACTGCGTCAATAAATGGTTCAGGGCGGCCATCGAAAGCTTCGAGCGAAGCGCATGCAATAAGATCGGCCCAGCGGGTAAGATTCATAGCCTTTAGGAGCATATGAACTCCGTAAGCGCTCATAAACTGCGTGCCATTGAGCAGAGCCAGTCCTTCCTTCGGCTTCAGGTCGAGCGGAGCGAGACCATATTCACGCAGCACCTCGCCAGATGGTTTGCGTATTCCTTTGTGCACTACTTCGCCCATTCCTATTAGCGGCAGCGAAAGATGTGCGAGTGGGGCCAAATCGCCGGAAGCACCAAGGCTTCCCTGCTCGTACACCACCGGGAGTACCCCTTCATTATAATGCCATATAAGGCGGTCAACGAGCTCAGCACTCACACCGCTGTAGCCTTGCGACAGGCCCTGAATTTTTAGCAGAAGCATGAGCCGCACAAGCCCATCAGAAACCTCGCGACCCGTGCCGGCAGCATGGCTCATCACCAGGTTTCGTTGCAGCTCGCTCAAATGTTCGGGTGCAATTATGGTATTGCACAGCGAACCAAATCCTGTATTCACCCCATAGATGGGTGCATCAGCAGATGCAATTTTTTCATCGAGCCAGGCCCGGCAATGCTCTATCCGCTCGCGCACATCGCCGCTGAGCTTTAGGGTTGCACCGCTTGTGATGATAGACTTTACCTGATTTAAACTGAGATACTCTTTGGAAATAGTGTGGTGCATTCAGGAGAGCTTTTGTATGATTTCATCAACCCCGATTCTTTCCTGCTCTCCGGTTTCCATATGCTTTAGAGTGATGGTATTGTTTGCCATTTCAGTCTCGCCGGCAAGCGCAACATACGGTATATGCTTGTCGTTGGCGTATTTCATTTGCTTTTGAATCTTGGATGCATCGGGATACAACTCGGCACGAATGCCCGCCCCACGTATTATGCCAAGCATCGCATGGCAATAATCTGCTTCGCTTTCGCCAAAATTGATAAACAGAATGCGTGTGCCTTCAGCCTGCGTAGCGGGAAATTTATTTGTCGCTTCCAGCAGATCGTATATGCGGTCGGCGCCGAATGAAATGCCTACACCACTGAGGCCCGGCTTGCCGAAAACACCCGTAAGGTTGTCGTAGCGACCACCGCCACAAATGCTGCCCACCTGCGCTTCGGTGCGGGGTCGCACTTCAAAAATGGCGCCGGTATAATAATTCAGGCCGCGTGCCAGGCTAAGGTCAAAAGTCAATATTGCAGTATTAAGGCCCAGTTTTTCGGTTTTCTCAAAGATGTAGCGCAACTCCCTTGCGCCTTCTACGCCTTCCGGCAAATGGCCGAGCAATTTCTCCACTTCGCTGAGCAGGGCGCGATGGTCTTTGGCATTTTGCGTAAGCTTGAGTACGGCCTCAAGTTTAGCGAGTGGGCTTTCGCCAAAACCCTGTGCACGGAGGTCGTCCAGCACTTTATCTATAGGTAACTTGTCGAGCTTGTCGATGGCCACCGTCATGGCTGCAAGGCGCTCCGGCTCGCCGATATAAGCCGCCAAGGCCGAGAGCAGTTTGCGGTTATTGATGCGCACATCAACGGGCAATCCAAACAAGGTAAATACCTCATCAAAAATCTGCACATATTCTACCTCGCAGCGGAGAGAATCAGTACCTACCACATCTGCATCGCACTGATAAAATTCTCGGTAACGGCCTTTTTGCGGCCTGTCGGCGCGCCATACCGGCTGTATCTGGTAGCGACGGAAAGGGAATGTAATTTCATTTTGATGCTGCACCACGAAGCGCGCGAAAGGTACTGTAAGGTCGTAGCGGAGGGCTTCTTCAGCAAGCTGTTTATTATTTTGCGAATGCAGGGCCTTATCGAGCTTTTCACCGCGTGCAAGCACTTTAAAAACCAATCGATCTCCTTCATCCCCATATTTACCCATAAGGGTTTCGATATTCTCCATTGCCGGAGTTTCAATAGGCAGGTAGCCATATTTTTCGAATACGGCGCGTATGGTGGAGAATATATAGTTTCGGCGCATCACCACTTCAGGCAGGAAGTCGCGGGTACCTTTGGGTGTCGATGGTTTCATTCAGGTTAGTGGGCTTATCAGCGCCGCGAAAATACGCCGTTTGAACGGGATGGACAAAGACCCGAGATAAAAGGAAGGGCGATACTTAATAACAAAATAACCCGCAGCCGGAGGTTCGGGTTATTTACAATAAGAAAAACAGTAAAAAAATCAATTCAAATTCGGCTGCGGGGTCATGCGCAGGTAGGGCTTTATTTCCTTGAATCCTTTTGGAAATTGTGCAGGGATATCTTCGGTTTTGATAGCAGGTACCACCACGCAATCATCGCCGTTCTTCCAATTAGCCGGGGTGGCCACCTTGTAGTAGGCAGTGAGTTGCAATGAGTCGATTACCCTTAGGAGTTCATCAAAATTACGGCCCGTAGATGCGGGGTAGGTAATGATGAGTTTTATTGCTTTATCGGGGCCTATCACAAATACCGAACGTACGGTATGGCTCATACTGGCGTTGGGGTGAATCATATCATAGAGCTCACTCACCTTCTTGTCCTCATCGGCAATGATGGGAAAGTTCATGGTAGTATGCTGCGTTTCGTTGATATCTTTGATCCACTTCTTGTGGCTTTCGAGTCCATCAACGCTGAGTGCTACCACTTTTACATTGCGCTTTTTGAATTCGTCCGTCAGTTTTGAAACTGCGCCGAGCTCGGTGGTACATACAGGGGTAAAGTCAGCCGGGTGAGAGAAGAGTACACCCCACCCATCGCCCAGCCATTGGTGAAATTTTATAGGTCCTTCGGATGTTTGTGCTGTGAAATCGGGGGCGGTGTCGCCAAGTCTTAGAGTTGCCATTGTTTTAGAATTTATGTTTAACTAGTGAACATCGAAGTTAGGGTTTAGTTATGTTGTTTGGGCTAGGAAACAAAAAAACTGCCCTTATTCAGAGCAGTTTTTACATTAATTAACTGTATAATATTTCAATCCAAATCAAAGGTGAATCACCTCACCATAGGCAGCAGCGGCAGCTTCCATAATTGCTTCGCTCATGGTGGGGTGCGGGTGTATGGTTTTGATAATTTCGTGGCCTGTGGTTTCGAGTTTGCGGATTGAAACGAGCTCGGCAACCATTTCAGTTACGTTGGCACCAATCATGTGGCCGCCGAGTAGCTCACCGTATTTCGCATCAAAAATCAACTTCACGAAGCCGTCGCTGGCACCTGCTGCTTTGGCTTTACCGCTGGCTGAGAATGGAAATTTACCCACTTTGATTTCGTGGCCTTTTTCTTTTGCTTCAGCTTCGGTCATGCCTACACTTGCTACTTCGGGTGAGCAGTAGGTACAGCTAGGTATATTGCCGTAGTCGATTGGGTCTGCGTGTAGTCCTTTTATTTTTTCCACGCAAGTGATGCCCTCAGCACTGGCTACGTGCGCAAGCGCCGGCCCTGGAACGCAGTCGCCAATGGCGTAGTAACCGGGTATATTGGTACGGTAGTATTCGTCAACTCTGATCAGGCCTTTGTCGGTAACGATCCCCACATCTTCCAAGCCCATATTTTCAATATTCGCAGCAATGCCCACGGCGCTGAGCACCACATCACATTCAATTACTTCTTCGCCTTTTTTGGTTTTCACGTGTACCTTGCAGCCGCTGCCTTTGGTTTCTACCTTTTCTACAGCAGCCCCAGTCATGATGTTTATGCCCAACTTCTTGAAGCTCCGTGCAAGTTGCTTGCTCACTTCTTCATCTTCGCGCGGCACCACATTATCGAGGTACTCAACGATGGTAACTTCGGTGCCGATGGCATTGTAGAAATATGCAAACTCACATCCTATAGCGCCGCTACCCATCACAACCATTTTCTTGGGTTGCTTTTCCATGCTCATGGCCTTGCGGTATTCTATTACCTTCTCACCATCAATGGGTACATTGGGCAGTTGGCGTGCACGCGCACCGGTGGCTATTATTACGTGGTCAGCTTCGTACGTAGTGCTTTTACCATCTGCTGCGGTTACTTCTATTTTTTTACCAGGCTTTACTTTGCCGTTGCCCATGAGTACATCTATATTGTTTTTCTTCATGAGGAAGGTCACCCCCTTGCTCATTCCGTCGGCTACTCCGCGGCTGCGGCCTATCATCCCTTTAAAGTCTGTTTCGGCTTTTTGTATAGTTATACCGTAGTCGGCGGCGTGGTTGATGTATTCAAACACATTGGCACTCTTGAGCAGCGCTTTGGTGGGTATACAGCCCCAGTTGAGGCAAATACCTCCGAGTGCTTCGCGCTCTACAACGGCAGTTTTGAATCCAAGCTGGCTTGCGCGGATGGCGGTAACGTAGCCGCCGGGGCCGCTTCCGAGTATGATGATGTCGTATTTCATGGTTTAAGAATTTTCACTTTTATTGAATCGGGTGCGAAAATAAGGAATAGTTGCGGGTAATTGATTGGTGGGGGTTTGAAAGGTGTTATTGGTTTTTAGCGATTGGTCATTAGACTCCGTGTAGTTGTGCTCTCAGCAAATAGCTTGACATGTTACAAAAAAATCAAATCCGTGACCATCTGCGTATTCCGCGCTCTATCACCAACAACTATAGACCGCCGATGGACGCGGATTATTAATGATTTTCGCGTATCAAATCTCAGGTAGAATGGAGTTCTGACTTTTTACAGACAAATCCAGTCCGCGACCATCCGCCGCATCCGCGTGTTCCGCGTTCCATTACACACCACAATAGAATGCCCATAACACGGATTGTTGGTGATTTTCGCTGATCAAATCTCGGGTAGTATGCAGTTCTGACTTTTTACAGCAAAATTAAATCTGCGACCATCTGCCGCATCGGCGTATCCAGTAGTCCATCATTGAAATCTTAATCACCAGAAAATCTCCATAATTTGGCGTTCGATACTTCATGCTATAATTTTTCGCAAGATTATATCAACATTAAATTTTCATCTGAGAGAATCAACTAAAAGA
>JBBQZU010000007.1:0-139189 GCA_038207425.1 Flavobacteriales bacterium | reverse complement strand
ATCTGGTTGGGGTGTAACTGATGCTTTTGAGCTAACTCGCTTATGGTTCACTGCTCTTTAATAGCCTCGATGGCTATCTTTGCTTTGAAACTTGCTTGGAAGGTTCGTCATTCTTTTCTCATTGTTCAGAAAATTAAGGGTTATTAATTTCCTGTCCAAAAAAACGAGAACAGCTCACAATGGGGGGCTGAATTAGAAGATTTAAATTTCGTGCGTCTATTCAACTTATGCGCCGGCTAATATTTCGGTGCTTCGAAATTCTGTATTGCGCCAGGAGTAGTGAGTTTAATCAATAGAAACCACATGAAACACTATTTGTGTAGCGTTTGCCAAAGCCCAATACACTCCGCAGCCTCCCGCACATCGTGCACGCGCAGCAAACTGGCACCTTTTTCAAGGGCGATCATATTTAAAGATGTGGTTCCATTAAGCGCATCGGCAGGCCCATTGCCAAGTGTGCGCCATATCATCGACTTTCGCGAAAGTCCGGCCAAAATGGGAGCTCCAAGAATTTTCAGTTCATCGAGCCGGCGCAATAATTCAAAATTGTGCGATACGGTTTTCGCAAATCCAAAGCCGGGATCGATGATCACATCAGCAACTCCCATGGCTCTGAGCCTTGCCAGTTTTTGCGAAAGCTCAAAAACTACTTCGTTCACCACATCAGCATAGTTTGCAAGCGAATTCATTGTTTTGGGATTGCCCCTGTTGTGCATCAGTATATATGGCACCTGAAGTTTAGCCACTGCAGACCACATGTCGGGGTCGAGATTGCCGCTGCCTATGTCGTTGATGATATGCGCGCCTGCGCCTATTGCTGCTTTGGCCAGCTCAGCTCGGTAAGTATCTGCCGAAATGATGGTATCAGGATATTTGCCTGAAATGGCTCGAATAACCGGAATGAGTAAATCCATCTCATCGCTTACACTTACTTCATCGGCACCGGGACGGGTTGATGCTGCACCCAGATCGAGTATATCAGCTCCTGATGATAGCATTTCCCCTGCCTTTGCCAAGGCGCTCTCAATACTTCCTGCCCGGCTGCCATCAAAAAATGAGTCGCTGGTAAGATTGATAATACCCATCGTTAAAGGCTTGTTAAAAACGAACAGCCTGCCTTTAATCCTTATACTTTGGCAGCAATAAAAACTACTATCTTTCACGGCAGAAATTTAAGATGATCAAGGCTACTACAAAAATGGCAGACAATACAGCACAACAGTACCATAAGGCATTGGAAGCGTGCAAAGATATCTTCTTCGACAAGATGCACGACTATGGCACCGCATGGCGCATACTCCGCACAAGTTCGCTCACCGATCAGATATTTATTAAGGCCAATCGCACACGAACCATTCAGGAATTGAAGAAAAGTTTGGTTGATGAAGGAATCAGCTCCGAGTTTATCGGCATCGTAAACTACAGTGTGGTGGCGCTTATCCAGCTCGAATTGATCGATGAGACCGAATTGAACCTTGGCCATGACCGCGCTCAATGGCTGTATGAAAAATACACCGACCAAGCCTTCAGTCTCATGGAACGTAAAAACCACGACTACGGCGAAGCATGGCGCGACATGAGGGTATCATCGCTCACCGATCTTATTTTGATGAAGTTGCTTCGCATAAAGCAAATTGAAGACAATAAAGGTAAAACCCTCATTAGCGAAGGTATCGACGCCAATTATTACGACATGATCAACTACGCAATTTTTGCGCTAATTAAACTCGATGAATCAACTGAAAATGCCCAGGAATAGTAACCGCAGCCAGAATTTGAAATCTCCAAGAATTCTGGGAATTGTTTTAAATCTGATTGCGGTCTTGATGGTGCTTCTCGCACTCTCACGCCCCGAAGTAATTGATGAATTTAATGTGTATTGGATTGCAACAAGTTTTGCTCTTGTACCGGGTATAATGCTGCTATTAGGCAAGGTAAAAACAGCTACGTACTTTGCCCGTATAGTCGTGGGTTCGGTATTTATCGTTTCAGGCCTTATCAAAGCCAATGATACTGTAGGGTTTGGTATAAAGCTCGAAGAGTACTTTGATGTGAATGCTCTTGGCGCCTTTTGGGCAAATTTCCATGACCTTGCTTGGCCTATATCTATGCTGGTGAGTGGGGTAGAAGTGTTGCTTGGTCTCGCACTTATATATGGCGCTCAGGCGAGATTGGTAGGTTACACCCTCCTGGGTATGACTGTATTCTTTGGGTGGCTCACAATGTTTACAGCCTCATGCAATGATGCACAGATGGCTGCGATAACCGCGGGTGAAGTTTTCGATAAGGTATGTGTTACCGATTGCGGTTGCTTTGGCGATGCCATGCGCGGCTCAGTTGGGCGCTCGCTCACCCCATGGGAGTCTTTCTATAAAGACCTCGGGCTTTTCTTCCTGGTATTGGTAATAGTGGTGCGCTCAGCACATATCAAAATCAATCAGGGCAAGGACGATATGATTATTCTCCCATTCTCATTGCTTATTATGCTTGGCTTTGGTGGATGGCTCTTCGGATGGATGCTGCCTACCTGGTTTTTTATAATCTGCACGCTCGTTTACTTACTGCTCAGAAGGTTTAAGCTGCGCCCCGCGATGTACGATCTTACATTGGCATTAACCCTTGCGCTTATTACCTATGCTTTCGCATTGTTTACCTATCTCCACCTTCCGGTAAAGGATTTCAGACCTTATGCTGTTGGCAAAAACATAAAGGACCAGATGAAAAGCGCACAGGAACTTGGCCTCAAGCCTACGGTGTACGCCAATGTATATAAAATGAGTAATGCTGCAACAGGCGAAACAATGACCATCAACTCAAAAGAATACCTGGAAAAGCAGATATGGAAAGATGAAAACTGGAAAATAGAATTTACCAGTCCTAATCCTATACTCATTGAGCGAGGTTACGATGCACCGATTGCTTCTTTCAACATCATGGACGACAATGATTTTGATATAGGCGAAGACCTTATCAACGATGAAAATTACAGCTTTATGCTTGTAATGTATAATGTAGATAAATCTCAGAAAGGCAAAGTGTTGGATAAGATACGTGAAGTGTCAGGTGAAGCGCAAAAAGCAGGTTATAATTTCTATGGTCTTACTTCTTCACCATACGAAAAGCGCGAAGATTTGCGCCATGAGAATCAACTGGCTTTTCCATTTTATGTGGGCGATGAAATACTGCTCAAAACAATTATCAGAGCCAATCCGGGTTTGGCATTGTTGAAGAATGGTACCATCATCAAAAAGTGGCATGGCAATGACATTCCATCCTTTGAAAAGATTAAATCAAAGTACCTCAAGTAGTTTCTATTGGTCACTTATATTATCCGGAAGTTGCTTTATGGTCTCCTGGTTCTTTGGGGAGTAGTGACGCTCGTTTTTGCCATTTTCAGCATTAATCCCGGCGATCCGGCGCGTATGCTTCTCGGGCAGCGGGTTGATGAGGCTGCCCTTGCTTCGGTAAACCGCGAGCTTGGTCTGGACCTTCCCTGGCACAAACAATATTTGCTGTATATCAATGATGTAAGTCCTTTATCTCTGCATACTACCAATGCGGATAGCCGGCTTTTCCTTGACAATGCAAAGTATACCTATCAAACTCTGTTGCCCCTTGGCAGTTATAAGCTTGTAGCAAAATGGCCTTACCTCCGGCGGTCGTACCAATCGAGAAAAGAAGTATCGCAAATTATTGCCGAAGCTATGCCCGGAACGGTTGTATTGGCTGCGAGCGCCATCTTTTTCGCAGTGCTGCTGGGTATTTTTTTCGGGGTTATTTCTGCCTTATATAAGGATCAGTTTATTGATCGGTTTGCGCTTTTTACTGCTGTTTTGGGTATGTCAGCTCCTTCATTCTTCTCAGCTATTATCATCTCCTGGCTCGGCGGATACTTATGGTCAGAGATTACAACACTACCCGCGATACCAGTAGTTGTTGCCATTGCAGGTTTGGCACTGTCATTTGCCGCAAAGGGGCCGTGCACTTGGGTGAGGGGCGCCGGCTTTTTTCTGAAAGGGCTTCTTATTGGCACGGGAGCGCAAGTATTGGCGCTGGTAGCGGAAAGTCTTTTTGGCCTGAACATTATACCCTTTGCCGAATCACGCATTTCCCTTCCTGGAACAGGGCTTAACATGACCGGATCCCTTTACGATGTTGATATCTTTGATGGTGAATACCTCGCCGTTCAGAACATGATTTTGCCTGTGATAACGCTTGGTATCAGACCACTTGCCATTGTGGTGCAGCTTACGCGAAACAGTATGCTCGATGTACTTTCTCAGGATTTTGTGCGCACTGCCCGTGCCAAAGGGCTTACTGAGAACAGGGTGGTGTACCGCCACGCGCTTCGAAATGCCCTCAATCCGGTGGTCACTGCAGTTTCGGGCTGGTTTGCAAGTATGCTTGCAGGAGCTGTATTTATAGAGTTTATATTCAACTGGAAGGGCCTAGGCCTTCAAGTGTTTCAATCGTTACAAAATGATGATTTCCCTGTAGTGATGGGCGCTGTACTGGTAATAGCGGCTTCATTTGTTGTAATCAATATACTCGTTGATATTGTGTATGGTATATTAGACCCCAGAATAAGACTCAACTAAATAAAAAACCCATGCGAACAAAACTTATAGCCGGCAATTGGAAAATGAACATGCTGCACAGCGAAGCAGAACATCTCTTTAAGAAGATAAATGAAGCCGCGATCGCATTACCCAAAGGTGTAGATATGATGGTTGCACCACCAGCACTTTACCTCTCGCAGCTAGCGGATTACAGCACATCACGCGTGGGTGTGGGTGCGCAAGATGTTTCAGCCCGAGAAGAAGTTCAGGGGGCCTTCACAGGTGAGTATTCAGCCGCCATGCTCAAATCGGCAGGAGTGAAATATGCCATAGTAGGTCACAGCGAACGCCGCACCTGTCACGGAGAAACGGATGTAATTATCGGCAGAAAGATAGCTGCTTGTGTAAAAGCTGGGGTAATACCTGTCTATTGCTGCGGCGAGGTGCTGAGCGAACGTGAATCAGGCAAGCATGTAGAAATAGTATCTGACCAGGTACGTACTGCATTAAAGGGATTTACAGCATCAGAGCTATCGCACCTTGTTGTTGCTTACGAACCGGTTTGGGCCATTGGTACCGGCAAAACCGCATCGAATGAGCAAGCTCAGGAAATGCACCTTGCCATCAGAAATTTGGCAGCAGAAATCTTCGGATCACAATTTGCCGAAAGGCTGCGCATACTCTACGGTGGCAGCATGAAACCACAAAATGCAGCTCAGCTTCTTGAGCAACCTGATATTGACGGAGGCCTTATCGGGGGGGCATCGCTTGTCCCCGCCGATTTTATTGCCATTGTAGAAGCGGCTGCATTATGAATTATTACGCTTACCGCTTCCACTGCAACCCCCTGCAGCCCCTGAGTGAAATATTAGTGAGCGAACTGGCCGATCTGGGCTTTGATAGCTTTGTAGATACCACCGAAGGAGTAGATGCTTTTGTAGCAGAAAACCTGGATGATGAAGCCGCTGTGCGCGATGTAGCGGATGGTCTTGCATACCTTGGTACATTGGCTTACAACCGCGATTTCATACCTGATCAAAACTGGAACGCGATATGGGAGGCCGATTATCCTGTAGTAACCATAGGCCGACGCTGCATAGTACGTGCACCATTTCACAAAGTCACTGAACATTATGACCTCGATTTGCTCATCACTCCGCAAATGTCTTTTGGCACAGGCCACCACGCAACTACCCGCCATATGCTTACCTATTTGCTCGATGAAACGCTCGAAGGAAAAAGCATACTCGATATGGGCACAGGTACCGGTGTATTGGCAATAGCCGCAGTGAAACTCGGCGCTGCAAATGCCCGGGCCATTGATGTGAACGACTGGGCTTGCCGCAATGCGATTGAGAATGCTGCGTTAAACCAGGTGAACATTCATGTGGATAAAGGAAATGCTGACTCCATAGAAGGAGAAGTTTTTGACCTTATCTTGGCCAATATCAACAAGAACGTGCTCCTTAATGATATCCGCACCTACGCAAAATGCCTTAGCCCCGGAGGCGCTTTGATTATGAGCGGTTTCTTTGACGCCGATGCATCCGATATTATAAGCGAAGGCGTATTACATGGATTGAAACATGTAGCCACAAAAACCGATGACCACTGGGCGGCACTGAAATTGATAAAGTAACAGCTATATGATCCAAAAAATTCTGCTCAGCATATCGCTCATTATGATTGCAGCAGCATCGCATGCCCAAACTTCCAAAGGATTCACGCGTGAGCCTCAGGCTTTTTACAATGAGCTCAAGGCAATTTTTGACGAAGTTGATAAAAAGGAGTCAAAAGCCCTGATGGATGAGAAGTTTGAACCTTTTTGGCTTAGTGCCAATCCCTACACTCCTGCCCAACAGGCAAAAATTTATGATATAGCGGATGGTCTGCAGAAGAAACGCTTCAGGCCATTTCCATTTATTCAGGGGTACCTTACCTGTCTTATGGCTTTTCCGGGTTCGCCGCAGGAAAAGGAAGGCTTCGATACATGGCTTAAAACCCTGGACTTCCTTCTCGGAAAGAGTAAAGCCAATCTCGAAGCATACATCACGATGAGCGAAGGTTTGCTTAACGACAATACATTTTACTCATCGGGCACGGCTGTATGGAAATCAAATAATTCCAACTGGAAGTTTAAGTTTGATGGAAAAAATCACAGCGTTGAGTTTGACAATTTCAATCTGGTATGCCTCGCCAAAGGCGATAGTTCTGTGATATACGCCACGTCTGGCGAATATTTCCCTGGCGATGAGCGCTTTCGCGGAAAGGAAGGAAAATTAACCTGGGAGAGAGCCGGCCTGAATGCCAATGAGACCTATGCCGTAATTCAGAATGTATACCTTATCAGCATGCGCTCAAGCAGTTTAAAGATTGATTCGGTACTTTTCTTCAACCCTTATTTCAAAAGGCCGCTACTCGGTGAAGTAGAAGATAAAATCCTTGCCAATGTAACGCCTGAGAAGGCCACCTTCCCGCAGTTTTCATCTTACGATAAGCGGCTTTCGATTCCCAATATATTTGATAGGGTTGATTACAGCGGTGGTTTTAGAATGGAAGGCGCCAACTTGGAAGGATTTGGTACAGGCTTCGACCCGGCTATGGTAACTTTCAAACGCGACAATTTGCCGCAGCTTATTGCCTATTCACAATCCTACACCATTTCGCCTTCGCGGATTTCCAGCGCTGATGCGCGGATTGTAATTGTTCTTAATAACGACTCTGTAATGCACCCAAGCTTATCACTGCGGTTCAATAATGAAAACAGAACTTTGACGCTGGTGCGGCTTGATGAAGGTTTTTCAAAGTCACCGTACTACGACTCATACCATAAGCTCGATTTGTATTTTGAAGCCCTTTACTGGAATATAGACGACCCCGTGATCAGAATGGGCAATCTTTTCGGAAGTTCTGAAACCCGGGCTGCCTTCGAGTCGGCTGATTACTTTAAGAAAATACGCTACACGAGCATTCAGGGAATGGACAAAATGAATCCACTGTACGGTATCCGACAGTACGCCCGGCGCATGAACTCTGATGTGGTGGGTGCCGATGGCCTGGCCAATGCGATGGGCTTCAAGCTGGAAAATTATGTGCACGTACTTATTGACTTAACCAATAAAGGTTTCATCATATATGATATACCAACCCAAACAGTAGAAGTTAAGCCCAAGTTGTACAACTACGTTTCAGCAGCAGCAGGAAATATTGACTATGATGTGCTGCTATTCAACTCAGATGTAGGCGATGGAAAAAATGCTGAGCTTAATCTGATCAACTATGACCTGGTGCTGAAAGGCATTGATCAAATTCAGCTCTCTGACTCGCAAAACGTTTCAATTTACCCAAAGGATGGCATTGTAAACATTCGCAAAAACCGCGATTTCAATTTTGGAGGGGTGGTGCGCTCAGGCAAATTTGAATTTTACGGGCAGGAGTATTTTTTTAACTACGACAAGTTTCAGATTGACCTTATTACAGTAGACTCTTGCCGTATTTACGTGGAAGATTTCAATGCCAAATCAAAGGCGCTCCGTAAAGTAAAAAACGTAATTGAAGGAGTAGGGGGCACACTGCAAGTGGACAACCAATTTAATAAATCAGGTATGCAGCCTGAGTTTACCGAATATCCCATCCTTACCTGCGACAGGCCATCCTTCGTTTACTATGACAACAAGGCCATACAAAATGGAGTGTACGATCGCGACAAGGTATTCTTTGAGCTCGAGCCCTTTATTATTGACAGTCTCGACAACTTTGCCACGGAGCAAATTGCGCTTAGCGGCAGGTTTGTTTCAGGAGGTATCTTTCCTGAATTGGCTGAGAAAATTGGTGTACAAAAGGATTACTCCCTCGGTTTTGTAAGGGCCACACCAGCCAATGGATTGCCACTTTATGGTACCAAGGCCATCTTTAAAAACGACATCATTCTCAACTATAAAGGCTTGCAGGGAAATGGTGCCATGGAGTATCTCACATCCGTGTCGGAGTCTGAGCAATTTGTCTTTTTTCCGGATAGCACTAAAGGTATAACCGAGAGTTTTGTAAACCGCAAACAGGCTGCAGGACCTGAAGTGCCCGAAGCCCATGCTGAAGCTATAGACCTCGCATTTTATCCGGCTCAGGACATCCTTTCAGCAGGTGTTATAAAAACGCCTATCAAGATGTTTGAAGGCCAAGGTGACTTGATAAAGGGCAAGCTGAACCTTTCGCCAACAGGTCTTGAAGGCGATGGAATTATGTCATTCTCGGGCGCTGAGCTTGAATCAGACCTGATAGTTTATAAATTGGAATCCTTTGACTCAGACACAGCGGCGTTCAGGCTACAAGCGATGCAGGAATCGAGTCTCGCTTTCAGCACAGAAGATGTAAAAGCTCACATAGATTTCACAACCCGTATTGCAGAATTTAAGTCGAATGGTGACGATACAAAAGTGGAATTTCCTGTGAACGAATATTACTGCTATATGGATGAATTCAAGTGGTTTATGGATCGTAATGACATCGCCTTGCAAAGTTCAAAAGAAATGCTCAGCGACTTTGTTATCGATACTGAACTTGACATGAAGCGGTCCAACTTTTTCAGCACTGCACCCGGGCAGGATTCACTCAATTTCATGGCTCCAAAGGCAGTGTATGACCTCAAGACCAACACCATTACTGCAAGTGAAATACCCTATATTCGCCTTGCTGATGCCAAAATTACGCCTTCTGATGGTCAGGCCGTCATTCGCCGAAAGGCAAAAATAGACCCGCTTCAGGGAGCAACCATTCTTGCCAACTTTATTACCGAATACCATACCATTCAGAATGCCATTGTTACACCAATTTCTCGCAAGAAATACGCAGCCACAGGAGAGTATTACTATGTGGATGAAAATAAAAAGCCGCAGCTCATAAAACTTTCAAACATAAGTGTTGATACTACTGCTCAAACGGTTGCAACAGGAAAAATCTCATCTCTTGAAGCCTTCTTTTTGAGTCCGCATTTTGAATACCAAGGTGATGTAAGCCTTACGGCAAATAACAAATTTCTCACCTTCGCAGGCAGCACCCGCATTATTCATAATTGTAGCGGTCTTGACAGAAACTGGATGAAATTTACGGCAAGTATTGACCCAAATGAAGTGCTTATTCCGGTGGATACCTTGCTTATAAACGACCGTGGACAAAGTGTGGAAGTTGGTATGAATCTCGCCAAAGAACCCTATGAAATCTATGGCACATTTCTTTCGGCTACAAAAGATCCCGGCGATGTACCGGTGGTAACTTCAAGAGGCTATCTTACCTTCAATAAAGCCACGCAAATGTATGAGGTGGCTACCAAAGATAAACTGCAACAAAAGAACCTTCCCGGCAATTACGTTTCGCTCGGAAAAGAAAGTTGCGAGCTGAATGCGCAAGGCAAGCTAAATCTGGGTGAAAATCTGGGGCAGTTTGATCTCAATACCATCGGGAAGTTATCATTCCAGCCTGCTGATGAAAAAGTTCAAATACAGGTATCTATGGCCATTGATTTTTTCTTCAATGAAGCAGCTCTTGAAAAGATGGAGGCCTATCTCTCAAAAGCACCTGATCTGAAACCAGTGGATTTTGCAAACTCAAACTACGAATATGCTGTGCGCGAAATTATGGGACTTACCGAATCAGACAAAGTGATCTCAGAAATGAGCCTTAGCGGAGCGCTCAAGCGCATACCTGATGCACTTAGCAAAACCATATTTATCAGCGATATATCGCTTACCTGGGACCCTGCCCTGGAGTCGTTCGTTTCTACCGGCGATATTGGTATTGCGAGTATCGGTAAAAAACAATTTTTTCGAAAAGTACCGGGCAAAGTCGTGGTGGAGAAGAAACAAGCTGGCGATGTGGTTCATATCTATCTGGAGGTGGATGATGCGAACTGGTATTATTTCAATTACAACCGAGGCCTGCTTCAGGCATTTGCTACCGATAAGGATTTTAACACCATCCTGATGGAAACCAAAGACGACAAGCGCAAGAAGGCCGGTACTAAAAAGGAATTCGATTTTACCTATATGCTCGGTTCTAAATCAAAGCAAAATATTTTTGCTGATACCTTCATGTTTTAGTTTTATCGTAAACTTTCGCTACATTAACCGAAACAAACCTATAGCTTCGTCGTAGTTAACTCACCCTTAGACTAAATTTTGAAACAACGCTGTAAATACAGCTTGTATTTGGTTGGGCTTTTGTTATTCTCCACAGCAAAGCTAGCCGGCCAATCAAGTGAGCAAGACATATTGAAAGAAGCCAATCTGCGCTTCGATCAGGGAAGGTATGCAGATGCTATGCCTTTGTTTGCCCAGTTGTTAAGTCTAAACAGCTCCAATCCCGAATTTCACTTTAAGTATGGCGCAACTGCGCTCTATGGCGATGCCGATAAAAAACAGGAAGCCATAAAGAACTTGCGTTTTGCTGCCGGAAAACCAGGAGTAGACCCGCTTTGTTGGTACTACCTTGGTAGAGCCTATCACATCAACTACCAGTTTGCCGATGCAATAAAAGCCTATGAGAAATTCAGGGCCGAAGCCCCGAAGCAGGTGGAAGCATACCAGGTGCAACGCGAAATTGAAGCCTGTCAAAACGGCCAGCTCTTGCTCTCCAAAATAAAAGAAGTAGTGGTGCTTGATAAGAAACAATCCACCGCTGATGCCTTTTTCAGATTGTATGACCTTAGCGATATAGGCGGAAAAATACTTGTTACACCTGATGAGTTGCTCTCGCCACTCGACAAAAAACGCAATCATAAATCACTTATACACTTTCGTGGTGCAGGTGGTACGGTTTACTTTTCCAGCTATGGAAAGGATGGCAAAACAGGGCTCGATATATACCGCGCGGATATGCTTCCGGATGGTAATTTTTCGCAACCCGTAGCGCTCGGTCCAAATATCAATACCCCTTATGATGAAGACTATCCATACATGCACCCCGATGATAAGTCGTTTTTCTTTTCGTCCAAGGGTCACAAGGGAATGGGGGGATATGATGTGTACCGCTCCTCGTTCAATATAATTTCGGGAGCATTTGGAAGTCCTGAAAACCTCGATTTTGCAATTAATACTCCTGACGATGATATATTCTACATCGTTGATTCCAGGCATGCGCTGGCCAATTTTGCTTCAGCCCGAAGTAGCCGGCAAGGCGAATTGCATGTATACAAGGTTGAAGTAAGCAACGTTCCGCTGAATATTACCCTTATTAAAGGCGCTTTCGCAAATAAAGTGGTGCCGGCAAATAAAACAGCCAAAATCACCTTGACCGATGCTGCAACAAATGCCGAGATTGAAGCGCACTATACTGATCCTAAGTCAGGCGATTATCTTTTGAGTTTCCCAAAAGCAGGTCGTTATAAATTGCTGATAGAAGTGCAGGGGAGCAATATGGTACACAGCGGCCAGGTTGACATTCCTAAAGGCAACGGCATCAGCGCATACCTGCAGGAAATGGAGTTGATCACTTCGGCCGGCATGGAAAAATTGATTATCAATAACCTATTCGATAAGCAATATGACGGCGATATAGCGGCACTCGCTCAAAACCTGCTAAGGCAAAAAGCGGCACTGGATGTGAACTTTTACGGAAGTGCCATGAAGGTACCGGTTGCTGCTCTTGAAAGTGCCAAAAGCCCTGAGATGGCTTACAGCGATGCAGGATTTTCTGCCGGTATGAGCAATAAAGCAATTCTCGATCAGGCTGATGAACGTGCAGGTCAAATTGAAAATCAGAACCGTCTTTTAAACGATTATATAGCTGAAGCAGAAAACGTATACACTGAAGCATTTACCGAAGCGCAGAAAAAAACAACCGAAACAGAGCAGCTATACGTGCAAGCTCAACGAGCAAGTGGCGACGAGCAGGGCAAGCTTATGTTTGAAGCAGCTATGGCTTCAGTACTCGCTAAAGATGCAATTGAAAAAGCTGAAAATACCAGACTTCTGGTGGTAAAACTCGAAGAAAAAGAAGCGCATAGAATTGCAGAATACAATACGGCCAAAGCCCAGGCTGATTCGCTCAGGCAGGCCATTGGCACCAATGATTACGATATTGTATTGGCTGCACTGAAGCGCGAAAAATCAATACGCAAAGGCGAAGGCAAATTGGCTCAGCATTTTGATCCCGTAGATGAAGTAAGAAAAACCGGTATAAGCGCCCAGGCCGAAGCTGGTAAGAAAATGGAGCGGGCTACTGCCCTTAGAAATGAGAGCACGGCATTGCGCAAAATTCTGGTCGAAAAAGAATCGCAACGCAAACTTGCCAAGGGAAGGCAGGCAACGCAACTCGATGAAGAGATAGCCAGGCTTAAGGAAGATTTGGAAGCTGCTGATAATACCGCAACCAAACTTTATATAGATGCTGAGAAACTGCAGGAAAATGCCCATAGCGAAACGCAGCAATACGAAATTCTTGCACTCATAAAAGAACAGCATCCCGACCGCACAACGCCACTAACCCGCAAGCCTGGATCGCTCGAAACTGCAGCCAAAAACACAGGCGAACTCATGGCTTCCATGAATGCAGTGAAGCCTGATAAGGCCGCAATCGCGGGATATCTCGCAAAATACCCCGATGCAATTGCAAAAGTGGGCGACAGCCAAACACAAAGAACTTTTGCCAAAGCGTATATCGATGATGAAAGTTTGATTGCAACATTAGCGGATACAAACAACAAGGATGCAAATGAAAATTCAGAAGATAGCGCAACATCAGAGACGAACCCACGCGCAAAGTCTGATAATGCGAAGCCTACTAGTGAACAAAAGAATCCATCAACAGGCGCTACCGGCAATGCAGGCGTAACGATTGTACCTGGTGCGACAACCGCAGTGTTGCCTTCTGTAGCACTCAGTGAAGCTGATCTATCGAAGCCATCAACCAAGACCGAGAAGGAAGCTGTAAATCAAAATATTTCTGAAACACCGGCGCTAGCGTCAAATGAGAAAATAGCATCGGCTGCTGTTACAGAAAATAAAACCCCAGATGCAAAGGCAGCAACTACCAAAACTGTTCAGCCTAAATCAGCCCTTGATGTTGAAACGGAAAAACTCAATCAAGCCCGTGATTGGGTGAAAGTACTCGATGAGTCAATAGTAGAATTGAACAGCGGTAAGAGCAAGATAATCGCAACGGAAAAGGCAAAGCAACTCGAATCATTTGAAAAATTAAAAGCTGAAAAGCTTAACGAGATAAGCATGCTCGAAACCAGCATTTCAGCTTTGAGCAGCGAAAGCATTGCGAACGTTCCTTTGAGTGAAAATGAAAAAATAATACTTGCCGGCTCTGAAGCTGATGTGAATCAGCTTGACGCTTCTACGGCTGCGCGGTTAGAGTCGAGAATTGAGCGTGTTTCTACCGATCAGAAGTACCTTAAAATTATTTCTAATAGCGCTCCAGAATATCATCAATCACTCGCTACGGCTGAATTGTCTGGGTTAAGTGCACCGGAAATTAGCGAAAAGAGAATTGCGCTCAATGAGCAATTGATTGTGGCGCTGAGTGAAGCCGAAAAAGGTATAATTCCGGCAGGCTATACCGCCGATGATATTCTAGAACTGCGCAGAATAAAAACACTCGAGCTGCAGCAGGACAGGCAGATTTTAGAAGGCCGATTGGCTTACAATCCACGGAGCAAGGAGGGCAAGGAGTACGCTGCTATGCTTGCTACAACAACCGTTTCTGAGAACGAAAAAGCCGCCAATGTTGCTGCTCAACCTGAAACCAAAGATGAATCTTCGACAATACTTACCAATAATATTGAAAAAGTTTCAATAAGTCCTGAAATGGCGCAATCACTGGCTGAGCCGTTTAGCCGCGATTTAATTATGCCGGGTTATGAGGATCGCCTTTCGGCGAAAGCCAGCACAAAACCGGAGCAACAACTTGAGCGACGCATTGCTGCCAATACATCACTGATATCCGCATTGCAGTCTGAAATTTCGATTTATGCTGCTGCTGCCAAGGCTCCGGGCAATGAAAATTCGACGGCACTCAAACTCAGATACGAAGAGTTGCTTTCGGAGCGCTCATCGCTTGTAGATGAAATTTCGGCTGATAAGAAAATGCTCGAAGAACTTACCCTAACCGCTAAAGCTGAACCTGAGAAAACAGAAGTTAAAGGGGAAAAGCCGGCGAAGGTGGTTGTTGCTTCTGCGAAAAATTTGCCGTTAGCTGCTGTAGAAGTTGCAGCATTCAAAACATCATTTGCCGAGAGCCAAAGGATAATACAGGGCTCCGGCATAGCACCTTATGATGAAAGAATAGCGCTGGCAGAAATGAGCAGGCAGCAGGCCGAAAGCATAGAAACCCGCATCGGCGCCCTTGCGGTGATGCTCGACAGGTCGACAACGCCATACGAACAAGATCAGATTCAACTCGCAATTCAGGAATTGTCGGCACTTTCGGCTGATAAGCTGCAAGAAGCGGACCGACTCACTATTGAAGCCGGAAATATCGCAACAACGGTCGCAATTATTGATGAACCTGCGAAAGAACCAATAGCCCAAAATCTATCAGCTAAGGCCGAAACAAAAGAATTGGAAGTTGAGGCACTACTTGTAAATACTGCCGAAACCATGGAGTTGGGGAGTATGGCGTACAAATCGCTGAATGCAAGCATACGCGCAAATGATTTGGATGAGCAAATGAAACTGCTGGCATCAGAACGCGCCAAGTCCGAGAAGATTTTGATCAGCTATGGTTCAGAAACAGATCCAGTTCTTAAAGCGCAGTTGTATGACGATTTTATCACTTCTGCGACTGATATTGCTGAAATTCAAAATGAAGTGAAGCAAGAGATCAGCAAGTCGAATGAGGCTGAAATAGCATTTTATACCAATTCGAACACGCAGCTTATCTCCAAGGTGGAATCTGAATCGGTTCTCACTGATATAGAAGTGGCCAGGCTGAATGACTTAAAGATTCAATGGAGTGAACTTTCAAAAAGTCTCGAATCTATTTCATCACGATCAAAGGAGCTTTCGGTAATGTCGCCGGCTGATCAGAATGCTCTGCTAAGAGGTGAAATCATGGTAGTTTCGCAACTCGCAGCAGTAAACTCTCAGGTTACTGAGCTTTCGCAAAAAATTGATATGCGCGCCGCTGAAGAAGTGGCCGGTTTGGCAAAAGCAAATGATGCATCAGCAGCCTTTGAGAGCAACCCAACAAACCACGTAGCGTTGCCAAATAAAACGTATACTACACCCGTGGTTGCAAAATATGCAGCCTTAATTCCTGAAACTGAAATTCGCACATTGAAGGCTTCAGACGAGGCTTTGAACTTTGATCTTTCTATCGGCTTGCCATCTACTGCTGAAGCTGACGCGAAACTGATAAAACAAGCAGCCCGGGCGGATGAAACCACCATGACAACGCTGCAGAAAAATCCGGCATTTGTACAATACTTGTCGGCGAAAATTAAAACAGATAGTTTGAAGAGTATTGAATATTCCCTTGCTGACCAGGCTTTAATATATACCACTGGAGCCAATGAGCGCTTTGAAGAAGCAAAGAGACTAAATGAAGCCGTTGCTGCTGCAGAAAATCAAGATGATAAGAAAATGCTATTGGAGCAATCGTCGCGAATAGCTGCCGAAGCGGAAGTGTTGTATAAAAAAGCATCAATTGCAGCTACGGGGGCAGAAGAAGCACGTTCATTGCGCACTGCCCAGCAACAGAATATAGCAGCGGCTGTAAGTTCGCTCAAAGCTGTAGAAATATCCGATCTCGACAAGGTACTTAAAGGCGAACCATACAAAATTATTACCGCAGACCTAGCCAGCAATCAAGCAATACCTGCTAAAAATAATGCTGCGTCATCAACAGTTTCTACTCCGGGAAATCAAAATACTGAAGGAAAGGCAGCAAGCAAAACAGGAACATCGGGGGGTAAAACTCCTGATGAAGATGATGATAAGCCTATAGCAACCTATTGGCTAGGTATGATCGATATTATTGCAGAAAAGAACAATTTCAGCGATGTAAAGGAGAACATGTTTGTGTCAACGGAAACATCGATTTACAGCAAGGCAAAGCCAATACCAATGAATCCGCCTATGCCGTCCGGACTTATTTTCCAAGTGCAGGTTGGTGCTTTCAGAAATCCTATTCCACAGGATATGTTTAAGGCCTTTGCACCGGTAATGGGTCAGCGATTGGACAATGGCATTACAAGATACAGGGCTGGAATTTTTACCATTTACCGCGACGCAGTGGCGGCAAAAGATGCCATAAGGCAACTTGGGTATAAGGATGCATTTGTGATAGCCTATCTCGATGGAGAGCGCCTTTCGGCAGAAGAAGCCAGAGCTATAGTGAACCGCTTGCCACAGGCTGAAACACGACCGTCAGCAGCACCAATAACAGCAATGAAACAACCACCGGTTGTACCAAGCACTCTGAAGGCTTCCAAACCAGAAAATACTTCAGTGGACAAGAAACCAGCAGTTTCTGCTGCTGCCCTTCCCGAAAATGTGGAGTATTATAACGATCCAAATGCCGCTGCTGCGGCACCCGTTGAAGTTATCGCCGGACTTTTCTATACTGTGCAGGTGGGAGTATATTCCAAGCCCGTTGCATTGGACAAGCTATACAACCTTACAGAACTTAATACAGAACTCACAGCTCAAAAAACGATAAGGTACACCACCGGCAGATTCAATTCTGTTGGTGATGCTTCATTGAGAAAGCAAGCTGCGCAAAGTTTAGGAGTAACAGACGCCTTCGTTACAGCTTACTACAATGGTCGCCGAATTTCACCAAATGAAGCAAATGCACTGCTTAAGGAACAGGGTGATGTCATACTTGCTCTTAAAGCTCAAAAACCTGTACAAGTATATGTAGTAGTATTGGGCGTTTTTTCAGGCGATGTTCCTCAGGAGTTTGCCAATACCATTCTCGAAAGGCCTGAACTTAATATCAGGAGTATCTCGGAATCAAATGAGATTTCTATTTTCATTTCTGCTGAATTTGCTGATAAGCAATCGGCTGAAGAATATCTTCAAAAGGCAATCAAAGTCGGACTTAGAGAAGCTTACCTAGCCCGCTGGGTGAACGGCAAAGCAATCAGATAAAAATTCTTTCTCGATAATAGCTTGGTTTTGCTAATTTTGAAGCTGCAAATCACCAAGCTATGTGGACCGATATTGAAATTGAAGAAGAACTTGATATTGAAGCAATTGAAAAGCTCAAGGACATCAAAGAAATTATTCTTCACAACGACGATTTCAACACCTTTGATTTTGTAATAGATACTTTGGTCAAAGTATGCAAGCACACTGTGATACAGGCTGAGCAATGCGCTCATATTGTACACTTCAATGGCAAATGCTCTGTAAAGAAAGGTGAATTTGAGAAGCTCCGCCCTATCTGCACAGCGCTTCTTGACCGTGGCCTCTCAGCCGAAATTTCCTGATTCGAATCATACCAAACTCTTAATCCATCCTCAATGAATTTCCAGCCTGCGAAAATTGCCATTGCGCTAACGTGTGTTTTATTGTTTAGCGAATGCTCTAAAGTGCCCATTACCGGCAGACGACAGATGAATTTGGTTCCTGAGTCTGAGATGAGCGCTATGAGCGCAACAGCCTACCAGGATTTCCTTGCCCAAAATGACCCATTGCCGGCTAGCGATGTACGAGCCAAGCAAGTGGCCAAAGTAGGAGCCAGGATTTCAAAAGCAGTGGAACAATACATGAATGATAACGGAATGTCGAAGAATATAGAATCATTCGATTGGTCTTTTAACACAGTTGAGGATGCTGCAGTAAATGCCTGGTGCATGCCCGGCGGGAGAGTGGTATTCTACACAGGAATATTGCCAATCTGTGAAGACGAAACAGGTATTGCAGTAGTGATGGGGCATGAAGTTGCGCATGCCGTTGCGAAGCATGGAAACGAGCGTATGAGTCAGGGTCTACTGGTTCAGGGCGCAGGCATGACGCTCAATGCATTAACAAACCAGCAGCCAGAGTTGTCGAAAGCATTGCTGATGCAATCATTTGGTTTGGGTTCTTCACTCGGTACGCTTGCATTCTCCAGATCGCATGAAACGGAAGCCGATAAAATGGGCCTTGTATTTATGGCTATGGCCGGCTACGACCCGCGCGAAGCACCAAAGTTTTGGGTGCGAATGGCTTCAGGTGGCGGTGGAAGCCAACCGGAGTTTCTTAGCACGCACCCCAAGGACGACCGCAGAGTTGATGATCTGGAAGCCTATATGCCAGAAGCATTAAAGTACTACAATCCTTAAATTATTCATTTTATCGATAAATCAGCTATTCACATGGACCATTCGATCAAGAGCTTTTTTACCCTGGGTGTTTCGGTTACATGCGTCATTTACGGCTTTGAGAATGGGAAACTGAAGGTTTTTATTCAAAAAATTACACGCGATCCATACGCAGGCGCATGGTCGCTACCGGGAAAACTGATCAGCAACGATGAGAGCCTTGAGCATGCTACAGAGTCAATATTGCAGGAAGCAATGGGCAACAAAGAAGTTTATCTCGAACAGTTGAATGCTTTTGGCAAATTATACAGGCATCCATTGGGGAGGGTCATTGACGTGGCGTTTTATAGTCTGGTGAACATTAAAACTGATGTAAAAGGCCATAGACAGGACAAGGAAACCAAGTGGATTCCGGTGAGTGAAGTACCTGAGCTGGGCTATGACCACAATGAAATTATTGACCTCGCAATGCAGCGTCTTAGGCGGAGATTGATAAACCGCCCCATCGGGTTTAAGCTTTTGCCAAAAGAATTTACGCTTACTGACCTCCAAAGCCTGTACGAAGAGATTCTTGGCAGTCAGCTTGACAAACGCAACTTCCGTAAGAAGGTAAACAAGCTGAATATTCTTATCGCCAAAGGTCACGAAGAGAGAGTGAATCCGGGCCGCAAGCCGAGATTATTCATGTTTAATGAAAGTCGCTACAGCCATTATATGGAGCAGGGTTTCTGATTCAACACAGTTTTTTTCTGGTTGAAATTTCGATTCAGTTTATTCAGTTTATGAGAGTTAGCAATTCTGACCTGTTAAAATTTCAGGCGAAATCAAATAAAACATCGATTAACTATTGATTTAGCCTGACGAAGATCGTACCTTTGGGTAAATTCATCGTTATGAAAATAGGAGAGTTTAACCAGCTCACTTTTGATGGAAAGGCTTCGATGCTTACGAAGTATGGCAAGTATCTTGATCAGCGAACTACCAAAGAAGGTGCTAAGATTATGATCTACGATTTGTTTAGTTTCTACGTGGAAGTGAGCTATCGCTTTGATCGTAAAGTTCAGTATGTAAGAGCTTTGGATAATATTTTTGAGAGTGAAGGGTATCTTGACAGCATAAACCTGCTACACCTCAATTAATATTCTCGTTGGCAGAGCTCACTGTGTCGTTTATCAGTACCACAGTGCGTTGATCATATTTCCAGCGATCTATTTTTATTTTCTTATTCTTCAATACATCATATATTACCCCGCTACTATCAATTTCCAAGGGTTCTCCTAAAACAATTCTAAGTTCTTTTTTCGACATTCCTTCAAACACCAATTCCCTCGCGGGCTTTTCATTTTGGGCTGTATTACAACTCCAAAACACAATTGCTATTAAGATGGAGGCAAACCTTTCAGGCATTGTCAAATACCTCGAGTTGCTCATATAAAGCGTTAATTTCTTCTTTTGCCTTATCGATTTTGCGCATTACTTCTTCTTTTAGTTTATCAGCTCCTTTGCTTTTCGCAAAGAAACCAATGTTGTTTTCATAGAGCACAATATCAGCTTCACGTCTCGAAATTTTATGGCGAATATGGTCGCGCTCCTTTCTGATTAACCTATCGCCACCCTGATTTTCTTTGAGTGTAACTACTTTATCGGCAAGTTTCAGTTTATCTCTGGTCTGCCTGTCAAGCTTCAGTTCACTGTATTTCTCGTCGAGTGCGGCTTTGAAGGTGTTATAAATAGCATCTTTATCGGCCATTGGAACGTGCCCTATTTTTCGCCACGATTCGCTGAATTCTTTCAGTGCGTTGATGGCTTCTTCGCGGTTGCCATCTGTTTTGAAAGCATTTAGATCTTCGATGACCTTTTTGCGAAGTTCCAGATTCTCTGTCTGTCTATCTGATTCGCCGCCAATAAAAGTTTTTCTCGATTCAAAGAAATGATCACAGGATGCTCTGAACTCTCTCCACAAGCGATTTTCATCACGCGGGTGCGCAGCTCCAATATTTTTCCACTGGCTCTGAAGCGACTTAAATTTCGAAGCTGCCTGATTCCAATCAGTTGATTCTTTTGATGCATTTGCATCATTAAGCAAATTCATTTTCGCTTCTTTATTGGCATCGTGCACTTTTTTTATCTCTGCAAAATGTGCTTTTTTGTGCTTGAAAAATTCATCGCATACGTGGCGAAAAGCTTTGGCAATTTCTTTTCCTTTCTCGCGCGGCATTGGGCCTATCATCTTCCACTCGTTTTGAATAGCTATGATTTCATCGGTTTTTTCGTTCCACTTTTTGGTATTCTTAAGCTGAAGTTTTGAGAGCTGGTCTGCCTTCCGCAGCAGTTCCTGTTTTTTGATTATGTTGGCGTCCAATTCTTCACGCCTTACCTGATAGAAGTCGTGAATTTTCTTGTAAATACCCTTGGTAATATCCCAAAACTCGTCCTTTATTTTTGCCCATTCTTCTTTGAAAGTCGGTCCAATTTCATTCCATCTGTCCTGATTTAAGCGCACTCCAACTTCCAGCAGCCGGATATCATTTTCTTCAACGAGTTTTTTCTGGTCCTCGAGAACCATTAATTTTTGCTCAAGGTTGTGCTTTAGGTCCAGATCCTTAAGCTCTTTGTAAATATTGATATTGTAAAAGAAACGTTCTACGAATTTATTATAATCGTGGTTAAGCTCGCGGTACGCGTCATTGCTTACTTTCGGTAGCGATTTCCACTTCTCCTGTATGGCATTGAATCCGGCAAAAGCCTTACCTATATTCTCTTCCGTCGAAACGAGTTTTTGAATTTCTTCCAGAAGGTCCTTCGCAGTAGCTATTGTTTCTTCTTCTATGCGTTTCTTCTGTTCGCGGAATATGCTCAGCTTATCGCGAAATATGGCAGAAATTTCAGCGAATATTTTATCGTGCTCTGAAAGCTCATTAGCAACTGGCGCTGTAGCAGCTTCAGTAGTTTCCAGGGCTGTGCTTATATCTTCAGAAGCGGAATCTGGGCCAGCAGCAGGTTGAGAAATTGGATCATCTGAACCTTCACCGACCATGTCGGGAGCTTCGTCATTATGAGAATCGTCTTCATGATGCGGGTCTCCTTCTGCGGTTTCTCCTTCATGGTCTTCCTGAACAGAAGTGGTTTTTGCAAGATTTCGGTACTGTGATGAAAGGGCACCAAATTCTTTTTGTATTGCCGTTACATCGTCATTGGCTATCAACGCCTGAAGTTTTTCGATAATTTCCGCCTTCATTGGAGTAGTGTATGTGCCTGGTAACGAGAATATCGATAGCAGGTTGTTGTTTTCTATTTATGGAGTGTAAATTAAGGAATAGTTTGATACCAGTCCAATGTTTCGTATTTCTTCACAAAAATTTAATACCAATCATAGAAACATCATCAATCTGCTCGCAGTTTCCTTTCCATTCTTCGAAGGCAGTATTGTAGAGATGCGACTGCGCCTGCATGCTGTATCTGTGGCTTGTTTCTATAAGATCATTTAACCTTCTGGAAAGGAATTTTTTATTGTCCGGCCCTCCAAATTGGTCAGTGAAACCGTCGCTTACAAGATATACGCTGTCACCTCTATTTACCTGAAATGTAATATTGGTAAATTTTCGCTCTACATTGTGGTGCAGCCCACCGATTGGCTGGCGATCGCCCCGCATAACGTTCAGCTTTCCATTCATCCAATAGAGTGGCTGATAGGCTCCGGCAAAGGTGATATTTCTGCTTTCGAGATCAATTTTAATAATGCTTACATCCATGCCATCCCAACTTTGATTCTGACTTTTTTGACGCAGCGATTTGATAACTTCAACATTTAATTTCTCAAGAATTCTTGCAGGTTCCTTCGCCTTTTGTGCTTCTACAATTTCATTCAGTAGGCCATGCCCAATTATAGACATCATGGCGCCCGGTACACCATGTCCGGTGCAATCAGCAAGCGCAAGCAGGTAGGTTTTTGAGGGCATAAGTTCATATATCCAAAAGAAATCTCCGCTTACTATATCCTTGGGTTTCGACAGCACAAATGAGTCTTTGAAATACCTTCTCAGGTGGTCTTCGCCCGGAATGATGGCTTGCTGTATGCGACGTGCATAATTTATTGAATCAGTAATATTCAGGTTGTATTCTTCGAGCTTTGAAACCCTTGCCAGCGATTCTTTTTCAGCAATTTTAATTTCGGTAATATCCTCGCCATAGACGTTTATATAATCTTTTTCCTTCGCAGGAGCGAATCTCAGAGAGTAAATGCGCTTTTCGCATTCCATATTCAATTTACTCTCCTTGCCTGAATTGCGCACTGAATCAACGGTGTGTTGTAAATGGTTCTTGGTGGCGTAACCACCTACGTTGACATTCCAATGTTTCAGTATAGGCTTGGCGGGATCGTTTGCAAATAGTATCTTACCGTCGTATTGAATTCGTATAAGCGGGTTTTCATTCTCAGCCGTAAAATTTGCGAGTTTACTTATTTCAGCTTCAGCCAATTTCATGCGGGTTATATCCGCATCCATGAATAGCAAGCGCTCCACTTCATTTCTCGCATTGAGTATTGGGGTAACAGTGGTGCTTGCCCAAAATTCATTTCCGCTGGCATCGTAGCTTTTCGCTTCATACACCACTTTCTTTTTGGTCTTTACCACTTTGCCAATTACTTCTTTGATCTTAGGGTAATGACTTACTTCAGCAAGTTCGCGGCCAACAAAACTACTGAGCTCCGTTTCTGAATAATTGTTTTTTCGGGTATAGCTTTCATTTAGCCATTCTATTTTTCCTCTTTCGTCGGTAAGCAATATCAGGTTTTCGCTTTTGCTCAATACGAAGGATAACACTTCCAGTTCTTTGTTCTTGGTGTCAGTGAGCAGGGCATATTCCTGCAATTTTTTCTTTGATAGTACCTCATGCGACAGAATGCGCAGCAACGAGCGTCTTACAAGCAAAGCGAGTGCAAGTAACGCAAGCAGGGCCACGGCAACGTGTTTAAAAAACTGTTTGCGCGCTGAAGTGATCTTATCATCAATATCTTCAAGTGCGAATATATAGCCGCTGTATGCCTGGCTGAAAGGCAATGCTACAGGATAGGCATAGAGTATTTGATTGTTTTCAAAATCTTTACGTGATGCTGCGAACCCGTTCGATGGCTTTTCGTCAATTATTCTCCTCAGTACTTTATTTGCCTGATCATAATATACTGTGCCTTTATGGGTGATAATTTCTGCCTGCCCATCGCGGGTGCTAATAAGGATGAGTCCCAGGCCCTGATTCAGATCGTTGATTCTGTTTACATTGTGTAAGTAGCCACTCAATCCATTTCTTATATTATGATATTCTTCTGTAGCGGATAGTTTATACCCTTGAGCAAATTCTGGTTTGAGAAAGTCAGTATCAATCTGAAGTGCAAAGGTTTGAACAATTCCCTGCACACGAAGTAGTTCAGATTGTTCAGTGTGTTTCACCGATTCAAAATATTGAAATATAATGAAGTATCCTGAAATGCTAATCATTCCCGCTATGAGCAGCAGGAATATTTTGAATGTAATTTTTGATATAATATTGGCCACTTCGGGGTATAAGTGTGTGGCTCTACTACGGAAGCTATTTTACAAAGTTCAATGGCTTCGATGAAAGTACTCTTAGAGTCGCTGAAATCCGCTTAACTTCTGCTCCTTGCTTTGAATTTTGCGATTGACTCTTTCGAGAAATTGCTCAGCACCAACCGGCCGCTCACGGCAGCTCGTTCTTGAAGCAGGTTATCCCAATGTGCGGTACCTGCCCAGAAACTTTTCTTCAATTCGGCCATAGCTTCAGGGTTGCTTGCAGCGAGTCGCCCTGCAAGGGTCATAACTGCTTCATCAAGTTCAGCCGCTGTGGCATACAAGTCGGTATACATGCCTTTTTGGAGCGCCCATTCGGCACTGTACCAATCAGTGGCATTTATAGCAAGCTGCGACATGGCCGAAATTCCAATCTTTCGCTCTACTGCAGGTCCCACTACAAAAGGCCCTATGCCCACAGCAAGCTCGCTCAATTTTACCGCTGCTGCAGCAGTGGCCATACAATAATCAGTAGCACAAGCTACACCTACGCCACCACCTACTGCTTTGCCGTGCACTCTGCCTATAACCAGTTGTGGTATTTTGCGAAGTGCATTGATTACAAGCGCAAATCCAGAGAAAAACTCAAGGCCGGTTTCCAAGTCATTTATTTGCGAAAGCTCATCAAAACTTGCTCCTGCACAAAATGCTTTTTCACCCTCTGATTTTAAGATTACCACTCTTACATCCTTATCTTTTGCTGTGGCTGTAATGCTATCGGCCAGCTTGCGCAGCAATTTCCCCGGAAGGGAATTGCTCATAGGATGGTAAAATGAAATGGTGGCTATGCCGTGTGCAATTGCGACATTTACACTACCTGCTTCGGTGATTGCTGAGCTCATGCTAAAATTTATTTACGTGAAGGTTACAAATGTAGCCGGTTATTAATAGACTGAGGCATTATGACTGCACACCTTATTTGGCTATATGCCAAATTACGCCCACATTGCGGTACACTTCCTGAAGTTGTGGGTTTAATTGCAAATCGCCCGTGTCGCTCATCTCACGAGTTGCCATTGCCATTTTATCTCTGGTAAGGAAGTCTTGTCTGCCTTCGGTATAGCCGTAATTTATTTCCTGAACGGCAATGAGTTTCATACCGAGGGCTTCGGCCATTGCGTCGGCTTTGGCGCGTGCATCGGCAACAGCGCTTTTTATGGCATCTGCTTCCAGCGTTTCTTTTTGCTTTTCAGAAAGGCTAAAGCCAAGATTATATCCGAATTTAAATCGGTCATCGCGCAAGGTGCGCATGATGTTCTGCAATTTGGCATCATCATGTGGCATTTTGATATAAATCTGAATACTTCCGGTATAGCCTTCCAGTTTGCGCTCGCGCTCATTGTAGTTATAGAATTCCTGAATATTCAATCCGGATGATTTTATTTGATCTTTTTCTATTCCTGCTTTTACAAGCGCATTACTTAGATCGTTGTAAGTTCTTACAAGCTGTGAAGAGCAGGCTTCGTATGAAACGTCTTTGACCTGCAGTGGTATGTTGACTTCCAGTATTTCAGGTACGGCATATACACGGTGTTCGCCCTGAACTTTGAGAATACTGGGGTAATTTTGTGCATTGGCAATCTGCGAAATTGCAGCAAGGACAATGACAGGTAACGTGATGGGGAATTTCATAACTCGTTTTTTTGGTACGCCGAAGTAAGACAAAAAGCGGGCCGATTACAAACTGTGAGAAAATGAGACTATCGGAAACCGCAAGCCCCGGTTTTGGCCGGGGCTTGTAGTGCTATGAAACATGCGTTTTTTGAGATTTTTATCCTTACGCACTTCAAAAATATGAATACCAGAATTAAAAAGCAAACAGAACGCCATAATTGTAGAATCCTATGCAAGTAAGTTATCCTTTCTTGCCAAGCTTCTCTTTTAGTTCTTCAAATTTGTTGATTTCTGTTTGCATATCTCGTTTGAGTTTTGATTCGTTCTCACGGGTTTTATGTCTGAGTGTTTCAAACTCTTCATGGAGTATCTGGAAGTCTCTTTTTGATTGTAAGGTAATCCTGTTGGCACTGCTGAATTTTATAAAAAGCACCAATGCGGCAAGGGCAAGAGCCAAAACAAGAACCCAGGATACGGTTTTATAGGCACCCTTGGTGAGGCTGATCCCCATAATATCCATATTGTCTATCATATGTGCTTGTTCCGCGAGTGCGGCATCTCGCTGCGCAACATTTGCAGTGAGCTCATCCACTTTGCTCTGTAGCCCGGCAACATCGCTTTTGAGATTCTTAATATCGCCGCGTTCTTTCTGAATGGTATCACGCGTTATTTTCCAAAACTGATCCAGAGAAGTTTCCTTCACTACCTTGTAAACCTGATAGTTATTAGATTGTTTTTTCATCAGCTCATACTGGCCGTTGAGGCTTTTGTCATCATCGTCGGTTTGGGCCGAAAGCATGATTGTGCTGAAAAGCAAAATAGAAAAAAATAGTATGCGCCTTGTCATAGTTTAGGAGTTTTGTGCGGGCAATGTAGCGAAACCTAGGGTAAAGGTACCTTCTATCAATACCGTTGATACGCCAAATATTCATACTTGTTCACAATAACTAGGTTGATAATAGAGAATTTTTTCAACTTTGAACGAAGCCCGTTTTCATGCCATCTTTGTATGACTGCAGATTATGAGAAAACTCCAGAATATACCAAGGTTGCAAATCAATTCCGGCGACGACTTTACTTCCGTAATAGTGCGGCGTATGGAGGAGATTCAACTTTCGAGAAGTGTTGCATCCGATATGCCTCACAGACACGATTACTTTACCATAATTTGGTGTATAGAAGGGAAGGGTAAACATATGATTGATTTTGAATGGTATGAATTGGCGGGTAATCAACTTTATATCATTTTGCCCGGACAGGTGCACCATTTAATGTCATCAGAAAATCCGAAAGGTTGGGTGGTATCATTTACCAAATCGTTTATGGATTTTAATGGCATTGCACCTGGTGATATAAATCGACTCTTCCTGAATCGTTCGTGTACCAACCATGCGGCCTTGAGCGTAAACGAAGAGCTGGGCAGGGCGTTGGAATTGTATTTAGGAGAAATGTACAGGATACAACTGAGCACATCGGCCAATAAATACGAACTGATCGGTACTTTGCTCAAGCTGGTTTTGCTTTCGTGCCAAACCCATTGCGTGCCTGTAATGCCGGAGTGTGACAATGTAAGCGGAGGCCAGGTAGCAATTATGCAAGCTTTTCGCGAAAGTGTGACAGAACACATAAAATCTCTGCATAAGGTAGGGGAGTACGCCGAACTTATTGGGGTTAGCTCCGGCTATCTCAATGAGGTAGTGAAGAGCGCAACAGGTACCGCCGCCAAGGACTATTTAACTGCACAATTATTAACCGAAAGTAAAAGGCTGCTGGCTTTCACCGAGCTGAACCAGAAGAAAATAGCCTATAATCTGGGTTTTAAAGAACCCGCCCATTTGAGCCATTTTTCGAAGAAACATACCGGTGTTTCAGCAAATGATTTCCGGAAATCCTTTTCAAGTCGTGCTTGATTTTCGCATCATTTGTTGGACTTTTTGCATGGTGTAATGCATGTACGTACATTAATTTTGCATCGTTAAAAATTGAAACAAATAAAGCCCAAACAAACTTATAGCATACCCCGAAAAAAAAAATCAAACCATGAACAAAGTAATTCACAGAGCCAACACACGCGGCCATGCAAACCACGGATGGTTAAACTCATCTCATACCTTCAGTTTTGCAAACTATAGCAACCCTGAACGAACACATTTTGGTGTGCTCAGGGTGCTCAACGACGATGAAGTATCGGCAGGTCAGGGTTTCGGTCGACACCCCCATGACAATATGGAAATTATAAGCATACCGCTCGAAGGCGAACTAGAACATAAGGATAGTATAGGTAATGCAAGCGTTATTAGAACCAACGATGTGCAGGCTATGTCGGCCGGAACAGGAGTATTTCACAGTGAATACAACCACAATTCAGATAAACCGGTGAGATTTCTCCAAATATGGATTTTCCCGAAAGTGAGGAATATCGCTCCACGCTATGATCAAAAGACCTTTGATACGGAAGGGCGCAAAAATAAATTGCAGCGTATCGTATCGCCGATTGACGATGTATCAGATTCTGTAAAAATTGTGCAAGATGCCTACTTTTCATTGCTCAGTCTTGATGAAGGCTTTGGCCTTACATACACCATGAATAAACCGGGCAACGGATTGTATATATTCATACTCGACGGCGAAATATGTGCCGCTGGCGAAAGCCTGAAGCGCCGAGACGGAATGGGAATAGCCGCTGTAAATACCTTAGAAATATCCGCCACGAAACATGCAGAAATACTCTTCATGGAAGTGCCAATGACAATATAAAAAAATGAAAAACCGAACTGTAAAGAATACACTTGCTGCTGAAATGATCGATATGTGTGGACTTCCGGTAAGACAGGCTTTGCCTACGCGTCAGGTAGAACAGATTAGTCCTTTTCTCCTCCTTCACCACGGTGGGATTCCAACAATGGCCGGGAGCAGACCATTGCAAGCTGGAGTGCCACCGCACCCTCACAGAGGTTTTGCACCGGTAACCCTTGTACTTGACGGAGAAGTGCACCACCGCGATTCATTGGGCAATAGCAGTATCGTTGGGTCTGGGGGCGTGCAGTGGATTCACGCCGGAAAGGGCATTATTCATAGCGAACGCCCATCAGCAGCATTGGTTGAAAAAGGCGGCTTGGTAGCGGTGATACAACTGTGGATAAATCTGCCTGCTATAAATAAAATGGATGCCCCCTGGTACAAGGCTTTACCTAAGAATGAACTCGCAAAAATTCAACTTGCTCCGGGCGCAGAAATGCACCTTATTGCAGGCACTTTTGGCGAAAGCGCAGGCCCTGTGAAACCATCGAGTCCATTGATATTTGCATCGCTCTATTTGAAACCGGGCTCCATAGTACAGTTTCCTTTAATTGAAAAATATAATGCGGCCGTCTACATCACGAAAGGAAACGGTAAGCTGGCAGGTTATGGCATCGCAGAAACCTTTCAGTTGCTTCAATTTAATAATGACGGCGAGGGCTTTACCTTTACGGCAAATGAAGAAACACATATGGTACTCTTGGCGGGCGAACCGATTGATGAACCCATGGCACATTATGGGCCATTTGTAATGAATACCCAAACAGAAATTATGGAAGCATTGCGCGACTTCAACGCACATAAAATGGGAATCTTAATTGAAGAAATATGAAATCAACCATCAATAATACCTTGATCACAGAAAGTGAATTACTCCGCATACCCGAATGGAGATACGCCACCAAAAAGTTTAATCCTGATCTGAAATTAAGTGATGAGACAGTGAATTCATTGTTGGAAGCAATACGTCTTAGCCCTTCATCAATGGGCTTGCAGCCATATGCATTTGTAAGAGTTGCAAATACTGACTTACGTGATGCTTTAAGAGCCGTGTCATCAGATCAGCCACAAATTACAGATGCTTCAGAACTCATTGTATTTGCTGCCAAAACAGAAATCAGTGATGCAGATATATAGAGGTTTGTGAGTTTGGGAGGCAAGTTAAAAGGCCACACTGACGAAGCAGTTGAAAAAAGGATTGCTTCAACTAGGCGATACATTGAGAGTTTTACCCCCGAAGCTTTATTTGAATGGAATGCACGACAAGCCTATATTGCTATTGGGCAGCTACTCACATCGGCCGCAGCCTTGGGCGTAGACGCTTGCCCAATGGAAGGAATAAAAAAGGATGAGTATAACCGCATATTGGGACTTGGAGAATACAAATTAAAAGCACTTGCAGTAGTAACTTTGGGTTATAGAAGTGATGATGATAATGCAGCATTGCAGCCCAAGGTGCGAAAACCATTGAGTGAACTACTTATTACAATAACCTGAGAGTCCATGAATCTTACTGAAATCCGATTTGAACATGATCCCGAAACACAAAACTTCTACGCCATACTACCTGAAGGAAAGGCCATTATGGCATATAAAGCGAATAGGGAAGGCAAAATATTTGTAACCCATACGGAAGTTGATGCAGCACTTCGGGGCAAGGGCGTGGGCGGCAAGCTGGCGCTGCATGTACTTGAATATATCCGTAACAATAAACTCAAACTCGTTCCACTCTGCCCATTTATGGTAGCATATCTTAAAAGACATACTGAGCATATGGACTTAGTAGCAGCGGGAATAAATATCAGGTAATACCCAACTAATTATTTTGATGGCACACAAAACATCAATCATTGAAGTTTTGAGATGGTAATTATATTTTGTCGATTTGAAGGATCTTCAGATCAATGAATGAGCATCCAATTATAGCCTTTATGGCTTTGCTCATTTTGGGCTATGGTGTTTTTTCCAAACGAGCAGAGCGTTCTGCTATTACCGCGCCAATGGTTTTTGTCTTCATAGGCATTCTGGTTAGCTTTTTTTGACTTGCCAGCACTTGATGATGGGCCAAATGCATTCTTTGTTCGACCTCTGGCACCATTTACCCTTATTTTGGTACTTTTTGTTGATGCATCAACCATTGACCACAATTCGCTTGAGATTGGCCGCACCTTGCCACTAAGGTTGCTGGGTTTAAGCTTACCAATCACCATGCTTGCCGGATTACTTTTTGCCATACTCATATTTCCTGATGAGCCACTAGTTGTTTTAATACTGTTGGCCTTGATACTTTCTTCAACCGATGCAGCCCTGGGCCAGGCCGTTGTAACGAGTGAAGCAGCACCCAAACGTATTCGCCAAACGATAAATATTGAGAGCGGGCTGAATGATGGTATTGCTCTGCCTTCAATATTGATTTGTACTGCCATACTTGCCGGTACCAACAAGGGTGTATTTGGCACTGGGTAATGGCTCATGTTTACATTAAAGCTGTTCGCAACAGGGCCATTAGCAGGGGCCTTTGTGGGTTTTATAGGAGGGTGCTTTGTGGAGAGAGCATCAAAAACAGGGTGGATGAACCACACCTGCCAAATGCTTGCTTCTATCTCTATTGCAGTATTGGCTTATTCACTTGCTGAGTATTTTCACGGCAATGGTTTCATAGCTGCTTATTTTGCCGGCCTGATGCTTGGCATCAGGACAGAAACCATACGGGCCAGAATACGCTAGTTTGGCGAAGCAGAAAGCCAAATTCTGATCCTGTTTATATTTCTTTTGGTTGGGATGATCCTGGTTCCTGTATCTTATCCATTTAGGTATTGGCGCGCCATACTCTATGCATTGCTTAGTATTTCAGTAATCCGAATGTTGCCGGTGGCGGTCAGTTTTACAGGCAGTGGCATTGGCATGAAATCAATATTGTTTATAGGTTGGTTTGGCCCAAGGGGCATAGCATCTGTGCTTTATCTGCTACTTACCATAATTTCACTCGGAATTGAAGGTTATGACAGGTTGATCAGCGCGGTGACCCCCATAGTAATTTTGAGCGCAGCCCCGCATGGCATCACTGCTGTTCTATTTTCGAAAATGCTTAGCCGTGAAGTAAAAGAATAAGCAGAGGTATTGAATATTGCAGTAAGATGTTGATTGGGCTTTGTAAGGGTTTGCTTTGAGATGTTTGAGTTTATAATAGTTAGTCGCCCTACTTTATAAGCTTGATAATGAGAGTTTAAATTTGAAATATTTCGGACAGTCGGCATTTTTTATTTCATCAATTGAATACGAAGACAATTGGCATATATTTGCCCGTATGACGGCAGCAGTATTGGCAGGTTTTATATTTGCGTTGCTTATGCCAATAATGCGGCGGGTGTCGCTCGGTCGATTTGCCATACTCAATTCACTCCTGCCTTTATCGCTCTTTGTATGGTTTGCGTCATTTCTTTTTTCTGGTTTAGAAGGCAATTTGAGCAGCCATCTTGAATGGGCATTTGGCGCCAGCCTGAGTTTTAAACTCGACGGCCTTTCGCTCATATTCGCATTGCTTATTACGGGTATTGGCGCTCTGGTATTCGCGTATAGCGCATCGTACATGAAGGGCAATCCTTATTTGGATAGATTTTATGCCTACCTGAGTATGTTTATGGCAGCCATGTTGGGGGTGGTCCTTTCGGCAAATGCGCTTACACTTTTTATTTTTTGGGAGCTTACGAGCATTTCATCTTTCTTTTTAATTGGTTTTAAAAATAAGGATGAAGCCTCGCGCAAGTCGGCATTGGTAGCGCTTGCCGTGACCGGTTTTGGTGGCTTGGCATTGCTTGCTGCCATGCTGCTTATGGGCGCTGTAACCGGCACCTATAGCATCGAAGCTATGTTGCTTCAGCCCGATGTTTTTGCTTCTTCGCCTTATACCACGCTTATTCTGGTATTAATATTTATTGCTGCTTTTACTAAATCGGCACAATTTCCATTTCACTTTTGGTTGCCGGGTGCTATGAAGGCCCCTACGCCTGTGAGTACCTATTTGCATTCTGCTACAATGGTAAAGGCAGGTATTTACTTATTGTTTAGGTTTTCGCCAGTCTTTACTGACCTGGCTTTATGGAGCAATACCCTGATGACAGTGGGATGTATTACGATGGTATTTGGCGCCATTCACAGTCTTTTCAGAACTGATCTGAAATCCATTCTTGCCTACACCACCATTTCAGCGCTAGGTACACTTACCTTTCTTATAGGTATCGGTACCAGAGAAGCGATCATCGCAGCATTGGTATTTGTGGTTGTTCACGCACTGTATAAAGCTGCGATGTTCCTGATAGCAGGCATCATTGACCATCACACGAATACCCGCGAGGTGACACTGCTCGGTGGACTCCGCAATGCAATGCCATTGGTGGCTGTAGCAGCATTTGTTGCAGCACTTTCAGGTGCTGGCATTCCAATCACCTTCGGGTTTATTGGCAAAGACCTTGTGTACGAAGCCACGCTTCATCAAGGCAATATGAGTTTATGGCTTACCATCATCGCACTGGTCACCAATATTCTGGTGGGAGTTGCTGGTTTTATAGCGGCTATCAAGCCATTTGCCGGAAGGCTACCCGATGCTCTAAACGGTACCAAAGCTCCCGGCCCGGTATTGTGGTTTGCGCCAATATTGCTCGCAATTCTCAGTTTGATTTTAGGTATAAGCCCGGGTTTGATGGATCATACGCTACTTATTCCTTCTCTGGATGCTTTAGCGATCAATACTGATGGTGTGTACCTCAAAATGTGGCACGGTATCAATACGGTATTCTGGCTTAGCATGGTCACCATTGCGGGGACTGTATTGATTTATCTTACGGCAAAACCTTATAAATATCTTTCAGGTATTCCCGCAAAATTGAATATGCTTGCTCCTCAAACCATCGCTTTAGCAATGGTAGGTAGTTTTGCGCAGATTGCTACTGCATGGAACAAAGCTTTTCAGAGTGGGCATTTGAGATATTATGTACTCATTAGCATCATTACGATTTTGGCAATTGCAGCGGCCGTGCACCTTCCCGGATTTCATTGGCACTTTGATTGGTCAATGATTAGATCTGTGGCGGTGTATGAATGGGTGCTTGTGGTCATTCTCATTGCCTCAGTGCTCTTTACTGTTTTTACAGATTCAAGGCTTGCTGCTGTGGCATCTATGGGGGTTATAGGCTATGCTATTTGTCTCATATTTGTGATTTACGGAGCTCCAGATTTGGCCATCACTCAGTTTACTATCGATACCCTTACAGTAATACTTTTTATACTTGTGCTTTATAAATTACCGAAATATCTGAAGCTAACACGCACCCGGTCAAAACTTCGAGATGGGGCGATAAGTATTGTATTTGGCACATTAATTACAGCCGTTGTTTTAGATGTTTTGAGTCTCGACCGCCCGGTATATATAAGTTCTTTCTATGCAGACAATGCCTATTTGCTTGCCAAAGGAAAAAATGTGGTGAACGTAATTCTCGTTGATTTCAGAGGGATCGATACCTTTATGGAAATTGTGGTACTTGCAGTATCGGCAATAGGGGTTTTTGGCTTGCTTAAATTAAAGGTGAAAAGGCATGATGTGTAAATCAAGCAATACTAATGAACGTGAAATCAGGCTGATATGAATACGTTGATCTTGCGCACTGCAACGAAGTATCTTTTGCCGCTGTTGCTGCTATTTTCCGTATTTATTTTGTTGCGTGGCCATTACCTTCCCGGTGGTGGCTTTGTAGGCGGATTGGTTGCTTCCATTGTTTTTGTACTTCATGCGCTAGCTTTCGGTGCCGAGGCAACTAAAAAACTACTTGGTCTTCATCCCGGTTATTTGATACCAATAGGTTTAGCGCTTGCACTGCTCAGTGCTATGATGCCACTTATTTACGGTAAGGCTTTGATGCAAGGCCTTTGGTACGACCAACCTGTTCTGATAATTGGTTCGCTAGGTACGGCCATATTCTTTGATATTGGAGTTTTTCTCGTAGTAATAGGAGTGGTTTTGACAATTATATTGACCCTTATTGAACTTCAGAAAGAATGAACCTGCTCCTACCCATAGTTACCGGTGTGCTGTACGCCGCAGGAATTTATATGTTGCTTCGGCGCAGCTTTGTAAAGCTTATTATTGGATTTACGCTTTTGGGTAATGGTGTGAACCTGCTTATATTTCTTATGGGCCGCTTGGCTAAAGGTAAACCTCCTTTAATACCCGATTATGCTGACGTGATACCCGGACTTTACGCCGACCCGGTTCCTCAGGCATTAATCCTCACAGCCATTGTAATAAGTTTTGGATTGCAAAGCTTCGCGATCATTCTTATAAAGCGGGTATATGCAATAGCGAATACCGATGATCTAGATGAAATAAATACCACTGATGATTACGCCTGATGAATGAGAATTTCATTTTTGTGCCACTTATTATACATCTCGCCGCAGCGACAATTATGCTGTTCGCATGGGGCAGGATTAAATTTCAACGTTGGTTTGCCATATTGTCAAACGCAGCAGCACTCATTGTTGCTTCTGCGCTGTTTGGCATGGTTTGGAATCAGGGTATCGTTACTGTTCAATCGGGCGGCTGGAAGCCTCCATTTGGAATTACGATGGTAGCTGATACCTTGGCAGCATCGCTGGTTTTGCTAACTTCAATTGTAGGGCTAGCAGTATCCATTTTTGCCGCAGGCACCATCATTCCGCAGCGGGTGAAATATGGTTTTTTCCCCATACTTCAAATTCTATTTTTGGGCCTTTGCGGTGCATTTCTTACCGGCGATTTGTTCAGCCTGTATGTTTGGTTTGAGATAATCATTATCAGCTCATTTGTGCTGCTTACCATTGGCGGTGAAAAGATGCAACTTGAGGGAGCCGTGAATTACTTTACGTTAAATATGCTTTCATCGTTGATATTTCTTACAGCGATTGCCATCATTTACGGCATTACAGGCACTTTGAATATGGCTGATGTAGCAATGAAATTGCCGTTGGTTGAGCACCCGCATTTGGTAGAAGTTACCGCAATATTCTTTTTGGCCGGGTTCGGCACCAAGGCTGCTATATTTCCTTTTTATTTTTGGCTCCCGTCGTCGTACCATACTCCACCCGATGCAGTTTCGGCAGTTTTTGGTGGCTTACTCACTAAAATGGGTGTTTACGCTATAATAAGGGTCTTTAGCTTGCTTTATGCGGACAATGCGCTAATTAGTGAAATTATAACTATCGCTGCAGGCTGTACAATCCTGGCCGGTGGCGCGGCGGCGCTAGTTCAGAATAATTTACGAAGACTCTTTTCTTACCTGATTATTTGTCATATTGGTTTTATGATTGCAGGAATAGGTATTGGTTCTGTTTTGGCAATTACAGGGGTTATATTCTATCTTTTTCACGATATTATTGTGAAGACCAATTTATTTATGGTTGCTGGTCTTACACACAGAATGACGGGTACTTCAAGTATCAGAGATTTGGGGGGTATTTATGACAAATATCCGATGCTTGCATTGCTAATGGCAGTGCCGCTTTTCTCACTTGTTGGAATACCACCGCTTTCAGGATTCTGGCCTAAGATTGGCCTTATATCGGCAGGATTTACTGACCACAAATGGATCATTTCCGGATTGATAATTCTGGGTAGTTTTTTCACACTTATCGCTATTGCAAAATTATGGGCCGAAGTTTTCTGGAAGCCTTCGAAAGAAATTTATGCAAGGCCCAATTTTACTTTTTGGAATAAACTTGGCGTTAAGCGCAAGCTTCTGTACCTTGTACCAATTGGTTTCCTTGCGGCGCTTTCGCTTTTTATTGGGCTTGGTGCAGGGGTTATTGAGCCTGTTGCCGAAAGGGTAGCGCTTGAGCTTAGCGACACCATGATTTACGTGAATGCCGTATTTAAAACAAAACAATGAAATAATTAAAGCATATGCGTACCTGGTTTTTGTTAAATATTTTCCTTACGCTGGTCTGGGTTGCCCTCTCAGGCGAATTTGGTCCCGGCAATTTCTTTTTCGGTTTCCTGCTTGGATTCTGTGTTATTTTGGTTCTCGCACGAAAGGACGAAAGCAAAAAATACGCGTTAATTATACCAAAGCTGATATCTTTCATGTTTTTTTTCATTTATCATGTCATCGTCGCTAATCTGATTGTAGCATTCGATGTGATAACCCGACATAACTACATGACGCCCGGTATTGTCAAAGTTCCGCTTGATGCAAAATCTGATATTGAAATTACCCTGCTCGCCAACTTTATTACTTTAACTCCAGGTACCTTAAGTCTTGATGTGAGCACTGATAAAAAGGTACTATACATACATTCCATGTACATAAAAAGTGAAGAGTCATTTATAAAGAGTATTAAAAATGGATTTGAGCGCAGACTGCTCGAAATAATGCGATGAGCCTTAACGATTATCTGTTTTTTGTAATTATGCCCATTCTCGCTGCTGCGGTGCTGCTGGTATTTGTGCGATTTTTTATCGGCCCTACTATTACCGACAGGGTTCTTTCATTGGATTTGCTCATCACCACCGGTATGGCAATTATTGCCGTGTACAGCATTCTCTCCGACCAGTCAAATTTTCTTGATATTGCGATGATATTTGCTCTTATTGCCTTCCTGAGTTCTGTGGCTTTTTCATATTATTTAAAACAAAGAAAAAAGAATGACTGACATAATAATAATTGTATTTGCCACGCTGGGGTCTGTATTTATTTTCATCGCTGCTTTAGGCATCGTGCGTATGCCTGATCTGTATATGCGCATTTCGGTAACTACCAAGGCGGCATCATTAGGTGTTGGACTGGTATTGATCGGTACAGCGGTTTATTTTTCAGAAATTGCTGTAACTACCAAAGTATTGGCAATCGTTCTTTTTGTTTTTCTTACAGCACCTGTTGGAGCGCATCTTATCGGCAGGGCTGCATATTATATTGGAGTCCCACTTTGGAAAAATTCTGTCATGGATCAACTAAAAGATAAGTATAAGGACGATGAAAATAATGAACTCAGCAGCGAAGATTGATAATCCAGGATTTTAGTTTATCGCCTTCGGCAATCTGTTTTGCCAGATGGTTCTGAGCGAATACCTGAAATATGAAAAGTATTAAAATAAAAACGGCTCCATCATGGAGCCGTTTTTATTAGACAACATTTCACTTCTTTATTCCACCAATAATTTACTTCGGTAGCTAATGCCATCTACCGCCATTTCGATGATGTACATTCCCGAAATAGAAGGGATATTCACATTGGCAACCACTTCACCGCTTCTTACAAATCGGGTTTCACTGTTCAGCATTTTTCCCGAAAGGTCAAATATGTGAATATGGGCCATACCTGTAGCAGGTATTTCCATAGAAATATTTGCCTTTGCCGGATTCGGGAAAATAAGCAAAGGTGTTCTGTTTTTGTCTTGATTTATGAGTCCGTCAGGTGTACAAGCGGCGCAACTACTAAAGCAAACGATATCGAGCACTACTAACTGCTCCGGCATGGTCAAAGCGCGGTTAAAGCCGCCGAAACCATCGTCAGTTCCGCAGGTTGAAGGCACTGTTTCAGCACCATCAAATGAACTGCCATTCAAATATTTCCACAGTACTTCGGTTCCATTCTCTACAATGGCCTGAAAGGTGTAGACACCGCTACCTGCTGATTGCATGGGCACGGGGCTCCAGTTGTTGAAATTACCTGCTATGTAGAGGCCTTCGGGATTTACGGCTGCAAGGTTTGATGCGTCAACCTGGAATACAAGAGGATATACTGCAGGCTGTCCTGCACACGCTTCGCAACTGGCAAAACAAACCACATTAAGAACTGTGATCGCTGATGGCATCGTGAAAATACGATTAAAGCCTTCAAATCCATCGTCCTGTCCACACGCTTCAGGTACGATTTCTACATTGTCGAAACTCTGTCCATTCAGGTATTTCCAAAGGATGGTACTGCCCTCTTCTATAATTGCAGTAAAAGTATAAAGGCTACCTCCTGCATTTACCATAGGAGCGGGATTGAATGCATTAAAGGTACCTGCAATGTACAACCCCATCGGATCGGGTACTACAATATCAAATGCGTCAACGATAAATGTGAGGGCATAAAAATTACCAAGCGGTGTACAAGGCTCGCAACTGCTGTAGCACACTACGGGAATAGTTACTGATTCTTCAGGAACTATAAGTACCCTGTTGCTAAAACCACCGCTGCCGCAGGGCATAGGAGGCGTTTCGAATTCAGCAGAGCCATTTCTGAATTTGTACTCAACTGAAATTCCTGCCTGAAGCGACATAGTGTAGGAGTATATCCCATTGCCAACGAGAGTCATCTGCTCAAAAGCAAAGCCATTGAATGTGCCCGAAATTCCGGTGCCGCCGCTTGATACATTGATAGTAACATTGCTCATATCCACTTGAAAAGTTACTTCTACATTATTGGGCGTGGCGCTGCATTCATTGCAAGTTGAGTAGCACCAAGCCGGCAACTCTGTGTCCTCATCGGGTACAGTAAGTGCTCTATTGCTAGTGGTGGGTGCTGAGCAGGGGAGACCGGTCATTATTTCATCTCCGTCAACCCAGTTTGGACCTCGCACGAATTTATATTGAAGTGCCAAACCGGGATCGAGCAGTTCGGTATAAGACCAAATTCCGTTGCCTTCATTCACCATAGGTCGTGCATTTGGTGTCCACATATTCGTTGGAAAACTGCCCGCAAGATGCATTCCTGCCGGGTGTATGGTGCCTGCAAATTGAGACATGTCCACCCTGAAAGTTATCTCAACCTGATCACCCGGGCCTCCGCCACCATTTTCTTCTTGCGATACTACTATACCGTCTATTTTCAACCTGTCGCGCGAGCCGCTTCCTGCTATCAAGTAATACATCCAGCGCAATTGAACCACAGGTTGATTTATTGCATCCAAAGGCAATGCTACTGAAAAGTCTTGCGAAGTTGCTAGGCCGGTAGGACTACCCAGATACTCCGAACCAGGTATTGCTATGAAATCACCACTTTCACCAACGCGGTATTGCAGTATTAATCCGTTTTCGCGGGTAGCTCCATCTCTTATATCTTCAGCGGTCCAAGCCACAAAGGCTTCAGCTACACCCGCAGTATTGACCGAAAGTGCGATTGTACCAATATGGTTGCTCCCCGAGTTCAAAAAGCTGATACCACCTAAACCTTCATTTTTAATACTCCCGGCGGTGGATGTAGTGCTCTGAGCGGCTAGTTCGCGGTCGCTCGCAGCAGATCCAACAAAGCCTGCTGCAGGTTCTGCGGCAAATCTCCAACCTTGCATACCCGCGGGATAGGCTGTAGACTCACCATCCAAAAATCCGCTAAAAATAAAATCCCCTCCCGACAGAACATGTGGTGTTGGGTTGGTCTGTGCTTTGGCCGTAAGGCTGAATACGAGCAATGCACCGATGAATAATGCGTTGAAATACTTCATTGAACAAGGTTTTAAATTATGGTGTGTTATGTACACTATGAGAATCAAATGTAACCAAAGGATTGAATTTGACAAGGTATTTCGTGAAGTATTTTGATGCGGAATGATGAATTATATCGTGGATTTAGAATTGACCATGCTACATTTGTTTTCAGAAATTACTAGAGATCACAGCAGTCAATATTCCAAATATTTATGAAATCAACACCTTTCTTCACACCCGATTTTAATCAGTTTTTTATAGACCTTGCGGCAAATAATCACAAAGATTGGTTTGATGTAAACCGCAAGAGATATGAAGCTTCTATCAAAAAACCATTTGAAGCATTTGTGCAGGCTGTAATTGATACGGTTAAATTACAAGACCCCACAATCAGCATGCGCTCGGGCGATGCCATTTTCCGAATCAACCGCGATGTAAGATTCGCGAAAGACAAGAGTCCATATAAATTGAACAGGTCAGCGCATGTAACTGCGTCGTCAAAAAACGATATTACTCACCCCGGAATATATTTTGAGGTTGGGCCCGAAAAGGTAATGATAGCAGGTGGGGCCTACTCGCCGGAAAGAGAGCATCTACATAACCTGCGCACCTATATGGCAAGCAATATGAAGGAATGGCAAAAGATTATTTCAGATCCAGAATTTGTGAAAACTACTGGGGGATTAAAAGGCGAATCGCAAAAACGGATTACAGATAAAAAACTCAATGAGCTTGCGCAGAAATACCCTGTGCTTCTGCAAAAGCAGTTTTATTATGACAGCGAGCTTCCGGCCTATTTGGTTACTTCACCCAAATTGTTGGAGCTCGTAATGGAGCGTTATGCCGCAGCAAGGCAGTTTAACGGTTTTCTGCAAAAGGCGCTTGGAACGGCTAGGTAACCGGCATAATTTCTTTATTCCGTACAGCGGGTTTGCCTCCAATATAAGCCATTGGTATATAAGCCAAGGCAAGGTCAATTACGTCATACCATAGTGGCTCAGGGACCATCATCACCGCAGCGATTCATCCAAGAAGGAAAAAAAATCCTATTACAAATGCGGGTTTCATTTTATTTGATACCGCAATTTTAGCGGCAACAAAAGCGCCCGCGAGTGTGCCGGGTGCATGGGCAAGAAATGGCATCAGAAAGTGCTTGGGTTGAAATAGATGCATTGAAGCAGCGAGACCTTCCATCGTAGATACGTCGGCACCTTCAGGTGGAGCAATTACTGAACCGCTTGTCAGAATAAGGCCCATGTTTACCAAATTTCCAATAATTAAACCGGCTAGTACGGCGAGGATGTTTCTTAAAATAGGATTCATAGGTTGAACTTCATAAGCACTTGGTTAAATATGGTATACATTTCTACCAGTCTACCTTCGAATAAAAAATTACTAATTTGGTTTTGATTCGGATGGTTTGAGAACAAAAAACAAAGAGGAATTAAGGATGGAATTAAGATTTGCCCCAGGTATCATATAGGCTTTCTTGGCGTGGCCGGTTGGGTTCTTCCGCTTCGAGTGGTGCACATGGGCAAAGGCTGTCACGGCATTCTGCCGGCAGTGATTGATACAGAGCAGTGCCTTTCGTTTTCCATTCTATCATGTCATCGCTCACTTGTCTGATCACTTTTGCCGGATTGCCCACTACAAGGCTACGCGGCGGTATTACGGTTTCAGCCGGCACGAATGTAAGTGCGCCTATAATGCTTTCCGGGCCTATTTGTACGTCATCCATTATTACGGCATTCATGCCTATTAGGCAGTTGCGGCCAAGGTGCGCACCGTGTATTATGGCACCGTGGCCCACATGGGCCGATGGTTCAAGAATTACCGTTTTGCCGGGAAACATATGGATCGTACAATTCTCCTGGACATTGCAGCCATCGCCAATCTCAATTCGACCCCAGTCGCCGCGTATAGCAGCTCCCGGACCTATGTATACATCCTTGCCTATGATTACGTTGCCGGTTACAGTGGCGTTTGGATGCACAAAGGCAGTTGGGTGCACAACAGGTTTAAAACCTTGGTATTCAAAAATATTAGCCATACCTAAATATTCGTGTTCTCGATTATCACTGCACACCCTTGTCCTACGCCTATACATATGGTGCAAAGGGCGTAGCGCTTTTTGCGCAAGCTAAGTTCCAATGCGGCGGTATTAATTAATCTCGCACCGCTCATGCCCAGCGGATGCCCTAGGGCTATTGCGCCACCATTGGGATTTACACGCTGGTCATTGTCGTTAAGGCCCAACGATCGGATAACTGCAAGACTTTGCGCTGCAAATGCTTCATTGAGCTCAATTACATCCATTTGATCAAGGCTCAGGCCGGCACGTTCAAGTGCAAGCCGGGTAGCAGTTACGGGACCAATACCCATAATTCTCGGTTCTACTCCGGTTACTGCACTGCTCACTATGCGTGCCAAGGGTGTGAGTCCATTTGCCGAAAGGCCAGCGTCTGACGCAATCAGCAAGGCGGCAGCACCATCGTTCAATCCGGATGAATTGCCTGCTGTAACACTGCCGTTTTTGCGAAAAGCTGAGCGTAATGAAGCAAGTGTTGCCACGCTGCTTCCGGGTTTTACAAATTCGTCATGCTCAAAGATTAATGGCTGGCCCTTGCGCTGGGGAATCTTTACGGCAGCAATTTCCATGGCATGCCTACCGCTTTTTTGGGCCGCTGCTGCTTTCATTTGCGAGTTGTAAGAAAAGGCATCTTGGTCTTCGCGTGAAATATTGTGAATATCTACAAGGTTTTCAGCGGTTTCGCCCATGGCATCGGTGCCATAAATTTCTTTCATCATGGGATTTATAAACCTCCACCCGAAGCTGCTGTCATACATTTCGCTATCTCGACCGAAAGGGGTAGATGCTTTGGAAATAACCCAGGGACCGCGCGTCATATGCTCCACGCCTCCGGCTATAAAGAGATTGCCTTCGCCTGAACGTATGGCGCGCGATGCGTGCACCACGGCGCTCATTCCCGAAGCGCAGAGCCTGTTCACCGTTTCACCGGGCACAGTGTAGGGTATACCGGCAAGCAGCAGAGCCATGCGGGCTACATTGCGGTTGTCTTCACCGGCCTGGTTGGCACAACCCATTATTACATCGTCAATACCATCGGCTGATACCGACGGGTATTTTTCCAGAAGCGCACGCAGCACGTGGGCAGCCAGATCGTCGGCGCGCACGCTGCTCAGGCTTCCGCCAAAATTTCCAATAGGTGTGCGCACACCGCCCACTATAAAAGCTTCTTTCATGATATCAGTTTCCAAGGTTGTGAAGTACGATATACGCTTCCAGTAAATGATGCTACTATTGCACCCGATTCATTGGTAAGCGTAACCGAATAATGGGCAATTTTATCTCCAAGGTGCGATTGCCGGGCTTCGGCATGCACCACATCGCCGGGTTTGAGTTGTTCGAAGTGTGAAATACTTGTATGGGTGCTTACCGAAATTCTGCCATGTCCATTTGCCGCAAAGGCGAGGGCGCTGTCGGCAAGGCTGAAGGCAATGCCACCATGGGCTATGCCGAAACCATTCACCATGTCGGGTCTTACGGTCATACGAAGTTTACAATATCCTTTCTCTGTTTTCAGCACCTCTATGCCTAGCCATTGGCTGAATAAGTCCTGTTCCATCATTCTGCCAACTATGGAAGATGCAGAAGGCAGTTGATCTTCGGCAGTGCCCATTAGTTTTCATAAATTTTATCAGGAAAGAATTTAAGTCCTTCCTGAGCCATTTTACGCAGCAGTGAGCTAGGGCGGTAACGGTCTTCGCCATAGTGGTGCTGGAGCGCTTCGACGTCGCGAAGTACCACACCTACTCCGAGCTCATCGGCCCAATGTAGCAAACCTTTAGGGTAATTCACTCCACGTGTCATAGCGAGTTCTATTCCATCTCGTGTTGAAATGTTCAGGTAGAGCGCATCGACTGCTTCGTTGATAAGCATTACGAGCATCCGGTTTACAATCGCTTGTCCCAACACAAAATCTTTGGTCGGTTGCGGTGTTTTTGAATTTTCGCTGTAGTCGTAGTATCCGCGGCCCGATTTGCGACCAAGCCAACCTGCTTCCACCATGCGTTTTTGGGTGAATGAAGGCCGGTATCGTTGATCGAAGTAAAATTCCTTGAAAACAGTTTCTGTAACGGCGTAGTTGATATCGTTGCCTATATAATCCATCAATTCAAAGGGGCCCATGCGGAACTTCCCAATTTCCTTTACCGCCCAGTCTATTGTTGCAAAGTCGGCAATACCTTCTTCATACATTCTCAGGGCTTCGCCGTAAAATGGACGCGCCACACGGTTCACTATAAAGCCGGGTGTATCCTTGCAGGTTACAGTCGTTTTGCCCCAGCTATCAATCAGGTTGCGTGCTTCTACCAGCGTGTCTCCATCGGTTTGCACCGCGGCAATTATTTCCACCAGCGGCATAAGAGGGGCGGGGTTGAAGAAGTGAATACCTATTACTCTCTGCGGTTTTGTGCAGGCTGCGCATATACTTGCTACGCTCAAGGATGATGTGTTGGTAGCAAGGATAGTATCCTCGTCTACAATGATTTCGAGATGGCTGAAAAGGTTGGTTTTCACCGAAAGGTCTTCAACGATGGCTTCTATCACGAGGTCGGCTTCGGTGATTTGCTCCAAGCTATAACATGGTATAATATTGGCCATGATGTCGCTGACGGCTTCAGATGTCATTTTCCCCTTTTCCACTTGTCGGTCCAATATTTTCGACATGGATGATAGGGTTCTTTCCAGCGCTTCGCGGTTGTTGTCGTAGAGACAGACCTTGTGTCCGGCGGTAGCAGCTACCTGTGCAATGCCGCTACCCATTGCACCGCTGCCTATTACAGCTATTTTGGAATCTTTATTGAGTCTTTTCATATTTATTTTCCTTTGAAGTTGGGTTTTCTCTTTTCGAGAAACGCTGCAACTCCTTCATTGTAATCGTTTGTAGTTCCGGCTTTGGTTTGCAACACTTCTTCCAGTGCCAGTTGTTCCTGCAGATTGTTTTGCATTGATTCGTTCAACGCCTTTTTGGTGTAGGCCAGTCCTAAAGTCGGCATACTTGCCAGTCTTTCGGCCAATGTTTTTATCTCTAAAGTAAAATCTCCATCGGCTACTGATTTGTAGATCATTCCGAGCGACTCTGACTGAGCGGCTGATATTTTGTCGCCGAGCATAATGAGTGCTGATGCCTTTTGAAAGCCAATAAGGCGCGGCATGAAGAAAGTTCCGCCGCTATCGGGAATCAATCCTATTTTGCTGAAAGCCTGTATAAAAGATGCCGATTCGGTAGCTACAACAATATCGCAACAAAGAGCAATGTTCGCGCCGGCACCCGCGGCTACTCCGTTTACTGCTGCAATTACCGGTTTGTTCAACCCACGTATCTTTTCGATAATTGGGTTGTAATGGTCGCGCACAATGGTATTGAGCAATGGACCATCCGGATCGGTTACTTCCTGAAGGTCTTGACCTGCACAGAATGCTTTTCCCTCGCCCGTAATTACTACGCAACGTATATCCTCTCTTTTCTGACACTCGTCTAAGACGCACTGAAAGGCAAGCGCCATTTCGCGGTTGAAGCTATTAAATACCTGAGGTCTGCTTAGGGTGATTGTGGCTACCGCGCCTGCCACTTCAAATTTTACTGTACTCATAAACAAATAGTGATGGGGGCGAAGTTACAAAAAGTGTGGAGGTAGAAGCAATAGTAGCTGTCAGCATTGATCACGCAGATATATTATTACCTTTGAGCGAAATCAAACTTAGCATTAGCCGCTCACTGAATGAAATTGTATATTAAATATATGGTGAGTCAACGTTGTAAGATGGTGGTTAGAGCTGAACTACTTAAGTTGAACATTATCTGCCTCAGTGTTGATCTTGGTATGGCCGAAACAAATCAGGACCTTACTATAGAGCAATTAATAATATTGACGGGAAATCTCAAAAAATCCGGACTTGAGTTGATGGAAAGCAAAAAAGCAATCCTTATTGAGAAAATCAAAAATATTATCACTGAATTGATTCATTATTCGGAAAATGAACTTAGAATTAATTTCTCAGATTACCTTGCTGAAAAACTGGATTATAATTACACCTATCTCGCCAATGTTTTTTCAGACGTAACGGGTTTAACAATTGAACATTATATAATTGCCCACAAAATAGAACGGGTAAAGGAGTTGCTGTTATACGATGAGCTGAGCCTCACCGAAATTTCATATAAACTTCACTATACAAGTGTAGCGCACCTATCAAGTCAGTTCAAGAAAGTGACTGGTTTAACGCCGAGTTATTTTAAACAATTGAAGAAACATAAAATGCGAATTGCGCTCGAAGATCTCAGCATCTTGAATTCTCATTAAAGTCGGATACTTTTGGCTTCCCGCCTTGCGCGCCGTATCAGCAAGTTTATTCTGTATGTAATTCGGGATCGGGTTTTATAGCCCATAATTATACAATTGATCTTCACAATTGTATAAAATATCCCGTTGCATGCGAATTTACCTTTGACAAGTGAAAAACAATAGCTTGTAAACTTAAACACTTAAAATGAAAAATGCACCGATTAAGATAATGACTGTGTTACTCCTAGGGTTTGGTACGATAGTGTCTTGCACCACATCAACGACCGACCGCTCAAATAACGCGCAGGATGACACCCAGAACGCTGATGAGAATCTCGCCGAAGCTGAGCTTCAATACAAGAGGGAAGTAGAAAGTTTTCGAAGAGAGACAAAGCGAATCATAGATGAGAATGAAAAGTCAATCAAAGATTTAAAGAAAAAATCTTTCAAAGCAGGCGACAGCGCAGCAGATGCTTACAATCGCTCCATTGACAACCTTGAACAGAAGAATGACGAGCTCAAAAAGAAGCTGGATGATTATAAAGATGAAAGCAAAGAAGGCTGGGAGAATTTCAAAACAGAATTCAACCGAGACATGAAGTCTTTGGGTACATCAATTGCTGATCTCGTAAGAGATAACGACAAATAAGGGCAGTATTCTGGTTACTGATTGATTTGACAATGGTTGTATTGATAAAATATGGTGCGTAGCAACTGCAAAACGCGAAATAGACGGAATCGGGCCATGCTGGTGAGTAACCCGAAGAGAAATTCTTAATCCGTTCTTAATACAACTCAGAGCCTTGCTTTTAGCAGGGCTTATTTTTTGTTACTCTGGTAATTATAAGCAATCAAAAAAGCAATTATTCTCGGAGACCAATATGTAAATAATCAAATCAAAAGTTAGAAATATATAAATTATTGAGTTTTGGAAACCACACCTTTGTTATGCTGCATTGAAAAGTAAATGCACGCTTAATTTCAATTTAATTTTTAACCTAATTTCTAATTAACTTCACCATGGGCAATCTTCTTTATATCGTTGCTGTTGTACTATTGATTCTTTGGGCCATTGGCTATCTGGGTTTTAATGCAGGTGGTATTATTCACGTCCTGCTTGTTATCGCACTTATTGCTGTAATTCTGAGGGTAATTCAAGGCAGGAGGGCGTAATGCACCCTTTGGGCAATGAATAGCTGTAAATATGGCTAGGTTTATTTTGCGAAATAAACCGGTTTGCGAGGGAACAACACTCAGAAGTTGATGTTCCTTAGCATCCGCTCATTCAACGATTTACTTCACCAGCCTAAAACCTACATTCAGAGTCGCGAAAGTGAGGCTTATCTGATCGCGGCGTTCGTATTCTCCTGAGATTTTTTCACCATTTATCTCAGTAGTAAATTTCACCAGATTGCTCATGCAAAAGGTAATACCTACGCCGACAGCCCCATAATCGCCAATGTAGAAGTCGCCAGAGAAATCGGCTACTATTCCCAAATTGCTGCCTGTAATGGTGAATGATTCGCTAAGTTCATTGATTCCTTTATCGCGGTAGCCGGCGTATCCAATTCCTATACCCATAATGAAAGCTTTTCTGCTATCATCAGAGTAATAGCGAAGAGCGATTTGCGGACCCACAAACTGTATGGTTACATCATCGCTCAGATTCACATCTTCAGCCGGAGAGAGTTCGTCAGGTTTTACGCTTACAATGCTGGTATGGTTGCTGATAAAATGATCGTACCGGAGCCCTATTCCAAATTGAGCACCCATGAAATAGTTGAAATTTCCTCCAAAAGAGAAGCCCCCCCTCAAATCGCGGTAGTGTTGCTGTAACTCTTCAGGTTTATCTGCAACCCTGTAAAACCATTGAGCAACTCCACCTTGCAGTGAAAGACGGTAACGGTGATACTCGTCAGGCCCCAGAACCTTTATAAATTGTTTGCCGGATTCTGAAAAGTTTGGCATGATGGACTCAACAGGTTTAAATACAAGACCACCAACCTGTGCGGTTGTTCTGGTTGCAAATATTGACAATAGTGAAACCAACAATAACCATCTCATTTCGATATACAGTATTTTGTAAACTTTGTTTTGTAAAGATTGCAAATTTTGACCTTGCTCGCAATAAGGAAGCGCGCGGTTTTTTTGCGATTTCAAAACTAATCAACAGAAAGGTTGTTACCTCGCCTACTTTACTATTCATAATGAGATTATTGATATTAATTTTACTGTTGTTTAGCTTCAATGTGCTAAGCGCCCAGCAAGGAATTATCAAAGGCCGGGTTTTTGACGAAACAACCAATGAATCAATTCCTTTTGCCAATGTTTCGATTCAAAATACCACTATTGGTGCAGCGAGCGATATTGATGGAAATTATGTGATTGAAGGTCTTACTCCGGGTCTTTATAATGTGCAGGCAACCTATATTGGATATAAGCCGCGTACAGTATTTGAAGTACAGGTTTTTGCAAAGCAGCCTACCACTGTTAACATCGCTATGCGCAGCACCGGCACCGACTTGCAGGTGGTAGAGATTACTACAGCAGTATTCGAGCGCAGAGAAGAAAGCCCGCTTTCGCTGCAGACAATAGGTACAAATGAAATACAGCGAAATCCAGGCGGAAACCGCGATATATCCAGAGCAATTCAGGTATTGCCGGGCGTAGCGTCATCCCTATCTTTCAGAAATGATATCATTATTCGCGGCGGCGCGCCAAATGAAAACAGGTTTTTTCTTGATGGAATAGAAATACCCGTTATTAATCACTTTGCTACTCAAGGTTCGTCAGGCGGTCCGGTGGGTATACTGAATGTAAATTTTATCGAGAATGTAGACTTCTACTCAGGTGCCTTTCCAGCAAATAGAGGCAATGCTCTAAGTTCGGTATTAGATTTCACCCAGAAGGATGGCAATGCAGATCGCATGCGCACCAACTTTACGCTAGGAGCAAGTGAAGTGGGCCTGACCTTCGACGGGCCTTTGAATGATAAAACGTCCTATATATTTTCCGTAAGGAGAAGTTATCTGCAATTTCTATTCAGTATTATTGGTCTTCCATTTTTGCCAACCTATAACGATGCCCAGTTTAAAGTGAAGCACCGCATCAATCAGAAAAATGAAATAACCTTTCTTGGTGTTGGAGCATTTGACACATTTAAACTCAATGAAGCAGCAGCAGCCAATGAAACTGACCCTGCTGCCAGGCAAGAAAAGCTATACTTGATAGGCAACTTGCCGGTGAATGAACAATGGAATTATACCGTCGGATCCAACTACAAGCATTTTTCTGGTAAAGGCTTTCAAAATATTATTGTAAGTCGAAGCCACTTGCGCAATACGGCAGTAAAGTATTTTAACAATGACGAAAGTACTCCCGATAATTTAATACTCAACTACGACAGTCAGGAAATTGAGAATAAACTCAGGCTGGAAAATACCATTCGCAATCGCGGCTGGCGATTTAATATGGGCGCTAATTTAGAGCACGTAAGGTTTGTAAGTGCAACCTTCAACAGAATTAGCCTTCCCGACGGCAGTCTGCAAACCATCAACTTTGACACCGACATCACCTTTCAGAAATTCGGACTTTTCGGGAGTGCAAGTCGAACCTTTCTCGAAGAGCGACTGTTGCTTTCTGGCGGTTTGCGGCTCGATTGGAATAACTACGCACCAAGTATGAGCAATCCTTTGGAGCAATTTTCACCGCGCTTATCAGCTTCATACAGCATTACCAGTTCACTTACTGCAAATGCAAGTGTGGGTCGCTACTTTCAAACGCCTGCCTATACCGTTTTTGGTTTTCGCGATGAGCAGGGCAACCTCGTAAACCGCGACAATGGCGTAACATATATCCGCAACGATCATGTGGTGGCCGGCCTTCAGTACATTTTTCCGAAAAATACCAAGGTTTCTGTTGAAGGTTTTTATAAATGGTACGACGCTTACCCGTTTAGCCTGCGCGACAGTATTTCACTCGCTAATCTGGGCGCAGATTTTGGAGTTATTGGCAACGAATCGGTAGTGTCACTTGGCACTGGCAGGGCATATGGAGTAGAGTTTCTCGTTCAGCGAAAGCTATACAATGGACTGTATGGTATAGCTGCACTCACATTGGTAAGGAGCGAATTTTCTGACAGGAATGATGCATTGGTGCCTGCTACCTGGGACAATCGCTATATTTTAAGCCTTACTGCGGGTAAGAAATTCGGTAAAAACTGGGAAGTGGGATTCAGGCTCCGCGCACTCGGCGGTACACCGTTTACTCCTATTGATGTTCAAACTTCATCGCTCACAGAAGTATGGGATGTAAACGGTCGTGGATTGCCCGATTTTACTCAGCTCAATGAAAAACGGAATCCTAATATTTACCAGCTCGATGCGCGCATTGACAAAAAATACTTCTTTGATAAATGGAGTCTTAACCTGTATTTCGATATTGAGAACCTTACCAATGCTGTTTTCGAACTCGATCCGAACCTCGATGTATTGCGCACCGAAGAAGGCACGCCCATTGTTGACCCTGATGACCCCACAAGATACCTAACAACACGGGTGCAAAATACAGTTGGGTTTCTCCTGCCTACTCTTGGTATCGTAGTTGAGTTTTAATTGTTCAGGAATTTGCAGGTGTGCATTGAATCTCATTTTCAATAGAACTAAGCGATTGAAAAAGCTGCTCGAAACTGTCTATTACGAAATACTTTTCTTGAATGCGCATATTGTCATATTCCGTATTCATGATTGAGCGTACATCGAAGGGCAGGTGCATGGGAGCGTTGCTCAGCGCATAGTTGGTTTCGCCGTAAGAACTAGCTATTCCTGCACCATAAATCTTCAATTGATTATTCTCATTTATCAAACCAAATTCTATAGTAAACCAATATACTCTGCCCAGCATCTCAATAATTGCAGGGTTGTGAATATGCTTTACCGCAATCTTCGCCAAACCGTGAAAAAAGTTGCAAAAAGTAGCATTGCTAAGCAGCGGCACATGGCCAAATACATCATGAAACATGTCGGGCTCTTCAAGATAATCAAGTTGTTCCATATTTCTTAGCCAAGTGGTAGCCGTGAAAATGCGCTTGTTTAGCAATGGAAAGAAAATTTCGTTTGGAACAATATGTGGAACAGCCTGCAATTGAAATCCGGTTGCCTGTATCAACCTTTCGTTCACCTTAGTGAAATCTGGAATTGCTGCTGCTGAAAAGCCCACATCGTTTATAGCACGGAGATAAACTTCCGAAGCACTCATTTCGAGATTTTGTATCTGTCGGTCGAATAGGGTTTTCCAGACTTTAAAGTCTTGCGGTGTGTATTTGCTGTGGTTCTGAATCATGGTTGTGCCTTTAGGATAAAAAATAAAGCCCGGCTAACTGGCCGGGCTTTAAAATGTTTTTGCATAAGCTACATTCATACATACCGCGGACATGCCGAAGAGCTATAGCTTTGATATGATGCGTAGGTTCTCATTACCAGTCCCAAATTTATACAAAATCTACAGCCTCTTGGGTTATTAACCGTAAAATTGTTTGTAAATGAAGCTTTGTGACTGATAGTAAGGTAGTTTAATATTCTACTTTTATTTAAACTGTTAAATTAGAAATATGAATCGTCTATTAACAGTGCTCTCGGTGGCTTTTGGAATAGCAGCAATAATAGCCTTCGCAGCTCCTACACCGAAAGAAAAGATCATTTTAATTGATGCCGGCCATGGTGGTCATGACAGTGGCAGCGAGCTGGTTGATGGAACCTTCGAGAAAGACGCAACATTATATATGGCCTATTATCTCAGTGACAATATTGGTAGAGGTAATGGCATAAAAACCAAACTTACCCGCACGCATGATGTTTTTATGCCCCTCGACGAACGCGCCAATTTCAGCATGCACAACATTGATTTGCTGGTGAGTCTTCATTCTTCTCACCATGATCTGGCTCAATACAACGGTATAACTATTCACTGTCCGCAGGATGGCGACTTTTCAGAAATTAGCCTGCTCTACGCCACAAGAATAGCCACTTACCTCGATGCCTATGGTATAGATGCGCGGATTTCAAACAAGAACAGGTATTACATGCTGGCTAAAGTCTTTTGCCCATCGCTAATGATAAGTGCCGATGGTACACCAATCGATGGCAAAACATCGGGCTGGAATAATAGGGCTACGCGCTCTGCGTTGGCGGAGGCTATCAAGCACTCGATTTACAAAAACTAGGCTGGTTCAATATGTATAAAAACTTCAACCACTTCAGGTTGAGATTGCCTTATTGCATCTTTTAGTAAATGCGCCAAATGATGGCCTTCTGTCACGCTTAAGTCGCCATTGACCAGTGCATGAAGGTCTATTATATAATCCATGCCCAGTTTTCTGACAAAGCATTTTTCAGTGCCTTTTATTCCCGGCACACTTGCTGAGATAGTTCTGATTCTCTGTATTAAATCATCGTAGATGTTTTCGTCCATTACTTCGCCAAGAGCCGGCCTGAAAATAAGATAGGCGTTGTAATAAATAAAACCTGCTGCAACGATGGCGGCTATATCATCCATTTTTTCCCAACCATCGCCAAGAAGCAGAGCAACGGATATACCCACGAAGGCTACGAGTGATGAAATTGCATCGCTCCGGTGGTGCCATGCATCGGCCTTTAATGATGAACTGTGGGTGCTGTGGCTGCGTTTATTTACAAAACGAAAAAGACCTTCCTTGACAACGATAATTACGCCCAGCACAATTAATGTGTAGGGCTTCGGCATCTCTTGTGGTTTAAAAAGGTTTTTAATGCCTTCAAGTGCGATTAAGGTTGCTGAAATAAAGAGAAAACCAGTTACAATAAAGGTCAGAAGCGCTTCAGCACGACCATGGCCGTAAGGGTGATTCTTATCAGGCGGACGCGTACTGTATTTAAGTCCGAGCATTACCAAAGTGCTGGCAATAACGTCAGTGGCAGATTCTGCTGCATCAGCGACCAAAGCAAAAGAATTTCCAAGCACTCCAGCCACAGCTTTGGCTGAAGCCAACAATATATTGCTAACAATACTCCACCACGATGTTTGAATGGCTATCTCTCGATTTGACAAAATTCAATTTTACGAGGTACGAAGATAACTTTAGTGACCGGAACATTTCTGATTCAGCAAAATTGACTCGATATTTGCTCTTATTCTAAACTGTGCATGAAATCCAATAAGATATTAAGATTTGCAATGTTGCTTACCTTAACCGGATGCGGGCCGAGCGCTGACAAGCCAAAGTTGTTGACTATAGAAACGGTTTCTGACTCAGTAATTCCCGAAAGTGCCGACATAGAAACAGAAGTAATTCAGCTCGCCGAACCAACTTACTACGAAAAGAATTTCCATAGAATCGGCGAAGAAGAAATGATTGGATCAAAACCACTTAAGAAATATTTGTCGGACATAGGAATACCTGAAAAGTTTAAGGAAATATTTATTACCGACGGGGACTCGCTCAATAGCGAAGAAACTTCTCTAGCCTTAATCGACAGCATTTTCAGTGATGATTTTGAGCGGCAGCCCTTTTATTTCGTGCTATTTACACGAAGTATGTGGTGGGCCGATGGTTCCTTTGCAGAACCTTTGTACATCGCTGCCAAAAGATATGCTGAAAATGAAACACCTACCTTATTGAGCTATTTGACTACAGAGAAGGTGATTTCTGATGCAGATTATTCAAATTGGGCCGAAGGTATTGCCATGGAGATAAGCATCAGTGCTGAAGGATTAGAAAAAGAAGCCCTTCAAAATCTGAGAGAAAATATGCTTCAAAACACATCAAAACAGGAGCATGCTGAAGTGGAAAAATTTATAGATAAAATAGACAGCCACCTTCAATAAGCACCTGCTTATCCTACCAATTAATTGATAAAAACTGGTCTGCTCAGATTTCCTTCAGATCCTCTTATTTTCAACACATAGCTTCCCAATGGCAGGCCGCTTATATCGGCTATAAAAGTACCGCTATTGATATTTGAATATGCCTTTATCAGCCTTCCCGAAATATCGAACAATTCAACAAAACGAATTTCGAAATTGGCATTGATATTCAAAATATCTGTGGCCGGATTGGGAAAAATCTCAACGGAATAATTACGGCTATCCAATTGATTTCCCGAAAGGGATGATGAAGCAGAAATACCAGCGCTGTTGCCCACAAAGAAGAAATTCCACGCTGACCAGGGGCTTGCTACCAATGGATTCAACGCACAGGCGCAAGCTACTCTCCATCTATAATTAACATTTTGAGCAAAAGTAGAAATGGGTACGAGGAATTGATTTGCGTTTTCACCAGGTATGTCGAATTGTGTAAGTGTCTGCGGCTGACCGATGGCGTTGCCTTGCACCCTGCAACCCACCGTTCCGGGAAGGGGCGTCCATGTGAGCAAAACCCCGTTTTGTTGCACCGTTGCCTGTAGGTCTGGAGCAGGCACCGAGCAATCGTCGGGAAGATAGTTTTGGCAATACTGAAGGTAAGTGTTGTCAACGGTTCTGAATACTTGCTCTTCTACCCTATAAAATGTACTTATCACTCCCGGAGCATAATTTCCGCCGGTGGTATATCCATTGGTAATAAATACGAGCACCAGTCCTGATTGTGGCTCGATATACAAATCGCTGATGAGGCCATACGCTTCCCCGGGGTGTCCGTACATGGGGTAGCCCGTTATTACAGCATCACCAAGGGTGCTTCCTGATGAGCGGTGCATACCAAGACCCCAACTTCTGAACAGACCTGAGTAGTTATCGCCATTTGAACCATTAAAAGTCCATTGGTCACTGACCATAAGACTTACTGCATTCTCTGATAATACCTGCACCCCATTGTGCTGACCACCATTTAGCAGCATTTGCCCGAACGTGAGCAGATCAGTCATGGTACAACGAAGGCTTCCCTGGGGTCCAAATCGAAGTCCGTTCGTACCTATGGTATACGATGCAGAGTTGAAGGGTGTAGGGGCTACACCGTTGTAATTGTCTATTTGAGCAACAGAGTTGCGGTACAATACAGCTACATCATTGATATTTTGAATATGGTCAATATTGAAGCTTCCATTTATACCTAGAGGCAGCAAAATATTGTCGCGCACATAAAGGTCAAATCGTTCGCCGCTCAGCGCTTCTACCAACGTACCGATAAGTCCGAAACCACAATTGGTATAGGCGAAGTAAGAGCCAGGAACTTCAGTACGCCACATATTGGGCGTATAGTTAAACCCACCCGGCACTATAAGTGCGGAGATAGGCGGTACCGGATTCGAATTTAAAGTGGCACTTAAAAAACTGTTGTAGCCCGTGCCATCCTGCAATGACGACCTGTGACTAAGAAGCATCCTATAGGTAATTGGCACATTGGCGTGCAAAGGATTGCGAACAGTATAGCCAAGTGCAGTGCTTATATCATCATCAAGGCCAAACGCGCCTTCATCGTAAAGCTTCATTAGCGCAGCGGCTGTAAAAGATTTCGAAATAGATGCTACCCTGAAATGCGTGTTTTCTGATATAGGAACCTGACCGGCTATTTTGGCATTGCCACTATAATAGGTTTCAAGCACATCATTCCCACAGGCAACACCTACGGTAAGGCCAACAAGATTTCTTTGGGTTTTAATGCTGTTGAGCTGGCTGGTCATTAACTGACCAAAGGAAACGATCGGAGAAAAAATTGACAGAACGAGCAGTAACCGGTAGAATATTTTCATTCTGCTAAATTCGTGAATTTTACTTATCCGCGCCACTATCAAGAAAAAAAAATTCTTAGTCAGAAATCCTTTTGAAGAAAGATGCAAAAAACTCCTGCCAGTGGCCAGGAGTTCTTTTCTATATGGTATTCAGAAATGCTTTAATTCTTCACTTTACAGGTATTGATGCCGAAGATTGCATAAAGCGGGCAAAAACTTACTAAACTAGTAAGCATGAATACAATTGCAAGAACCAACAATACGAGGCCTAATGTGCCGCTTATGATATTGGCAAAGTACAGACCCGCCATTATTACTGCCAGCAATACTCTCACTATTTTGTCGGTTGTTCCCATGTTTTTTTTCATGATGCATTGGTTTTTTAGTTATTCAAAAAGCATTGCCAACAATGTGACCGCTGCCAAGCAAATGATACATGCCAAAATAAGCTTCACTGCTTTGTGCATCACGTTGTTACTTTGCTTGGCCAAATATAGTTATGGCACAGGCACCATATTGTAACTATAGTCACCCAAAAGAAGGGTTCATAATAATCGATCTTGCGAAATGGATACAACCGGATGCGCTATTTGGAAATCTTTACCCGTTTTAAATCGAGTACATTCATAGGGCTGGAGTCAAGCCCTGTAACTCCATGGGCTACAAAGCGCATCACTACATCATAGTATAGCGCTACCACTGGTGCATCGGCCATAGCGATACTATCCATTGTAAGGTACATTTGTTGTCTGGCTGCAGGTTCGGTAGTTGACATGGCTTCTTCGTACAATTTATCAAATTGGGCATTGGAATACATTGAATAATTGGGGCCTGAAGGAGTTTTATTGGGTGTGTAAAACAGTGCCATAAAGTTCTCATCATCAGGATAGTCAGCCAGCCATGATTTTCTGTGAAATTCTAATTCCCCACGCGCGGAAAGTTCACGGTGCACTGATGCAGGAAGTACATCCACCTTCATTACAATTCCAAATTCGCTCAATTGGTGTTGAACGAACTCACAAAGGTCTACATAGTCGCTGGTGGTGCTAAGGGTGAGCACTGGCAGACCTTTGCCTCCCGGAAATCCGGTTCGTTTCAAAATGGCATTCACCGAATCGGGATTGTAAGTATATCCTGCATCACGGCTGTATCCGGGCATGCCTTCTGGAATAAAACCACCTGATGCCGGGGTGTATACATTGTTTCGCATATAGCGCACCATTGCCTTGCGATCTATAGCATAGCTCACAGCCCTGCGCAAGTCGCGGCTATGCCAGGGCGTTACTATTCCATTTACCGGCGCTACTACAAATCCGAGGTAATCCGTTTTTAGAAAAGGGTGGCGTTGTAATATTAGCTTATCTGCGTAGAGCACATTCAGCGCACCTGTGGGCATAAGAAGTTCATCTTTATAGCTCGCATGCAGACCCGACATAAAATCGAAATTGCCCTTGAGCAGGTCGAGAAAGGCAGCACTCTTATCAGGAATGAACGAGATTGAAACTGCATCAAGATAGGGCAGGGGCGTTCCTTCAGTATCATGCTCAAAGTATTGCTCATTCTTTACAAAAACGAGCCTTGTATTTTCAATCCAAAAGTTGATTTTAAACGGGCCGGTACCTAACGGTTTGCTTCTGAAATCATCGCCATATTTATCTATCGCTTCACGTGGTATTACCGAGCAATATTCCATGCCGAGCAAGCTGAGAAAAGGAGGGAATGGCTTTTCAAGCCTTATTTCAAAAACAGAATCTCCAATGGCTTTGAAAGGGTCTTTTTTTGAGACCATGCCAAACACCCATGACCCCGGACTGGCCAATTTGGGATTCAATAAACGCTCAAAACTGTATACAAAATCATTGGCAACTACCTTCCTTCCCTTTCCTTGCGGAAATGCATCACTTTCGTGAAAATATACATCGTTACGCAAATGAAACCGATAAAGCGTACCGGTGCTGTCTACAATCCAATGGTGAGCAATGGATGGAATAACGCACAGTGAGTCATTAATTTCTACCAATCCATTATAGAGCATATTACAGGCCCAAATATTTTCAAGATTTCTGCTATACGCCGGATCCAGAGATGTTATTCCATCTGATTCATTGTAGCGAAATACCATTTTATCGCCATGGTCGTTTCTGTTGCCACAGCCAAGCATTACAGCAGCTAGAATGATAATGTAAAAGCTTTTCACACTGCGAAAATAACCACTGCCTTGATCAACATTCAGATATGCTGCGCAAGTTTCTAACAGCAGCCCGTGTGGCGAATCAAGGATAAAAATTTTTCGCGAAAGCTAATTTAATTAGAAAACCTGCTAAATTAGCAGCAACAAAAATTTGCCAATGCTGCTTAGTCATAATCTCCGGTATCTAAGAAAACAAAAAGGATTAACACAATACGACCTTGCCGAACATCTCGGGCTCAAGCGGGGCATTTTGGGCGCATATGAGGAGCGCAGGGCTGAGCCAAAGCTGCAAACAGTGCAGCATATAGCCCAGTACTTTGCCGTGAGCATGGATGATTTGCTGAATATGGATATGTCGACAGGCAAGCCAGAGGTGGACTATAAAGGCAAAGGCTTGCGTATATTGCCTATTATTACAGACCGTGAAACCGGCAATGAGAAGGCTACCATCGTACCACTGAAAGCCTCCGCAGGCTACCTTCAGGGCTATGGCGATATGGAGTATATTGAAGCATTAAAAAGTTTTTCACTTCCATTTTCTGAGCTGCCTGCCGATAGCACCTTTCGTTTGTTTCAGATAAAAGGCGACAGCATGCTGCCAATTCCTTCTGGCTCATACATTATAGCCGGATATGTGCAGGACTGGAGCCAAATTAGGTTTGGTGAATCCTATGTTTTGCTTACACTGAATGACGGCATCGTTTTCAAACGCGTTTATTTACTTCCGGAGGGTGGTGGCTATGAGTTGGTTTCTGACAACCGCAGCTATAAACCATTCCGAATACAGCAGGAAGAAATTCTGGAAGTGTGGAAAGCAAAAGGCCTTGTGAGTTTTGATCTGGATTCGATTGGTTCAAGCAATAGCATTGAAATCAAGGAATTGAGTGCGGCCCTAAGCCGTTTAGAATCAAAGCTTGAAAAATTAAAAAGCCCGGGTGCAACGTAGTGTCGCACCTGGGTTTCTGTAATTGAGTGAAAATTTGCTTCTACAGCTAGCTCTACATTGCGACCAACTGCTGCGATACCTGAGCTATACCTTCTGTAGGGCTCTTCAGTAGGATTTTCGATGCCACCTGATATTTGCCACTTATCCTGATCGATACCATTGCTCTCAAATTCAAATTATACCATGAGGGAGCGTAGGTGTTTCCATTAGCATCTTTGCCATAGACGAAGGTTTTTGTTTGCTCTTCAAATGCCAGATTTTCATGTGAAACTTCTCCGCTGTAAAATGAACTGAGTTCTAAAGTTGGTTTGTCATTCTTCAAGGCCAATACAGACTTGCCAAACCAAGGGACTGCATGTCGGGATGGGCTCGTTTCGCTATCTAGTGCCATACTTTCTTGACCATTTAGAGTGAAGGGATGCACTACCACTGCTATATCAAGCAGGGCATAGCAACTTATTATCTCATGCCTTAGCCTATCATCAAATAGCTTTGCTAGGATTGCTCCATTTTCTTAATGCTATGGCAATGAGTGGAGAACCAACAATGGTAGGGGCGAGCCATACCCATATTTCGTTTATACCCCACTCTGGTGGAATATTTACAACCAGAAAGGCAGTACTTGCGGCAATATAGGCACCACCCATACGGCCTCCATGCAAAACAATATGAGATTTTGGCAATCCCTTTCGCAAGGCATCATTAGCAGCCATACCAAGAAGTATTGTGGCAAATACCATGAGTATTATGTTTATAGGGCCATGGCAAAAAGTTTCATAGTACATGAACACAGCGCTCAACACGCCAAAATAGCCCATGTAGCGACCTCGTAGCAGGCGCTTTTCAGGCTGCATTCGCATTCCCCACACCCAGCCAGAGCCGGCAAGAAACAGAGTAAAGAATCCAATACCCATCAGGAAAGGATTGGGCTTTATCGCGCTTAGTATCAATGCGGCAATAGCTGTTAGCAGCATACTTATAACGAACACTTTACCGAGCCTTACATGAAGTTTCCCGCCCTTTTTGGCGTATATAGCTACGGCTCCGGCCAGCAATGCCACGGTGCCGGCGGCAATGTGAACAATCAGAAAAATGGTATGGGTCATGGTTTTTGGTTTTTGAAACGTTTAGGATACATCACGAACTGTATGAAGTTTATCTCGAGATTGCTGTTGCTTATGTTTATACCGTCAATTGATGAATCTAGTGAAGGAGCGTATCTAAGGTTGGTACGCAGTATGAACCAATCAACCGGCGATGGCCTGATGTCCCATCCGAACACGAGGGCTACATCGGGTCTCCATCCTTGTGCATTGGTAATGGTATGGCCAGCATCCGTTATTCGCAATGAGCTATATGCGGCGCCAAAACCGACACCAGCAAAAGGCACAAAGCCCTTGTAATCAAAAAGGAATTTGAAGATTTCGGCGCTTATTCGGTGCTCTTTCAGTGACCAACTTAAATCAAAAGCATCCTGACCGGCTCGCGCGTATCTATAGGTGGCTCTTAAAGCCATATCAGGGTGGTGGAAATAATATCCCGATGCAATTTCGGGTGCAAGTTCCAGGCCTGAATTTGCTGGTAAGAATGTGTAATCTTTTGCGAAGTCATACTGTTTGAGGAGGAGATTAGATGACAATCCTGCCGCTATACTCCAAGACGAAAATGCGCCGACAACTTCAAATTTCTCCGAAGTTTTTTGAATATACTCTTTTCCTTCAGGGCTTGAATTTCCTGCAGTAAAATCAAGATACCTCTTAATTCCAATAGAAACTCCAATTCCAGGATGGTGCAATATTCTACTTTCGGTTCTCGAAACGGGGTAATTGAGCTCAGAGTTGGTGATGTAATGTACTGAAGTCTCTATAGAATGGCGCTTCTTTACTACCAATGTCAAACCTGCTTCAAAACTCAACCTGCTGCGCTGCCATTCCGGGCTATCGCCCATTCTAAAAGCAGGGGTAATCCATTGAATACCTGCAAACGGCAATGGCATTCTTTTACCAAGGCCAAATGGCAAATACCTTGCACCTGTAATAACACCCTCGGTGTAGGTGGCTTCACTGCTTCGCGGAGTGAAACTGAAAAGAGGAAAAGAGATGTAAAAATCGGCTTTGTTCCAAAAATGAGTCCCACCTAAGGTGATCCGGGCAGCGCCTGAGCCGGGTATACCCTCTGAAGCGCCGAAAAGGGCATCAGCCTGAAAACCTAAATAGGACTGTGCGAATTTATACCTGTCTTTTTGAGCAGATACATTTGCGTGAAAGCCAACAGAAAAAAGACAAATGAAATAAAGGTGTGGCCACTTCATGGAGCAATAATAGCGCACAAGTATTTAAACTTAAAAAATTATGGGGTCGACGGGATTCAAATGTGGGGAGTGGCGAACGGAATGCTAATCCGATTCAAGGAGTATATTTTATAATGAACTGTTCAACAGATATATAAAGAATCTAATTGGCTTTTTGCCGCCAAGCATGCTTTATTAAGGCATCCATTGAAATAGCGTCCAGCGAACGCTCATGCGTGGCTTCGAGAACCACATAAGGTGCCACGCCAGCCTCAAATGCTTCCTGCCAACGTGAAGCACAAAGGCACCAGCGATCGCCCGGCTTGAGTCCCGGAAACTGATAAGCAGGTAGTGGGGTAATCAGGTCATTGCCGCGAAGCTTTGAAAATTCCAAAAACTCTAAAGTCACCACTGCGCATACTGTATGTGTGCCATGATCAGCAGGGCCGGTACTGCAGCATCCGTTGCGGTAATAACCTGTGAGTGGACTGCTGCTGCAGTTTATAAGGCTTTCGCCGAATACATTTCTATCGGGTTCTTTGTCAAATTCCATAGTTGATTTCAATAATTATAAGAATCTGGTGATTGCTAATCGCATTCACCTGAAGGCTTGCATACGGCACCTTCTTTCAATTCTAAATTTGCTGAAGGTTGCAATTGCTTCCATTCAGAATAAGACCTTTGAATAGTTTGACTAAATACAGTTACGGGCTGTGCGCCACTAAGGGCATACTTTCCATCAATCACAAAAAAAGGCACACCACGCACTCCAAGCTTCCGGGCTTCGAGCAAGTCTTGATCTATCAGAGCATCGATTTCTTTGCTGTCAAGCGCATTTTTGATAAGCGTTTCTTCGAGACCAATTTCCGCTCCAAGCAATTTGAGCGTTTCAATATCGGCCATATTTGCACCTTCAATAAAGTACGCTTTAAAGAGCCGGTTTTCAATTTCTGCACCGAGTCCTTCTTTTTTTGCTAACTGTATAAGCCTATGCGCTTTGCGCGTATTCACGGGCTTTACAGCATCGAAATTTAATTTGAGGCCGGTATTCATAGCCATATTGTTCACATGATGCGTCATCTCCATAACTTGGGTGAGAGGCATACCTTTACTTTCAGCAAGCATGTTATACAGGTTTTCATCCGTATATTCAGGTAGTGAAGGGTCCAAAATATAACTCTTCCATACAATTTCCACATTCTGCCTTTCGGGAAAAGAAGCAAGCGCTTTATTTAAATGTTCCTGGCCTATGTAGCAAAACGGACAGGCCACATCGCTCCAAATTTCAATTTTCATTTTTGCAGATTGGATATTCTCTAATGATTGTGACATAAGCAATTCAGGTTTTAGTAAGCAAACTAAAAGTATTGCCAAAGTATGCTTAAGATAAAATTTGCAGACTTTATTTATTTTGAAATGGACGGGACAAGTAAAACGGCTCTGCACCATTCCTATTCTATTTAATGACAATAACATTTATTGTAGGGTTCGGTTTATGCAAATCAATTAATAAGCCTATCTGAATCTAAAATTGTCTTAGCAAAAAATTGCACCCAAAAAATTGAGTCCAATACAACTGAATATGATTGATGACAGCGTATTGGTCTTCCAAATCAATATCTGGTAATACTGCTATCTATTTCAGCAGAGTAGGCAAGAATTCCGCCAGCCAGATTATATAAATTGTCATATCCCTGAAGTTGCTCTAATGCCTGAATTGCTGAAGCGCTTCTTTTGCCACTTCTACAGTACACGATAACTTGTTTATCGCGTGATATTTTGTCAGCATGATCTATGATTTCGGCGAGTGGAATGAGATCGCCACCAATTGAAGCAATATCACGTTCATATGGCTCTCTTACATCGATAAGCTGAAAATCAGCTCCCGAATTTTTAAGTGTTTCAAATTCTAGTACGGAAATTTCTTTCATTTTGGGGTCTCTTAGGTTGGCGTATTGGATCAAATATCAATGTACTCACTTGCGAATATAAACGCTTACTTGAATATTACGCAAGTGTTCATATATTTTTTCGACGAATATTATAGGGATTTGAAAGACATTCGGATTGATATCCCTGTTTAAGTTAGGTAAACTATGAAATGAAAAAAGGCCCCCGATAGAGGGCCTTTTAACTGGTTATATTGGTTAATTGAAAGCTTACCTAACTATTAGCATCTCTGTAAATCGCGATTCGCTTCCTGTGTATACCACACTGTATATACCTGAAGAAAGTGCTTGCACATCGATATTGATGTTTTGCAATTTCAATGCATCTGTATTTTGGCTGTGCACTCTGCGGCCAGCCAGGTCAAATACTTCAATTACCCCTACGCTGGCTGCGGGTGCACTCAGTGCTATCTGCACATTGCCACCTTCAGATGGGTTTGGATATACTGATATTCCAACTTCTTCAATTGTGATACCCATGTAAGCGTCAGCCTGCTCAGAAGCGATTAGCATGGTAGGCTGATTGCCAAGCGGAATGAAGAATATGTTTGCAGTTGGCGCGCTGTTTACTTCAGGCTCAAGGGAGCATGAGCAGGACACATTGAAATAATGCAATTGGCCAAGAGCGAGCAATGACTTGGGAACGCGAAGTCTGTCGGGTGCATTTCCATTAACTCCAAAAACTTCTTGCTCTAGAACGGCGCCACCTACTTTTCCACCTTGTACCAGACATTTTAAACTTTCCGGGGCAGGGTTCCAGCGCACTACTACGAAATTACTAGCTGAACTTTGAACGATTCTCGGATTTGTAGGTGTGGGGAAGAAACCATCAGTACAGAAGAAATACACTTCGTCGTTTCTCACTGAAAGATTCTGAATTCTGGTATCCTGATCAATGCTGGTTTCTGCTTCGGCGTATGGCGTTTCACTGTGGTTGGCAAATAGAAACTCAGCAATAGCATCCTGCTCTGAGCCTGGAATGGCAAATGTTGTGCTGCCTGCGTCAAGACCTACAGTGTTCAGGTCAACCCTGTTGCTTGACAGGGCAGGGAAGGGATATGCATCACCGCCGCTGGCTAGGAAGTTTAGTGTTACGACTCTTATTGGTCTGTTTGGATCACCTAGTATAATGCCATTTCCTACAATACTATCTAATGGTAGACCTTGTTCATCTACAACTACCATGTTTCTAATGCGTGAACCTGGTGTAAGTGCAGGATTGAATGACACCTTCAAACCACCAATCTGCGGAAACTGGCCAGGTGTAGCTCCCGGAGCTGTAGCTGCAAAACCATGCTCCATGAGTTGACGAAGCCCGGCGGTTGTAACCGTAACCAGCGAAAGCAGGTTATTAAATCGCAATGAGTTTTCTATGTCGAGTTGCGAAACTTCCTTTTCAAGTTTACCTGACAGTGTATTAGCCTGTGGTGGCAAAAAGATATATACCCCGGGTGATGTTTCCACTACTTCACCTATTGCAGCGCGTATACCACCACCATTTTTGATAGAGACTACTGTTGTAGGATCAAATTGCTGAGCCACAAATAGATTTGCATCAGCAGAAATATTACCCATATTGGTTTCCTGAGTTCGCACCTGAGCGCGATCGCCCTGAAGGTATACATCCGTTTTACCCACAATATTGCCATCCTTAAGAATTACGATACCCAAAATGGCGTTAGTGAGTCTGTCAACAAGGTCGTATTTCGAATTTGGTACAAAGGCGGCAGGTGAGTCCATCCACACTTCATTTACCATTTCAAGGTCGGCAATGTAAGGGCCATTAATAGCCGGATCAAGAGAATTGATGTCAACGATTCCATCGGCACTAAAATTTACGACTAGTCTGCCTACATAACTGTACTCGCCATCAGTGCTTACAAGTAGCACAGGGTTTCCATCAGCGGCTTGCGCAATCTGAGGGTAATCTCCTGCCGCTGTTGCGCCGGCTTCCAATCTGTTATCTGGATTTGCAAAGATGGTATCTGATCCACCGGCTATAATGATGTCAACTCCAGTTAACAAGCCCGCAAGCTGAAGTTCAAGAGCAAATTGCTGTAGATGCGATACAAGAATAATTTTGTTGGCACCAGCAGCTATCAAGCCATTGATTATAGGCTGAAGTACAGCGGCTAAAGCAACCATATTGTTTGCTCCTCCTGTTATATCCTGCACCCCTCCCGGCGATGAAATAGTAGCAAGAACTTGTGTTGTAGCGCCAACCACACCTATCAATTCGCCATTGCGCTCAATAAGGGTTGCGGGAGCAATTTTTGGCGAGCTTGCAGGAAAATTGGAAGGATTTGTTCTAAAGGCTGTATTGCTGAGAATTTGAGAAGTATAAAGGCCTGACAAAAATGCGTCGTTTGCGAAATTGAGATTGGCGCTTAGATAAGGAAACTGTGTTCCAAACCATCGGGCTTGCGCAAGAGCAGGGCCCGAGTAAAGCCGATTCAACAATTCTTGAACAATTGTAGTACCAGCATCAAATTCATGATTGCCAAAAGCAGATGCGTCAAGGCCTAGAATATTCATAATGGTTACATCAGCTCTTCCTACTCCTTCTCTAATATCAGTTGAGTTGAGCGGAATTCCGAAGAAATCTTCATTCACATTTTTCAATGTGGTTCTGAATGATGGATCAGAAGCAGCATTAAAAAAGGGACTCGGAATGTAGTTATCACCTGCTGAAAGTTTGATAGTGTTCGGATAGCTTTCTTCCAGGCCATCTACTATTGCTGCAAAGAATTTCGCACGCTCTATCGCATTTACTCCTCCTTCCAAATCAGAAGCATGAAGTAATTGTAGTGTAAAGGTGTTGTCATCATCGGGCCCTTGAGCGTATGAAGCACCAAAGGGAAATTGACAAAAAGCCAAGGTCAGGCCTGCAATAAATGTAAATTTAGATTTCATTTCTGTGTATTTTTAATCAGTGCCGCGAAATTATGGCGGCTTTGTTGCTAAAACACTTCCAAGAAGTTATTCTTATATTAAATTTCTCTTGAAATATTAACTATGTGAAATAAGAGATCACGGGCATTCACTGTAATAAACTGATTTACAGGTTAACATTTAGCTAACATGAAATATTGTTTACAATAAAATCAAAGTTGAGATGTTCAAACTTTACACAAAGGACCTAGTGTATGACCAATTTATGGTATTCAATAAAACTTTGAATTTGTATTTGCAGATGATAAATTCCCGGATTTAATTCCAGCGGAATGCTTATGATTTCATTGTTCGAATAGCGATATTCTAAAAGCATCACACCTTTCGAATCAGCTATGGAAACAGAGACACTGCCTTGCAAAGCATCCGATTCAATGGTGACATACCGCTGTGCAGGGTTAGGGAATACCTTGAAATTTTTTTTTTCATGATTTCTGACACTGTTTATGTTGCCAAGTGTAAAAACGCTGTCGATGGAACAACTGTTGAAGTCAACAATTTCAATTAAATATTCGCTTGATGCAAGTCCATTTGCGGCCGGGCCAGAAAGCAAGGTTCCGTCAAAATAATATTCATAAGGCGCAACACCACCACCGGCAAAAATCAAAATACTTCCATCATTCCCTAAGTTTTCAGGTTGTGAAAATATTTGAATATTCAGATTATCAGGTTCAGATATAACAACGTCGCCTTCGGCAACACAGTCATTCAAATCAGTAAACACGAATGAATAGGTACCGGCAACAAGTTCAGATAATTCAGAACCTGTGCCTGAATTACTCCATGTTACGGTGAGTGGTTCAATGCCTGTAAGGTTTTGCAAAAGCACTGAACCCGTTTCTTCACCGAAGCATAATATATTGTTTTGTGAAATAAGTAGTTCAGGTAATGGCGATACAACCACAACAGCAGTGTCGGTTTTAATAACTCCAAATTGATTTGTTACAGCCACCACGTAGCTTCCACTTTCGGTTACTGTAAGGTACCTTTCAGTTTGACCGGTATTCCAAAGATAACTTATATGCTCACCTGCATCCATTGTTACAGATTCTCCAAAGCATATATTCAATGAACCATTGGCGGTAATATCCACCTGTATGTTGTCACCTTCCGTAAAGTGATATGATTGATTTACTAAAAGATTGTAATAGATATCAGAATGCCCGCTTAGATATATTACCTGAACCGAATCTACGACTTGGTAGTTTGCAAGTCCAAAAATATGGTGTTGAGAATTTTGTCCGAGATAGTTCTCACCGCAATGGGTAAACTGCATGAACTCATTTCCACCGGCAAATACTTTAATATAAGAGCTTATTGCGAATGAATTAGAAGCTGTACCGTGAAGGGTTATTTTTACGTAGTTGTTGGAATTTCCTGAATTTTCCCAAAGGAATATGTCAGCGGGTGCCCTGTTCAGCGCTGCGATGTCATAAAATCCATCATTATTAAAGTCGCCCCGTGCCAATGAATGACTCATGGCAATGTGATTCCCGGTAAAAATGTTTATTGAGTTAATGAAAAGGCTGTTACCGGTATTTGCAAAAAAAAAGTTGGATTGCTGCGGTATAAGTGGGCTTGGTTCGCCGGTGGCTACATATAAATCCTGAAAGGTGTCGTTATTGTAATCAACCCATAGAGCTCCCCAGGTCCAATGTGGAACTTGCACATTGTGCAGCAGCGCCTGGTCAGTGTATGTACCGTTTGAATTATTGACCAGTAGTTTGGGTTGTTTCGCAGGCAAACCAGTGTTGGTTACATATATATCCAGATCTCCGTCGTTGTCGAAATCGGCAAGTGAATTGGTCATTGGATCTTGTCCGGGAAACTCAATGCCGGCGGCTGCCGCTAAATTCGTAAAAGTGCCATTTCCATTATTCCGGTATAGAGAGTTGGCATATAGGCGGTCATTGATAACGAATAGGTCCAGCCATCCATCCATGTCATGATCAAACCATACACTTTGAAACGAAAGCCTTACACCATCAGCAACTCCTGCTGCCAAAGTTACATCAGTGAAAGTCCCATTACCATTGTTGTGGTACAGATGGTTATTGGCATTTAAAAAATTTGTACCCGCATCAAGGGCATAGGTACACACATAAAAGTCAAGGTATCCATCTTTATCATAATCACCGAATGATGCTCCATAATGCCTTTCATTGTTGATTGCCAAACCGGCTTGAATAGACACATCGGTGAAATTTAGATTACTATCATTTTGGTAAAGTATATAGCGGCCATTATTTATGGTTAACAAAAAGTCAAGGTCACCATCATTGTCATAATCTACCCATAGAACGTGTTTGGATTCGCCATCTCCATAAGCAAAAGAAGGCTGTAGTTCGAATCCGCTGCCGGTATTTTTGTAAAACCTTAGAGAGTCGTTGGTCATGGTGAAGCTCAGATCATCAAGACCATCATTGTTGAAGTCATAGAAACTCATACCACTTCCGAAGTTGATACTCATCGGGCTTGCTGAAACGCCGAGGCTCGGACCTGCATTTATGAATGTTTGAGCATATGATGCTGAATAAAAAGCCACCAGACAAATTATCATTGTCTGGTGGCCAACTAATTCTCGCAATGTACTTCTCTTCATAGTCAAAGTGGAATTTAAGCTTTTGTATTTTTTACGCCTCCCGGACTTTATCCAGATAGTCAAATTCTGAATTTTTACCGAACCACAATCAATTTATGGTTGGCGTTAATTTCTTTGCTTCTGAGATTGAAGAAATATAAACCGTCAGCCAACTTGCCTACCGGAATGGTATACTTACCCTGGTTAATGTTTGTAATACGACTTTCAAAAACAAGTTTTCCATCACTTGACCACACTTCATAGCGAACGTCGCTCAAGTCATGCTGTACATCCAGAGTTAGGTTGGCTCCGATAGGCAATGGATTGGGATACAAAGTGAAATTACCGGTTGCGTCGCTGTTAAGCACACTTGTAGTATTAATTTGGATGGCAAAGAAACTCCCAAATGAAGAAGGTACCACAAGATTGCCGGCATTATCAATCGCCTCGTCTATACTCACTCCAATATTGGAAATAGTTATTTCATCAAGAAGTGCAACATCAAAATAAGCCTGATAACCAAATTCATTAAGCCATCCCGAGAGAGAAGAATTCAGCGTCAATACATTTTCAGTACCGGGCTGATCAAAGATAAATGTCGGTGTAGCAGATTGATCCATAGGTTCATTGAATAATGCAAGCAATGAGAACCCGCCTTCACCAATATCACTGCCATCTACCACATAAGTATTGGCAAGCAGCACTGAAACTTGAGGATTTTTTGTATCAATACCTATCCAATTGGGGTCAGAATAGACCACCTGCGTATTTCCTGCAAGGTCTATTCCGAAGGAAACACTAATACTCACGTTAGGAATTTCAATGTTTTGATCAGTGGCTAAGAATGATGCTTTGAAGGTTGAAGGGTCAATCCAATTACTTTGAAATGGGTTATAGCTAAGTGAGCCGGATACGCCGCCGGCACCGCCATTCAATGATACCAATAGCAGTTGAGATTGATTCATGCTTTCTTGAAAGCTTATTTCAACATCAACAGATCCATCTACCATTTCATTGTCGGAGAGAACGGTGGCATTGGGCGTTACATTGGTAACTTCTGGCTTCTTGGTGTCAATAGAAAATAGACCTTCAAAGGTTGTCTCAGTTGGATCATTTCCTGCTACATCTTTGAAGTTTGAAAGAGACACAACAATGTCATTCATTTCAACCAAACTGTTGATTTGATTATACACAACTGTATAGGTAGTGGCGTTTATCCATCCTGTGGCGAAAGTGTTGAGCAATAAAACCGTACCTATTGGATTATCAATAGGATATGACAATGAAGGCTGAATATTGGTGTCCATTGCTTCATCGAAGGTAAAAGTGATAGCCAATGACTGGCTACCTACAGTAGATGAATTGAGCTGTGGATTGCTTACTACAGTATTTGTAATTTCTGGATTTCTGGTATCTATGCTAAAAATTACCGGTTCTGAAAATGCGGTCATCGTGTTACCAGCTTTGTCGGTGGCATCTATAACGGATACTCCTATATTCTCAATCTCATTTTCGTTATCCGTAACGTTGTAATGCGCCTTAAAGTGGGTATTGTCAATCCAAGCGCTGCTCGTTTCATCGTAAAAGAGGGTATTACTTAAGTCAGAAGCGCTTTGTAAACTGATATTTGGCATGAATATGATATCACAGGCTTCAGAAAAAGTTAAGGTTATATCCAGACCAGTTGATACCGCAACCTGATCGTTGATCATTTCAGCATTGACACTTGCGTCAGTTAGGACGGGTCTTTTTGTGTCAATAATAAATGGTCTTGCTTCCATATGTACATTTTGAAGTACCCCTGAAGCGTCTCTGGCAGATGTAATTCTCAAGAATACGTTAGGCATCTCGATATTACTGTTTACTACATTATAATCAATTTTGTATTCAGTGTCTGAAATCCAACCGACGTTGGCAACGGTTACTCCCGGGCCTAGGGGATTATTTACTAAAAAAGTAAGTGCCGGTGGTATAGCAGTATTCATGGCCCTGTCATAGGTTACAGTAGCAGAAAAAGTGGTTCCGATATCATCGATATTTATAACCGTTTTTTCAGAAAAAACTGAGGCTATCAGTGGTCGCTCGACATTGTACAGGTCATTTGCTTTGTTGAAAGCCAATGGGCCTAATTCCTGCCCGATAAGGCGGCCTGGAATATCATCAACAGGAGGGTGAATGCCACCCCATATTCTTGAGAGACTGCACTGGTCAGAAGCGTCTTGATAAGTAGCCCACTGAAGAATTACGGTTTCGCTCGGACCTACTTCAAAGTGAAGAAATTCATTTTGAGCAGCTACGAAGTTGCTCATACCGCCGGGAAAATATTTCGATCCGGTAATTAAGGTCATTACTTCAGCAGCTGTGCGAGAGAAAGTAGAGTGCCCAGAAATAAATCCAGCAAATGGTGGTGTAACAAACGTTGGTCTCTGGTAGGGCCACCAATTTTCGCCAAGAATCCAACCAACTCCTGCATAAGTTGTTAAAGGATCTGGGATATAGTCGGGTCCTCTCCATGTGTAGAGTTTTATTTTGCCTACATGCTCATTATTTGGCCCTGCAAGTGGGTCACCAACCAGCACTTGCTCAATATATCCGGGAACGAGCGGCATTCCAGCAGGGTGATAGTTAGGGGAGTTCTCATCGCTACATTGACCTTTGTCGCACATGTATCGCACTGCGGTAACAGGCCTGCAATAGTCATAGAACCCCTTTATTCCCCAGGCAGTAATAGCGGCGTCGTGCATTGCGCCTCCTATTGCGAGATGAGATTTTACATCCATTTCCAGGCTGTTAATTTCCTCGCCCTGGCCCATCCATTTGTTTTCGAACAAAGCATCATGCCTTATATGATTATAAATATAAAACCAATGGCCTGGAGGTGTTACTGAACCGGGGCCGTCAGCCCAATATTCAGCAAGTATTCTTGTATAATCTCCTAACTTAACATACTGTGGCTCGTAAGGCTGGCCAGTAATTGGGTTCATGGTGTAACCTGGACTGACGGTGCCACCAGTAGTAAAGTTGTAGAAAGAAGGGTAATCACTATAATCTGTTGGATAGCCATCTGCAGGTATATTGCCTAATGTAGCGGGAGAAATATCGATCATAATATCGATATCAGGATCAAGGTGAGACTGCCAAATGGGTACCATGCAGAAATTCCATTTGTACAGCGATTCAAGACCGCTATTGTCAGTTGTATCGATGTAGGAGGGATGGCCAGGGTCAAAATATACGTTCCAGTTATTCCCATCACGCTCAAAGGTATCTTTATGCTCGTCGGTCATAGAAAAAGGCAATACATTACCCCACTCGGGCGAAAGAAAAGGAGGGAGGCTTACTGCATTTCCAGACTGGTCAATTTGAACAGTCAACGATATTGCCTGCCAGCGGTTAGGATCAGCCACGTTGCCGGCACCTGGTTGCTCAGGTAAAATATTAGAATTGAACGGAGTGTAGTACAAATTTGCGTATCCACCGGACTCATTCGACCCATCGGTAAGGCCAAAGTTTATTAGCTGCTGAGCAATGTAATTTCCTAATTCAGCACCACCACCATTTACATAGTCGGTTGACATATTGAACCTGTCAAGACCAAGAGCATCCATTTGTTGATTTAGGTATTGTAATGTCACGAACGCGTTAGGTGAAGCCTGAAATCTATGACGCAAAAGTCTGTATGCAGCAAAACTTATTGCGCTTCTGCGGGCTCCTTCAACTCCTTCGGCCGTTTCAGGAATGGCTACACCATTAAAAGGGCTGGAATAGAACCCGAGAGTCCTACCCAAAAGGTATGGCTCAGCAGCAGGGTTATAGGCTGCCCAAGAATCATATATTGCAATAGAAATGTGAAAAAGATTCCGTGCATGTACCGTTGGTCTTGCAAGGTCATTACTAATGCAGAATAGCGTGTGCGTGCTCCACTGCTCTGCGATGCTAGCCGTTTGGGCTGATGATAAACCAAAGGACGAAAGCCAAAAAAAGGATATTGCAAGAAATGCCTTAGGCAGGAGTAGATGTTTTGACATAGTAGTTTGTTAATTAAGATCAAATTTATGAAATTTTAACTTACAGTTTGACATGGTCATCTGTTTTTTTTTCGGGTTGATCGAACCTGCTGTAAAAGCGCTTATAAGCTGAGACGAAGATGTATAATAATTGCATTTGCAATCATTGATTTTGATGATTCTATGAAATTCGTTAGAAATTTAACACGAAATCATCCATATTTGATCACTTGGAAATACCTCTTGTGCCCCCAATCGCAACACGCATTTTTGCTTAAAGTGCAATTCTTATTCCCTGACAAAAAAGCACAAGGAGCTTTTCATTTTTTAGAAAATCTTGACTACCTGCCTGGTGCAAAAAGTTAAATTTAAGAGATTTTTCGAGTGGCAATTGCCGATCCTGTGATAACACTACATAAGTCCCGGTCTTCAACTTCGGGATTGAATATATATGCGATGAACCCTAGGAAGCCCACGCCGACTTACTTGGGATTTATGAATTTTTGGTAGGTACTTCTCGTAAAACTGAACTGTGCCGAAATGGCATAAGCGTTAGTGCCAAGTCAGGGAAAACCATTTTCAGTAATCTACACTTCTTCATTGCAAGGGCATATCACTGCTTTTATTCCCGTTGCCACGTAAAAGCAAAGCGAATAATTTTGTTCATATCTATGTGCCGTTGATTTTAATCTCGAGCATTTCATAATCACTTCTTAGAAAGAGATTTAGGTCTGGTTATTGATTGAAAGTATTTTTCATTAAACCAACCAATTGAATCAAGTAAATCATCATCACCGGAAGGAGCTGTAATTAAAGTTTTGTCATCAAAATCGGTTTTATTGGCATTCATAAGCTTTATTCCGGCAATAGCTTCATCCGAAGCTAATTGAAGCAAAGATGTTTTTCGCATCTGTATTCTGGAGTGTTTCGCCTTAAGGCCAAATGATGTGCCACATCATCAAGTATTTCCAAGTTACCTCCCTGTAAAATCCATTTGCTGAAAGGCCTGTAAGGAATGTTAACACTAAGAATAATCTTGTCAAAACGCAGTCAATGGTATTTTAAACCAAAGTGATTGACAAGTACAGTATTTGCAGCCCACTCAATATCATTCGCACTCTTTTCAGTAAACGAAATAGGCGGAACAGGGTAATTATATAACATTTATCGCTCAGATATACTAGAGTTTGTTCTCTCTATACATTCCTTTACAGACGATTAAAAAAGGAGAATTGTCACTGGATATTATTTATCCCATAACTCATGCATCCTTTCATTAAAACAACATTTTCTAAACAACAATTAAAATGAAAATAACCCGGGTAAAATTGATGATTTTGGCAGCAGCCGTGGTATTGATAAGTGCATGTTCATCAATGAGCAAAACTCAAAAAGGAGCTGCAGCAGGTACAGTTGGCGGAGGTGCCATTGGTGCGGTAATTGGTAAGGCTTCAGGAAATACTGCCTTGGGAGCCATTATAGGGGCAGCAGTTGGTGGCACTACTGGTGCGATTATAGGAAATCAGATGGACAAACAAGCCGCTGAGATTGAAAAGAGTGTACCCGATGCCAAAGTTGAAAGAGTGGGTGAGGGTATCGTCGTAGAGTTTAGCAGCAATGTGCTATTTGGATTCGACAAATCCGAGGTCTCATCCGATGCTAAAATCAATCTTGACAAATTGGTAACAGTGCTCGATGCTTACCCCGATACGAACATTGAAATTCAAGGGCATACAGATAATCAAGGAAGTAAGTCGTACAATCAATCTCTCTCTGAAAGACGGGCTTCTGCAGTTAGCTCATATTTACAATCCAATGGATTAGAGAAAAGTCGCCTTACTATAAAAGGATTTGGTGAAACTGAGCCTAAGTATGGCAATGAATCTGAGACTGGTCGTGACCAAAACAGGAGAGTGGAATTCTTGATCACCGCAAATCAAAAAATGATAGATGCTGCAAATAATGAGGCGTCTAAATAACCATCTGTCATTAATCAGCAGAATGCGCAGATCCAATATTGCGAAATGCGAAAACTAAAAAATTACAAATGAAAAGTAACCTTATCACCTTGGCTTTTATGATTTTTTCTTTCACAATGCTTCAGGCCCAGAGCTTGAACGATTCGAAAACTTCATTTTCTATAATTGGGGGGGTTAACTTCCAGAACCTGACCGGTACTGATTTTGATGGCAAAAAATTAGAGAATAATTTGATAACAGGCTTCCATGTAGGCGCTCAGGCTGAGATCCCAATTGCACCCGAATTTTATTTTCAACCGGGGCTATTGTTTTCAACAAAGGGTGGTGAGCGTGTGGATGGGCCAATTACCACAACCACAAAGCTCTCCTATATAGAACTACCATTGAGTTTTAAGTATAAAGGAGCACTTGGCAATGGGCATGTGGTTTTGGGCCTGGGGCCTTATATTGGCTATGCCATTGGTGGAAATGTTACAGATACTGAAAATGAGAGCAACACGCAGGATATTGAATTTGTAAATGAAGTTTCTGCATCAGACCCTATTGCTACTCCCTATATGAAGGCTCTTGATGTAGGAGCAAATTTCTTTACCGGATATGTACTTCAAAATGGACTCTTTCTTCAACTTAATGCTCAATTGGGCTTAGTTGAAATCAATCCTGATGATAAGCGTATACCCGAAAACGATTACTCAATAAAAAATACCGGCTTCGGAATTTCATTGGGGTATTGGTTTTAAAATTAAATGGTTAAGGCTTACAGTATGATTTGTTGATGAGCGCTCAACTAATCCATTTGAATTCATAAGGGTTGCTAGGAACAACAATTCTTCTGGCAATCCTTTTTACTCTTTCAGGCAGAAGCATGATGTAATCTCTGGCGCGCTCGCCATCATCCTTTAACTCTCTTAAGTTTGTGATATCCCATTTCTGAATAAGCTGTTCCATGATATCAACATAATCGAAGGTGGTATATACTCCGCATCTTTGGGCAGCATTAGAAAAGTGCCTGAACAACTCACCTTTAGGTTTTGCTCCTGATTCACGCATTAAATGCGCCGGCATTACGATATGAATTTTCATCATATATTCGAACGCAAGCATGGTTTCATTGGGATCAAGCTCGAAGAATTTGTCAACAAAATCCATGTAAGCATTCGCATGTCTCAATTCATCAGAAGCGATAATTCCACAAATCTTGGCAAGCCTCAAGCATCCTGATTTCTTTGCGAGTGTGCCCGTGCGTCGATGCGTTATGTTGGTGGCGAGTTCCTGGAAGCTTGTATAAATAAAGTTTTTATAGGGATCAGCCATCATACCCGGATCAAAACCATCATTGATAAGATGTTGGGTGGTAATTTCAATCTCGCGCATATTGACCCTTCCCGACATGTAGATGTACTTATTCAATAAATCTCCATGGCGGTTCTCTTCACTAGTCCAACCTCTAAGCCACTTGGACCAGTTGTTTTTATTAATTTGGTCGATTCCATCTACGTTCATGATCCACGATTCGTAGGTTGGCAGCGCTTCTTCGGTAATCAAATCTCCTATTAAGGTAACCAATAAGTCGTAATTTAACTCTTTGGAGACTTCCTTAATTTCCTTCACCTGATCAATAAAGTCATAATCTCTGCTATCTGGCAATAGGTCGCTTGGCTGCCACATAGTGTCAATATTCAAAAGATACTTTGACAAAAGCTCACCGGCTAAAGGCTCCGCTTCTGCCATTATTTCAAGCCTTGACTTCATCGAATTCATAATGCAAATATCAGTAATTTGTCGACGATTCTAAGTTTTATCTCCACCGAGATTCTATCTAAAACAAAATGGTACTCTTAACTATCAGTTATCTATTCGGTAATTTTGAGCGAATTTACTTTAAAACACTATGTCTTCAAAAGTTAAAGTTGAATTTAATCCACATAAAATCTGAATAAAAAATTGTTAAGAATCTTTACCTTTGCATTCTTTCGCGAATCTTTTTTTACAGACCATATAAAACATGCTAAGATTGAAGTTTACATCTCTTGTTTTTGCAATATTTGTATTCAGCTCAATTTCAGGACAAAGCAATAAGAAGATAGTCGATAAAAGCATTACCAAAGAATCCGTTACACAACATGTGAAGCAACTTGCTTCCGATGACTGGTTGGGCAGAGATACTCCATCACCTGGTCTTGATAGTGCCGCAGCATACGTAGCCCGCAATTTCAGTAAGTGGGGCGTAGAGCCATTGCCATCATTAAATGGCTACTACCAGGTAGTTAGAATGAAAGCGAGCGAACCTTCTTTAAGTGGACATTTCGCCATTAGGGATTCTGTATTTAATTTGGAGAATCAAATGCTTCAACTTACTGATGGAGCGGTTAGTTTGAATGCTCCTGTAGTATTTGTTGATTATGGCACACGTGAAGATTTTGATGCAGCAGATGTTAATGGTAAAATAGTTATAGCCCGCAGCGGAAGTAAAGGTGCATCTACGGTACGTAATATTTTCGTAGCCGGTAGAGAAAAAGCAACGCTGGCTGCTGAAAAAGGTGCGCTGGCCCTCGTGGAATTGTACAACTCTCCTCAAACGAAGTGGAAAATTCTGCAATTTTATATAAGAAACCGTCAGGTTTCACTCGACTTCAAAAGTGGTGATGAAGACGATGATGATCCTAACATACAGCGATTTTGGTTGGAAGACATGGACAATTCCAGGTTGGCATATCTTAAAGATTATATGGGTAGTGCTGCACTAGTGGTCAATGGTGGTGGTGAGACTAAATTTAATTCGCAGAATGTTGTTGGATTCGTGCAGGGTACTGATGCTGTTTTGCGCAACGAAATTGTAATATTCTCTGCTCATTATGACCATGTGGGTACCGGTAAACCAAATGACCAAGGCGATACCATATACAATGGAACCCGCGATAATGCAATAGGTACAATGACGGTGCTCGAAGCGGCGCGTACTATTGCTGCCAATCCTTTGAAGCGCAGTTCACTGTTTATTTTGTTTACTGGAGAAGAAAAGGGTTTGCTAGGAAGTGAATGGTATGTAAATCATCCTGAGATGCCACTGAATGAGGTTGTATTTTGCTTTAATAGTGACAATGCAGGCTATAATGATGTTACCAAGGCTACTGTGGTTGGACTGAATCGAACTACGGCAGGTCCAATTATAACCAAAGCGGCAGCAGTATATAATTTAACAACTCTAGACGACCCGGTTCCGGATCAAAACCTATTTGACAGAAGCGATCAGGTAAACTTTGCGAGAAAAGGCGTGCCTGCAATTATGTACAGTATGGGCTTAACTTCATTCGACGAAGAAATCAACAAGTATTATCATCAATCTGCTGATAATCCTGATTCGGTTGATTACGATTACCTATTCAAATTTACAAAGGCTTATGTATTGGCTGCGCGAGAAATTGGTGATGCACCTGCAAGGCCGGTCTGGATAGAAGGGGATAAGTACTTTGAAGCAGGCGAAAATTTGTACAATAAAACCCCATAGGGCATTACTTTTTTTGCAATTTGCCTTCTATTATTCGTATCAATACTTCTTCGTCGATTTGTGTAGAGGAAATGTAGATTGTTGGCTTTTCAGAGCGCTGTATTTTGAGAGTATGCGGTTCTCTTTTGTCCACAAGCATTAGGACTATTGTTTTATCATTTAATTTAAAATTACCTTTTAAAACTTGCCCTATCTGATAGCCTTGTGTTTTCCCTTTGATATCCGGTATATTGTTTATCAATACAACTGACGTAATATCGGAGTAGGGTATCATTTTTCCGTAAGCACCGCTTAATTGAATATAATTGTCTCCAAGCTCTACTTTCACCGGCTGCACTCCCCAAAGCATAAAGCCTATGGCAAGTATTCCAATAATCGCCAATAGCCAAACACCCATTTTTGCAGCAGCCTTCGATTGAATTCCAATTTTAAATTTTTGCGAGTCCCAGAGGAAAAAAACATATGCCGTAATAGGATAGGCTACCAAAAAAAGTCCTGAAATACTATCACCAAATAAAAAGTGAAGTGTGGAGCAGATTATAAGAAAACTTACAGTAAGTATTATATGAAATTTTCGGAAATAGGCTATGTATCCAGGCAAATCAAATTCTGAGCGCTCTATCTCATCCATCCTGGTATGCCCTGCCAACAAGTATCTCGCATTGCTTTCTGTTACCAAAAACGCAATGAAGAGGAAGAATACTGCGAAGGCTATAGCAAGGTAGTATATGTACATGATTACGTAGTATTGATAATACTGAAAAGCCCTTATGGGCATCAAAAATATATACTAAACCTAGAAAAATGAAATTAAATTTGATATCGGTCCTGATTTTGAATGCAAATGCTGTAAGCTCAATATCGACATTCATTTTTGCGTCAATACCTTTTTTATACCTTAGCCCTCGTGAATATTCATATCTTAGTAATTGCAATAATGCTTTCATTGTGGCCCATCTCATCGAGCGGACAAAATCCATTAGGATTTGAAACCATGGTAAATACCTTATTGCATGGCAAGGTAGATACCATTTCAAGTGAGTTGCTTGCTGAAGAAATGAAATCAGGTAATGTGTATCTTCTCGATGCCCGCGAAAGCAAAGAATACCTTGTGAGCCACTTAAATGGAGCGAGATATGTAGGTTATGACACCTTCAATGTGGCTCGTGTAGCTGACATCAAGCATGATTCGCAAATTGTGGTGTATTGCTCAGTTGGAAAGCGCAGCGAGGAAATTGCACTGAAGCTTAGGGCGGCAGGCTATACGAACGTTTTGAACCATTGGGGAGGGATATTCGACTGGACAAACCGAGGTTTTGAAGTAGTGAATGTTCAAAATGAACCTGTAGAAATAGTACACCCTTATAACCGAACATGGGGTATTTGGGTCAATCGATACGAGAAAGTGTATGAACCACGATAACTTGCTCCTCATATTTGCTAAAAATCCCGAATTGGGAAAAGTTAAAACCCGATTGGCAAAGAGTATCGGTGATGAGAAAGCTTTGATGATTTATGTAAAGTTGTTAGAGCATACACATTTCATAGCCGACAGGGTGTTTGCCGATAAGGCCATTTTCTATGCCGAGAAAGTACAGGAATTTGATATTCTCGATTATTACAAGTTTCCTAAGTTTCTGCAAAAAGGCGATAGCTTAGGTGAAAGAATGGAAAGGGCATGTGGGCAAGCCTTTGCACAACACTATGAGAAGGTAATGATAATCGGTTCAGATTGTTATGAACTTACTACCGAAATAGTTGATGACGCTTTTGCCGCTCTCGATCACCATAATGTAGTGTTGGGCCCGGCGCACGATGGCGGTTATTATTTGATTGGAATGGACCGTCACTATCCGCATTTGTTTAAGAATAAAGCATGGTCTACACCTGATGTGCTGCTTGATACCATACTAGACATTAAAAAGTTAAGATTGAGTTACACGCTTATGCCCACACTTACCGACGTTGATGAGGAAAAAGATCTTGGCGACCTCCGAAAACTGCTTGCTTGACTCTGCTTTCTGTCATTATTCCTTGTCATAAAGAAGACGCTCTTTTTCGTGAACGGCTTATTAGAATTCTGAAACAAGCTGCAAATACAGAGAATATTCAGTTGGTTGTTGCAGATTCAATGTACAATCCTGAGTTAAAATTAGTTTCTGATCACCTTGGTATTCAATATTTTAACTGCAGCGTAGCAAGGCGCTCTAGTCAGATGAATATAGGAGCAAAACACGCAATTCACAACACCATTTTCTTCCTTCATCTTGATAGCATCCCACCGAAAGATTTTGATTTGCTGATACTCGAAACAATTGAGCAAGGGCATGATTCAGGTTGTTTCCGGCTGTCATTCGACGATTCCGGCTGGTTCCTTCAATTTTTCGCCTGGTTCACTCGATTTCGCTGGCCTCTTGCACGCGGGGGCGATCAAGGACTATTTATTACCAGAGCCTTATTTGATCATATACATGGCTTTCGCGATGAACTGGCAATCATGGAAGACATTGATATATGTAGAAGACTTCTCAAAAATGGAAAATTTGCTATTCTCAAAGAGATTATTACAACATCAACACGAAAATACAAGAAATACGGTGCCTTTAGATTACAGTTGATTTTTGGGTATATACACCTGCTTTACTGGCTTGGTTTTTCGAATGAATATTTATTAAGGGTTTATAGAAGTGGATTAACCCTAAAGCTATGATGTTTAGCCAGAGCACTACTCCAATGAGCAATTCTGATTTTTAGACTGCTCATTTTTGGATAATCAGATTCAGCCCAGATTATCTTCGGGGTCTAATTGAATGGTTAGTACCTTTGACAAAATTTATAGATGAATATACATGCTTCTAACCTGCCTCGGGTGGTAATTGTGGGTGGTGGTTTTGGTGGGCTTCAAATAGCTAAAAATCTCCCTTCTGACCGTTTTCAAATCGTGCTATTAGATAAGCATAACTACCACGCCTTCCAGCCGCTCCTTTATCAAGTTGCTACTGCTGGGCTGGAGCCCGACAGCATTGCATATCCATTACGTAAAATTTTCACTGATAAGAAAAATTTCTATTTCAGATTGTCGGAAGTGAATAGGGTAATGCCCGAAGAGAATAAAATCTGCACTGACATTGGTGAGTTAGAATATGATTACTTGGTACTTGCTACCGGTTCAGCCACAAATTTTTTCGGTAACGAAATGCTCGAGAAGAAATCTATGGGCATGAAAACCGTACCTGAGGCTCTTAACATTCGATCTCTGTTGCTGCAAAACTTTGAAGCGGCGCTTCTCACTACGGATCTTACGGAGCGAGAGAGCATGCTCAATGTGGTTATAGTAGGCGCAGGCCCCACCGGAGTTGAACTTGCCGGTGCCATTGCTGAGCTGAAATTGCATGTGCTACCCAATGATTATCCCGATTTAGATTTCAGAAGAATGAGCATAAAGCTCGTAGAAGCGGCTGACAGGGTGCTACCGCCATTCTCAGCTAAGTCATCAGCCAAGGCCCAGGAGTATCTTGAAAAACTAGGGGTGCAAGTGTGGTTGAATACAATGGTAAAAGAGTACGATGGAAAACAGATTATTACCAATACCAAACCAATCCCAACCCAAACCTTAATTTGGGCAGCCGGGGTTCATTGTATTCCTCCAACCGGCCTTTCGGCCGAAGCGCTGGTAAGAGGAAATCGACTTGCGGTTGATGAGCACAACCTTGTGAAAGGATACCAGAATATTTATGCCATTGGCGATGTCGCATCCATGGAGTGCAAAGATTTTCCGAAAGGGCACCCTATGGTGGCACAACCTGCTATACAGCAAGGAAAACAACTCGCTGCCAACATAACTGCAAAGCAAGCAGGAAAACCCATGAAACCCTTTAAGTACCGCGATTTGGGAAGCATGGCTACAATAGGCCGCTCGAGAGCTGTAGCAGAGCTGCCCGGATGGAGAACCCAGGGCTTTGTTGCATGGTTTATCTGGATGTTCATACACCTTATAGCCCTCGTAGGCTTCAGAAACAAGGTGGTGGTATTCTTTAACTGGACCTACAATTTTTTTAACTACGATAGAGATATACGTCTCATCATCAATCCTTTCAAAAGGAAATAATAGTCTGCTTTTCAATTTGCTGCGATGACTGAAATTAACGTACCTTAGGTTATAGGATTCTGATTTTATTAAAATTTCGTTGCTCAGACAACTTAAAGTTAGTGATCGCAGTCAATGGATAAACAAGACAGCAATACCGAGTTGGAAGATATAGCGTTGGCTAAGGCCTGCCTTGAAGGCGATGGAAAAGCTCAACATATTCTATTTAACAGGTATTCAGGACAAATGATGGCACTCTGTTTACGATATGCCGGCGATCGTGACGAAGCTCAGGATTTACTCCAGGAAGGCTTCGTTAAAGTATTCAATAAGCTGGATATGTACAATGGCAAAGGTCCGCTTGGCGCATGGATACGCCGAACTATAGCCAATAATGCACTTGATTTCCTTCGTCGGTCCAAACGTGAAATGGCCCATATGATTAAAATGAAGGTAGAAGCTGAATTTGAAAATGTTGAAGTGCAATTTGAAATTGACGCTGATGAGAATGCCCTGAATGAAGATAAACTTATGGATATGGTGCAACAAATGCCACCAGGTTACCGCACCATTTTTAACATGTATGCTGTTGAAGAGTACACACACAAGGAAATTGCTGACCAGTTGGGAATAACAGAAAGCACGTCAAAAACACAATACCGAAAGGCAAAAGCCTTTATGCGAAAATTAATTGAAGCCGAACAAAAAAAAGAATTAAGTGAATAAGGATAATTTTGAAATACAGTTGGGGCGTAAATTGCGCAACGTTGAAGCCCCTGTTGACCCTGCTATCTGGGCGAATATTTCATCCAGAATAAGTCCAACTGTTCATCCTGCATTGGGAGGAATGGGGTTTGCATTAGGCATAGCCACGGGTATAGTTTTACTCTCAGGACTCGCAATATATAGCTTTGTGAAACCAGATGTTTTGCCTTTATCTGCAGCGCCAGCTCTTGTAATTCAGCAAAAAATATCTTCACCAATTGAAGTAACTACCAGTGTAATAAGTGTTGATGTAACTTTTGCTTTTGATAATCAGACTCAGGATTCGAATCAGGTGGAAACAGTTGCACAAACTCTGGTAGTTCACGGTACTACGGATGTTTTGAGAGATGAACCAATTATTCCTGCAGAATCAAATACAGAACAGCCAACACATGCAGAGATGATTTCAGGAAAGGATGCTTCTACAACAGTGGTATACCCTAATGTGGTTGAATCTAAAGAAGCGACTCTTAAGCCTAAGACTTCATCTCTTGAGCATACTGCATCCTACGTATCGGCAAAAATTAAAGTAAATACCCTGGTGGGCTATACACCACTTATCGTGAATTTTGAGAATGATGGTTTTGCTGAAAATCACCATTGGGATTTTGGAATAAAAGGAAAATCTGAATTGAAGCAAGCCACTGTGCTCTACACAGAACCGGGAATTTATTCAGCATATCTGAACGTTGAAGACCGCGACGGAAACACCAAGATCGACATGGTAACTATCAACGTAATGGAAGGTTCAAACCTTGTTGCTCCTGATAGTTTCACGCCAAATGGCGACGGACTCAATGACACCTATAAAGTTGAAGGTTTGCACATAACGGAGTTTCACCTTACGATTGTAAACTCCAAGGGAAAGCCTGTTTATGAAACCCACAATATCACTTCAGGCTGGGTATTTGAACCAAATGTTCACGCTGGATACGGAGAGTTTTACATTGCCGTTGTCAAAGCAAGAGGAGTGGATGGTAAAGAATATAGTTTCATCAAAAAACTTACTATCATTTATTAAGTTTTGACCAACTGTAATCGAGCCAAAGGTTCACAAAACCATCGTAATCGTCGGCTCCGGCCTCTACTCCTTGTAGTTTAAGGTAGGTATCGTTCAAACTGTAAGCCAAATCCGGAAAATATCCGGGATACGTATAATAGTTTTTCCAAATGGCTTCTCTGTCTTTCTGCAATGGCTCAGGGATAGCTGAGACAAGTCCTTCGACTATATCAACGGGGTACACCTTGTTGACCTCACTGGCCAAATGTCGCCACAACACGTATTCAGCAGCATATCTTGCAAATGCATTATCACTTTGCATACATGCCAACCACGCTGTGAAATTGGCATCAGCCTCACTCGTTACTCCATAAGCATGCGCCATTTCGTGAGCAATGGTAAAGGTTTTCTTCAATGGGCCTAAAGCGTTATCGACATGTGCATCACCGAAAAATGGGTTATAGATACCTGATATACTAAGCGCACGCAGCAAACCATCTGGTTTTACATAGCGCGTGGTCACGCCTTTTTCACAAGGATAGCCAAGAGGCGCAAGCACTTCACGCACCCATTTTTCAATTTGGAGCTCATTGGGATACTGCGTTATATCTTCAATTGACTCAAATCGCTCTATTCCTTCAATTTGTGATCTTTCAATTAAAGCCCTTTCCATGGTACCCAAATATGCATCTGCCAGCATGTTTCGATATGGAGATGGTTCTAAATTGAGTCTTTTACTCAAGCCAGGTTCCAGATAGTTATATCCCCACAAGAGCAGAAAGAGCCCTATACAAACGGATTGAAAATTTACAAAGCGCCTTCCGAAAGTAAACCATGAAGGCCAGGCTCTAAAATTTCCATTTTTTGCTTTTCGAATGCCAGGTATATTCCATACTATCCAAGCTATCAGTATTATCAACAAAATATAGAAGCCAGCAACGGGATGCATGGAAGAGACACTATATTGAAATGACCTAATAGCCGGAAATAATTCAGAGAAATAAACGCTCCTGAAAGCAGCAGGAAACAAGGTAAAAGCGAAGCGCACCAAAATTGCCAGCAGGAGTAGCAAAACCCCAAAGTAGCGGGTTGTGATGCGCTTCATCTATTGTCTAGTACTTTCTACTTAGTGTTTAGGTTTTTCACCCCAAGCTCCCAAAGCATAAAAGCCCAGATATCAGTCTGCTCATCTATTGTTTTGCTAATAGGCTTACCGGCACCATGTCCTGCATCCACATCAATACGAATAAGTACAGGGTTGCTGCCATTATGAGCTTCCTGCAGCCTTGCGGCAAATTTGAATGAGTGAGCAGGAACTACACGATCGTCATGATCGCCAGTGGTAATCATCGTTGAAGGATATGTCGTTCCGTCTTTCAGGTTGTGAAGCGGGCTGTAGGCATACAGTGCATCAAATTCAGCTTTGGTACTATCTGCACAACCATACTCAGGTATCCAGCCTTTGCCTACTGTAAATTTGTGAAAACGCAACATATCCAAAACACCAACAGCAGGTAATGCTACCGCAAATAACTCCGGCCGTTGAGTCATCACTGCGCCTATCAGCAGGCCTCCATTTGAACCTCCTCGAATAGCCATTTTCTCAGGGCGGGTATACTTTTCTGCTATGAGGTATTCAGCGGCGGCTATGAAATCGTCAAAAACATTCTGCTTCTTAAGAATCATACCTTGTTCGTGCCATGATTCGCCAAATTCACCACCACCACGTAAATTGGCCAAAGCGTAAACCCCTCCATTTTCCAAAAAGAAAATATTTGACGTACTGAAACTTGGCGTCAAACTTATATTGAAACCGCCGTATGCATAAAGTAGGGTAGGGTTGTTGCCATTAAGCTCAATACCCTTCTTATGTACTATGAACATTGGCACTTTTGTACCGTCTTTACTTGTATACCACACTTGTTTTGACTCATAAGCTTCAGGGTCAAATTTGAGATCAGGCTTGTTAAAGAGTTTTGACTCTCCAGTTGGAATGTCATATTCGAAAATAGCTGATGGATAAGTAAATGAAGTAAAGGTATAAAACAGGGTTTTGTCATCCTTCTTGCCACCAAACCCACTTGCAGTGCCTGGCGCTGGAAACTGTATTTCTTTCTTTCCGCTTCCATCTACATTAAACTGATAAACTGCCGAAGTTGCATTTTGAAGATATTGCGCAAAAAGAAAGCCTCCGCCAGTATTCACATCCGTTAAGGTTTGAGTAGTTTCAGGAATTACATCAACCCAATCTTTCTGTTCAAATTTCTTCGGGTCTATTGCCATCAAGCGGTAATTGGGCGCACCAATATCGGTAGTCGCCAAAAACTTGCCATTTAAGTGATCAACGATACTGGTTTTATGGCTGTACCCTCTGCATATTCTGGTAAGTGGACCATTGTTCTTCAGGTCTTTAAAATAGGTTTCAAAACCATCAGTACCCGCGGCAGCATACATAAAAAGATAGGCTTCATCCTCACTTATACCGCAGTAGTGGTATAGATTACGCGACTGTTCATTTCTGTAAAAGAGCACATCATCAGCCTGATTGGTGCCCAGCTTGTGAAAGTATATGCTATGGTCTTTATTGTCACCCGAAAGCTCCTTTCCTTTTTCAGGCTGTGGATATCGGCTGTAGTAAAAACCATCGCCCTGCCATGCAGCACCTGAAAACTTAACCCATTCAAGCTTTTCGCTGAAATCTGTATTGGTCGCAATGTCGCGTACATATATTTCAGACCAATCAGAGCCAGCAACTGATTTTGAGTAAGCCATATGTTTGTGGTCTTTCGAAGCACCCAGAAGGTTGATGGCCACGGTACCACCTTCACTCATCACATTCGGATCAATAAATACCATCGGTTCGCCATCTCTTCCGAGTTGATAATAAATTACAGACTGATTCTGCAATCCGTCATTCTTATAAAAGAAATAGTATTCGCCAACCTTGCTTGGAGCAGATAGCCGCGGGTAGTTGAAGAGATCGGTAAGTCTTGTTCTAATTGAGTCTCTGTATGGAATTTTTTGGAGGTAATTATTGGTGACAATGTTTTGCGCACTTACCCATTCGGCGGTTTCAGCCGAATTGTCATCTTCAAGCCATCTGTAGGGGTCAGCAACTTCTAATCCAAAATACACATCTACAGTATCGGTTTTGGCCGTTTGGGGATATGCAATTTTTTCTGACTCACTCATATTTTTATCATTGCTGCACGCCAGCAAAATTGCGGGAATTAAAAAAAAGGTAACACTTCTCATCAGTTGGCAGGGTTTAAATTTGGAGTCACAAAGAAAGGTTAAATGCGCTTGAGCTTGTAAATGAATATTGCAAAAATAGCGGTTATCATTCCCCACCCAACAATCAATAATATCAAAATGGGCGAAATACCAAATGCTTTGTGGGTTTGCCAAATAGCCCACAGCGGAAAAATGACAATGTATGAAGCTCCGGCAATTATTAGAAACTTGCCGCTTTTAAAACTTTTCCTCAACAAAATGCTGCCTGCGGTAATGGCTGAGCCCGTTAAAAGCATGGTAATTGCGGCAAGCTTAAGATAAAAGCTTATTCTGGTGTCGAATTCTAACTCAATAAATGGCTCGCCACTGCTCACGACTATGGCCAAAATATAAAGTACCGCACTCCCAACGAGGGAAGCAATTCCCAATGCCAAAGAAAGAAGGGTAATTCTGTTCTGCTTGATCATAAAATCAAAGAAAGGGTAATCCAATAAATTTCAGATTAATATTGTAGAAGCCGAAAGTAAAAAAGAAAAAGGGATGTACATGTACATCCCTCTTGAGCAAACTTATACACCGGAATGGTCAGTACCGGCGGCAATCATACATCTTCATAGTTAGGCATCGCCTAAGCGCTCGAAATTTAGCTTGATTATTTCAAGAATGCAAGCGATGCCACAATTTTCTCTTTGCCTACCAGCTATTTTCTACATCGGCGTCAAGCAGCAGTAAAGCTTCTGAAAGCTCTCCCATGGCTTTGATATCTTTTATCTTCATAGCAAGCTCGTGACCCTTTCGGTAAATAATTATGGCTTCTTTATTCTTGCCGATTTCTTCGAGTAATTTACCTAATTGATAATAGGTAGGTAAGTAATCAGGATCGTTGTCTATAATTCTTTTGAAAGTACGGATTGCTTTCGGACGGTCATTGTCCTTTCTGTATTCCAAGGCTGCAGCGTAGTTTAAAAAAGTATCGTTAGGATTCTTTTCGAGCATCTCTGCAATGAGCTCCAATCGGGTAGTTGACATATTACTTTATTTCTTTTCGACTGGCTGTTGATTAATCAATTTCAAATTTAACGCTTATAGATTGGTTAGGCTATGGCTCAGAGTTAATAAATGGTAAGAAGTTATCAACGCTGTTGATAACTCAAATTAATTCGGCAAGGCAGATTCCTGCGTCGCCAGAATTTGAGCTATATACTGAATTATGTCTTCGTGATGGTGAACTTCAAACCATTTTAAATCAGATTCACCACGCATCCACGTAAGTTGGCGCTTTGCGTAGCGTCGGCTGTTTCGCTTTATCAGTTCTACAGCTCTTTCGCGACTGCAATCTCCAGCCATGTGTGAGAAAATTTCCTTGTATCCAACCGTATTAAATGCCTGTAAGTGCCTTTCATCAAAATAGGTTTTCGCTTCCGCTTCAATTCCTGTCTCCAACATTGCATCCACCCGTGCATCGATTCTTGAGTATAGTTCAGTCCTGTCCATATCGAGACCTATTTTATAAGTGCGGAATGGTCGCTCAGCATACTTAGGTTGCTCATTTGAATGCTGTTTATCCGACGAGCAAATTTCAATAGCCCTGATCATTCGCATCGGGTTATTCAAGTCGATCTCTTCGTATAAACCTGAATTAAGTTGTTGAAGTAACGCCCTGATGGCTTCAATTCCTTCATTCTTAAAGATGTTATTCAATTGTTCTCTCAATTCCGGATTAGAAGCGCTGGTGTCAAATCCTTCTAATAAGGCTTTTATGTACAATCCGGAACCTCCTGCTACTATAGGAAGTTTTCCTTTATTATGAATTTGACTTATACATTGAAGCGCATCCTTTTCAAATTCACCCGCTGTGTAGCGATCGTATACCGAAAGACTATTAATAAAATGATGCTGCACCCCCCTCATTTCTGCAAGTGTTGGCTTGGCAGTTCCTATAGAAATTTCTCTATAAAACTGCCTCGAGTCGGCAGAGATTACTTCACCGTTAAATTTAAGAGCAAGATCAACAGCAAGGCTTGTTTTACCAACCGCTGTTGGTCCAAAAATGACAATGATCGGTGGTTCTAACATTTTTCATCAGTGGTATTCCAGATTGTCGTCAAAAGCGTCGAAATCTTCATTGTCACCTTCATATCCTTCACTGAGCGATTCATCATCATTAAAGAACGATTCGTCAATTTCTGATTTGAATTCCATATCGTCGGCGCTTTCCCTGCTGTATTCAGTAGGTGCAATTCCTACAGCCAGCGTAACCGAAGGATATGAAGTTCCGCTCATGGCAGGTTTTATTGCTATAAGTTCTACGAAAAAGATCCACATTCGATAGAAATCATAAACATAGAGAAGCTTTGCTCCCTGATCTTCTACCATATCGTTAATATAAGTCGATGACATGTCAATTACACCTAAGGTGCCATCGCTCATATCCATCAAGGCAATTTCTTGTCCTTTATCCCATTCATCATTGCTCAAATAGAATGATGCCATTTCAAGGCCTGAAAACCCAAAGGCATCAACTATGGTATTATGAAGGTCAGCGAAAGTAGCCCTATGTGAAATTTCTATATCACGGAATACATCTCTGGTGCTGTCTAGTAGTACTCTGAAATGGTAGATATCCATAATGGTTTTATTACAATCTTAACTTTCCAGTGTTGTTTTTACAATTTGGCTCAGGTGCTCTCTGTGGGCCTTGGTGAGCACATCAGGTGATGCTCCAACCTTCATTGTTTTATCAATTCGCTTAAGTTCGTATAATGCCATAGAGCGTGATACGTGGCTATATTCATTCACATTCTTTACTATAGTAGCAAGCCTTGCAGTATATTCTACCTGTAGGTTTTGTCTCATGGTATTTACTTTGGAATTAATGTCAGCTTTGAATACCGCATTAGTCAAATCGGTAAAGTATTTATCCAAGCTATAGGTGTTTCCATAAAGCGTGCTGTTGGTAATTCTCTCCAGCACTGCGGCGTTGAGCATATGGTCAAAACAAGCTTTTTGAATCTTCAGTGTACGCTCATGTATTTTAGGGTCTTCTCCGTTGTACGGGTTGCTGAAGCCGCGGCGTTGGCTTTGTAAATGGCTGTACACTTCAGCAGGTACTGCGAATGCATCTGGTGAAAATGCGAAAGTAGAAAGTGCCGTCATTGCAGCTTTTTGCCTTTCGGCTGAAACAGGTTTGAATGGCGCAGTCATATTTCCTTCCTGACCGTTTTTTGCTCTGTTTATATGCACTCCACCTACTTGTTTGGTCAATATTGTAAGTTGATTGGCGTATTCGCCGCTCAGTGCCAAATATGCCTGAAGAAACTCTTCATATGTTTCACCTTCAATGCTGTATTTTCCAAGCAGACCCCCCATAAGCTCATTTACAAGGATCATTCGATCAATACTATATGCTACCGGATCGCTGCTCAAGTCAAAAATATTGATGTCCGGATCAATTCCTTTTCCGCTGCTGCGCATATCGTCCGCATCATTGCCATAAGCCAATTGCCATTCGGTGCTGCGTGCCAAAATTCTTTCAAGGCGTTCCAATTCTTTATCGGCATCAGGAAGGGCGAGAGAGTATCCATATTCTATTACCCAAAGATCATAAGGGCCCGGCTTGTCATCGAAATACTTTGTAAGTAACTCAGGTGATGAAGGGAAGTTTACAGCGGGATATTCCATCACGGTGCTGCAAATGCCACGCTCGTGTACAATGGCTTTATCTTTTATTTCATTTGGCGAAAGCATTGTACTTGCACGCATATTGTGCGTTAGGCCCAGCGTATGGCCTATTTCATGTAATATTAGTCGGCCTAGTGTTTCTTTTACAAATTGCTCTTCGGCTGCTTCATCAGTATTTTGAATACGCATTGCGGAGAAACCAAATACAGTGCTTTGATTTACCAGATCAGCTATGTAGCAATGTTCGTGGCTTTCGCCAAATTGATTGTATGCTTCAAAAAGTTCATCATGGAGATACCCAGCCTTTTCAAAAACATTCTTTCTGAAAAGTCGTCGCGATACCGCTGAGAATTCTAGCATTATGTCTGCCCCAAGTATTTGTCCGGTGCGGGGGTTTACGAAACTAGGTCCATATCCCCCAAAAGGTGGTTGTGGAGAACTTGTCCATCTCAACACATTGTAGCGGATATCCCCTGCATCCCAATCAACAGTATCGGGCTGTTCCTTTATCACCAATGCATTGGTAAAACCTGCTTTTTCAAAAGCTATATTCCAGTTTTCGCCCGCTTCTTTTATGATAGGTCTGAATGCTGCAGGAGTAGTATTTTCAATCCAATAGACAATTTGTTCTACTGGATCGCTAAGTGCAGCATCAGGATTCTTTTTCACAAGATTCCACCGGTGTATCACATCTTTATAGGGAGCTGCACCGAAGGATGTCATGTCATTTACCTGGGTTGTAAAGTATCCTATTCGGGCATCGTCGCGCCTTGGCTTATATTCGTTTTCAGGCACAGCAATGAGACTGTGCTGATACTTGATGGTTATATTTCTTGGGTCGGTAACGGCATCAGAGCCAGACTTGGAAGGATTTGTGTTTTCATAAACGAAACTCACAATCATATCAGTGTTTTCAGGGTAATTGCGCACCTTTTCAATTGCAGATTTCTCCTTGCTCAATTTACCAAGCATACCGCCAGTTTGTCCGGGTTGAGTAGGGGGTTTAATCATCTGAAAATCTTCTGAAAGAAATATAGCACTTCCTTCTATAATCACGCTGCCATCTGAATCTGATGCTTTGACTTCAAGACTAGCCAAAACAGGACGGTTAATATTAGCGCCTGCAGCTTTGCTCAACTCATTTTTTTCATCGAAATAAAATTTGGTATTCTCTCCAACTACTAGTATTCTATTAAAATCCTTTCCAAAGGTTATAATTTTTGAACCGCGATAAGAGCCTCTGAAGAATCCTGCATCAGCCACTCCATCGGAGATATGACTGAAATAAATATACTCTTTGCCAATTTGATCAGCTTTAAGCGCCATATAGACTGTTCCCTTAACCGTATCGCGATACATGGTGAAAAGTCCTTCTGACTTTGTCATGCCCTTGGTAAAGCTTGCTATATCACTCTTCTTTTTAGTGTCAGTAGCAACGTCAGAAGAAGGGGCTTTCGAGTTCTTTTTTTTCTTTTGGGCTTGAGCATAATCGGCTGATGTAACTAAAAATATAACCAAAAGAAAATTTAATGTAATGGTCTTGATCTTCATAGAATACGTTTTGACTGTGGAGTGAAAGTACTGTTTTTTGCTGAAAGGGATTATAGCCAAAAGGGCTCCACAAGTGGAGCCCAATAGTGGATTTTTGACCATCTAAAATCTATTTCCCGGTGAAAGAAGTTGTTGTGGTAACTTTAATAGGTACAACAATGCCTTCGGCCATGCTTGGATCAGGTACCAATGTAATACTACCATCAAGAGTATCAGAAAAGCTGCCGGAATTTACCCAACCAGTAGAAATTTCGACCATTAAAGATCCCTTCCTGGTTCCTTCTATAAAGTAAGTGGCGTCCATGCCATTAAGCTTGGCGCGCGCTTCACCGGGTTCTATCTCAAGTGTTCCTTCCACATCAATTTGCGCTTCGTTTCCTTTTATCGTTTTTAGGGTATACTTCGTTTTAGAAATTACCGGCATGCCGGCATTTAATTTATGAGTTTTTGACCAGTAATCGCCTTCTTTTACTGGCTTACCCGGAAAAATATCAATAAAGCTTTCCAAGGTATTCTTCAGGCCTTCATCGCCATAGCTTTGCAATACTTGCCTACCAACATCATCAATGGGTTCAACATTCATCTCTTTTTTCGCGGCCGAATTTATTATAAGATCCAAACCCAAAATCTCTGTTACGATACCTTTTCGTTCAATGGTAGCCTGAAATTTTTTGTTTGTCATTTTTGAAAATATCTCTGACATTGGATCAACTACAGCAAGTGTAATGGTGTCACTGCATGATTTCTGCTCTTGTCCCATGCCGTTGAATTCAATTTCCATTTCCTTGTACCATACGTTGTAAATACTGTTCTCCGCCTTTTCTTCAAGCACCTCAAGCGCAGTTTTAAACTTTGATACTGTATTTATTTCAATGGTTTGGCCCATTGCATCCTGTTTCACATTTGATTGTGATACAACAGTTTGTTCATATACTTTTCCTTTTGATAGTTTAAAGACTATCTCCACTTTAGAAACGGGTGCAGCAGCCAGGCAAGCTACTGCTGCAAGTGCCAATATTTTAGAAGTCATTGCTAATTAGTTATTTTAATTTACAAATAACGCAAAATTTGAACGTTCATGAAACTACCATTCATTAAAAAACCCCGATGAAAATGTTTTCATCGGGGTCTGAACTCAATAGTCTTGAAGCTTATTTGGATAAGCTCAGACGAACACCCACATTTACAAAGAATGTGTTGTTCTTAATAGAAGTAAAGGTATCAACTCCTTCTGCAAGACTTCCTGCTTCTGAAAGCCCTACTTCATAGCCTAAATCAACAAACACCATTGCAATGTCTAAACCTGCACCTACCTGGTAGCCCCACTGATTGTTCTTCCAGTCTACAGCTTCATTTGTTTCTGAATTTCCAAATTCAGTCTTAGTCAAAAACATAACAGAAGGTCCTGTCCAAATTCTGAAATTTAAAAAAGGCTCAGTGGTAGGATCCATAAACCTATAACCCAAGAGCAATGGAACGATCACTCCACTGATATTTTGTTCTGTTTTTACATTGGATACGTTGTTGGTGTATTCCGTTGATCTTGAAAATAGAGCAATTCCTGGCATCAGGTGGAGTTTGTTACCAATCAGAACGCTTGCGCCAAATTGTCCGCCTAATTTGGCTCGGGTATCGTTACCGTCTGGGGTTTTACTTACATTACTAAAGTTTGCGCCTATAAATGGCCTTACTTCAAATTGGGCAGATGCGAGTAAGGTACTACATCCAAGTACAAGTGTTAAAAGAAGAGTTTTCATTTTTATGATTTTTATAGAACAAAAGTAAGCCTGTAATGTAGGCTGAGTTTTATACAATTCCTCGTATGTTTCTCAAAATAAACACTAGTCTTATCCCATTTTAAATGGAAAAAATTCTTCAACATCCCCTATGAAGCTTGTGTTATGACCTGATCGATTAATTTGTGAGAAGCGAAACGTCAATCGGACTTTAATTGAGCTTGTATTTAAACTTCATTGAAATAAAAATCCCTGATGAAATAAAATCCATCAGGGATAAAATTTATTTTCTCAAAAATTATCTTGCCAAACTCAGTCGAACACCTGCATTAATTAAAAATGTATTGCTTTTAATGTCCGTAACACCACTCAATCCACTTTTCGCTTCACCGGTGTTGGAAAGTCCAACTTCATATCCAAAGTCTACAAAAAATATGGCAATATCCAGACCCGCCCCAATCTGGTAACCCCATTGGTTGCTTTTCCAGTCTATTGCTTCATTGAAGTCAGAATCATCTAACTTGGTTGTGGTGAGAAACATCAATGAAGGCCCTGTCCACAAACGGAAATTGAAGAAGGGTTTTTCAGTTGCATCAAAAATGCGATAACCAATAAGGATGGGAATCATAACTCCGTTCACTGTTTGGTCTGTATTCACATCTCCAGCTACACTATACTCTGTAGATCTTGAGAAAAGCGCTATACCCGGCATTACATGGAGCTTATTGCCTATTAAAAGACTAGCTCCAAGCTGGCCGCCAAGTTTTGCCTGAGTACTAGTGCCATCTGCACTCTTTGTAACATTACTAAAATTAGCACCCAAAAAAGGGCGGATTTCTAATTGGGCTGAAACAGTAAATGCTGCTGCCATCAAGAAAAAGGAGAGAATGATTTTTTTCATTACATAGAAGTTTGATGGCGAAGTTATGATTTTTGAATTGCTTACCATTCTGATAATACCAGTTGATTTTTTAGGATGTCATCAAGGGTTTCACGCTTCGTTATTAAATGTGCCTTTCCTTTGATAATCATTACTTCAGCGGGTCTTGGCCGGCTATTGTAGTTGCTGCTCATAGTAAAACAGTACGCCCCCGCGTTATGAAAGGCAAGTATATCGCCTTGATGTATCTCTTGTATCTGCCTGTCAACGGCAAAAGTGTCAGTTTCGCAGATGTATCCAACAACAGTATACAATCTCGGCTTTCGCGATGTGTCGCTGGCATTTGTAATATGGTGATACGAATCGTAAAACATTGGTCTGATAAGGTGGTTGAGGCCAGTATTGACTTGTGCGAAAACAGTTGCAGTTGTTTGTTTCAGCGCATTTACTTCACAAAGAAAATAGCCTGACTCACTTACCAAAAATTTACCGGGTTCGAACTCAATCTGAAGTTCACGACCATATTCTTTGCAAAACGATTTGAACATGTCGGTCATTTTCTCTCCCAACTCTTCAATATCGGTGCTGATATCATTCTGCATATAAGCTACTTTAAACCCACTTCCGAAATCAATATAGGTCAGGTCTTTAAAGTCACGGGCCACATCGAGCAACAGCTCTGCCCCGCGCAAAAATACATCTACGTCAAGTATGTCACTACCTGTATGCATATGCAGGCCTTCTACTTTAATATTGAGACTTTTAATTAGGCGCTCTAGGTGTCTCAGTTGATGTATGCTTACGCCAAATTTTGAATCAATATGACCTACAGAAATTTTTTGATTACCCCCTGCATTGATGTGAGGATTGAGCCTGATGCAAATGGGATAATTGCTGCCAAATGCGTGTGCAAACTGCTCTAAGATTGACAGGTTGTCAATATTTACCCTTACCCCTAAAGCTACGGCTTCCTTGATTTCTTTTATTGAAACACCATTTGGTGTGAATATGATATCATTTGGTGCAAAGCCAGCCATTAGTCCAAGCTGCACCTCCTGAATTGATACTGTATCTAATCCGCTTCCGAGGCTGTGAAAGAATCGGAGAACGTTTATATTATTGAGCGCCTTACAGGCATAATTGATTTTGAGTTTGGTCTTTTTAAATGCACTTTCTATGCGGCGGTACTGACGCTCCATAATGACGGTGTCATACACGTACAGTGGTGCACCAAACTCTTTTACTAAGTCTGTGGTTTCAATACCACCTATTGCCAATCTATCGGACATGTGATCTAATTTTCGGCAAAAGTAGCAGTATTGGGGAAGGCACCACCATTTGCAACAATTGATTCTGTAAAAAAAAATTACTTCAAACCCAGCGACTCCGTTACCGCTTTTGCAGCGCGGTAACCTGATCTAAGCGCGGCATCGATGGAACCATTCAAAAGATAATCACCTGCAAGATGAACATTTGCAGTTAGTTGGGTTTGGTCGGCAGGCATATCATTCCGCGGGGTTGCAATTACGGGAAGTGCCTCGCGGATATGGTAGGTTTTCAGGTGCTTCAGTTCATCGGCTTTCGCTCCTATTAGCTCAGCCAAGGCCATTGTAATATCCTGCAAAGCAGCATCATTTCCATCTCTGACTGTTACACTCCAAAGTGATTTTCCTTGAGGAGCATAGGATGGCTGCACTTCGTCGAGCCTGCAATAATTATTAACGGGGCTGTGCTTGCGGGCGTCAAGACCTATGGTGCGGTTCATTTTCTTCAGCTTGTCGCTTCCGCTGAAATACATGGTTGTAGTTTTCCTGTAGGCCACGGCTTCATCCAATTGATTGAGCAATGGTTTTGGATTGCATGCGATGATCACTTTTTTGCTGCGCAGGATTTCACCGGTTGAGAGCACCACCTTACCGTTTTGGTCAATTTGAGCAACCCTGGTATTATGAAGCACTTCAGTTGATTTTAAAAGGTTTAGCAACTGTAATGGCAGTGCTTCCATTCCATCCTTCGGAAGGCAAGCTTCGCCGAGACTAAAATTTCGGAAAACAAACCGAAACATGCCAGCAGGAGTGTCAAGCGCTCTTTCGAGAAAAATTCCACCAAAAAATGGAACGAAGAAATTGGAAATGATCTTTTTGGAGAAACCTCTTTTTTGCAAGTATTTCATGGTAGGCATTGCAATACCATCAAAAGCCTGGTCGGGGCTCAGGGCCTGCAATTCACTAGTGAGTTGCCAGAGCTTTATCTTATCACCAATACTTCCTACTTTAGAAAAAATCATTGGAAAGAGCTGGCTTATCTTTCGGAGAGGATCACCAATGCTATAAGTGTCGGAGTCATCGGTAATCAGAGCCCCTGATTCGAAAGACTGCAGATGCAATGCATTGAAGTCAAAAACTTCTACTGCTTTGGGGTACGAATTTATCAGCACCTGAAATCCATGGTCAAGTTTGAATCCTTCAATAAAATCGGTTTTTATTCTTCCACCAGGCCTTTCGGTACCTTCTATTACAAGTACAGAATAACCCGCCTTTTCGCCGCATATTGCTGCATATAAGCCAGCCAATCCGGCACCCACGATAATTATATCGTACTGCACTGCTTCCTGCATTGAATATTTTTGTTAAAGTTATTGTTCAAACTGTGAAAACAGTTAGATAGTTCAATTATTCAATAGAATATTTATCATTCGGCATTTGCAGTGTATATTGGTGCTGTGTTTGCAGGTTATTATATAAATCCAGATTTATGAAAAAATCCATATTATTGACACTTGCTTATGCCGCAGTGGCAAGCCTTGCCATCGCTCAGAACACCTTTTCCCTACAAGATACTTTAAGAGGAACCATTACACCTGAGCGATCTTGGTGGAACGTGCTCAGATATGACCTTACGGTAAAACCTGATTATGAATCGAAAAGCATTGAAGGCACACAGCAACTTGCTTTTCAAGTTCTAAAGCCGGGATCGTTGATGCAAATTGACCTTCAAAAACCAATGAAAATCACTGCGGCATCGTACAATAACGTTTATCTTGAAGTATCGAATCAAGAAAACGTGTGGTATTTAAAATTTCCCGAAGAGTTTAATACTGGCGACACAGCTACTGTGGAGTTAAAGTATAGCGGAAAACCGCGTGTTGCTCGCATGCCGCCTTGGGATGGTGGTTGGATTTGGAGCACTGACGTAAATGGCAGCCCTTGGATGAGCGTAGCTTGCCAGGGCTTGGGTGCCAGTGTATGGTATCCCTGCAAAGATCATCAAAGCGACGAACCTGATCTTGGTGCAAGCATGGGCATAAATGCTCCTGATGGGTTGAGTGCTGTGGCAAATGGAAAATTAAAAAGCAAAGTCTCAACAGGAGCTGGAAACACAACCTGGACGTGGGAAGTTGTAAACCCCATCAATTCATACAATCTTGTACCATATATCGGGAAATATGCAAATTGGACAGAGACATATAAGGGGTTGAATGGCGATCTTGATCTCGACTTTTGGGTACTTGATTTCAATCTTGAAAAAGCGAAAGAACACTTTCAAGAAGTCCATGATATGCTTGGTTGTTTCGAGCATTGGTTTGGGCCTTTTCCATTCTATGCTGACGGCTATAAACTGGTACAATCTCCGCATCTCGGTATGGAACATCAAAGTGCCATTGCTTATGGAAACGCTTTCCAAAAGGGATATCAGGGCAATGACCTTTCGGGCAGCGGCTGGGGTATGAAATGGGATTTTATAATTATTCACGAAAGCGGCCATGAGTGGTTTGGGAATAACATTACTACAAAGGATATAGCAGATATGTGGGTACACGAAGGATTTACTGCATATTCCGAAACAATTTATACAACATGCCAATACGGTGTGGAAGCTGGCAATGATTATGTAATCGGCACGCGTTCAAGTATCCGTAACGACCGACCAATGGTGGGCCCATACGGAGTGAACCATGAAGGCAGTGGCGATATGTACTATAAAGGAGCTAATATGCTTCATACTATCAGGCAGTTGTTTCCTGAAGGGGAGTCCTTTCGGGAAATGCTCGTAGCCCTAAACCGAAAATTTTATCATACAACTGTAACTTCTGCTGATGTTGAAGAGTTCATGAGCACTGCTGCAGGACGTGACTTGAGTAAAATATTTGATCAGTACTTGCACACAGTCAACATTCCCGTTCTCGAATGTAACAATTCAGGCAGTAGCCTGGCGTATCGCTGGACAAACGTTGTTCAAGGATTTGATATGCCAGTGAAAACTACTGATGGCTTGTGGCTCTTCCCCACTACAGAATGGCAATTTACTGAAAGTGAGTTTAAACAAATACCTAAAATTGACCGAAACTTTTACATTGAAGTCAAACAAGTACAGGGCTGAATCCAGGGTTAGTGTTTATTCGAGAAAACCTTTCTTAGTGCTAGGTGCTTCACTGCCTTCCCCTACTTCTACGCCGGTTACAAAATACTCCGTGCTACCCCGCCAGGGCAGAATTGCATATTTCTCTTCGTATTGGAGATTCACTCTTTCACCGCTTAGGGCTACACGTTCGAGCTCTCTAATTACTTCATTATCATCCTTGTATACAGAAAATTCGAATGTTTGCGAAAGCTGATTTTGGCTCTTTACTGCACCAAAACTCATCAGGTCAAGCTGGCCTTCGTAGGTTTTGAATATGGCTCCTTTCTTACTTACTTTCAGAACGATGCCCGCCCTAACCCCGGTGCTGAAATTGGCATAGTAGATAAACAGAATTACGGCAATACCAATGAGCACCACCACACCGAAAAGCTTAAGAATGAAACGCTTAGCCTTACCTTTAAATACTGTTGTTTTTTCGGAGAATGTTGACATACAAACTAGAGATTACGAAGACGAAAGTAATCATTTGCTCAATGCCAGAAGCCCATTACAAGATTACCGCAACATTTTAACTACCGGGTGCCTGCTGATCTTTCCTTCCTGGTGCACCACAAGGTGATAAAGACCGGGAGCCATGCTGCCTGTTTGTACAGTTTCCTGCTGTATACTCACGCCATCGGCGAGAATACCTTTCATTATCAGCTTTCCGGTATGGTCATACATGGAAAAGTCCATTGGACCCGGGCATTTTGTGGTCACTTCAAAATTGAACGATTCGATATGCGGGTTGGGATACACAGCTACCGAGAAACAATCGTTTACAAACTGACCTGTAATCTGCGCAGTAACTTCTAATACCTGAAACTGAACTTCGGCAAAGCCAACGCACTGACCGCCCCAATTGCTAAGCGCAGTTAAAATTACATACCGCGCAGTGTCACCATCAAATGTTGCCACAATTTCGCCTTCATACATACTGGTACCGGGAGCTTTGTCAATATCAAATATGCCCAGATTTTTCCAATTTGTACCGTCTGTACTGTAGTCTATTACAAAATCCTTGAATCCATTACCAAGCCTTTTGTTGTCATTTAGATTCCACATGTAGACTTCTCCCAATCTGTAGGTATTTCCAAAATCATACATAACCCAGTGGCTCAAACCTCTCTCCGTATTGGGGTTTTCATTTTGTGTGCACGAAAACCAGCCTTCGTTCCACGAAGTGTTGTGGCGTTCTGGAAAACATTGCGCTGATGCTGTTATAACTGCAGTAGTGAGCACTATAGTAAATATACTTTTCATAGAGTTAAATTCCAGGGTTCATAAATCCAATAGGGTAAGCACCAGGATTAGATGTGAAGTTTGTAATATCAGGAAAGATATCAGCCACATCACCAGGTGAAATGCCAAACCAAAGAGCCAACTCTGACATGTACTCAGTAGAGGATGTAGTTGGAATAAGCACCCCTCGTGGCAGCATCCATTCATTGCTTATATTGAGCAAAGGATAGTCACCATATATCTCACCTCCATTCACAGAACCACCCATCACGAGCATATTGCCGCCCCAGGCATGGTCTGACCCATTGCCATTTGATGTAAGAGTACGTCCGAAATCGGAGATTGTAAAAGTGGTTACATTCGTAGATACTCCCATTTCTTCCAGCGCCTGATTGAACTCTGCGAGCCCTTGACTCAGTTCGGGCAACATGGCAAGTTGCGAGTCGAGCGTATCATCATGGTGGTCCCATCCGGCGAAGTTCACGAAGAATGTTTGCCTTGAAAAACCAAGGCTTTCTCTTGCTTTGATCACCTTTGCGACCATCTTAAGCTTTTGCGATAGGGCAGTATTCGAGAAATTTGTTGCAAGTTCACCTTGAGCATCAATTGCGTTCTGTAATACACCGCTGCCTTCTTTTGCATTTTTGAGGGTAGAGATGTACGTTTTCTCATAAATATCCTGATAGTCTTTGTCAAGAATATTGTTGATCGCTGCATCGCGAAGGTTGTGGTAAATATTGTTCGTGCCATATCCATTTATACCTGAAGTACCGGTTGGTCTTAATGAAAATTCCACATTATGCTCTCCCATTTGAAACTGATTGCTGCCATCAAGTGAAATATTCATGGAAATCAAATCATTCTGATTTTGACTTTGCACAAGGTCTGCAATCCTGCCACCCCAGCCATATGATTTGCGTTCGCCAGGACGTCCCGTTTGCCAGTGTTTTACCTGATCACTATGTGAAAAGAGACCCAACGGCAATTTTTTATTGTTATTAAGATATTGCTGTTTGGTAATTGGTTCTACCAGCGTGCCTACGTTCGAAATGAATGAAAGCTTACCCGAATTGAATAAATCACGAACTTCTGGCATCAGTGGATGCACACCATAGCTATGCCCGTTCAGGGGTGTATGATTAAGTTGAAGAATTTGCGATTGAGGCAGGGCAAGATTTGCTCTTGTCAGAGAATATTGCTGCCACGCTTCGTTGCTTCGTGGTACGAGCATGTTGTGCGAATCAGATCCGCCTGCTAGCAAGATGCAAACCATCGCCTTGTAATCATCGGAAGAGCCCGCACGTTTGTCAAGGGCTGCTGCAGCAACTGCTTTCATATTAATAAGCGATGAAAGCAAAGTGGTCGCGCCAATTGCCGCGCAACCAGTAGTTGCAATAAATTTCCTCCGGCTTATGCCTGGATTTCTTTCTGGGGTCATAGGTTTCAAGCTTATTTCAAGATAGTATACTCAGGGCTGATCATAATGAGGAATGCAGCCATTTCGATTCTTTGCGTCAGATTATCTGGCGAGCTCACAAGCCCTTCCAGCGCCGTTCTTACTATTTGCCTTGTTTCATCAGTGAGACGGCCATGGCACAGTATTAAATCCAGATGGTTTATCAAGACTTCAGGATCTGAAGCCATCATATTGTAATATTGTTTATTCAGAGTAACATTCTGGGCCAATTCGCTAGGAGCAAACAAAATTCCTGTTCTCGTCCAGCCATCTGCTTCATTTACATAGCCAATACTCGTTGATGCATTGAATATTTGAAATTCCGGTGCAGTAAGGTTTGCTTCGCGTATCGGTCCTGCAGGTTGATGCTCCGGTAGGTAGAAGTTAAAGACACTCGGTGAGTTCATCGGCAAATGGTTGGTGCGGGATTCGAAGGCGAATCCATTTGTCCAATAGGCTCCATTTGGCGAACTCAAAGCCATCGCTTTCGCAAAATGAAGGTATCGCTGACTTGGGTTTCTTAGCTTTCCGCTGGTTGGGTCTGTTTGCCATAAACAGGTCCGGGCTTCTTCATGAAGGAGAATTGCTTTTATAACAGCCTTTAAATCACCTTTTACACCATCGCTGTTGTTTGCGAAAACTTCTGCAACATCGCTTACATACGCGGCTGATGGATTTGATTTTACCATCTGTTGAATAAGTTTGGTGCAAACAAAAGGAGCTGTATTCGAATGGTTCATTATCATATTTAAGGCCGCATCAATATCTTCCATCCCGGTTTGACCGGATGGAATTGTGACTCCCATTATCTGTTTAGAACCATTTTCATGCTGTTCATTATACATCGTCATTGGCACAGTATAGTCGAGGTTGTTTCTGGTTGTATTGAAGCTCACGAAATTACCGCTGTTCGCAGCTTCGTTGGTAATACCTCCAGCCCCCAATCCTGTAAAAACCTTGGCAAGCTGCCTTATATCTTCAGGAGTATAGGTAGGAATTCCTTTGCCTTCAGCATCGGTTATCACGCTACCATCCTGATTGAGCTGTACCAAGCCTACACTGAAAAGCTGCAATATTTCTCGCGCAAAGTTTTCATCCGGAAATGTGTTGGCGCTTTCATTGGTCTTAGGATTTCTGAAGTGAGTAAGGTACACACCCATGGTAGGATGTAGAGCAACTTCTTTCAAAAGCGCTCTATAATTACCAAAAGCATTTTTCATTAACACATCGTAGTATGAAGCATAAGCCACATTTTCATTTCTGATGTTACCAACTGTTGATATTACTACGATCTCACTCAAAGCTGCGGCTGCACGTTGGCGCAATACATCTTGTTTGGTCATATTGGCCTGCCACCATGCATATTGAAATAGTTTCGAATTGGCTATAAATGAGCTGGCACTGCCACCACCTTGAATGTGCGCATTTTTTGCTTGCTGAGTCACCTGATTTGTGAGTGTTAGCATATCAGTTTTGAGCAAGGTATATTGCCAATCAATCCAGCCTTCAAAATCATTGCTTTGCGCTAAAGTGGCTATCTCTTCGGGCTTACCTCCAAATGCAGCCTGAGCAAGAAACCGTGAAGCTTCCATGCGTTTGCTGTCGAGGCCACCTCCATCAATAGTTCTAAGCCCAACAGCATGTCGAGTCCAGCCACTTTGAATATGGTCACTGCTTGTGGTTACACTGATTCCTTCTGAATGACCTGCACCAACGAAATCAGAATAAACGGCTACCTGAGCCTTGGCAACCAAGTTTAAAAATGCGCAAATTAGAAGCGCTCCAAGAATGGATATAGTAGATTTTCCTTGCATTTTTTGTTCCTCTGTATAGCGGGTTCTGTTACGGCAGGGGTTTGCATTTTGTTTCGATTGAAGCTCAGTACAGTCGGTTTCGTTATTTCTTCGACCTTTGCCACAAATGAATGCTATCAAAGTACTACAAGTAAGCACTGAGAGATCCTGGAGAGGGGGAGAGCAACAAATTGCCTATCTTATTGAAAGTGCAGTTATGCTTGGGGTAGAGATAATTGTGACAGCAAGAAAAGAATCTGCTTTTCACCATTGGTGCGTCGAAAAATCCATTAAATATTACTCACTGGGTATGGCAAACGGACTCGATGTGCAATCTGCCCTTGCGATTAAAAACATTTGCCGCAGGGAAAACATTGAACTTCTACATGTGCACAGTGGTAAAGGATTGAGTATTGTCTATATCTCAATCCTACTTGGACTCAAAATTCCGATAATAGTGCACCGCAGAGTAGATTTTGAACTGAAAAGTAAAGGTATTGCTCTGGCAAAGTACAATCATAAACTTGTAAAGCGTATTATATGCGTTTCTGAAGCGGTAAGGCAAATAGTTAGGAAGTCAGTGCAAAGACCTGAAAGAGTAATGATGGTGTATGATGGTATTGACTTCGGCCGCTTTACTGATGCACTGCCTACCGGCTACCTGCATCGGGAATTTAATATTGATCCATCATACCAGTTGGTAGCAAATGTGGCCGCTTACGCGCCTCACAAGGATTATTTCACGTTTCTCGATACAGCAGCAATCGTATTAAAATCATACCCGAATGTGCATTTCTTGGCTGTAGGTGATGGTAACTTGGAGAAGGAGTTGAGAAGTTATGCAGGCAAATTGAATATAACTCATAGTGTTACTTTCACAGGCTTCAGAAATGATGTTCCGCTTCTTTTGCGTGAAATCGATATTTTTCTAATTACATCAAGTACCGAAGGTTTAGGCACTTCCATTATCGATGCTATGTACAACTCGCTGCCTATAGTTGCCACAAGAGCCGGCGGAATACCTGAGTTAATTGAAAACAATAGAAACGGTTTTGTTGAAGACCCCGGCAATAGCATGGCGCTGGCAGAAAAAGTAATCAAATTGCTTCAAGGTAAAGAACTTGCCGCAGCTATGGGCAGAAAAGCGCATGATGTGTCTTTGAATTTTTCAAAGGAAGTAATGGCAAAGCAGAATGTAGCACTGTACCAAGAAGTTATTCAGCAAGAAAATCAGGGCTGATTCCTTCCATCCAATTCTTGAAAGCACGAGCCTTTTCTCTGTTTAATACAGCATCATCGGGAGGCAGCGGCGTTAGTGTTACCTTAAGTTTTCTTTTAAAATACTGATGCATAACCCCGATAGATTGCATATGGCAAAGAAACTGGCGGTTTATTCGGAAAAAAAGCTCTGGGTTTAGTTGTTTTTCAAGTTCATCAAGGGGTGGGTCGATAGCATATCGTTTTCCATTTTTTTGGAATATCTCGGTTAAACCTTCTGCATGGTAGAAGTAAGCAATATCGCCCACTTCAAGCGGTATAAGCTTTGTTCCTACCTTTACTAAAAAACGATCTTTGAACTTGCGGCTGCCTTTTGATATGGCTTCAATAAGCAATGAAATATTTGTCTGTTCGCCACCGGCCGACTTCTTTAAAAGAGTTTTGAATTTTTCAACGCTGCGGTTTAAATCATCAACTTCTATTGGCTTAAGCAAATAGTCGATGCCGCTGGTTTTGAAAGCATCGAGCATGTATTCATCGTAGGCAGTTGTAAAAATGATTGGACAAGTAAGGCGAACTATTTTATAAATATCGAAACTCAAACCGTCACTCAGTTGAATATCACTAAAAACAAGATCAGGCGGTTGGTGATTTTGAAACCATTTTAAAGATTCGCTCACAGAGTCAAGTACATCAACGATTTCAAAATCGGGGTGGTGCTGACTCAATATATTTTGCAATCTTCTGAATGCCGGCGCTTCGTCTTCTATAATCAGTATTCTCATCTTTAGCCTACAATCATGTTATTGGCAGATTCTACAGTTAGCAATGGTATGGCCACCATAAAATATTCACGTGTTCTTATTATGTCTACGTCTCGGTCGCTAAGATATTGATAACGTTTTTTGATATTATTTAATCCCAGACGGGTTGATTCTGCTTGCGATGTACGTGGCTGGTAGTTATTTCGAACTATGATGCCTTTTTCCATTCTCACTGTAAATGTCAATGATAAGTGGCTTGTGCAATGAAAGAATATTGTGCTTTACTGCATTCTCCAAAAGGAGTTGAAGCGTGAGCGGAGCAATGTGTATACTCTTCATTTCTTCCGGAAAATCAATATTCATCACAATGCCTTCTTCGAAGCGCATCTTAAGTAAAAAATGGTATGCATCGGTAAATTCGAGTTCAGTGCTCAATCTTACCACTTCCCTGTCGTGATGAGCGAGCGTATACCGATAAACATTGCTGAGTTTTTCAGTGAATTTCGCAGCTTGGTTAGGATTCTCATGTATAAGTGCGATTAGCGTATTCAGAATATTGAAAAGAAAGTGCGGCGAAAGTTGGCTTTTTAGAACATCTAACTCTGTGCGCAATTGTCTGCTCTTGATTTCTTCTGTTTCCAAGACTTGCTTTTTCCAACGGTTGAAGAAATATCCAGCTTCATAAAGCGTACCTACTATAAAGGTGATGCCGAGATTCTTTAGTAAATAAAAGCTTGTTCCGCCTTCCATCACATCATACTCATAGGGTGTTAAAGCATTGAGCGTTTGGCAAAGTGTGTAATCTATTATTGAGTTGTACACCGCAACTGCCAAAACACTGACTAAAATCGTTTTTTCTGTATTCTCAAACATCGGCCATTTTTTTCTGTAAAAAACTATGATCATGTAGTCACCCTGCCAAATAGCGGCGGTGATAAGAATTGAGATTAATAATTTATCGAAAGTGTAAGGTGGCTCATTAAAAACAGTGCACAATAGCATCGCCAAAAGAGGAATACCGATTATTCTCGGCTAGGGTTCTTTGAAAAGATTTTTTGCTGCCATATTTCAAATGTATCAAATGCGCATTTATCATATGCATCCATTTCACTTAAAAAGGTTGAAAGCGAAAATGAAACGGAATATAAACAGGTTGAATCTACACAGCACTGTTTAAAATTCATTTGAAGGTTTAGGGTTCTTCTTTTCAATTTCATTTATATTCTATTCCCTTTCGGTAAATGCTTGTATAATGAACTTTTCACCGTCGATTAATTTTTGGTTAAATCAAACAAACCAATCTCATGAAACGCATTTTACTCAATACACAAGTACTCACTATTTTCTTATTACCCCATATTGCGAAAAGCCAAACCCAAGTGGTAAAAGGTATTGTAAAGGATATTGAAGCTGATTTCCCACTACCAGGGGTAAATATTTACCTTGAAAATTCAGATCAATTTATAGGAACCGCTACGGACATAAACGGAAAGTTCAGAATGGACAATGTACCTGTAGGGCGCCAAACACTGGCGGTAAAATTCATTGGCTACAAGACCCAAACCGTGCCTAATATGCTCGTTACTGCCGGTAAAGAAACTGTACTCAACATCCAACTGGTAGAGTCAGTTAAATCTCTAAGTGAAGTAGTAATATCAGCCGAAGCTGATAAGGACCGATCGATTAACGAAATGGCCAAGGTGAGCGCCCGCACTTATAGTATTGAAGAAGTTACGCGGTATTCGGGTGGGCGAAATGATGTTGCAAGGCTTGCGTCAAATTTTGCAGGTGTGAGCACTGCCAATGATTCGCGCAATGATATAGTGGTGCGCGGTAATTCACCTTCAGGACTACTTTGGAGAATTGATGGTCTGCCTACTCCAACAGTGAACCATTTTTCTACCCTTGGCACTACCGGCGGTCCTGTGAGTGCATTAAATACCAACTTACTGCGCACAAGCGATTTCCTTACCGGAGCATTTCCTCCTGAGTATGGAAATGCAAGTGCTGCAGTATTTGACGTGAAGTTCAGAAATGGAAATTCTGATAAACATGAATTTACCGCCCAACTCTCAGCCTTTACCGGGCTCGAATTTATGGCCGAAGGACCTCTTAGCCGTAAGAAAGATGCATCATATCTGGTATCATATCGATATGGTATAGCGAGCCTCGCAGCAACTGGAACGTCGGCAACTCCGTACTTTCAGGATTTGGGATTCAAGTTCAACTTTGGCGAAACCAAATAGGGGCGTTTTGAACTTTTTGGTATGGGCGGTCTGAGTTCTATCGATTTCATAGGTACTGAAATTGACGAGACTGATCTATTTGCAGATCCAAACCAAGACTCTTTTGTGGATAATAAAGTGGGTTTGATTGGGTTGAATCACATATACCGACCCAGCAATACTGCCTATATAAAGACTACCGTTGGAGGTACGCTTATGCACCTGGATTTTGATCAGGATAACTACATTGAAGAATCTGTAAACGGTGGCCCAACAAAACACCGCGCAACAGAAGTACGCGATTCAGAACAACGCTATACCGTTTCATCGCAATTCAATAAGAAGTACAGTCCGCGGTTCAATCTCCGTGCAGGTGCGCTGGATGAATTTTTTGATCTCGATAATACCGTTCGCGACCGCGATAGAAGGGTTGAGATTCCGGATGAAAATGGGGACAATGTGCCTGACTTTTTTCTCACTACACGTGATGTCAGCGAAGTTACTCTTCTCTCACAGGCCTACGCTCAAGGCGAATTTAAATTTACTGATCAACTGTGCGTAACGGGTGGTTTGCACGCGCAGTATTTTGAACTTACCAAGGATTTTCAACTAGAACCGAGAGCAGCAATTAGCTGGCAATATAGACCCAAGCACCGTTTTTCGGCAGCGTATGGTCTACACAGTCAATTGGTTCCACTTCCGGTTTTACTCTTACAGGAAGAAGTTGCTCCGGGAGTGATGGAAGCAACCAATATAGGACTTGATTTTATTAAGAGCCACCATTTTGTTGTAGGCTATGATTACAAACCCGCGCCGGATTGGAAAGTTAAAACTGAATCGTATTAACAGGCGTTGTACGACATACCTGTGGAGCGTTTCGCTAGCAGTTATGCGGTAACAAACGAAGGTGGCAGCTTCGTTTTTGACGAGCGCGGATCGCTTGTAAACAATGGAACCGATTTCAATTACGGTTTAGAGCTAACCATAGAGAAATGCTTCAGCAAGAATTATTATTTGCTTTCTACCGCATCAATTTTTAACTCACGTTATGAAGGTAGTGATGGAATAGAGCGCAATACCGCTTTCAACAATGGGTATGTGTTTAATGTACTCGGTGGTAAAGAGTGGCCTATTGGAGAGAATGGACGCAACGCACTCACATTCGATACCAAGTTTACAACTTCAGGTGGCAGGCCTTATGCACCTATTAACGTAGATGCTACGATGGCTAACAATGGGAGAGAAGTGCTATACGAAGATCAGGCATTCAGCAAGCGCTATCCCTTCTATTTGCGATGGGATGTAAAATTTGGTGTAAGGTTGAATTCAGCGAAAGGCAAGGTCTCGCATCAGTTTTTTGTGGATCTGCAGAATGTTACAAACCGCGAAAACATCTTTGAACGACGCTATAACGCTGTTAAAGACCAAATAAATGATGTAAACCAGATCGGATTCTTTCCGGACGTGCTGTACCGCTTGCAGTTTTGATTGGCAACTGCAATGTGTATCAATGGCCTTTAAGCAGCGCCTAAAGGCCATTTTCTCCATAAATAATAATTTCTCGCCATGTTATACCCCGACAATGAGTGCGGTTCTTAGATTGATGTATTGACCAAAAGGGCCTTGCTTTCGCAAAAAAGTGAGCATATTCGCACCATGAAAAGCATCGCTGTATTTTGTGCATCATCATTGGGCAACGACCCGGCCTATGCCGAAATGGCTTATCGATTGGGAAGTACTTTGGCTGAAAATGGAATTCGAGTGGTTTACGGGGGGGCTCAAATTGGGTTGATGGGAAAAGTGGCCGATGGCGCTCTCAATGCAGGTGGTGAAGTAATCGGGGTGCTGCCCAAGTTTATGTCCTCGCGCGAAATTGCACACGAGCAGCTCACTGAACTCATCATGGTAGAAAGCATGCAGGAGCGCAAACTCCGCATGCACGAATTGAGCGATGGTGTAATAACCCTTCCGGGTGGCTTCGGTACTTTCGAAGAGCTTTTCGAAATGGTAACATGGGGGCAGCTTGGCCTGCATAAGAAACCTATAGGTATTCTTAATTTCAAAGGATACTATAACCATCTAATAGCGATGGTACAACATATGGCGAATGAAGGGCTATTAAAGCAACGCAATGCCGATATGCTGCTTGTGCATGACTCGGTTGAAGAATTATTAATAATCATGAAAAATTATAGCCATCCGGAACCAATCGTTAAGATGAAACGCGGTGAAGCCTGAATTAATACTGAATCTTCACTTCAGCAACCAGAGCGTTTTTGGCCCAATAAAAATCAAAAAGGCCGCACCATTAGTATGATGCAGCCCTTTGCTTTTTTAGTCAGTTAAATCTCAAGCTTCATCCCTTTCAGGAGCGAGTTCCCATTTCTCAGGTGATCTCCACAGCGCTGAAAGGAGCAATTCACGCATAAAGGTGAACTCCTTAGGTATCTTATCATAAGCTGTATCAAATAGTTCTGCGTGACCTTGCATTTCGTGTTTCCAAGGTTCACGTTCTATAGCCATTACTTCTTTAAAATCTTCACGGGTGAATTCTTCAAGTCCAGTCCAGTCTATATCACGATATCTTGGCTGCCATCCTATCGGACACTCCACAGAAGCGGTGCGACCTTTGCATCGTCCTATAATCCATTTCAGTACGCGCATATTTTCACCAAATCCCGGCCATACAAAGTCACCGTTGGCATTCTTACGAAACCAGTTCACACCAAATATCCTTGGCGGGTTCGGTAGGTCGCGGCCAAATTGAAGCCAATGGTTGAAGTAATCGCCCATGTGGTAGCCCATAAAAGGCAGCATTGCAAACGGATCACGGCGTACCTTGCCAACTTCGCCAAAAGCAGCGGCAGTGGTTTCACTGCCCATAGTGGCAGCCATGTATACACCAAAATTCCAATTAAACGCTTGGTAAACCAGTGGCACGGCTGTGCTCCGTCTTCCGCCGAAAATAAAAGCAATAAGTGGAACACCTTCAGGATTTTCCCATTCTGAATCGAGTGCAGGATTCTGATATGCAGGAGCCGTGAAGCGCGAATTCGGATGTGCTGCCGGCTTTCCGCTGCTCTTGTCATATGGTTGACCATGCCAGTCGGTAAGGCCTTCTGGTACTTCTTTGGTAAGTCCTTCCCACCATACATCATTATCAGTAGTAATGGCTACGTTGGTGAAAATAGTATTTGATTTAAGACTTTCAATTGCATTGGGGTTGGTTTTTAAATTGGTGCCTGGAGCAACGCCAAAATAGCCTGCTTCAGGATTGATGGCGTGAAGCCTGCCGTCGCTGCCTTTGTGTATCCAGGCAATATCATCACCTACCGTTGTAACTTTCCAGCCATCCATTCCTTCCGGGGGAATCATCATTGCAAAATTCGTCTTTCCGCAGGCACTTGGGAAAGCTGCTGCAACATAGCTTTTTTCACCTTCCGGACTTTCCACGCCTAATATCAGCATATGCTCTGCCAACCATCCTTCTTCGCGGCCAATAGCGCTCGCAATACGCAAGGCAAAACACTTTTTGCCGAGTAGGGCATTTCCGCCGTAGCCGCTGCCGTATGAAATAATAAGCCTGTCTTCCGGAAAATGGCTGATGTATTTCACCGTAGGGTTGCATGGCCAAAGCACATCTGTTTGTCCTGCTTTCAGCGGCGCTCCAAGGGTATGGACACACTTTACCACATTGTCATCAATATGCTGCATTACCTGATCGCCAATTCGCGTCATGATACGCATATTGGTTACCACATATTCACTGTCGGTTATTTGTACACCGTATCGTGAAAGCGGAGAGCCTACAGGTCCCATGCAAAAAGGTATTACATACATAGTACGACCTTTCATACAGCCTTTAGTAAGGCCATCGAGGATACCTTTCATTTCGCCAGGATCCATCCAGTTGTTGGTTGGCCCTGCATCCAGTTTGCGGCGACTGCATATGTATGTGCGGTCTTCAACACGGGCTACATCGCTCGGGTCGCTAAAACACGCAAAACTATTTGGTCTTTTTTCTGCATTGAGTTTTATAAAAGTCCCTTTGTCAACGAGCATCTGACAGAGCCCGTCATACTCATCTTTTGAACCATCGCACCAGTGAATCTGGTCGGGTTCCATATGCGCGCTCATACTCTCTACCCAAGGATGAAGTGCTGTTTTAGCTTGTGCAATCATAGTTGTATTGTTTAGTAAATGGTTCACAAATATAGTAGGTCTATACAGGCTCACAAATGACAAATATCATAACTCTTTTGGCTCAAAGGCCTTAGAATTGTCTATAAATTGCTTTGTAAGCAAAAGCATATTGTTATGAATGAGGCCATTGTCGCATAAAAGTGTGAGTCCGAACAAGTAATTATCTCCATCCAGAAAATCACTAACCGTGCCTCCGGCTTCCTGAATTATCAGTGCTCCGGCAGCACAATCCCATGGATTGAGGCCGTACTCGTAAAAAGCATCAAACCTTCCACAAGCAACATATGCCATGTCGAGCGCTGCTGATCCAAGTCTTCTAATTCCTCTGGTATTTGAGTTTACTATCGTCAAAAGTTGCAAGTAATCCGCTTGCCTACCTCTGTTGTCGTATGGAAAACCTGTGGCCACCAATGATTTGCTTAATTCGCCTTGCCGCGAAACAGAAATTTTTTTTCCATTGAGATGCGCTCCTCGTTCAATCGCTGCGCTAAAGCATTCGTCGTGTACAGGGTCATAAATTACTCCAAGTACAAGTTTGTCATTTTGCCGCAAGGCTACGCTCGTGCAGTAACAGGGTATACCATATAAATAGTTTGTGGTGCCGTCAAGTGGATCGATGATCCAGTTATATTGCTTTCCCACTTTATTGCTGGTGCCTTCTTCAGCAATAAAACCCGATTCGGGCAGAAGTTTCTCCAAAAAATTAACAAAGAGGCGCTCAGCTTCCTTATCAGCTCGAGAAACAAGGTCATTGGTGCCACCTTTGTATATTATGTCGTTTTCCCTTATTAGGCTTTGCTCTTGTTTTAGAAATTGTCCTACCTCTCGGGAAATATCAATGAGGGCGGGCAGTAGTTTTTCATGCATGCATTGCGGTATTTAATAATTTTGCGAAAGCACTGCCATCACGATCAATAGCGCCAATCTCTAAAGGTATTATGATGTTAATGAAAGCTGGATCAAATGGTGTTTTAACCTTGATATAATTTTCGGTGAAGCCAAACATAAAACCACCTTCTTCATCAGCTTCGAAGAGCACCGTTTCCATCTTACCTACTTGATTCTGGTAGAATGCCTTTTTCATTTTATGCGACAAACTACGCAATTGATTATTTCGTTCATGGCGCACCTCCATAGGCACAACATCCACGATTCGTATAGCCGTTGTATTTGGTCTTTCAGAATAAGTAAATACGTGCAGATAGCTTACTGGTAGGGTGTTAAGAAAAGTATATGTTTCAATAAATTGTTCATTGGTTTCACCAGGAAAACCTGTAATTACATCAACTCCAATGCAAGCATCGGGCATTAGCGATTTAATTTTTTCAATTCTTTCGCGATACAAATCGGTACGGTACCTGCGGCGCATTGCTGCAAGTATTGTATCGCTTCCCGATTGCAGAGGAATATGAAAATGAGGCACAAACTTGTTGCTACTTGCTACAAATTCTATGATCTCATCGGTTAGGAGGTTCGGTTCAATGCTTGATATGCGAAATCGTTCTATCCCCTGCACATCATCGAGTTCTTTGAGCAGGTCTATAAGCTTCTCATCCGATCCGTGTCCAAAATCGCCGATATTAACCCCTGTGAGTACGATCTCTTTAGCACCTGCTTGTACTGCCTCATGGGCCACTTGAACAGTGTGCGCAACAGACCCACTTCTTGACCGCCCCCTTGCCAATGGAATGGTGCAGAATGCGCAGAAATAGTTACAGCCATCCTGCACTTTCAGGAAGGTGCGTGTTCTATCGCCTGATGAAAAACACGGCACAAAATCCTTTGTATGTTTGATCTCACGCGCTGAGCTCTGGTTTTTGTTAAGTATAGATTCGTTTTCAAGAAATGCAACCACATTGAATTTCTCATCAGCGCCAAGCACCATGTTTACACCGGGTATAGATGCAATTTCATCAGGTTTAAGCTGCGCGTAGCAACCTATTACAATAATGACAGCTTGTGGATTTACTCTGAGCGCTTTGCGAACAATCGCCCTGCATTTTTTATCGGCTTGGTCGGTTACAGAACAGGTGTTGACTATAAACACATCAGGATCCTCTTCAAATTGCACCCTTGCATAACCTGCATCAACAAGCTGGCGGGCTATTGTGCTCGTTTCCGAGAAATTGAGCTTACACCCCAGCGTATAAAAGGCTACCTTCTTAAATTGAAGCATGGCGCAAAGGTATAAAATTGAAGTTCGCAGGGAGTATTGAAAGTTATGCTGTTGCCTTTAACTACCGCACAGAGTCAGAGTCTGATACTTTAAAATTTAGTCCAAATGGCCCTTAGCACGAAGATGTGTTGAAATGCACGAACATTCAAGGCGCCAAGTTTAACTTGCTCAAAGCTAGCGATATAAGCCAAGTCGAACATAATTGATTGTCCGAGGTGAAACTGCCCCCCAAGCCCACCGAAGGCTCCGAGTCCGACTCCTGTAAGCACTTGTGCTTCATCAATTTGAATACCTTGTTGCTGAAAGAAAATGGTTAGGTCAACCGTACCGACCTGATCGCCTAAAAAAATCATATTCTCTTCAAATTTGGTAAAGGTGCTATTTACACCAAAATCAACAAATGGAAGAAAAAGGGTGCTTTTGTGACGGCGTTCTTTGGCCTTTCGTCCTATCACTTGATGGGCTCCTAGTGTGAAGATAAGTCGCTGTTCTTCACCCCTTATTTGAAATCTTCGAAACAGTTGCTGCTCTCCAGGCAAGTTTGACCCTGAAAATGTGGTAATAGTAAATTCACCCACTGTAACAGGCCTTGTGCCATTGACTTCCATGAAAAGACCAAAATCTGGGTTGAAGTGGTAGCGTAAGTGACCACCCCACATGAACTGCGGACTGAATTTCATGGCACCGGGCATATCGCTTTCTGTAAATAGCCACTCTTGAGGAGCAAGGTTTACAGCATCTGAAGTTCGGGCTATCGCCTGCGGGTTTCCTTGGATAGCCTGATTGAGCCAGCTTGTAGCAAAAGGCAGTTTTACCCCATCGCGGTCAAAGCCATATCCTCCATAAATACTGGCTGTGGCGCTATTAGCTTGATAAAAACCAAGATTTAAACCTACTACAAGCCCTTGTATTGAATCAAGTTTCACTGGGGCTTCTCCATCAGCCCAGTTATAAACCTGGGCTGTTGAAAATGACGAAACGAGCATAGTGATGAGGATGGTGTACAGTTTATTCATAAAGCTTCGGTTTTAAACTTTCGTAAAATGAGTTTATCCATAAGGTGTATTGGGCACCGGAAGGGTGCAAATTATCAGGAGCAATTAGCGTAGGGTCGCTGGCAGCTTGCCGCGAAATATCGGTGATGTAATAGTAGTCTACGCTATATGCATTTGAAATAGACTGATTTACTTTATTAAATTGATCTATTTGTTGGGCAATCTGCGAAGGGTTCATATTTTGCCCGAAAGGCGTAACGCTGTAATCGGGAATGGAAATTACAATTACCCTGCAGGTATCTCCACCTGCGTAAGCAATGGCTCGCTCAAGCAGTGTAGTAAACTGTGAGGTATATTCAGTAATTGGTCTGCCTTGGTACTGGTTGTTCACGCCTATGAGAAGTGATACCAAGCTGAAAGCAGAATCAGGGCTGAAGTTGTTTGTTGCATTTATCAGATTGGCTGTGGTCCAACCATTTGCGGCGACTATTTGCGCTTCGGCTATTGAAAAACCGTCAGCAAGAAGTTTGTTGCAAAGCTGCACAGGAAAGCGGTGGTTTGATGGTACTCCTGTGCCTATGGTGTAAGAGTCGCCTAGGGCGAGGTAGGTAATCGTTCTCTCGGGAATACTGGGAGTATCTGTAGGAAGGGTAGTATCGTTTGGTGGCGGGCTTTGCTTAGGTGCATCGTCATTTCGCGAACACTGAATATTCAGTAAAGCATGGGTAAACAGGAACAGTATGATGATGACTTTTTTCATAATTCAGGTTTGCAGAACTCCTACGTTGTATGGTCTTTCAGCCGGGGCATTGTTAGCAGCTTCAAGGCCCATTGCAATATGTTTTCGTGTTTCAGCAGGGTCTATAATGCCATCAACCCACAAGCGGGCTGCGGCGTACTCAGGCTTTGTTTGGGCATCATAACGGTCTTTGATTTTATCAAAAAGCGCTTTTTCGTTTTCAGGCGTAATTTTTTCTCCTTTTGCCTTTAGCGATGCCACTTCTATTTGCAGTAGCACTTTTGCCGCCTGTGCGCCTCCCATTACAGCAATTTCGGCCGTAGGCCATGCAAAAATAAGTCGTGGGTCGTAGGCTTTGCCACACATGGCATAGTTGCCAGCACCGTAGCTATTGCCAGTGATGATGGTAAACTTGGGAACCACAGAGTTGCTCATGGCATTCACCAGCTTTGCACCGTCTTTGATAATGCCTCCATGCTCACTGCGACTGCCTACCATAAAACCAGTTACATCCTGCATAAAAACAAGCGGAATATTCTTTTGGTTGCAGTTCATTATGAAGCGCGCGGCTTTTTCGGCTGAGTCGCTGTATATCACTCCACCAATCTGCATTTCGCCTTTTTTGCTCTTCACAATGCTGCGCTGATTGGCCACAACACCAACGGCCCAGCCTTCTACGCGGCCGTAGCCACATACGATTGTTTGACCGAATCCGGCTTTGTACTCGGTAAATTCTCCATCATCAAGTATGCACCCAATCAAATCCTTCACATCATAGGGTTTCGACTTTTCAGATGGGAAATACTTGTATATTTCTTTCACGTCAGCCTTGGGTGGGAGCGGAGCCTTTCGACTGAAACCAGCGTTAACACCGCGATGGCCAATCTTATCTACAAGTTTTCTGATGGTGGTAATGGCTTCCTGATCGTTCTCAACTTTATAGTCGGTTACTCCACTTATTTCACAATGGGTGGTGGCACCGCCGAGTGTTTCGTTGTCAATATCTTCGCCTACAGCGGCTTTTACCAGGTAAGAGCCTGCAAGAAAAATGGTTCCGGTGCCGTTTACAATTAACGCTTCATCACTCATAATGGGTAAGTATGCACCGCCGGCTACACAACTGCCCATTATGGCGGATATTTGGGGTATACCCCTTGATGACATAATCGCGTTATTGCGAAAGATGCGTCCAAAATGTTCCTTATCGGGAAATATCTCATCCTGCAAGGGCAGGAAAACCCCGGCACTATCTACAAGGTAAATTATGGGAATGTGGTTTTCCATGGCGATTTCCTGGGCGCGTAGATTCTTCTTGCCAGTGATGGGAAACCATGCGCCGGCTTTTACGGTAGCATCATTTGCTACAATTACACACTGCCTGCCACTTACATAGCCTATTACTACTACTACCCCGCCACCAGGACAGCCACCATGCTCCTTGTACATGTCGTACCCAGCAAATGCGCCAATTTCGATGCTTGGCGAATCTGCATCAAGCAGCAGGTCAACCCGCTCTCTTGCGGTGAGCTTCCCTTTTTCATGTTCTTTGGCAATTTTAGCAGCACCGCCGCCTTCCGCAATTTTATCAAGTTGCCTTCTCAATTTCGATACATGCAGGCGCATCGTATCATCGTTCTTGTTCAGTTCAATTTCCTTTTGAATAGCCATTTGGTAAGGGTGGTGGTTTTATTGCTTCTACAGGATCGAACAATTGAAAAGTTCAAATAATGAAACAGGACAATTAATTCGAGTAGCCGGCCATTGCAATAATTATTTTGCCCAAATATAATTCATTCCAACCATGAACCTATATTGTGAGATGCAGCCGGACCTTCATTAAAGAGTAAATCTAAAACTGAAAGGCGAGGAATAAAACCTTGCCTATCGGCGAATACCTGCATGTATTGAGGAGAATAAACCTTACCATCATACCAAGCAGGTTCCTTGATCTTCGCTCTGAGGTCTGCAGCAGCATTCTCTTCCAGATATTTAGGGGAGAAGGAGTAATTTGGAGAAATTTTAAGCAACTTCATCCACAAGGGCCAAGCTTTACTGAACAACTCACCCAGCGTAGTTTCATTTCCCGTAAGGAGTGGCTCCAAGTACGCAATATAATGCCCATAAAAAGGAGCACTGCGGTAAGCCGCTTCTATGGTTCTCAGGTGAAGTCTTTGCCAGGCCTTGCTGTAGTCTATTTCAATTTCACCGGTTGGTATTTTAAGTCCTTTTTGACTCTTTACATTGATTGTAAGTACCATTACTCCATTGGGTCCGGCTATATGATATCGATTCCGAATAGTCTGGTGTATATAATATTCTCCGAAATCGATCGTCGCTTTTTGCGATTGCAGGGCTGCGGCTATATATGGGATAGGAGGTATGATGCTAATTGGTAGTAGCACATTCATAGCTCACTGCTTTTTGAATTCCAAAGGGTACTTGCCACTTTGCCAATAATTAGATACTCTGGAATGGCGCCGTAATATCTTGAATCGTTACCCATTTTACGGTAGTCGCTCAGCATGAAATAATAATTATTGGCAAAGGCAGGTATCGTATCATTCACAAAATAGGGCTGATTAATGCCTTGAATTTCATAATCATTCCAAAGCCTTCCGGCAAATGGACTTGTTGGGTCGGGAGTTGCAGGCATTCCTCGCCAGGGCAACACTACGGGCCCAAAGTTGTCGCCATTTTGGCCGCCAATTCCGGTTGTAAATATTTTGGTATCAGGCACTATTTCTACCAGACGGCTAAAATGTATGACCAGGCTGTCGCCGGCAATTCGAAGGGCATCTGAAGGATGAGCAGAAAATTGGAATGTACGGCCACGGGTCCACCTTGCATCGCTGAGATTGTATTTAAACTCAAGGTTTGTCAGGTTCGTGCTGTCACTTAGTTGGGCTTCAAAATGTACAATGGTTTGGGCAGAAGGCTCAATAGCTTTGCCATTAATGTAGAGCTTTCCATTGTAAAGCCTTATGGTATCGCCAGGCAGTCCAATCAACCTGTTCAGCATTTTGAGCCTTAGGTCTGGCGCCAGCGAATCAGGGTAGATATGATTAAATATAACCAGATCATATCTGGATACATCGAGTTGCTTCGCTCTTTTATAGAATCTATTGGCTTGGCCAGAGCCGAAATACACCGTTGGATAATGAAGATGGTTGAAAGAACTTCTTGAGCCCGGATTCCATTTATCGACCCATAACAGTGTGCCTTTGCTGTAGCCGCCCGATTGATTCGATAACCTGACCCTGTAGACTTCGCCAACGTATTGGTGCACGGCCCATAGGATACCTAAAGTGGCTGAGAGCGCTACTATCCACTCAATGGTATGCCGCCAAAATGGTTTTGCCGTTTTTCTCATGGAAATGAGAAAGGTAAGGTTTTATCGCGCTTTTGTAAAAATCCGATTCCATCTGATACCATCTTCAGGCGATTTGCTGAACCACACAAATACTGCCTTACCTACAATATGATTATAAGGAACGAAGCCCCAGAATCTGGAATCGGCTGAGTTGTGTCGGTTATCGCCCATCATGAAGTAGTAATCCTGCTTAAAGGTATATTCGCTTATTTCTGATCCGTTTATATAGATTTTACTATCGCGTACTTCCACTTCATTGTACTCATACACTTCAATTGGCCTAATGTAAAGTGGCAAGTTTTCAGGTGTAATTTTGATGGTCGAACCTTTTGCGGGTATCCAAAGCGGGCCGAAATCATCTTCAGTCCAACTATATGCAGGATGGTTTGGGTAAATATGCAGGTCAGCAGATGGTCTCTTTGGCTCAAGCACTACGGAGTCAACCGCACTCATCGTCTTTACCAAATCGGCTTCATTTTCTGTAAGGAACAAGTAATAAAAAGTAAGGCCGCCGTTTCGGTAGGGTGATTCAGGTACATCTACATTGTGTTTGGCTTTCATTACCGGTTTTGAAAGCGCACTTTTTACAAATACAGCGTAGTAATAAGCTTCTCCTGCGAGGTTTTCAATTTGAGTATTATCAATAAATACGCGTCGGTCTTTTATTTCCAAAGTTTCACCCGGAAGACCAATGGTTCGTTTTATATAATTCTCACGCTTATCGACTGGTCTGGCCATAATTTCGCCCATAGGGGTAGGTATGTCACGGCCATTGGCATCGCGCTTAATCGCTTTATAATTTGGATTCTCAACATTATTACGACCGAAGTTTCTTAGCATCTGATAGTAAGTATTGTCTTGCCAATTGGTTACTACCGTGTCTCCTGCCGGAAAATTGAATACAGTCGCATCAAAACGCTCTACATTACCCCATCCCGGCAGCCTGTAATATGGTAACTTCTGCCACTCCACATACGATTTTATATTTAAAAAAGGGATGGTATGGTGGGTAAGAGGAAATGCTATCGGAGTCATTGGCAGCCTTGCACCATAACTTGCCTTGCTTACAAAAAGGTAATCGCCCACTAGAAGTGATTTCTCCATAGACGGAGTAGGGATGGTAAATGCTTCAATAAAGAATGTACGGATAATTGTGGCCGCAACTATCGCAAATACAATGGCTTCGCCCCATTCGCGAGCGAAATTTTTCTTTTCTTCCTTGTAATCGGGCAAGCCAGTATATTTAATTTCATCTTTTAGCGCTATCATCGCGATAGGTATTGGAGGAACAAATATTGCCATCAGATACCAGGGCATATTTCTTTGGCCGAAACTGCGTACGAGTTCAAGATGCATTACAATGAGCATCAAAAAGTTGATGCCTGGAACTATAAAAAGCAAAATCCACCACCAGGGTTTATTCATCATCTGAAGCCATATATACACGTTGTAAACGGGTATGAATCCTGCATTGGCTGGTTTGTTTGCCTTTGTAAATATTTTCCAGAAGAACAAAAAGTAGCTTGCTATGGTGGCATAAAAAACAATCAGTGCTATGATCATGGTTGGAGATTCATTAAATCGTTCATGGTATAAATACCGGGATTGGCCTTTACGGCAAATTCTGCTGCTGCAATTGCACCAAGTGCAAATCCATCCCGGTTCATTGCTATGTGCTCAATTGATATTGTGTCAATTATACTGCGCCAGGTAATTTTATGTGTGCCGGGTATTTCATTCTCGCGATAAGCAGCAATGGGCAGTATGCTATCGGGATAATAATTAGGGTTCAATTTTGAAGGTTCTGCAAGTTCCCAACTTTTGTAGTTCGCATTGTTTTTTTGCAAGCCTTCAGCAAACGTTATTGCCGTGCCACTTGGCGCATCTTTCTTGGCTGCATGGTGCCATTCTTCTATCAGTGCGGTGTAGCCTTGTAACCGGTTCATTAATTGAGCTACATAATTGCTCGCAGCAAGACTTATTTGTACTCCAATCGAGAAATTGCTGGCATAGAAAAACACAGCTTTCTGATTGCTTACCGTTGCTTCAACTTCAGGAAGCTGGCTGTACCAACCTGTAGTTCCAGAAACCACAGGAATGCCAATCTCGAACAGATCGCGAAAATTCTGCACTGCCGATTCGGGGTTGGTAAATTCAATGGCAACATCGCAATTGATTATTTTCTCTAGTTCATGTCTGTTACCTGAGCCAATTTGATGCGCAATCATATGGCCGCGCTGCGGAGCCAATTCGGCTATACGCCTACCCATTTTACCATATCCGATAAGCGCTATACGCATAGATGGCGGCGAATTTACAATTTAACTGTTAATGTAAGTCCAGGCGAGCCATAAGTTAAGGGTGACCAGGCAGGGGTGATTCTCATTGAAATATCATCGCTTACATCAAAGTACATCAAGTGGGCATCAACACTGGCATCTACTATATTCAATATATATATGATTCCCAATGCTATGTAGGAAAGATCTCTCCACTGAGTATATTTATCAATGAGCTTGTTAAGCCCTTCAGTATTAAATCCAGTATTGTTTACAGTATTTGGGTCGCCATCAATCTCAGCGATAAAAGCATCCTTATAGAGATTGATGTTTTGGATGTTGTCTCTAAGATAATAGCCTGATAGGGCTAAACCTCCGTAAATAATGGGTATTTTCCAATACTTCTTATTGTAAGCCTGTCCCAATCCGGGCAGTAAGGCCGACATAATTGCGGCTTTTTTTGGGCTATGCAATTTAAGTTTGTCAGGTATTTCTTGTTTTTCAGATTTTGTACCCCTTACAGTGCCAGCTTCGGTTACAATTTCAATTTTTTGATCAGCCGGTTGTGTGTCGGTAGAATCGACTTGTGCATACCCCGTTTGGCCAAGTATAACTAAGGCCAATGCAGTACAACTGATTTTAAATATCGAGTTTATCAAGGATGCGCTTTAAATCTTCTTCAGAGCGGAAAGATATTTCAATTTTACCGCTTCCTTTATCGTCGCGTTTCAGGTCAACTTTCGTACCAAACATATCCATCAGATCAGACTTCATTTTCTGGAGTTCGAAGGATAAGGGTAATGTAGGTTTTTTCGTCGCCCCCGGCTTCTTCGCAACCTGCGAAGCTTGCTCAAGCTGCCTCACTGACCAACCTTCGTTCTTGATATTCCCAAAAGCCCTGAGCATTTCCTTTTCATTTTCAAAACTGAGCAGTGTGCGCGCGTGACCCATCGAAATTTCATTTTTGCGCAGGGCAATCTGAACATCCGGAGGTAGCTTTAGAAGCCGAATGTAGTTGGCAATGGTAGCGCGGTTCTTACCTACACGGTCGCTCAAACCTTCCTGGGTTATATTGCATTCATCAATAAGTCTCTGATAGGAAATTGCTATTTCAATGGCATCAAGATTCTTCCGTTGAATGTTTTCTACGATTGCCATTTCGAGCATGCTTTGGTCGTTGGCAACGCGTATATAGGCCGGGATTTCATCAAGACCTGCTATTTGTGAAGCCCTGAACCTTCGCTCTCCGCTTATCAACTGAAATCGCTCATAACCAACTTTCCGCACAGTTACAGGCTGAATTATTCCGTGCTGACGGATTGAATGTACGAGCTCCAACATTGATTCCTGGTCAAATACACTTCTTGGCTGAAAGGGGTTGGCTTCAATTTGCTCTATGGGAAGCATTGCAACCGAACCTAAAACGCGGGTGGCACTCTCAGACCGGGTGCCTGTGGTAATATCTGTTTCAACATTTTCGAGCAGGGCACTAAGACCCCGCCCGAGCGCCTTCTTTTTAGTCATTTTCAAGTTCAATCATTTTGTCTTCAGTGCGAATGCGCGTCATGTCGTTTTTTTGAAGAATTTCACGAGCCAGATTTAGGTAATTGATTGCACCTTTCGAAGATGCATCGTGCATAATGATGGTTTCACCATGGCTTGGCGCTTCGCCCAAACGGGTGTTACGATGTATCACTGTATTGAAAACAAGTTGCTGGAAGTGCATTTTTACTTCCTCAACTACTTGATTGGCCAGCCTAAGACGAGGGTCAAACATGGTGAGCAGAATGCCTTCGATAGCGAGGTCTATATTAAGTCTCGACTGAACAATTTTTATTGTGTTGAGCAGCTTTCCTAAGCCTTCCAGAGCAAAGTACTCACACTGCACCGGAACTATTACCGAATCGGCCGCCGCCAAAGCATTTACCGTAATAAGTCCTAGACTTGGTGAGCAGTCTACAATGATGAAGTCATAATCATCACGCACTTGTTTTAATGCATGGCGCATCATATGTTCCCGATTGGGAAGCGATATCATTTCTATCTCGGCACCTACCAAATCAATATGTGCCGGAACAATATCGAGATTTGGATTTTCGGTAGTTATTATGATGTCGCGCAGAGGTACATCATTGATAAGGCATTCATATATGCTGGTCTTTACAGTTTTTGGGTCTACGCCCACACCACTCGTTGCATTGGACTGAGGGTCTGCATCAACCAATAACGTTTTATACTCAAGCACGCCAAAACATGCAGCCAGGTTTATCGCTGAAGTGGTTTTGCCTACTCCGCCTTTCTGATTTGCAACGCAAATTACTTTTCCCATTGTTTGTATTTATATTTCAATCGTTTCTCCAATTTCCATAAGCGTCAGGTTTACCCCGGCACTTTCAAACTTTACCATTGCCTCTTGGGTATCTATTACCACATAAGGAAAGGTATTATAGTGCATACCAAATACGCTACCACACTTAATAAATCCCGCCGCAGTGATAGCATCATCAACACCCATCGTGAAGTTGTCGCCAATAGGCAAAAATGCGTGATGAATATCAAATTCTTTGGGTAGCAATTGCAGGTCTAATGTTAAGGCTGTATCGCCGGCAAAGTAGATGCAAAGGTCGCCAAAATCTATTACAAATCCACCCGGACTTCCTCCATAAGATCGATCTGGGAGCATACTGCTATGTACTGCACTGACATACTTTACTTTGCCGAAAGGTAATTTCACAGCGCCTCCAATATTCATAGGGTGGTAGTTCTTAATTCCTTTGGTAGCAAGCCATGTAACTATTTCGTAATTGGAAACTACTTTGCAACCGGTTCGTACAGCTATGCTTACAGCATCGGCAATATGATCGTCGTGGCCATGACTTATCAATATATAGTCAGCTCCTACCTTGTTCATATCAACTTTGCCTGAAGTAAGTGGGTTGGGTGATATAAATGGATCGAAGAGTATTTTTGCTCCATTCGCTTCAATTCCGAAACAAGAATGGCCGTAATATGTTATGGTCATCGACTGCGATAGTTCGAGTATAATTTGCTCTCTAAAGGTACTTCTTTGCAAAAGGCTCGTCCTATTCTACAGCGCTCTACTTTTACACAGAATTTTGTTAATTCGCGACCAGCATGGTACTAATTATTTCGGGCACTGATCGTCCCAATAGCCGAACATCAGTGATAGCAAAGCATTGTGCTTCAGAAGCGGCAAAACTTAGCAAAGATGTTTCGCTACTGGAACTTCAAACAATTCCCCCCATTTACTATTCGGAAAGCAGGTATGGCGCACCTTCTGAAGGTTTTGCACAAGTTCTTCACAACACAGTGATTCCTGCGAGCCATATTGTAATCATTGTGCCTGAGTATAATGGTGGATTCCCTGGAATACTTAAGTATTTCATTGATATTACTTCACCTGAAATTTGGCGAGGCAAAAAAGTAGCGCTGATTGGAGTAGCCACTGGAAGAGCTGGAAATATAAGGGGGATCGACCATCTTACTTCGGTTTTACATTATTTAAGAGCCGAAGTTTATAGCAATAAGGTATATCTCTCTTCTCTTCATCAACATTCTGACGCAGAAGGCAGCTTGATTAATAAAGATTATATTTCACAAATCAACGCGCTTCTCGAAGGCTTGGTGCGGTTTTGAACGATAGGAAGGAACTGGCTAGGAATCCAGATCTTCGAATTTCACATCGGTATACTGACCTGATGGCAATGCCACTACATTTTCAGTGTTCTCTGCAAAATTGACATCACTGTCCCTTAGCTCAGAGAGCTTTTGGAGGGTTTCGTTAAGACCATCAACAAACTTCTCAAAATCTTCCTTATACAGAAAAATCTTATGCTTTTCGAATGATGGGGTGCCATCGCTTCTCAGCTTCTTCTTGCTTTCAGTGATGGTAATGTAAAGGTCGTTGCCACGTGTGGCTTTTACATCGAAAAAATAGGTTCTCTTGCCTGCCCTGACTGCTTTTGAGTAAACGTCGTCTCTCACAGAATCATCTCGCTCTGTCGACATAGGTGGTGGTTTTAAGTTTAATTCAGATAGATAGTAGTGCGGCAAATATAATGAAACATCTCTATCATAATCTTTTAAAGAATGAGCATCTCTTTCTAAACTACGAAATGAAAGATGAAGAAGGCTATGCTTAATTTGCCCTTGTTTCGTTTACTTTTCAATACTTCTTTCATCTTCAAGCAACTGAAGCTGATAAAGTTCTGCGTAAAGTGTACCGGCTTCAAGGAGCGATTCGTGTGTGCCGCGCTCTGCGATCTTGCCATGTTCAAGGACTATGATTTCATCGGCCATTTTTACGGTACTCACCCTATGACTTATCAATATGGTAGTGCGGTGCTCCATGATACGCTTTAGGTTGCTGAGTATTCGCTCTTCTGTTTCTGTATCTACTGCGCTCAGACAATCGTCAAATATCAGAATCTTTGGTTTGCGGGCTATCGCACGCGCTATACTAACGCGTTGTTTCTGGCCACCTGAAAGATTGATTCCGCGTTCCCCAAGCATGGTTTCAAAACCCTTTGGAAACTCATCAATATTATGGGCTACGAAGGCATCTTCCGCAGCTTTTCTGATTATTTCATCGATATTCGGGGTATTTGGCTCCAGGCCAAATGCAATGTTGTTGGCAATGGTGTCGCTGAAAAGAAACACGTCTTGCGGAACGTAACCAATATTGCTCCTCAAACTTCCGAGATTCATATTCTTTAGAGGTTGGCCGTCAATCGCTATTTCACCCTCATCTACTTCAAAATTGCGACATATCAGGTTGGCAATTGTACTTTTTCCAGACCCCGTTTTGCCGAGAATAGCAAGTGTTTTGCCGCTGGCTATGTCAAAACTTACTCCATCTATAGCTTTAATTCCACTGTCGGGATAAGCGAAATGGACATTTCTGAATAAGATATCACCTTCCACAGTGTGTGGTGTCGGGTTGGTATTGGATATTTCTGGAAGTATGTGCAGAAACTCATTGATACGTTGTTGCGATGCTGCGGCTTGTTGTACAAGCGAAGTAACCCAACCCACAGAAGCAAAAGGCCAGGTGAGCATATTTACATAAATAACAAATTCAGCTATGTTGCCTATGGTAATTTCACCTGCCATGGCTTTCAAGCCTCCAACATATACAGATAATATGGTACTAAGGCCTATTAGTAGGGTAATAGCCGGCATAAACAGCGCATCAACTTTTACCAACCCGAGTGATTTTACTTTGTAGGTATTGCATTCTTTCGCGAAAGCATCCTGACTTGAACGTTCCCTGTTGTAGGCTTTCAAAACCCTAATGCCTGAAAATGCTTCCTGTACGAAAGTGCTAAGTTGCGATTGCTGACGCTGAAGCTCTTCGCTTCGTTGGTTGATCAGCTTACTTACATAATATATAGAAACAGAAAGCACAGGTAAGGGCAGCAGAACATATAAAGTCAGTTCTACATTCACGCTGAGCATTGCCCAGATCGCCATCACCGATAGTACCACCAGATTGATGGTATACATTATTGCCGGACCGAGATACATTCTCACTTTACTGACATCTTCGCTGATGCGGTTCATCAAATCGCCGGTATTATTGCGTCTGTAAAATGCAAGACTAAGACTTTGATAGTGATCAAAAATTTCATTCTTTAAATCAAACTCAATAAGTCGTGAGGTGATAATGATGGTTTGCCTGGTAAAGAACAGAAAGAGCCCTTTGAGCAATGAAACGAACAAATACAAAGCACCTAAAATCAGCGCAAGCATCGTAATTGGTGCAAGCAAATCGCTTGGTGATGCAATATTCATGAAGGAACTCTCACTAAGACCAAAAATCCGATATATCCATGATATAGAATCCGGTAGTTCAATATTATAAGGATTCACAAAGCCAACTTTATATGTATCCAGCGTTTCAGCTATCAAATCAAAGGCCTCTCTGATAAGGCGTGGAGAGTAAATTCCAAAGAGGTTGGATGCGATGATAAATAGAGTACCAAGTATGAGTTGCCACTTATACTGAATAAGGTACTTGTTTAAGTGACCTAGTGCTCTCATGAATTTCTAATAGGAGCCATTGTGCTGCGATGCATTCAAAAAAATGTACATTTGCCAAACTTTTGAAGAAAAGCTGCGCAAAGTTATACATATTACTTCTTAAACACCATCTACCACGGAATGTTGTACACCGAACAGTCGAAGAAAGCTGCTGCTCAGGAAGGCACACTTTTTCAAATGAATCAGATGGGCCACGAGCAGATTGTATTCTGTAACGATCAATCAACAGGACTTAAAGCTATAATTGCGGTGCACAATACCGTATTAGGACCAAGTCTTGGAGGTACCCGTATGTGGCCTTACCAATCAGAGCAGGAAGCTCTAAAAGACGTACTTCGCTTATCGCGGGGTATGACTTACAAATCAGCACTTGCAGGCTTGAATTTAGGAGGCGGGAAGGCTGTTATTATTGGCGATCCTCGAAAGGATAAGAGTGAAGCCCTAATGAGAAGGTTTGGAAAATTTGTAGAAAGCCTAGGAGGCAAATACATTACCGCTGAAGATGTGGGTATTACTACCCGCGATATAGAATACATTGCAGAAGAAACTGACCATATCGCAGGACTTCCTGAAAGCCGCGGTGGGGGTGGAGATCCAGCTCCACTAACTGCCTACGGGGTTTATATGGGTATGAAGGCATCCGCCAAATATGCCTATGGTTCTGACTCATTGGAAGGAAAGCGGATTCTAGTGCAGGGCGCAGGAAATGTTGGATCGCACCTTGTAGAATTACTTTCCAAAGAAGGAGCGAGCATAGCCGTTTCTGATATTCATGATGGTAAAGTAGCTGCGCTCAGCAGCCGATTTAAAATTGACATTGTATCGCCAGATAAAGTTTACGAAGATGCCATGGACATTTATGCTCCATGTGCGCTCGGAGCCACCATCAATGATGAAACACTCATAAAGCTTCAATGCGACATTATAGCTGGCGGAGCCAACAACCAACTTGATGATGAAATGAGACATGGAGCAATGCTTGTAGAACGAAGTTTGGTCTATGCCCCTGATTTTCTTATCAATGCCGGTGGAATTATCAATTGCTATTCTGAAGTGATAGGCTATAACCGCGATGAGGCTTACCGAAAAACACAGCATATCTATGATGTTACACTTAGTGTGCTGAAAACTTCTGCTGAAAAGAAGAAACCCGCTCAGGCAGTAGCCATAGATTTGGCACTTGACCGCATAGCTTCTATTGAAGCAATCAGGGCCAGAATGTAAACCATCTTTAAGTTAAGTAAAATAGAAATGTTCAACCGCCGCCATCTGCGAATTAAGTTACTCCAAGCACTCTACGCTCACGAACAGGGTGCTGACAACAATCTGGTAAAAGCCGAAAGTGAGCTTTTTCACAGCATAAATCGCATGTACGACATGTACCTTTATCTTCTTCTACTTTATGTGGAGCTGCGCGATGTTGCGATACAACGTATCGAAGATGGTCAGAAGAAGCGGCTTCCTTCTCATGAAGACCTGCATCCGAATACGCGATTCGTAGCGAATAAATTTATTAGCCAACTCTCAGAAAATCGCGGTCTAAAATCACTGACTGACAAAGGCAAAATCAACTGGATGGGCGAGGGGGAGTTAATGAAGCGTTTGTTTAAAATGCTTACAGATACTCCTGAATATCAGTCGTACATGAAGATTGAGAAGCCTACTTATGATGACGATCAGGAAGTAGTTGTACGCACCTTTAGAAGACATTTGGTAAACCATACCGGGTTACATGAGTTTTTTGAAGAACGCAGTATCTATTGGGTTGATGATCTTGATATCGTAGCGTCTATGACTTATAAGACGCTGAAGCTTTTTAAGGCTGATACACCTCCCGGTTTTCAATTACTCCCGCTGTGGAAAGATGAAGGCGATGAGCTGGAATTTGTGAAAACACTCTTCAGAAAAGCCATTAGCCAAAGCGAGGAAAACACTGAACTTATACATCAGTATACCGAAAATTGGGAAGTGGATCGAATTGCACTTATGGACATCATTCTTATGAAAATGGCCATGACAGAAGTGCGTGAATTTCCACAAATACCTATCAAGGTTACGCTGAACGAATACATAGAAATTGCCAAGTATTACAGCACTCCCAAGAGTAGTACATTCATAAATGGTGTACTCGATAAGCTATTTAGCGAGCTTGAAACTCTTGGTAAAATTAACAAGCTCGGTCGCGGCCTGATTACTTAATGGTATGAAGTTTATTCACTCACTCATACTTATTTTGATCGTTTCGGCTTGCAGTTCTGCAAATGAAGACCGCAGTATTGGTACCGATATGATAGACATTCCGGCCACTTCAGAAGGAAATTCAACGTCAAAACAGCCTGCTATTACTTTTGAGCAAACTGAGATTGACGCAGGTAGAATAGCACAGGGCGAAATTCTAGGCTTAATTTACCGGTTCAAAAATACCGGAAAGTCGCCACTTGTAATAAGCTCTGTAGAAGGTTCTTGTGGTTGTACGATTCCTAAAACATGGCCATCAGGCAAAATAATGCCTGGCGAAAGTGGTGAAATTCATATTGAATTCAATAGCGAAGAAAAAGCAGGCCCCCAAACCATTACAATTTCGGTAGTTACCAATACCGTTCCGAGTCTTACACAGTTGCTTATCAAAACAGATATTGCAGCTCCAGATAATTTCGAAACCAAATAAATACAATGCATACACTTAGCATACTGCTTCAGGCCGGTGACAGTAATCCCTTTATTGGCCCAATATTTTGGGTGGCAATTATTGCCATCTTCTACTTTTTCATGATCAGACCACAGGCGAAGAAAGCAAAGGAGTCCAAGAAGTTTCGCGAATCACTCGAAAAAGGCACCAAGGTAGTCACCATTGGAGGAATTCACGGCCGTGTGCTTGAAGTGCATGAGCGCACAGTGCTCCTTGATGCCGGCGGAGCCAAGCTTCGTATTGAAAAGTCGGCCATCTCTCCTGATGGTAACCCTGATGAGCAAGAGCTTGCCAAAAAATAAACCGCTACTTCTCGGCATCACGGGGGGCATAGGTTCAGGCAAGTCTTCGGTGGCCGAAATTTTCAAGGTACATGATGTGCCTGTGTTTAACTCAGATACAGCCGCGAAAGGGTTGATGAATTCTGATACGGACGTTCAAAAAGGTATTATATCTCTCTTTGGCAGCAAGGCATTTGAAGATGGCACATTAAACCGCCGGTTCTTGGCCGAGAAGATTTTTGGCGACAGCTCACTTCGTAAAAAACTTAATGGATTGGTGCATCCTGCAGTAAGCGACTCATTCATAAAGTGGGTCGCACAACACCAGGAACAACATTTGTTGGTAAGAGAAGCAGCAATTATGATTGAAACTGGGTCATACACGGACCTAGACGCTATCATTCTGGTTGTTGCTCCTGAAGATTTGAGAATTAAACGAATTATGGCACGTGACAAGATATCCCGTCAGGATGCTCATGCACGCATAGCCGCTCAGTGGACGGATGCAGCGCGCGAGCCTTTTGTTGATTTTGTTGTTGTGAACGATGGCATCAAAGCAATGATACCGCAGGTGCTTGGCATTATATCGAAATTTACAAAAGAAAATTAGGATGTAGCCAAGTCTAATCGAGTGGTATGATGCGCTCAAAACGCTTCTTCTCAATAAATTTGCGAATTACCATCTCAAGCTCAGGGTGTAAGCCGAAGCGATACTGAAGGTCGCTTTGATCAAAACCCGAAGGTGCATGATTAAAGTCATAATACCCAAAACCTACCGGCATACCATCTTTCACCAGCACAATGGTTTTCTCATCAATATTGCGACCTTCATCTTCGATCAAAAAATGCCCTGACAAAAGCGAGAAATTCGAATACGTTTCAGGATCGGCATACTCTCCGAGCACTATTCCTGGGATCGGTGTATACCCTGCTGATATCTGCGAAACATGAATATCCCACTCTTTGGCCTTGAACTTCAAAAAGTCTAAACCTTCAAAAAAGCTTGAAAAACAGATCAATGCCTTGTCATTGCCCCTTCGCTTAGCTAACACGATAGCATCCTTGCCATTTGATGTTTGAAGGTAGATTCCATAGTCCGTTTTTAATGAAAATTTGCCGCGGTTATAATGTGGCATATTCTCCAGCACCAAATCGGCTTCAAGGAGCTGTGCGAGCATAGCACTCCCTGTTTCAGTGTATTCGATTCTATAAAGATCGGCGCGCATCTTTCTCACTGTATCAATTTCTGGATTGGCCAGCCGCTCGCATATTGACGTAAGCATATTATCGCTACGCTTTACGAATATCAATTTGTCATCAGCATCAAAGAATCGGTATACACCGCACTCGTCAGGGATTGACCTCAGTATTTCCTGAGTAATCAAAGGGCTTCTTATGCCCGTCATGTCTGGTAAGCCCACGTAATTCTCAAATAGAGTTTTAAGGCTTTGTACTTCGAGAATTTTTTCAAACAGTTTCATTGTAGCCAATGCATCTACATCGGCTCTGTGATGTCCGTCGAGTGCAATTCCAAGTTCGCTGGTAATTTTGTCGAGGCTGTAGGAAGGTAATCCTGGAAAAGCTCTGCGGCTCATCTGCACGGTGCACAGTCGCTTTCGGCGAAATTCCATTCCAAGTCTCCTATACTCTTCGCGGATGAAGTTGTAGTCGAAATTCGCATTGTGTGCTACGAATACCGCGCCAGCTGTGAAATTTTGAACTTCATTTGCAATTTCGCTAAAGGTAGGCGCCACAGACACCATTTTATCAGTAATGCCGGTGAGTTTAGCAACGAAAGGTGGGATCGGCACTTCGGGATTTACCAAAGTTGTATACTCATCAATCAGTCGGGAACCGCTGTGAAGGTATACTGCTATTTCGGTGATTCGCCCTGTTTTAAAACTGCCACCGGTGGTTTCTATGTCAATAATTGCGTACGTCAATCGGGTGCAAAATTATTCATTAATGACGGAGTTGATGCATTGATTTTATATTTTCACTTTATTTGCGCCCATGATTAGCAAATTATTCGTTTGGCTTTGTGTGAAATGGTTCAGACTTGTCGGCTGGAAAATTGAGAAGCCCTTTCCGGCTTTACGGAAATATGTGCTCATAGTTGCTCCACATACCAGCAATATTGATTTCCCGATAGGAGTTGCAGCCCGCAAAATTTTGAATATCAATGCTCGGTATGTAGCGAAAAAAGAGCTCTTTATTTTCCCAGTGCGGAAACTGATGGTACATCTAGGAGGGTATCCTGTAGACCGGAGTAAAAAGAACAGTTTTGTAGAGAATGTTGTGGAGCTTTTTAAAGAGATTGAAGACTTTGCTATTTGCGTAACCCCGGAAGGCACACGCAGTAAAGTAAATACATGGAAAACAGGATTCTACCATATGGCATTGGCAGCAGCAGTGCCCATAGTACCCGTAGGCTTCGATTATGGCTCAAAAACCGTAATGATTGGTATGCCTCTGATTGCTTCTGGCAATATAGAGACTGATTTTGAAAAGCTGCATTTATATTTTTCAAAAATCAGAGCCAGACACCCAGAGAACAGCATGTACGGTGTGTAAACGAGAAGGCTTGCCTCTGATAATTTAGTTTTCAACATGGCAACAAAGCGATGCGCATTTTTATATTTTTAGAGCCCGCTTAAATCGAAGGTGACATTGTGTTAATCTGCTGTATGTAGACGCAATTTAAGTGAAATATTTTCTCAAATTCATCAATTACAATATTATGGACAGATACGACGGCTTGATTATGGACATCATTAAGAACAATAGAGACACTGACAATGAAAGAAGCCGTATAAAGTTGCAGAATCTGGAGAGATGTTTTTGGAAGGCCATTGAAAACGACAAAGAACTTTCTGTGGGCCAGGGTAAAATAGGAGAACGCATCACGAAATTATATATCGGCGGTTTTATAGACAATAAAAATGGCTACTATCTTACCAGAAAGGGTAAAACCCAGCTCGATGCAATCTACGTAACGGAATTGTAGCATTCCATTCCACTTACCATAATTATAATCAGGCCTATAGTAGTTATAAACATTTGTTCAAAAGCTTTGTGAGTATACTGTGTGCAAATCGAGCAAAGAAAAATTTGCATGGTTCAATGTGATTGCTACCTTTACAACAGTTGATTGAGAGATAACGGACACATCGAACGAGATGTAACCTTCTTGACAAAGCGGAATGATGCGGTGATACGCATAGCTGGTATGCCAGACGTTCCGTGTGCGTGGTAACTCGTGAATGATATTGACTTCGGTCTTATTGAAATGATTAGGTTCACAGAAGCGAATAACCGGTAGCGAGCATCCTTGTGATGACCGCGAAGTGCAGGCTGAATTTTCAGCAGTATCCGTTTTTGATTTGCAATGCAAACTAAAAACACCCATGTGATACTGTATTAACTAAGCGCTTGGCGCAGAGTTAGGAAAACACGCTTTTTGTTGAAAGGGTTTGAACCTGAGCTTTAATAGCAAAATGGGAAAGTTTGCCAACAGTAAATCAACCAACAACAGCGATTAAGGTCGCTCGCACTTGAAAGGGAATAAATCGTAAAGATTTGTTCCCTTTACTGTTTTACAGCAATTTATAAAGTTTTAACCGGTAAATGTGGAAAAGTGCAAAATGACCTACGCATAGTGTACACTTGATGAACTTACCTTTCGAGCAACTAAGTTCTTTATGGCCAGAAAAGCGAAAATCACCCCGAGTAGAGACAAAAAAATCTTTGTTATCGATACTTCGGTAATACTTTATGATAGCAATGCGATTAAAAATTTTCAGGAACACGATATAGCAATCCCAATTCAGGTACTCGAAGAGCTTGACAATTTCAAAAAAGGCAATGAAACTGTAAACTTTGAAGCAAGAGAATTCATTCGCTTTGTTGATGGTATTTCCAAAGAGAAACTCATAAGTGATTGGGTGCCACTAAATGGCAGAACCCGCGGTAACTTTAAAGTAATTCTTCATTCAGAAGGCGCCGGAATTAACTCAGAAAAGATATTTGGCGACAGCAAGTATGACAATAAGATTCTAGACTGTGCGCTGCAGCTCCAATATGAATTCAAAGAGCGAAAAGTAATACTCGTTAGTAAGGATATTTGCCTGAGACTAAAGGCAAAAGCCCTGAATATATTTGCTGAAGATTATGAAACCGGTAAAGTAAAAGATGTACAGAGCCTGCATGAAAATCAATTACTTATTGATAAAGTTGAAGAGAAGCTTATTGATGATCTCTATGCTACAGGTATCGGTGATCCTGCTCTGCTGAAAGCTAAAGAGATAGCCGCGAACATGTATTTTACTTTGAAATCACGGCGTAAAGTGGTGAATGCCTACTACAACAAAAAAGATAATCTTCTTGAAAGGGTTCATGATATGGAATGTTATGGCATCAAAGGACTGAATGCCGAACAGAGCTTTGCCCTTCATGCCTTGATGAACCCCGATATAAAACTCGTGACCATACAAGGTATGGCAGGTACGGGCAAAACGCTTCTGGCACTGGCAGCCGCATTGGAGCAACGCATCAATTACCGACAGATATTTGTGTCAAGACCAGTGGTGCCACTCAGTAATAAGGATATCGGTTACCTTCCTGGTGATATCAAGTCAAAACTCGATCCTTATATGCAGTCGCTTTGGGATAACCTCGGTTACATCAAAAGTCAGTTTAAAGTGACCGATAAAAACTACAAGCGGATTGAGACTATGCTCGAAACTGAGAAAATAGCCATTTCGCCATTGGCATATATTCGCGGACGAAGCCTGGTTAAGATATTTTTCATCATTGACGAAGCACAAAACCTTACTCCGCATGAGGTGAAAACGATTATTTCACGCGCAGGTGATGATACCAAGATTGTGCTTACCGGCGATATACATCAGATTGATACACCCTATCTTGATAGCCAAAGCAACGGGCTCTCTTATCTGATTGACAGGGTAAAGGACCACCCCATTGCAGCACATATTGCGCTGCAAAAAGGCGAGCGAAGCGAACTTGCAAACATTGCGAATGAGTTTTTGTAATGTATTCAATGTGAGTATATTGAATTATATTATGTTAGAATAACTTCAATGTCTTCGCAGTAAACTTAGTGCTTAATGTATCATATCTTAACCATCTCAGCATAAGCGCATATTTTAACTTTCGCAAAAACCTCCATAAACACTTCAGAGACCTTACATTTGCATTCATGAAAACACGAACTCTACTATACTCACTGGCAGCAGTTTTAATTGCGTGCAACGGAGTGCCTGAGCCAAAAGGACTACAACAAGCTCAAACAAATGACGAATTAACCCAGCAAAACGAAGAGAAAATGAATGAACCGGCAAAAGAGGATATCTATGTAGTAATGACTACGAGTTTAGGAGAGATTACTATAGCGCTTGATGCGCAAAATGCACCTGTTACTGTCGAGAATTTTCTCTCTTACGTTGACAAAGGTTACTACAATGGCACTATTTTTCACAGGGTGATATCAAATTTTATGATTCAAGGCGGGGGATTTATTCCTGACGGTACTCAGAAGCAAACCAATGCCCCTATAGAACTCGAAAGTCGCAATGGATTGAAGAATCTTGTCGGAACTCTTGCAATGGCCAGAACAAATGATCCTAACAGCGCGACAAGCCAGTTCTTTATCAATGTGGTTGACAATAGCTCTTTAAACTATAACCAAGGCAATCCGGGTTATGCTGTTTTTGGCAAAGTAACGGCTGGTATGGATGTAGTAAATCAAATTAGGCAAGTACCAACCGGCAAATTTAATGGCATGGGCGACTGGCCTAAGGAAGTGGTGAGTATTAAAAGTATTGCCAGGCTTTGATTTGCAGTGCGTTGGCCAATCAGCTTTTGACGTTGCTCTTTGTCTTCACTTCGTTTTCCGGATTTAGTCAGGTTGGTAAATCATTTCCACAAGTGCCACTTGAAGATGTGCACGGCACAGAGTACCAAAGCGAAAATCTATTCGGAAAGGGATTTGTTCTCATTGGTATTGGTACTAGCCAAAAAGCTGAAAACGAGCTTCGTACATGGCAGGTTCCTGTTTTTAACAGGTACATTACCAAGACCGGACTCATGGATCAGATGTACGATGTGAAAGTATGGTTCATACCACTATTCACTGGTGCAAGTCAAATTTCAAAACCAAATGTTGTAAAAAAGTTACGAGAGAATAACGAAAAACTCGTAATAGACAATTTATTGATCTATTCCGGCCCAAGGGAGCCTTTCAATGAATTTGGTGTTGATGATAAGAAGGAGCCCTATTTTCTGCTCATTGGTGCTGATGGCAGAGTTAAATGGGCAGCACGTGGCATCTTCCAGCAAAAGTATATAGATCAGATTCAGGAAGTTCTTAGCAATGAATAGCAAAACAAAAAATCCGGCATAAGCCGGATATTTTTTAGGAAATTACCACTGCATTGGGAAACTTCTCTTTCCAGAAATCGAATTTCGCCATGTCGCGTATAGTGATGATTGTTTTTCCGTCGAGTCGTACTTTTATGTTGGGCATCAACTCTTTTGCGTCTTCTGCCTTTTTCTTTCTTGCCATTTCTAAAATTTTAATACTATAAAGAAACGCTTTTCTTTCTTAACTGTTCTATTATCACGCGTATCTTAACATTTTTTTTATCAATTCTTTACATTTGAATGTGTTTCGTCAGGGCAAACGCGTTTAAATAACGAATAAAATAAGCAAATAATTTTCATCCCAACCCGCTGTTTTCCGCTTGTACTTGACTCCAAGCTTACATGTTTTCTCGTTTTTCAGCATGTTGATAGCGATTTTGGTAATCTAGGAAAAGTTTTGTGCGGCATCGCCGTCACGCTTCCTGCTGACATCTTCGCCAAAGGACACGTCGGGCACCCAGTGCAATTTGTTCTCTACATGCCAGTGGTTGCGCATTCTCTTCTGAAAACTGCCTTCGTCCCCATCAAGCGAGCTGACGTAGCACCTTGTGGCTGTTTCTATTTTCACTGTTTTCTTGAATTCCCGTATGCTTTCCATTCGCACCAGGGGTTGCAGGTCGGCCCACTTCTTTGGGTCTGAGATGTGCTTGCACTCCGTCAATACTGTGCATTTCCGCGTTTCTATTCGGCCATGCCAAAAGTCCATTTCGGCTTTCTGCGATCGTTTGGATGCAAACCTGAACTCGTCGATTATCTCTTCATACAGGCTGCCCTGATTGCCTTTCACGGCAAGCACATATTCGGCCTTCGCCGCATTTATGAATAAGGCAATGTTTTCTTGGCAGCCCATGGCATCTATGGTGACCGTGGGCAGCCTTCTATCGCCCGTTTGGAGAGCAGCTCTGGGATGGCCGTTATCTCGTTCGACTTTTCGGACACCTTCACCTGACCGATTGCAGGGCCGTTCTCGCACGTCCATGCGCTCACCATGTGGATGGGCGACTTGCCGTTTACCTTTGCCCCCTGAGTCGTTTTTCCTTCTATGGCCACCACTTCGCCTTCCGCGCCAACCATGAGCGCGGCCACCCAGTTGCCAAAAGCTGTCTCGAACGCGAACGGATCGGGCATGCCAAAAAATCGGTTGAAGGTATCGTGGGAAGGTATGCCGTTGGGCAGTTTCAAAAAAGTCGCGAGCCAC